>CAWBRL010000035.1:0-68398 GCA_963791165.1 uncultured Alphaproteobacteria bacterium | reverse complement strand
GCGACAGGTGAAGCAGATTGTCGCCGGCGCGGTTCCTCTTGGTGCCGTGAATGCCAACAGCTGGAGGCGGCGGCCCTGATGACACTATGGGGGTTCCAAGTTGCCGTCACCGCGTTTCCCGACTTCGTAGTCGTCGTTTGGAGATGGAGGGTCGGTCGGCCGCGGGAAGTCGCTCGGTAGCTTTGCGAGATGCCGAGCCAATTGCGGTGCTGCGGCACTGGTGCCCGTTAGCCGAAACACCGTGCCGCTCCTGTTGCCTCCGGCACGTATGCCGTTGAGAGCGTAGGAACTCGTCGCAAGGCAGAAGGTAATCGGGGCCGCGGCGAAGCGTAAGGGGACCGGGGCGAGCAGGACCAGCCGACGAATAGCGCGACTTGCGCCGATTCGCGACGATGTGGCCGCCGGCCACGTGCACGCCGTCATCTTTGGCTGTAGCGATCCCGTTGAGGGTGCCGTTGCGATGGATAAACGAGTCGCTGTTGTCGAACTCCCCGTTGTCGTATTTGCATTTGGCCTCGGCCGACCGGATTCTTTCCCACTTCAAGTCGACAAAATACGATCGTTTGGCGCCCGTCCGCATATTCATGTTGGGATCGGTGCGTGCGACATAGGCATGAAGCTCAGCGCCTTCGGGGATCTTGGCAACCTGGATCGTCCAGTCGCCATGTTCTGCCACGACCCCGTCGGTAGCGATGGTAGGTTCGACCTGAAGCCGCCACATCGTGTCTTCGCTGCCCCACGGGATCGGGACGTCCACGCCAGCGGGGTCTGGAGGGGGTAATGGGTTGGGAATCGGAAGCGGAGGTGCGGTCGGCTTGTATTGAACTCCCTTGGGTGAAATCAGGGTGACTTCGACAGGGGCGGCATAGGCTGTTTTCATCCACACTTCGGCGAAGCACAGAGTGGTGTTGTCGGGAGGAAGGCGCCAGCTCCATTCGACATAGTCAGGCTGACCACTGCTCCTGCAGAAAGCAACGTGATCCTGAAGCAGATAGGAATTGCCTGCAGCGAGCACGATCTCGAGCTTGAGCTTCCCATTGTTGCCGTCGTATTTTTCGACGAACGTCGTTAGCAACGTTTCCAGTTCGGCCAAACCATTGTGCGGTCCTGTCGTCGGCCCGTAACTGAGGTTTATCACGACGTGATCGGTCTTCGAACCGGCATGCGACAGGATGTACAGGATGGCATCGTAAACATACGACTTCAGCCACACACCCGTTGCATCGCGAAGGCATGGCGTGGGGAACTGCACGAACACCACGTCGGTGGTGTCTTTGCTAGCCGCGTCTTTACCGACCTTCCAACTTGGCGGATCGCGCCGGTCGCCTGGACAAGGACCAATTCTTGACGACAGTGGTATGCGGCCGGCGAACAGGTCCATGATATGCGCACCATGCGATGCGTGATGCGCGAGGCAGGGAAACCCGGCCGCCGCGTAACAGCCGTCTTCGTCGATGCTGCCTTGCGGCGTCACATGCAACTCGGTCCATTCGTTAAGTCCCATTCGCCGCGGGGAAGTGATGCCGGGCGCGTCAGAAGCGCGCCGAAATTCGAGCCCGTAATTGAGATCACCCAGTTCCTCCCCGAATACGCAGGGCTGGCCGTTCTTGTCGCTCACATCGATTGGATCTCTGCCCGTGTTCTGATCCCATATGGCGCGCACCCGTGTCTTCACGGCGACGCCCGACGTACTCTTGAGGAAATGCGCGGCGGCGAACGGGCAGCCATCATCGATCACGCCGAGCAGGAGTACCCCGGTCGGGTCGTTGCCGTTTCCGCGAGGAGTGATCTTCCTCGCTTGAAACTGCAGTCGCTCCTTTGGCTTCAAGGGAAGCGACAATTCTACCCTGGAGACAAATTTGTCCCATTCATCCAACGCCGTGCCGGCAACCGCCGCTTTGGTGGCGAGCATCGTAGCATATCGGGTGTCGTCTGATGGCCCCAAGTCAACGATGACCCCATGGTGCTTTTTCATCTCCCTTACGAAGTTGTCCTGGCTTGCGGTATCATGGAATTCCACCAGAAAGAACAGCGCGGATTTCAAGTCGAAAAATTCGAAGTTTCTGAAGTCCGTCGAGATCGCGTACCGGAGGTACGGACCGAAGCATCTTGGGTAGACCTTGGGCTCGGGCATCGGACGTTCTCCCCTTCGGGTTGCGAGATGATGCTTCGCCTATGGGAATTTCCCCGCCCATTCGTATCGCGCTTTTTCCCAGACGTGCTCCATCAAGTCGGATTTCGCCACGTTCGCGGTTCCTGTGGAGAGTTCGGAGTAGAACTTTCCAGTGCTGAGATCCTGGTCGGCGTTGAACGGATTGAAGTCCGTGTCAGGAGCGGCGTCGATTTTTGCAGCAAGGAACTTCCGCTCCATGAATTTCTGGCCACCAGCGCAACGTCCGACGAAGTACTCGGCCAAAGCGATGCCCAGCATGCGTCCAGCCATGCTGTCGATTGGAAAATGGACCCCGGCAATGACACGGTTGGTTGCAATGCGTGCTGCCTGGCGATCGAGTTGGTCGATTGCCCTGCCATGTGCCGGTTTGGTCGGATCGAGAATTCAGCAGCGCTTTCAACATATACGCAACCGCATGGGCCTGCGTCGAGTGTCCACTCGGAAAGCTTCCGTGCCCGGGCGTCGTGATCATTGGCTGCACCTGGGCGTTGTATTCGACCGGGCGCCAGCACGCGAGCGCATGCTTGAAACGCATTTCTACATACACGCAGAATTGCAACAGCATGTTGATGAGCTCGAAAGTTCGTTTAGTCCGATCGGGATGCATATAGATGATCGAAGACCAGAAAGCGTATTGAGGATCGATCTGCGCTAGGATTTCCGTGGCACGTTCGTTCCGTAGTTCGGCCCAGCTAAGCACTATCGAGATTTGTGCTTCGAAGGTTGGCTTGTGCGGACGTCCTATTTCCGCAATCAACGATGCGCCCGACAGGACTTGGAATCCGTTAGTCGTCGTCTGAAAATTGATCCCCTGCAACATCTCGCCGACCGCCGTGTAGGCGCGAACCCACGGTTCCCAGCGCTCCATTTGCTTTTCGTCATCGAGGGGGGTGGGCAATGCCGGCGCGTAGTACGTGTAGTGCGGGGACGTCAAATTCTCCGGAATAACGATCGTTCCCTCGCGACCGAGAATGAGCGCGTCCACCATGATCGAATTGGCGTAAGCGTCGGCCATTGTGCCGAGCATTGCGCCGCCCGCGCCGCCAGCGCCACCCGCCCCGCCAGCTCCACCGGCACCTCCCGCTCCACCGGCCCCACCGGCTCCGCCTGCACCACCTGCTCCGCCCGCACCGCCCAGTTGAGCCATTCCTGCCTCCTCTGTGAATATGTCAGATTTCCGCCAGTAAGCGCCTCGCTGCAATTTCCCCGGTCGCGCTCGTTCCGAATGTGTGCTGCTTCACACGAGCGAGATATTTTTCTCCAAAATCAATGCCGGTTCGAGTTGCCGTTTCCGGACGGCAACCCGGCCATTGCCAGGCAGCACGCCCATCGCCGGCCGATTTCGAGCCCCGCATTCGGTATGCGCGCAAGATATCGCTCCACCGTCAATTGCGGCTCGATCTGTCGCAGCCTGGCGAGCGCCTCGCGCGCCTCATCCATTCGATCCTGCGCCACGAGCGAGATTGTCAGAACCCGCCACGTGGAAGAATGCATGCGGTGGTGCACAAGCGATGAGCGCGCAAGCCTTGCGGCATTCTCGTATTGATCCGCTGAAAGTTCTGCTGTCGCGGCGAGGGACTCAAAATAGTAGCGTTGCGGATCGAGCGGAGAGAGTTCCATCGCGCGGCGTGTCGCGTCCACAGCCGCTTTGCCTTCCCCCATGAATGCGTTGACGGTGCCGAGATAGAGCCAGCCGAGGGCGTGGCTCGGGTTGGCAATCACAGCCTCGTTGCAGCGCTTGCGCGCGGTCTCCAGGTCCTTCAACAAGTGACAGTAGACGAACCCTTCGGTCGCCAGCGCCAGCGCGTCCGACGGATCCCGATCGAGGGCGGCGTGGGTTGTGTTCAAAGCCTCGATCGCCTCGCGCTTGCGGTCCTCGGACCAGCCGCGGGTCACCTGCAGAATGTACCAGTTGCCGAGCCACGCGCGCGGGGCCGCGATCCGACTATGGCGGTTAATCAGTTCGTCAAGGATTTTGCGCGTCTGGAGAAACTCCTCCTTGCTGGAGCGATGCATCAACTTGATGCTGCCAAGCAGCAGCGAGTAGCTCTCAAGTGTCGGCAGCGGCTGGGTCAGAATATGCTCGACCTCGGCGTCGAGCACGGACAAATGCACGGCCTCGGCGATACGATCCGCCAGTTCGCTTTCCGGCCTCAGCAGATCGCCGATTTCGCCGTTCAACCGGTCGGTCCAGACCACCTGGTTGTTGCGCGCTTCGGACAGTTCGGCAGTCACCATGATCTTGCCTGCATCCGCAACATATGCGCCGCTGAGGACATAGGTGGCGCCAAGATGCGCCGACACCTCTCCGACATCGCTCGCGCGGCCGCGGAACACGGCAGTCGACAGGCGTGAAATCACCTTGAGGTCTGCCGCCTTCGACAGTCGCCAGATCACGCTGTCAGCAATCAGGTTACCGACATCGAAAAGCGCCGGGCTGTCGCTCCTCGCGGAGAAGGGGATGACGGCAATGGTCGGCTGCATGACGGTTCCATAGTCGCGCCGCCGGATAAGGCTTGGAAGCGCACTAGGTGGGCCAACGCGATAGGCCCGAACCGGCTTGTCAAAATGTTTGAGAATGCATTCTCCCAGGTCCTCGCACGACGCGTCGACCCCATGCGTAAGCTCATCGCGTGCCGTGGCGCTGCCGATGGTTTCGCCGGGTCGCGCGAGGCTGGCGAGGGCCGCCGCCAGTTGCTCATGCGCTGAGGCGCTGGCAATCGTCTCGCCCGGGCCGGCCAGCGTTGCCAGCCGTGCCGCCAGGTTTACGCCGGTTCCGTAGATATCGATCCCGTCGCTCCACGCCATCGCGGCGTTGATTCCGGCCCGCAGGTCGAAATGCTGGTCTTCGGGCATGCCGACGTTTTGCGCGGCAAGTGTCCGGTGCATCGCGGCGGCGGCATCAGCGGCGTCAGGCACCGTCTCGAAACGCGCCAAAAGGCCGTCACCCAGAACTCTTCACCAGCACACCGCGATAGCGCGGCAGTATCTCGGTAGTGACGACGCCGACAAAGTCTGCCCAGCGCCGAACGGTAAAGGCTTCGTGCTCTCGCATGAGCCGCACCAATTCCACGAGATCGACCAGCAGCACGACAGTCTCTTGGCGCACGAGCGCGACGCCCGCGCCCGGTACAACAAATCGCCCAGTCCGGGCGGCTTGCTCCTCGCCTTTTTCCGCCGCCTCATCGTTCATGTTGAACCAATTTCGCGATTCCGGCGCTACATCTTAGATGGTATGGAACCGCACGCAAGAGCGGCGCGAAAAGCAATCGGAATCAAGAGCTGTCAGCGCTGAGGGCGCCTCTCGACGAGAAGCGATCAAACGGTGAAATGCCGGGTGGGGTTGTGCATCGAAACCACATCCCGGTACGGTCCCGGAGAAATTCGTGTCATCCTGGGCCGCGGATGCGAAGGTGATGCTGATCAGACTATTGCCAAGAACATCCGAATTACCGAGACATCGAATCAAATCCACACGATAAGCCAACCTGATGCGTCTTCCCTTCTTCTACGGCTGGCTGATCGTCGTGGTGACATTCGTCACCATGGCGATCGGCGTGAACGCGCGTACCGCGTTCTCGCTGTTCTTTCCGCCGATCATCGGCGAGTTCGGGTGGGAGCGTGGCCTCACCGCGGGCGCGTTCTCGTTCGGCTTTGTGGTATCGGCGGCCGTCAGTCCGCTGATCGGCCGCATGATGGATCGCTTCGGTCCGCGTGGGGTGATGGAACTCGGTGTCGCACTGATGGGCGGCGGGTTGTTGCTGGCGCCGCTGACCTCGCAACCCTGGCACCTCTATCTCACCATCGGCGTGCTGGTCGGGGCGGGGAGTGTGTGCCTCGGCTATTCCGGCCAATCGCTGTTCCTGCCGAACTGGTTCATTCGCCGCCGCGGGCTTGCCATGGGGCTCGCCTTTGCCGGCGTCGGCATCGGCTCGGTGACGCTGCTGCCCTGGGTGCAGCACATGATCGAGCAGACCGGCTGGCGTACGGCCTGCACGGCGATGGGCATTCTCGTCCTTGCCGTGCTCGCGCCGATCAATCTCCTGCTGCGCAAGCGGCCTGAGGATATCGGCCTGCTCCCGGATGGCGACGCCGCGCCGACAGCTACATCGGCCGCACCTCGCTCGAACGTGGTCGATCCGGTCTGGGCCGGAACGGACTGGACGCTTCGTCGCGCGATGCGTACCGCGCGCTTCTGGTGGATCGCGCTCGGTTACTTCTGCTGGCCTCTACATCTGGTACGCGGTGCAGGTGCACCAGACCAAATTCCTGCTCGACATCGGTTTCAGCGCCAATGTTGCGGTGTGGGCGCTCGGCGTCGTCAGCCTGCTCGGCATTCCCGGACAGATCTGGCTCGGGCATCTCTCCGACCGGATCGGGCGCGAATGGATCTGGGCGATAAGCTGCGCGGGCTTTGCGATCTGCTTCGCCGCGCTGATCGCGTTGAAGTTCGCGCCGGTATTGCCGCTGGTCTATCTGATGATCTTCGCGCAAGGCGCGCTCGGCTACGGCCTGACATCGATCATGGGCGCGGTGGTGCTGGAGATCTTCCAGGGCAAGCAGTATGGCAGTATTTTCGGCACCATCATGCTGGCCGCACTGGCTGGAGGCGCTGCGGGCCCGTGGGCGACCGGCTTGCTGTACGATCTCTCCGGCAGTTACACGCTGGCCTTCGCGATCGGTATCGCCGTCAGCCTCCTGTCGGCGATCGCGATCTGGCAGGCTTCGCCGGGCAAGGTGAGGGCGGTCGCGGGCAAGATGGCGCAGATATAAGCCGCACGCCGTCACCCGGCATCGAACGTCACGCCGATCGCCTGCTGCAGATCGCTGGTCGCGCGCACAAAGCTGTCGGCGGGCGTCGTTTCGGGATCGATCAGGCGATGCAGGCGGAAGCCATCCTCCAGCGCGAGCAGGATCGCCCCTACCCATGCCGGATTCAGGAAGTTTCTGCCGCTGTTCTTCGCTGTGGTCTCGACGATCTCCGTGACCAGTTGGCGGCGCGCGCGCAGGCGCTTGGCGAGCTCCGGCCGGCGTTTTTCCGCACGCGCCACGAACAGGATCATTTCCATGTGCAGGAGCGGGGAGCGGCTGAGCGGATCCCCGCGCGAGCGATCCATGTTTCGAAAGGCGTCGAGGAAATCCGTCGGTTTCTTGTGCTTTGCCAGCAGTTCGAGGCAGCGCCGGATCGATTGCTCGACGTGATCTTCGAGCATGGCGATGATCAGCTCGTCCTTGCTCTTGAAATTCGAATAGAAGGCACCGCGCGTGAAGCCGGCGGCGGCCGCGATGATCTCGATGCTGGCGCCGCCGATGCCCTGTTCCTCGAACACGCGCGCTGCGGCTTCGAACAGTTTGTCGCGGGTGTCGTCCCTGGTGGGTCTGGTTCGGACTCTTGACATCTGAGCATTTTAGGGCAGAATGCAACTCGATACAACGGTGTATCGAATTGGGGATGAAAACGCGCTCAACCGCGATCAAGCGTGGCAACCGATTGAGGTCACCATGAACGAGCATGTTCAGCCTGCGAATAGCCCGCCGTTGTTCAATCCGCTTTCTCCCGACTTCATTCGCAATCCCTATCCCCATTACGAGCGGATGCGCACCACCGATCCGGTACACCTGACGCCGCTCGGCATGTTCGTCGCCAGCCGCCACGCCGAGGCCAGCCTCGTGATGCGCGACAAGCGGTTCGGCAAGGACTATGTCGAGCGCACGATCCGCCGCTACGGTCCGAAGATCATGGACGAGCCGGTGTTCCGCAGCATGAGCCACTGGATGCTGCAGCAGGATCCGCCGGATCATACCCGCCTGCGCGGGCTGGTGGTGAAGGCTTTCACGGCGCGCCGGGTCGAGGACATGCGCCCGCGCATCCAGCAGATCGTCGACGAGACGCTCGATCGCATCATTCCGCAGGGCAAGATGGACCTGATCGAGGATTTCGCGTTCCGCCTCCCGGTCACCATCATCTGCGACATGCTCGGAATTCCCGAGGAGCATCGCGAGGTGTTTTATACCAGCTCGCGCGACGGCGGACGCCTGCTCGATCCGGTGCCGCTGACGCCGGAAGAGATCAAGCAGGGCAACGCCGGCAACGCGATGGCGGCGATGTATTTTCAGCAGATGTTCGAGCTGCGGCGGAAGCAACCCGGCGACGACCTGATCACGCAACTGGTGCAGGCCGAGGAAGACGGCAGCAAGCTCTCCAACGAGGAACTGACCGCCAACATCATTCTGCTGTTCGGCGCGGGTCACGAAACCACGGTCAACCTGATCGGCAACGGCTTGCTGGCGCTGCATCGCAACCCCGACCAGCTCGAACTGCTCAAGGCCAACCCGCAACTGATCACCAACGCGATCGAGGAGTTTTTGCGTTACGATTCCTCGGTGCAGCTGACCGGCAGGGTGGCGCTGGAAGACATCGACGACCTCGGCGGAAAGCGAATTCCGAAGGGCGAGAGCGTGCTGTGCCTGCTGGGCTCGGCCAACCACGACCCGGCGGTCTATCCCGATCACCCGGAGCGCCTCGATATCACCAGGCCGAATGTGAAGCCGCTGTCGTTTGGCGGCGGCATCCACTTCTGTCTCGGGGCTCAATTGGCGCGGATCGAGGCCGAAGTCGCAATCTCGACCCTGCTGCGCCGGCTGCCGGACCTGCGGCTGGATGACGCTGTCAATCCGGAATGGCGGCCGACCTTCGTGCTGCGAGGCCTCAAGCGCCTGCCTGCGAGCTGGTAACAGCCCCGTTACGGAGTTTTGGCAGCGGGCTGCTTTACTGTTAGCCCGGTGGACTGCCGGCAGCATGGCGCTGTGACTTCGCCTCACTTGCCTCTATATTCCGGACTGCTCCGGCGCCCGGTTCGGCGTGGCTTGGCCTGTGCCGGGGCGGTTCAAGGGGAGACACCGTGCAGACGACGCTGCTCGGCCTGGCAATCGCTTTCATCATTGCACTGGTGGCCGCGCTCATCGGGCCGTATTTCATCGACTGGAACCAGTTCCGGCCGCAATTCGAGGCCGAGGCGACGCGGATCATCGGTGCGCCGGTGCGCGTCGGCGGCAAGCTCGACGCCCGTCTGCTGCCGGCGCCGTCGCTGCAGCTGCGCTCGGTGATGGTCGGCGGCGCCAACGATCTCGGCAAGGTGCGCGCCGGCAAGCTCGACGTCGAGTTCAGCCTCGGATCGCTGATGCGCGGCGAGGTGCGCGCCACCGAATTGACGATCAACGGCATGTCGCTCGATCTCGGCCTCGATGCGAAGGGGCGCGTCGACCTGCCGGCGACCACGGGGACGGTCAATCTGGGCTCGCTGGCGATCGACCGCCTCAATCTCACCGGCCGCATCGCGCTGCATGACGCGGCCAGCCGCAGCACGCTCGAACTGACCGATATCGCCTTCAGCGGCGACGTGCGTTCGCTGGCCGGCTCGGTCCGCGGTGACGGCAACTTCACGCTGTCGGACATACGCTACCCCTTCCGCGTCTCGTCGGGGCAGGGGCCGGACGGCAACGGTACCCGCATTCACGTCAATATCGATCCGGGCCAGCGCGCATTCGCGGCCGATCTCGACGGCATCCTGAATTTCGACGCCCGCGCGCCGCGCTTCGAAGGCGCGGTGACACTTGGCACTCCCGCTCAGAAGGGCAGGAGCGACGAACTGCCGTGGCGCATCGCGGCCAGGGTCAAGGCCGATTATTCGGCGGCCCGGCTCGAACAGGTCGAGGTGACCTATGGCGCCGAGGATCGTGCGCTGAAACTTGCCGGCAGCGGCGACATCCGCTTCGGCGCGGCGCCGCTGCTCCGCGCGGCGCTATCGGCCCGCCAGCTCGATGCCGACAAATTCATCGCCAGGGACGGTTCCTCCGAACCGGTTCGCGCCTGGCCGGCGCTGCGGGCGGTGGCCACAGGGATCCCCCATGTGCCGATCCCGGCGCAAATCGAAGTCGCCTCCGAACAGGTCATGCTGGGCGGGCGTCCGCTGCAGGACATCGCGGCCGAACTGCATGGCGACGCCCAATCATGGCGGGCCCACCGGCTGGAGTTCCGTGCGCCCGGCACGACGAAGGTGTCGCTGAGCGAGGCGGGCACCAAGAGTGCGGCGCCGGACCAGTTCAGCGCCGCCCTCAACATTGAATCGTCAGATCCCGACGCGCTGATGACCTGGCTGCAGGGCCGCGGCGACATCGGCTATCGCAGCCAGAAGCCGCTGCGGTTGCGCGGCGATGTCACCGTGGCGTCCGACGGGTTTGCCATCGGCGCCATGAAGGCCGAGATCGATGGCGGCACGGTCGAGGGGCGGGTTGCGGTGTCGCACCGCCAGCAGGACAGCGGCTCGCGGATATCAGCGGATTTGAAGTCGGAGCGTCTCGATCTCGATGCCGCCACCGCCCTTGTCCGTTCTCTGGCCGGCCCGCAAGGCGAGTGGCCTGACGAAGGGCAGCTTTCGCTCGACATCGGCCGCGCCATTTCGGCCGGCCAGGAGCTGCGGCCGTTGCTCCTCAAGCTCGGCTACTCGCCGAAAACGCTGTCGCTCGACCAACTCAAGATCGGCCAGCCCGACAGCGTGACGCTGGAAGGCACCGGCAGTTTCGACCGCGTCAACGCGATCGGAAAACTCGCGCTCGATACGAGCGCCGCCTCGCTCGGCAAAATGACTGCCTTGATCTCTCCGTTCGCGCCACAGCTTTCGGCGCGGCTCGACGCGATGGGGACGACCCCGGGCCCGGCGAGCGTGAAAATAACTCTCGATGTCGACAAGAGCGCCGGAAAGGCCGATCGCGTCCATGCGCGCGCTGTCGTCGATTTGGACGCGCCGCAGTTCGAGGGCATGGCCGTCATCACCGCGGAGCCGGCCGTTGCGGCAATCCATGGCATCGATCTGGGCGCGCTCGGGCGCAGCGAGGTCGGGATCGAGACGAAATTGTATTCCGGACAGGGCCGCGCCTTGCTCGCGCTGCTTGGTCTCGATCGAACCGTCGCGGTGGGCGAAGGGCCGTCGCAGTTCGAGGGCACGGCGACGGGCGCATGGGGTGCGCCGTTGCGGCTCAAGGCAAGGATATCGGGAACGGGACTCGATGCCGACGCGGATGGCTCTGCTGAACCTTGGGCACCGGAGGCGAAGGCCAATCTCAGCCTGAAAGTCCGTAGCGCCGACCTCGGCCCGCTGCTCGACCTCAAACAGGGAGATACGCTGGCGCAGAATATCGGCCTGTCCTCGCGCATCACTCTGGCGGGCAACAGCCTGACGTTCGACGATCTCGACAGCAGCATCGCCGGTTCGCGGCTGCGCGGCCGCCTGGCGGTCACGCTGGGCCAGGAGAAAGAGATCGAGGGCGAAATCGGCGCCGACCAGCTTGCGATGGCGCCGGCGTTTGCACTGGCGCTTGGCGCGGCCGGACATGATGCCGCCGAGCCGCTCGGCGCCGGGCTCATGAAGGGCTGGCGCGGCAGGGTCGCGTTTCAGGCATTGCGTGGGCTGCTCCCGGGCGGCAGCGAATTTCAGCCCGTAAGCGGGATCGTCAAGAGCGACGGCCAGTCGCTGACCTTCGATTCCGTCAAGGGCAAGATCGGCGGCGGCGAGGTCACCGCGAGCGTCGACGCGAGGCCGGGCGCGAACGGAATTAATTTGAACGCCCGTGTCGAGTTCTCCGGCGTCGACGGTCCGGCGCTGCGTTATCGTAATCTTGCGATGCCTGCGGGCCGTGCCTCGATGCAGATGACGCTGACCAGCCAGGGCCGCAGTGCATCGGCGCTGGCGGGCGCGCTGTCCGGCAGCGGAACGCTGACGCTGGAGCAGGCAAGGTTCGCCGGCCTCGATCTGCGCGCCTTCGAGGTCGCGGTCCGCGCCAGCGACAGCGGGCAGGTGAAGGACGAAGCCAGGCTGAAGCAGATCGTCGAGCCTGCGCTTTTGGCCGGCGCGCTCGCGATACCGTCGGCGCAAATTCCGTTCACCATCCGGGATGGCCGGCTTCGCGTTGGCGCCACCACGCTCGATGCCACCGGCGTGCGCGCCATCGTCTCCGGCGGCTACGATATTCCCGCCGACCAGGCCGATATCCGCGCCGCGATTGCCTTGACGATGACGGCCGGGCGTCCGGAGATTCAATTGTTCGCGGTTGGCACGCCCGACGCACTCACGCGCAGCGTCGACGTGACAGGGCTTTCCTCCTGGCTGGCGGTGCGGGCGATCGATTACGAGACCCGAAGGCTCGACGCCATCGAACGCGGCGAACCGCCGCCGCCGCTGCCGGCGCCGATATCGCTCCCACCCATGGAGGCGCAGGCGCCTTTGGAAGTAACGCCGCCGAGCCCGGCACAAGTGCCGGTGCCCGGCCGCGATGCGCGGCGGCCTCCGGCGAAGCAAAAGACTGCGCCGCGCCCGCCACAGCCCCCCGTTGTCAATGCGCCGCCCGCGCCGTCGCCGCCAGCGTCCGTCTCGGGGCAGGTTGCGCCACTGCCGCCGCCGATCGACGTGAAGCCCGCGCCGGGTGCCGCGAAGCAGAAACTCAGGCCACCGCTTGCGTTGACGCCGCAGGTCGCCAATCCGCCGCGGCCGCCGCTGCAGAACAGCAATTAGAGCGTTTTCAAGCGAAGCATGCCCTCGGACTTGATCCGTGGGTGGAAACCGGTTCGCGTGAAGAAAACGCGTCAAAATAAAAATCTTCTAAAGCACGATCTCCCGTTCGATTCCGATCGCTCGCAAAAACGCATCATCGTGGCTGATCGCGATCAGCGCGCCGTCGAATCCTGTCAGTGCGCTTTCCAGTTCCTCGATCGAGGCGATGTCGAGATGGTTGGTCGGCTCGTCCAGCAGCAGCAGGAGTGGCGGCTGCGGCCGCGCGAACACGCAGGCCATTCCCGCGCGCAGGCGCTCGCCGCCGGACAGCGTGCCGGCGATCTGCAGCGCCGCGCGGTTGCGGAAGGCAAACCGCGCTAGCGCAGCATGGGCCTCGTTCGCGGTGAGTTCCGGATTGAGGCGACGCAGATTGTCGAGAATGCTCGAGGCCGGATCGAGCAGGCCGACATGCTGGTCGAGCACGGCGACGCGGTCGGTGCGGCGGTCGATCTCGCCGCGCGAAGGCGCGAGTTCGCCCGCGATCAGGCGAAACAACGTGGTCTTGCCCGAGCCGTTGGCGCCGTGGATCGCAATCCGCTCGGGTCCGCGAACGTCGAACGAGAGCGGCCCGAACAGATGGCGCGCGCCGAAGGCCATCGCCACGTCCTTGAAGGTCACCAGTTCGCGGCCGTCAGGCAGATCGGTCTGCGGCAGATCGATCGCAAGCGGCGTCAGGATTTCGAACCGGGCGCGCGCGGCTTCCAGCGCCTCGGTGCGGTCGCCGATCAGGCGGCTGGCGAGATGGCTTTCACGCGCGGCGCTGTTCTCGGCGCGCTCCTTCTCCCGGTCCATGAACATCTTGTCCTCGATGCCCTTGGCGCGCCAGGCGCGGCCGGCCTTGTCACGGCGCGATTTCTTCTTCCGCGCCTTCTGAAGCGCGCGCTCTGTGTTGCGCAGCGCGTCCGACGCACGGCCGAGATCGGCTGCGGCGCGGTCGCGCGCGGCCTCGCGCGCTTCGGCAAAGGCGGACCACGCGCCGCCGAAGATGGTGACGCCGACGGACGTCAGCTCAACGATGCGATCGACGCGCTCCAGCAGGGCGCGGTCGTGGCTGGCGACGAGGATGCCGCCCTGCCAGCGCTCGAGCAGCTGCGCGACCGCCTGCCGGCCATCGGTATCGAGGTTGTTGGTGGGTTCATCGAGCAGCAGCAGGTCCGGCGCCTCGATCAACAGGCGCGCCAGTGCGACGCGCGTTCGTTCGCCGCCGCTCAAGGAAGCGATCGGACGATGGAGCGGCAAATACGGCAGGCCGGCTTCAACCAACGCCGCCTGTATCCTCGTCGGCAGCGTCCAGTCCGCGTCCGTCGCGTCATCGAGCGAACCTTCGCCATGTTCGAGCCGGTGCAGACGCGCGAGAGCGCCGGCGACGCCGAGCGCCTCGCTGACCGTCAGGCGCTCATCGGCCAGTTGCGCGAGCATGCCGATCGAGCCGGTACGCTGCAGCGATCCGCCCGACGGTTCGATGTCGCCTGCGATCAGCCGCAGCAAGGTGGATTTGCCGCAGCCGTTGCGGCCGACGACGCCGGTGCGCTCGCGCCCGAGGGCGAGCGTCAATCCATCGAACAGCGGGCGTCCGTCAGGCGTGGCGAGGGAGATGGAATCCAGAATGAGAAAGGCAGGCATGGAGAACTTCCGAAATGGACTGATGTCGCGGAGCGGTCAGCTTTGCGATGTCCATTTCTCTCTCCAGGGTCTCTCGGTGACGGGTTTCGCCGGTTCCAGCCCGGCGTGCGCTTCAAAGCCGAAGCCAGCCATCGATTATCTGCATTGCCTTCGTTCGTCCAGCGGGCACGAAATTTTCCTCGGGAATGTTTCGGGTCCGGCGGGGTCTATCACTGCGGCTCTACCGTGGATTCTCTTGCAGGAAAACCGGAGGTTCGCATGATCAAATCGGCAATTAAGTTAGCAACACTGACATTGTTTTCGATGGTCTTGATCGCTTCGCCTCCAACCGTCCCGGCCTTGGCCGCAGGAGGCGGCGGAGGTGGTGGCGGCGATCCGCCTGCTGCCACGCCGCCGCCGCCGGACACAAGGTACGCTCCGAAGTCTACTTCCAGGACCAAGAAGAAGGCCAACAAGCAGTCCAGTCTCGACGATGCGGCCTTTCGAGAGGGATACCGCGCCGCCTACGCGACGATCTATGATCGCAACGATTATGCTGCGGCCATCGGGCAGCTAAAGGCGCTCGGCCACGACGACAGCGCGAATGTCGCCAATCTGATCGGCTATTCCTATCGCAAGCTTGGCGACTACAAGCTCTCGCAAACCTGGTACGAGCGCGCGCTGAAAGCGAACCCGAACCACGTGCTGACCTGGCAGTATTACGGGCTGTGGCAAATCGAGCAGGGCAATCGCGACCAGGCGTCGTATCATTTGAGCCGGATCGCGGCGATTTGCGGAACCGGCTGCGAGGAGTATCGCTCGTTGGCTGCCGCCCTCGAACAGCCGCCCGGCACAGGACTCGTTTATTGAGCGCTACGGCGTAATGCCGTGAGCGCGCATCGCGAAGCGCGCGCCTGAAGCGAAGGTCAGGCGTGCGCGCGTGGTGCGTCTGCTGCCGGGGGAGGCATGGCGCGCGTGCGGAAATAGTCGAGCACGAAAAGACGGATCGCGGAGGATAGATTTCCCTGCTGGCGGTTGCTGTCGATCTCGCCGACCAGTTCGGACAGCGTCATGTTTCGCAGGCCCGAGATTTCCTTCATGCCGTTCCAGAAGGCCTCTTCGAGGCTGACACTGGTCTTGTGACCGGCGACCACGATCGAGCGTTTGACGACAGGCGACTTCATGATGCGTCTCCATCATCAATCTTGTGCTGGTCGAGCAAATCGCTGGCGCGATCCTTGCGATGCTCGTCGCGTGCGCGTTCGGCCTTGGTCCGGCCAAACCGCGCGCGGTTGGCGTCGGCTTGCATGGCCGATTGTTCTCGCTCGTTTCGCTTCTTGAATCGCTTGAGGTTGACCACGTCGCCCATGCTGGCCTCCATCATCCGGCGTCTCGAAGGCAAGATGATTCATTGGCCAGGAAAATGTCTTTGCACGCCGCGTAGGCAAACTTAATGGTCATCCAGAATCCCCGTGTAATGTTCTCTGATAGCATCAAAAATAGATTTCGCTCTGCGAAAACCGATAATACCTGCTCCTACCATGTAGCGCAGCAAGGGCGATACATGATCACCCTAATTCTTTAGGCGTTATGATCCATAACAATATCGCGCACCCGTAGTTTCCCGGGGTCGTCAGCCCGGGTGTGTCATTTTGTCCGGCTGCACCAGGCGCTCGAACTCGGCCTCGCTCACAAAGCCTAGCCGCACGGCCTCTTCCTTCAATGTAGTTCCGCGCGCGTGCGCTGTCTTCGCGACCTTCGCCGCATTGTCGTATCCGATCTTCGGAGCGAGCGCGGTGACCAGCATCAGCGAGCGCTCCATCAAATCACGAATGCGCTTTTCGTCGGCACGTATCCCCACCACGCAATGTTCCGTGAACGAGCGGGCCGCATCCGACAGCAATTGAATGGAATGTATCATACAATATGCCAACACGGGTTTGTAAACATTCAGTTCGAAATGTCCCTGGCTGCCGGCGACGGTGATGGTCGTCTGGTTGCCGAACACCTGGCAGCAAACCATGGTCATCGCCTCGCACTGGGTCGGGTTGACCTTGCCGGGCATGATCGACGAGCCCGGCTCGTTTTCGGGCAGGATCAGTTCACCGAGGCCGGACCGCGGGCCCGACCCCAGCAGGCGGATGTCGTTGGCGATCTTGAACAGTCCGGTGGCGACCGAATTGATGGCGCCGTGCACCAGCACATAGGCGTCGTTGGAGGCCAGCGCTTCGAACTTGTTCGGCGCGCTGGTGAAGGGCAGTTTGGTAATTCCGGCGACTTGCCCGGCGAACAGTTTCGCAAATTTCGGTTTCGAGTTGAGGCCGGTGCCGACTGCGGTTCCGCCCTGCGCCAGCGGGAACAGATCCTTCACCGCGACACGCAGGCGCGCGATGCCGCTCTCGACCTGCGCCGCATAGCCGGAGAATTCCTGTCCCAGCGTCAGCGGGGTCGCATCCTGCGTATGGGTTCGCCCGATCTTGACGATCTTGGCGAACGCCTTTTCCTTCTTGCGCAACTCGCGATGCAATTCGCTCAATGCCGGGATCAGGTTTGCGAGAATGCCCTGCGCCGCCGCGATATGCATCGCCGTCGGAAATGAATCGTTCGACGACTGGCTCATGTTGACGTGATCGTTGGGATGAACCGGTTCCTTGGCGCCGAGTTTGCCGCCGAGCAACTCGTTGGCGCGGTTGGCGATCACCTCGTTGAGGTTCATGTTGGTCTGGGTGCCGGAGCCGGTCTGCCACACCACCAGCGGAAATTGATCGTCGAGCTTGCCCTCGATCACCTCACGGGCGGCGCGGGTAATGGCGCCGGCGCGGCGGGCATCGAGCAGGCCGAGTTCCCGGTTGGTTTGCGCGGAGGCAAGCTTGACGATGCCGAGCGCATGGACGATCGGCATCGGCATGCGGTCCTGGCCGATCTTGAAGTTCTGCCGTGAGCGCTCGGTCTGCGCCCCCCAATAGCGATCGGCGGGAACCTCGATCGGACCGAAGCTGTCGGTCTCGCTGCGGGTTGATTTGTTTCCGGATGTTGCTGATCGAGCCATGCGTAAGGTCCGTTGCGCCGTGAAGTGGCGGGATGCGCACCCTACAGCGTAGCGGACTTTCTCGCGTTTGGATTATTTCTTGCGGAAGCGATCCAGCCGCACCACTTCGGCGCCCTCGCTCGCCTTCTCCGGCTCTTCCGTGCTCTCGGCAGCGGGCGTCGGCGCGACGGCGGGCAGGTCGGGGGCAGCGGGAATGGCGGGGAGTTTCGCCGCCGGTGCCTCAGGTCCCGCTTCCGACGGCTCGAACTGCAGGCCGAACTGCACGGAAGGATCAAGGAAGCTCTTGATCGCCGCGAACGGCACCACCAGCCGCTCCGGAATGCCGCCGAACGAAAGGCCGACCTCGAAACGATCCTCGGTCACCACCAGGTCCCAGAACTGATGCTGCAGGATGATCGTCATCTCCTCCGGATATTGCGCGAGCAGCCGCGGCGACAGCTTCACCCCGTCGGCCGTGGACAGGAAGGTGATGAAGAAATGATGCTCGCCGGGCAGGCCGTGTTCGGCGGCGTCGGTCAGCACGCGGCGCAGCACCCCGCGCAGCGCGTCGCGCGCCAGCACGTCATAACGGATGTGATCGGTCGCCATGGTGGTCCTGTTACGTTCGATGGTGGCCGCCGGTCCCCCGACTCGCCCTTCTGTCCCATGGTACCCCGGCACGGGCCGGAGGTCAGCAGGCGTGACGGATCGAATTTGCGGCAGAAACGCCTGCCGGGCGGAAATTGGAAAGAAAATGAAGTGGAGGCTTCTGTTGCCAGGTGCCTCCGAACCCCGCCTAGCGGAGCTTAACCCACTAGGACTTTAGACTTGGTCTTTCAAACTGCGTTACGCAGCCTGAGCAACCGGAGCATAGTTGTCGTTTGCAACTATTGCATAGCCCGATAACGGCGGAACCATACCGAGAAAAAACTCGCCCTTTACGCCCTCGTCGATCCTGTTTCGCCCCCGCCGAAGCCCGCCATTAAAGGGTGGGCTTGGGTGGAGGCGCCGGGTACTGCCCCCGGGTCCGAATGGTTTATTGCGACGGCCATTTATTTCCATAGCCGGCGAACCGGCACCCCCAATATAGGGTGCAAGTTTCAAGAAAAATAGGCCCGCCGGCGGGGGTGAGCGGTGAGGAACACAGCGAAATTGGATGGTCCCGGAATTAGGTTTTCCGCCGGCCGCCGCGGGCTGGGCCGGACACCCCATTCGCCGTGAACCCCGCCTGATCCTGCCGCGGGGGTGGCTCGGCGGTGTGCGATTGTGGCCGGCTCGTGGTCGCTTCCTATTGCCGGAATGCGAAGTATCCGGTCACGGGTATTGCAGGCACAGTGAACCGCGAAGGTTGCGATGTGTCGTTGCAGCGCTGCCATCCGATGACGGTAGCCGTTTGCTGGCGCGGTCGTGCCAATTCGCGCCGGCCGCCATCCGCTTCTGGATGCTACCGGGCGGAGGCGCTTTGGGTTTTGCTGGCGTTGTCCGAGGAAACTCGCTAGGCATTTTCCGGGACACGCATACAGGTACAGGTTATCCAAGTAACGGGCGAGAAGCCCCGCCTTTGGGGGGAGTGAGATTCATGAGTGCTACGCCGGGCGATGTGCCGGTCAAATCTATCATGCCGAAATGGGTTCGCGGCCCGCAGGATTTTGTCGGCGGCATCGCGTTGATGGTCATCGCATTGTTCGCCCTCTGGGCGTCAAGCGATCTGCAGGGCATGCGCGGGTTTTCGTTCGGCGCCGGCACGGCGCCGCGGATGTTCGGCTTTCTGCTGCTGGGACTGGGTGCCGCCGTCACCGCCGTCGGCGTTTTGAGCGAAGGCACCCACCTTGCGAAATATCACTGGCGGGGGCCGCTGTTTGTGTCGCTCGCAATCCTCGCGTTCGCCATCTCGATCCGGCCGCTGGGAATGATCGTCGCTGCGATGACGAGTTTCTTGATCGCCGCATGCGGGACACACGAGACCCGGTGGGTGGAAACGGTGATCGTCGGCGCCTGCCTGACGGCGTTCTGCGCCCTTTTGTTTCCTTATGCGCTCGGTCTGCCTTTGCAGCTCCTGCCGACTTTCTTGATCCGTTGAGGGCACAATGGGAGATCTCTTTTCAAATCTTGGGCTCGGCTTCGGTGTCGTTTTCCAACTCGTGCAGTGGACGCCGGCATTTCTTGGCGGCGCTTCGATCCCGATCCCCGTCAACATTCTGCTGTGCCTGATCGGGGCGCTGGTCGGTACGCTGGTCGGCGTGCTGCCGGGCATCGGCACCATCGCCACCGTGGCGATGTTGCTGCCGATCACCTTTGGCCTGCCACCGGTCGGCGCGCTGATCATGCTGGCCGGCATCTACTATGGTGCGCAGTATGGTGGTTCGACTACGTCGATCCTGGTCAACATTCCCGGTGAGGCCGGGTCGGTAGTGACCGCGCTCGACGGCTTCCAGATGGCCAAGCAGGGCCGCGCCGGTCCGGCGCTGGCGATCGCGGCGATCGGTTCGTTCTTTGCCGGCTGCGTGGCGACCGTTCTGATCGCCGTGCTCGGTGCGCCGCTGACCAAGCTCGCGCTGGCGTTCGGGCCTGCCGAATATTTCTCGCTGATGGTGCTCGGCCTGATCTTCGCGGTCGTGCTCGCGAAGGGATCGGTGCTGAAGGCGATCGCGATGATCGTGCTCGGGCTGCTGCTGTCCATGGTCGGCTCCGACATCGAAACCGGTGCGTCGCGCATGGCCTTCAATATTCCCGAATTGGCCGACGGTCTCGGTTTCGCGACCGTGGCCATGGGTCTGTTCGGTTTCGCGGAGATCATCCGCAATCTCGATACCGGCGGCGAAGCCGACCGCGAACTGGTTCAGCAGAAGGTCACGGGCCTGATGCCGACCAAGAAGGACATGATCAATTCCACGCCTGCGATCCTGCGCGGCACCGTGCTTGGATCGATCCTCGGCATTCTGCCGGGTGGTGGCGCCGTGATCGCGTCGTTCGCGGCCTACACGCTCGAGAAAAAGATCTCCAAGAATCCGCAGCGATTCGGCCGTGGCGCGATCGAAGGCGTTGCGGCGCCCGAGAGCGCCAACAATGCCGCCGCCCAGACCTCGTTCATTCCGCTGCTGACGCTCGGCATTCCGCCGAATGCGGTGATGGCGCTGATGGTCGGCGCGATGACCATCCACGGCATCGTGCCGGGCCCTCAGGTGATGCAGAAGCAGCCGGAACTGGTGTGGGGCATGATCGCCTCGATGTGGGTCGGCAACCTCATGCTGCTGGTCATCAACCTGCCGCTGGTCGGAATCTGGGTGCGGCTGCTGCGGGTGCCGTATCGCCTGATGTTTCCGTCCATCGTGATCTTCTGTTCCATCGGCATCTATTCCGTGAACAACGCGCCGGTCGACGTCGTCCTTGCCGGCGCGTTCGGGCTGGTCGGCTATTGGCTGATCAAGCACGATTTCGAGCCGGCGCCGTTGCTGCTCGGCATGGTGCTCGGGCCGCTGATGGAAGAGAACCTGCGGCGGGCGCTTCTGATCTCGCGCGGCGACTGGTCGGTCTTCCTCACGCGGCCGCTTTCGGCGGTGCTGATGGGAATCGCGGCGTTTCTGCTCGTGCTCGCGGTATTGCCGTCGCTGCGCAAGAAGCGCGACGAGGTGTTCGTCGAATCCGAGAATTGACCTGCGGCGGTGCGCCGCAGGTTGCAGTCTGGTCGACTTCGCGTGAACTGATAAGACATTCAAATGCCGGCTTGGGAGAGCCGGCATTTGTTAATGGCTGAAGGAATTCAACATGAAATGGTATGGACGCTCGCTTGCGAGCGGCTGCTTGGCTGCGCTCGCCGGGCTCGCACTCGTTTCTGCGCAGGCTCAGGCCCAGACCTATCCGACGCGCAGCATCACCATGATCGTGCCGTTCGCGGCAGGCGGTCCGACCGATGTGATCGCGCGCATCGTCACCGGCCATATGGCGCAGACACTCGGTCAAGCCATCATCATCGAGAACGTGGTCGGCGCCGGCGGCACCACCGCGACCACGCGCGCGGCGAAGGCCGCCAATGACGGCTATACGCTCATTACCGGGCATATGGGCACGCATGCGGCTTCGGTGCCGCTTTATCCCAAGCTCGCCTATCACCCGGAGAAGGATTTCGAGCCGGTGGGGCTGCTGGCGGGAACGCCGATCCTGATCCTGGCGCGCAAGGATTTTCCGCCAAAGGACCTCAAGGAATTCATCGCCTACGTCAAGGCGAACGAGAGCAAGGTCAATGCCGCGCATGCCGGCGTCGGCTCGGTCTCGAACGTATCGTGCGAGTTGCTGAACTCCGTCCTCGGGATCAAGCCGATCGGCGTTCCCTTCAACGGCACGGGTCCGGCGATGAATGCGCTGGTGGCGGGGCAGGTCGATTACATGTGCGACCAGATCGTCAACGCCGTGCCGCAGGTCAACGGCGGCACCATCAAGGCCTATGCGGTGGCGACGCCGGAGCGCAATCCGTCCTTGCCCAATGTTCCGACCACCGCCGAGGCCGGCTTGCCGGCCTTCCAGGCGCAGGCCTGGAACGCGATTTTCGCGCCGAAGGGCACGCCTCCGGAAGTGGTCGCCAAGCTGAACGACGCGGTCGTCAAGGCGCTGAATGACGAGGGCGTGCGCAAGCGCCTGCTCGATCTCGGCAGCGTGATCCCGGCTACCGCGGAGCGTACGCCAGCTTCGCTGGGAACCCTGGTGAAGAATGAAATCGCGAAGTGGACGCCGGTGCTTAAAGCGGTGAATTAACCCATATAATCAAGATGATGGGCGAGGGGCGGGACGCAGGTTCCGCCCCTTGTCGTTTGTGCCGGGGATGATCATTTTTCCGGGTATAATCGATATGGGAAGCCGAATCGGCGTGTCGATCGGCTGTCCCGGCCGCTAAGTTCGCGCTCCCAGGAAGGCCCGAAACGTCAGCCATGAACCAGTATCACGATCTGCTCGAACGTATCCTCAGCGACGGCGCGGAGAAGCACGACCGTACCGGTACCGGCACGCTGTCGATCTTCGGCCACCAGATGCGCTTCAACCTGTCTTCCGGCTTTCCGATGCTGACCACCAAGCGTCTGCCGCTGAAGGCGATCGTGCACGAATTGCTGTGGTTCCTCGCCGGCGACACCAACATCAAATATCTCAGGGATAATGGCGTTTCGATCTGGGACGAATGGGCCGACGCCAACGGCGACCTCGGCCCCGTCTACGGATCGCAGTGGCGCTCGTGGCCGGCGCCGGACGGGCGCAGCATCGATCAGATTTCCAACGTCATCGACATGATCAAGCGCAACCCGGATTCGCGGCGGCTGATCGTGAGCGCGTGGAATCCGGCCGACGTCGACAAAATGGCGCTGCCGCCCTGTCACTGCCTGTTTCAGTTCTATGTCGCCAATGGCAAATTGTCGTGCCAGCTCTATCAGCGCTCGGCCGACGTGTTCCTCGGCGTGCCCTTCAACATCGCTTCCTATGCGTTGCTGACGATGATGGTGGCGCAGGTGACGGGCCTCAAGCCCGGCGATTTCGTGCACTCGTTCGGCGACACGCATCTCTACTCCAACCATCTCGAACAGGCGCGGCTGCAACTGACGCGGCCGACACGGCCTCTGCCGGTGATGAAGATCAATCCTGATGTGAAGGATATTTTCGCGTTCCGCTACGAGGATTTTGCGCTCGAAGGCTACGACCCGCACCCGCACATCAAGGCCCAAGTGGCTGTATGAGTAGCTGTATGAGTGGCTGTATGAGCCGCGGTGTGAGGGATTGATGTCTCTCAACATCCGCCGTGCGCGCAGCGGCGAAGCGGGACTTGTCCTGTCCTTTGTTCGCGAACTCGCCGAATATGAAAAGCTGCTGCACGAAGTCGAGGCGACCGAAGCCGATATCGACGCGGCGCTGTTCGGCGAGAATCCGCGGCTGTTTTGCGAGATCGCCGAGTGGGACGGCGAGCCGGTCGGCTTCGCAGTCTGGTTCGTCAATTTCTCCACCTTCAGCGGCCGTTCCGGAATCTATCTGGAAGATTTGTTCGTCCGCCCCGCGCTGCGCGGCAAGGGTATCGGCAAGGCGTTGCTGGTGCATCTGGCAAAGGAATGCGTCGCCAACGGCTGGTCGCGTCTGCAATGGTCCGTTCTGGACTGGAACACGCCATCGATCGAATTCTATAAATCGCTCGGCGCTGAGATGATGGACGAGTGGACGGTTTGCCGTGTCGGCGGCCCGGCGCTGACGGTGCTTGCGCAAGGAGGGCGATGATGGAGATCGTTCTCGTCGTCGCCGTCGCCGAGAACGGCGTGATCGGGCGCGACAATGCAATTCCCTGGCGCCTGAAATCCGATCAGCAACGCTTCAAGGCGATCACCTTGAACAAGCCGGTGGTGATGGGACGCAAGACCTTTGAATCGCTGCGCCGGCCGCTTCCGGGCCGGACCAACATCGTCGTGACGCGTGATCCGAACTACCGAGCCCGCGGCGCCGTCGTCACGACGTCGTTCGAAAATGCCCGCGCGGTCGCGCATGGTGACGCACTGCGGCGTTTCGCCACTGAGATTGCCGTAATTGGCGGCGCGGAGGTCTATGCGCAGTGGATGGCCGTGGCCAGCCGCCTTGAAATCACCGAAGTGCACGCCCGGCCCGAGGGCGATACGCATTTCGCCCTGATCGATCCGGCGGCTTGGGAAGAGGTGGCTCGGGTGCGGAATCCGGCCGGTCCCGACGACAGTGCCGACTTCTCCTATGTGACATTTCGCCGGCGCCAACAGGGTTAACCGCGCTAGCCAATGTTTGCATTGACAATTATGGCGTCAAGCATAGCTGCTTCGAGCCGGAAGCTTGCGTTGTAAGGGACCTAGCGGTCCCCTATAAAGCCGGGCGGATATGCGAGGCCGGGCATCCAGCCCACAGGCGGACCCGGGCCGCGCGGAGGAGAGTTTTATATGCCGTGGAAGAATCAAGGCGGGGGCCCGTGGGGCTCGGGTCCCAAGGGACCGTGGGGCTCGGGCCCGCAGTCGGTCGGGCCGAGGCCGCCGGATCTCGAGGATCTTCTGCGGCGCGGCCAGGACCGGCTGCAGCAGCTTTTGCCGGGCGGTCATTTCAGCAGCATGGGCATCGCACTGGTCCTGATCGGTGCGCTGGCGATCTGGGGATTGTCAGGATTTTTCCGCGTGCAGTCCGAAGAACTCGGCGTCGTGCTTCGCTTCGGCAAGCATGTGCGCACCGTGCAGCCCGGCCTGAACTATCATCTGCCGTATCCGATCGAGACCGTGCTGCTGCCGAAGGCGCTGCGCGTTTCCACGATCTCGATCGGCATGACGCTGATCGACGATCCGGCGCGGCGCGGCCGCACCATGCGGGACGTGCCGGAAGAAAGCCTGATGCTGACCGGCGACGAAAACATCGTCGACGTCGACTTCACCGTGTTGTGGCGCATCAAGCCCGACGGCGTCGGCAATTATCTCTTCAACATCCAGAACCCCGAAGGCACCGTGAAGGCAGTGGCCGAAAGCGCGATGCGCGAGGTGATCGGGCGCTCGCAGATCCAGCCGATCCTCACCGGCGCCCGCACCACGACGGAAGCGAATGTGCAGGATCTGATGCAGAGGACGCTGGATAGCTACGGCGCCGGCATCCAGATCACGCAGGTGCAAATGCAGAAGGTCGACCCGCCGGCGCAGGTGATCGACGCTTTCCGCGACGTGCAGGCCGCGCGTGCCGACTTCGAGCGGTTGCAGAACGAGGCGCAGACCTACGCCAACCGCGTCGTCCCCGACGCCCGCGGTCGCGGCGCGCAGATCCTGCAGGTCGCCGAAGGCTACAAGGAACAGGCGGTCGCCGAGGCCAAGGGCCAGAGCTCGCGCTTTACGAAGGTTTACGACGAATACAAGAAGGCGCCCGAGGTGACGCGGCAGCGAATTTATCTGGAGACGATGGAAAAGATTCTCGGCGGTTCCGAGAAGCTGGTCTATGACGGCGGCAACGCCGCACAGAGCATGGTGCCGTATCTGCCGCTCAGCGAATTGTCGCCGCGGCGTCCACCGGCGCCGCCCGCCACCACCCAGCAGCAGGGAGGCACCCGATGAAGTCCCCCGTTGCAGGCGTTGTCAGCCTAATCCTGCTGTTCGTCGTCATCATCGTCGGCTACAGCTCGGTCTTCACGGTCGCGCAGACCGAACAGGTGCTGGTGGTACGGCTCGGCGAGCCCGTGCGCGTCGTCACCGAACCCGGCCTGAACTTCAAGGCGCCGTTCATCGACACCGTGATCTCGATCGACAAGCGCATTCTCGATCTGGAAAATCCGTCGCAGGAAGTGATTGCCTCGGATCAGAAGCGGCTGGTGGTCGACGCTTTCGCCCGCTATCGCATCAAGAACGCGCTGCGCTTCTATCAGAGCGTCGGCTCGATCCAGGCCGCCAACATTCAGCTCACGACGCTGTTGAACGCGTCGTTGCGCCGCGTGCTGGGCGAGGTCACGTTCATCAATGTGGTTCGCGACGATCGCGAAGCGCTGATGAACCGGATCCGCGAGCAGCTCGACAAGGAGGCCGATCAGTACGGCATCCAGGTGGTCGATGTGCGTATCCGCCGCGCCGACCTGCCGGAGCAGAACAGCCAGGCGGTTTATCAGCGGATGCAGACCGAGCGGCAGCGTGAGGCTGCCGAGTTCCGCGCCCAGGGCGGCCAGAAGGCACAGGAAATCCGCTCCAAGGCCGACCGCGAGGCGACCGTCATCATCGCCGAAGCCAATTCGACCGCCGAGCAGACGCGCGGCGTCGGCGACGCCGAGCGCAACCGGCTGTTCGCCGAGGCCTATGGCAGGGATCCGGACTTCTTCGCCTTCTACCGCTCGATGTCGGCCTACGAGACCGGGCTTCGATCCAACGACACCCGCTTCCTGCTGCGGCCCGATTCCGAGTTCTTCCGCTTCTTTGCCAATCCGGCGGGTCATCCGCCGGCTGCGGCGGCCGCATCGAAGCCGTAACGGCCGGGCGGCTGCACTACACGTCTTGAGGCGACGCGGGCTCCGCGTCGCCTCCGTCAAATAAAAAGCGTTGATAAACGGGGGGTGTCGTCCGATGAGGTCCATAGCGTTTGCCGACTTCCTCATCGGCCTCGGAATCCTGTTCGTACTGGAAGGCCTGATGTTTGCGGCGAGCCCGGCCTGGATGCGCCGGGCCATGAAGAGCGCGCTGGCGACGCCGGACAATATTTTGCGTATCGTCGGTATCGGATCGGCGGTGGTGGGGTTGCTGCTGATCTGGTTCGTCCGGCGGTAGGCATTCACCGTTCCGGGATGGTCCGAAGCACCAGATCGGGAATTTCAAGATTCCGGCTTCGCTTCGCGCCCCGGAATGATGGCAACCGACCCCCACAAATAGCTGTGGCATGAACGAAATCGTGAGCCGCCGGAGACCGGGTTTTTGCGGAAATGTCCGGCGCAAATGCTTGCGCCTCAGACCCGTTCGGGCGCACTGTGGAGCCAAATTCGCCCCCTTGGAGACAAGCTGACATGACCGGTGCCAGACCCGCCTTGACCAGACGCCTGCGCCTGATGGGGATTGCCATCGCGTTCAGTGCCGCCAGCATGCTGGCGACGGCGCCGGTCAGCGCGCGCGGGCCGGACGGCATCGCCGACATCGCCGAGAAGGTGATCGACTCCGTCGTCAACATCTCGACCTCGCAGAATGTCGAGGCCAAGGGCGGCGGCGGCAACAGGGAGGCGATGCCGCAACTGCCGCCGGGCTCGCCATTCGAGGAGTTCTTCGACGACTTCTTCAAGAACCGGCGCGGCGGCGCGCCCAAGGGCGGTGAGCGGAGCGAGGCACAGCCGCGCAAGACCAATTCGCTCGGCTCCGGCTTCATCATCGATGCCGCTGGCATCGTCGTCACCAACAACCACGTCATCGCGGATGCCGACGAGATCAACGTGATCATGAACGACGGCACCAAGATCAAGGCCGAACTGGTCGGCGTCGACAAGAAGACCGACATCGCGGTGTTGAAGTTCAAGCCGGTCAAACCGCTTGTTGCCGTGAAGTTCGGCGATTCCGACAAGCTGCGGCTCGGCGAGTGGGTGATCGCGATCGGCAATCCGTTCAGCCTCGGCGGCTCGGTGACGGCCGGCATCGTGTCGGCGCGCAACCGCGACATCAGCCAGGGGCCGTACGACAGCTACATCCAGACCGACGCATCCATCAACCGCGGCAATTCCGGCGGCCCGCTGTTCAACCTTGAAGGCGAAGTGGTCGGCGTCAACACGCTGATCATCTCGCCGACCGGCGGTTCGATCGGCTTGGGCTTCGCGGTACCGTCGAAGACGGTGTCCCGCGTGGTCGATCAGCTGCAGCAGTTCGGCGAATTGCGCCGTGGCTGGCTCGGCGTCCGGATCCAGCAGGTCACCGACGAGATCGCCGAAAGCCTCAACATCAAGCCCGCTCGCGGCGCGCTGGTCGCCGGTGTCGACGACAAGGGCCCGGCGAAGCCGGCCGGCATCGAGCCCGGCGACGTCGTCGTCAAGTTCGACGGCAAGGACGTCAAGGATCCGAAGGATCTCTCGCGCGCGGTCGCCGACACTGCGGTCGGCAAGGAAGTCGACGTCGTCGTCATCCGCAAGGGCAACGAGGAGACCCGCAAGGTCACGCTCGGCCGCCTCGAGGATAACGAAAAGGTGCAGCAGGCCGCCGCCAAGACCAAGGAAGACCCGCCCGAGAAGCTGGTGACGCAAAAGGCGCTCGGCCTCGATCTCGCCGCGTTGAGCAAGGATCTGCGCAGCAGGTTCAAGATCAAGGACGGCGTCAAGGGCGTCGTCATCACCGGCGTCGACAACGCCTCCGATGCCGCCGAGAAGCGTCTCTCGGCCGGCGACGTCATCGTCGAGGTGGCGCAGGAAGCGGTGACCAACGCCGCCGACATCAAGAAGCGCGTCGATCAGCTCAAGAAGGACGGCAAGAAGTCAGTCCTGCTGCTGGTCGCCAATGGCGAGGGCGAACTGCGCTTCGTGGCGCTGAGCGTGCAGTAGGAGAGATCAAGTCGCCGGGCGGCCGCGTAGCATCCCGGCGATGCCGAGATCTTCGTCGAGTTCGGGCCAGTGAATGCCCATCGCCATCAGCTCGAAGTTTCCGCGGGCAGCGGCGCTGGCATCGCGCAGTCGCGGATACCAGGAAAGCGGCGTTGCAATCTTGCGGCCGTCCGCCAGTGTCACCACGAGTTCATCGGCTGTGAAGGCAACCGAGACTGGCCTGATATCGCCGACATCAATTTCCAAAGTGCTCATGCCATTTGCCTTCAAGGAGATCGCGTTGCGTTCTCAGGTGACGGATAATAGCGCCGATTTCGTGGGCGGGAAATCCCGCGTTGACTGCCACTGACAGGTCGTGCAGCCAGAACTTGGCTTCATGGTCGCCGGCCCGGACGTGGATATGTGGCGGCTCGCCGCGCTCGTTCGAATAGAAAAAAGCGCGATATGGTCCCCAGCGCAGGACGGTCGGCATTATCCCCCCACAAACTCGTCGCGTCGATACCCCTGCGCATACAACAGCGCAGTGAGGTCGCCGTAATCGATCCGCGCGGCGGCGGCTGCCGCGACTGCCGGCTTGGCGTGATAGGCGACGCCGAGGCCGGCCGCCTCGATCATGCCGAGGTCGTTGGCGCCGTCGCCCGTCACCAGCGTGTCGATCTCGTCGAGGTCGAAGGATTCGCGAAGCTCGATCAGGGTTGCGAGCTTGGCTGCGCGTCCGAGGATCGGCTCGGTCACTTCGCCGGTGAGCTTGCCGTCGCGAACCTTGAACTCGTTGGCGCGGTTCTCCTGGAAGCCGATTTTGGCCGCGACCGCATTGGTGAACAGCGTGAAGCCGCCCGAGATCAGGCAGGTCCAGGCGCCGCTCGCGCGCATGGTGGAAACCAGTTCGCGGCCCCCCGGCGTCGGCGTGATGCGCTTTGCCAGCACCTCGTCGACGACGCTGACCGGCAGATCCTTCAGTAGCGCAACGCGCTCGCGCAGCGCCGGCTCGAATTCGATTTCGCCGCGCATCGCGCGTTCGGTGATGGCGGAAACATGTGCCTTGAGGCCGGCGAAATCGGCCAGTTCGTCGATGCACTCCTGGCCGATCATGGTGGAATCCATGTCCGCCAGAAAAAGCTTCTTGCGCCGGGCCACGACAGGCTGCACCACAATGTCGATCGGCAGGTCGCCGCGCGCCCTTTGCAGGCGGGTTTCGATCGCCTTGATGTCGTCCGGGCTGGTGACCTGGCCATCGAAGGGAATGTCGACCGCCACCTCGTCGAACAGCCATTGGGCTGTGCCGGGCGAGGGAAGAACGGCCAGCGCGCCATCGACGATGGTGCTGTCGAGCGCGGGATTGGCCGGATTGCAGATGAGGGTGGCGACGAGGGACATGCGGGCGAATTCGCTAGTTTCGAGCAAGGCCGTGCTTATCGCAGGGCCGACCGCCAGCGGCAAGTCGGCGCTGGCGCTGGAGCTTGCCCAAACGACCGGCGGCGTCGTCATCAACACCGATTCCATGCAGGTCTATCGCGATCTCCGCATCATCACGGCGCGGCCGACGCCGGCGGAGGAGGCGCGCGTGCCGCACCGGCTCTATGGCCATGTCGATGCGGCCGTGAATTTCTCGGCGGGGGCCTGGGTGACGGATGCCGCCAAATTGCTGGCGGAAGTGCGCGCGGAACAACGCCTGCCGATCTTCGTCGGCGGTTCCGGCCTCTACTTCAAGGCGCTGACGCGCGGCCTGTCGGCGGTGCCGCCGATCCCGGCCGAAGTGCGCGACGCCGTTCGCGCGCGGCTGGAGCACGATGGCGTCGAAGCGTTGCATGCCGAACTGGCGCGGTGGGACCCAGTTTCGGCCGAGCGCCTGAAGCCGCGCGATCGCGCCCGCATTGCGCGCGCGCTGGAGGTGGTCGAGGCTACCGGCCGCGCGCTGACCGACTGGCACCGCGAAGGCCTGCCGCCGCTGCTGCCTCGGAGCGAATTCGCCGCGCTGTTCCTCGCGCCGGATCGCGATCAGCTTTATGCCCGGATCGATGCGCGGTTCGACGCCATGCTGGCCGCGGGTGCGCTGCAAGAGGTCGAGGCGCTGGCCGCGCGAAAGCTCGATCCCCTGCTGCCGGCGATGAAGGCCCATGGCGTGCCGGCGCTGATCCGCCACTTGCGCGGCGAGATCGCCCGCGATCAGGCCGCCGAAATCGGCCGCGCCGACACCCGCCACTACGCTAAGCGGCAATTCACCTGGTTCCGGCACCAATTGCCCGAGTTCGAATGGGTGGCGCCGGAGGCGACGAGGGGGTGGGCGGAAGGTGCGCTCGAAAGTAACTAATTGTTCACTACCCTGCCTGTTCCCATAATGGGAATTCTCATTGATCCCGTGGTGGGAACGTGCTATGGCAATGAACATAATCGCGCGAAAGGCACTTCGAGCCTTCTGGGAGCGATACCCTAAAGCCGAGAAACCGCTCGGCATTTGGTACCAAATCGTATCAAAGGGCGATTGGACTGGACCTGCGGACCTGAAGAGAGCTTTCGGAAACAACGTAGACTTCGTCGGAGATAACAGGGCCATCTTCGACATCGGCGGTAACAAGTATCGCCTTGTCGTCCACTTCTCCTTCAAGTTCAAAACCGCGCTCATCAAGTTTGTCGGTACGCACGCGGAATATGACGGCATAGACGCAGAGACGGTGTGATGATGGACGTAAAACCTCTCCGTAACGAACGGGATTACGACTGGGCGATCCAGGAGGTTTCGCATTATTTCGAATCTGAGCCGGAGCCCGGCACCGCGGACGGCGACCGTTTTGAGGTCTTGTCGATGCTTATCAAGGCTTACGAAGATGAGCACTTCGCAGCGAAGCATGGCGATCCCGTCGACGTGCTGCATTTTGCGATCGAATCAATGGGCAGGTCACAAGCCGAACTGGCCAGCTTGATCGGCCGCAATCGCGCTTCTGAAATATTGAATCGTATCCGGCCCCTGACGCTGGACATGATCCGCACCATCAGCAGGGAGTGGAATCTCCCGATCGAGGCATTGGCAGCCCCGTATGATCTCGTCCGCGCACACGCTTGAGCTTGGCGCGCCAGCCATGCGCGCCATCGCGCGAAAATGCTCGCCGAACGCCCGGAACCCCGCTAAGCTGCGAAAAATAGCGCTATCGGCGTCCTTCCCTTGACTTCCGGGGATCGGGCGGTATAACCACGCAATCTTTGGGAAGTTAGAGCCGTCAAATGCGTAATATTATTACCAAACTCCTTATCGTAGTCGTACCCAGGCGCACCGCCGGGGGTGGCTGAGGCCATCCAAATTCGGGCGGTGTGCATGGGGCCTCTGGGGCCCTTTTTTATTTCCCAAAACTGAAACTGACGAAGCCGCGCTGGCAACAGCGCATCCGGAGCAAGCCAAGGAACACGTCATGACCGACAAGAGCCACGATCCGAACCAGATGACCGGCGCCGCGATGATCGTGCGCGCGCTCATCGATCATGGCGTCCAGCACCTGTTCGGCTATCCCGGCGGGGCGGTGCTTCCGATCTATGACGAGATTTTCCAGCAGAGCGAGGTCGAGCACATCCTGGTGCGGCACGAGCAGGGCGCCGGCCACGCCGCCGAAGGTTATGCGCGCTCGACCGGCAAGCCCGGCGTGGTGCTGGTGACGTCGGGTCCCGGCGCCACCAACATGGTGACGCCGCTGACGGACGCGCTGATGGATTCGATTCCCCTGGTCTGCATCACCGGGCAGGTGCCTACGCATCTGATCGGCAACGACGCGTTCCAGGAATGCGACACCGTCGGCATCACGCGTCCCTGCACCAAGCACAACTGGCTGGTGCGCGACGTCAACGATCTCGCCAAGGTGCTGCACGAGGCGTTCTATGTCGCGACCACAGGCCGTCCCGGTCCGGTTCTGGTCGACGTGCCGAAGGATGTGCAGTTTGCGGTCGGCACCTACCATCCGCCGCGCAAATCCGACGTGCACGTGTCCTACACGCCGCGGGTGAAGGGCGATGCGGCGCAGATCCGCAAGGCCGTGGCGCTGCTGGCTTCGGCCAAGCGCCCGGTGATCTATTCCGGCGGTGGCGTCATCAATTCCGGACCGGAAGCATCGAAGCTGCTGCGCGATCTGGTCGAGGTTACCGGATTCCCGATCACCTCGACGCTGATGGGCCTCGGCGCCTATCCGGCGACGCGGCAAGAACTGGCTCGGCATGCTGGGCATGCACGGCACTTACGAGGCCAACATGGCGATGCATGATTGCGACGTCATGCTGTGCATCGGCGCGCGTTTCGACGACCGCATCACCGGCCGCGTCGACGCGTTCTCGCCGGGCTCGAAGAAGATCCATATCGACATCGATCCGTCCTCGATCAACAAGAACATCCGCGTCGACGTGCCTGTTATCGGCGACGCCGGCAATGTGATGGGCGACCTGCTGCAGGTGTTCAAGGCGGAAGCGAAAAAGCCCGACATCAAGGCCTGGTGGCAGGAAATCGCCAAGTGGCGCGCGCGCAATTCGCTCGCCTACAAAAAGAACAACGATATCATCCTGCCGCAATACGCCATCGAACGGCTGTTCGCGGCGACACGCGGCCGTGACACCTACATCACGACCGAGGTCGGCCAGCACCAGATGTGGGCGGCGCAGTTCTTCGGCTTTGAGGAGCCGCATCGCTGGATGACGTCGGGCGGTCTCGGCACCATGGGCTACGGCCTGCCGGCCGCGCTCGGCGTGCAGGTCGCGCATCGCGACAGCCTCGTGATCGACATCGCCGGCGACGCCTCGGTGCAGATGACGATGCAGGAAATGTCGACGGCCGTTCAGTACGAGCTGCCGATCAAGATCTTCATCCTCAACAACCAGTACATGGGCATGGTGCGGCAGTGGCAGCAGCTTCTGCATGGCAACCGGCTGTCGCATTCCTATTCGGAAGCGCTGCCGGATTTCGTCAAGCTCGCGGACGCGTTCGGCTGCGTCGGCCTGCAGGCGGTCAAGCCCGGCGATCTCGACGGCGCGATCAAGGAGATGATCAGCGTCAAACGCCCGGTACTGTTCGATTGCCGGGTCGCTGCGCTCGAAAACTGCTTCCCGATGATTCCCTCCGGCAAGGCGCACAACGAAATGCTGCTGCCGGCGGAAGCGACCGACGAAGCCACCGCCGCGGCATTTGCCGGCGGCAAGGCGCTGGTGTGAGGATGCCAGCCGCATGTTGCGCTGTCATCTCCGGCGAAATCGCGAGCCGTCTTCCGCGAAGCCCGGGCGATCCAGTACGCCGCGGCTTCTCGGGTGAGCTCGAGCGTCTCTGGAATACTGGGTCCCCGCCTGCGCGGGGACGACGAGTGGGGTCGCGGCCATGACGAGCGAGCGGGAGGATAGAGAAGTGTTTGACCTCGCTGAACTCGAGCGCGCACACGGGATCGTGGGGCAGGCGGTGCCGCCGACCCCGGCGCATGCGTGGCCGCTGTTGGCGCAGCGGCTCGGCACTGACGTCGTGGTCAAGCATGAGAACCATACGCCGATCGGCGCCTTCAAGGTGCGGGGCGGGCTGGTTTATCTCGAACGGCTGAAGCGCGAGGCGCCGAACACGCCCGGGATCATTTCCGCCACGCGCGGCAATCACGGGCAGAGCCTCGCTTTCGCGGCCGGCCGCCACGGCGTTCCGGCCGTGATCTATGTGCCGCGGGGCAACTCCGTGGAGAAGAACCGCGCCATGCGCGCGTTCGGCGCCGAACTGGTCGAGCATGGCGAGGATTTTCAGGCGGCGCGCGAAGAAGCCGAGCGCCGCGCCCAGTTCGCCGGCCTCCACATGGTGCCGTCGTTCCATCCCGACCTCGTGCTCGGCGTCGCCACCTACGCGCTCGAATTGCTGCGCGCGGCGCCCGACCTCGACGTGCTCTATGTGCCGATCGGGCAGGGCTCGGGCATCTGCGGCTGCATCATGGCGCGCGATCTGCTCGGGCTGAAGACCGAGATCGTCGGCGTGCAGTCGACCGAAGCGCCGTCCTATGCGCTGTCGTTTGCCGCGGGAAAAATCATGACCACCGAAACCAGCAACACGCTGGCCGACGGCATGGCGACGCGCATTCCCGATCCGGATGCACTCGCCATCATCCGCAAGGGAGCCGCGCGCATCGTGCAGGTCAGTGACGACGAAGTCGCCGCGGCCGTCCGCGCCTACTGGACCGATACGCACAATCTCGCCGAGGGCGCGGGCGCAGCCCCGCTGGCCGCGGCATTGCAGGAAAAGGCAAAGCTCGCCGGCAAGCGCGTCGGCCTGATCCTGAGCGGCGGCAATATCGATTTTGATCTGTTCCGCAAATGGGTCGGAACCGACGCCACGGCACGCACAGGATGGCGGTGTGAGAATGGCAACCCGCGCACCGCAAATACACATGTCATCGTCCGGCTTGACCGGACGATCCAGTACGCCGTGGCCTCTCGATCGATTCGAGACGCCGGCGATTACTGGATGCCCGCCTGCCGCCTTCGCTGAAGCTTCGGCGAGCCCGAACTCGCAAGCTTGGCGAGACGGTCGCGGATGACTGACAAGGGGACGACAATGAACCAGCCCGCATCCGCCTACTTCCTGGAAGAGCGCCACGATCCCAACGAGACGCACACGCTCTCGGTGCTGGTGCAGAACGAGCCCGGCGTGCTCGCGCGCGTCATCGGCCTGTTCTCCGGCCGCGGCTACAACATCGACAGTCTCACAGTGTCGGAAACCGAGAGCCAGAAACACCTCTCGCGCATCACCATCGTCACCACGGGGACGCCGATGGTGATCGAGCAGATCAAGCACCAGCTCGACCGCATGGTGCCGGTCTATCGCGTCGTCGACATGACGCTGACCGGCCGTTCCATCGAGCGGGAACTGGCGATGGTGAAAGTGCGCGGCGGCGGCGACCACCGCGTCGAGGCGCTGCGGCTGGCGGACGCGTTCCGCGCCCGCGTCATCGACGCCACCATCGAGAGCTTTGTGTTCGAGATCACAGGCAACTCCGCCAAGATCAGTCAATTCATCGACCTGATGCGCCCGCTCGGCCTTGTCGAGGTGTCGCGCACCGGCGTTGCCGCGATCGGGCGCGGGCCTGAAGGGATGTGAAACATGCTGGCGCGGGACTGGTACTACAATCAAAGGCGGCAGCTCGGGCTCGATTCCGCGGTTGCCTCGATCTACGACCGGCATGACGACAGCGACCTCCGTGCCCGCGCGGCGCTGACCATGCTCGGCGTGCAGAAGGGCTGGCGGGTGGCCGATATCGGCTGCGGCAACGGCGTACTGGCCTGCGAGGCAGCGCTGATGGGCGCCGAGGTCGACGCCATCGACATTTCGCCGGCGATGCTGGCGCTCGCCAACATCCAGGCCCGCGACCGCAAGGTGGCGATCCGCACCCAGCCGGCCGGCATGCTCAGTTTCGCCTACCAGCCGAATTCCTACGATCTGATCGTCAGCGAGTTCACGCTGCATCATTTGCCTGATTTCTGGAAGGCGGTGGCGCTGGCGCGGATCCATGCGGCGCTGAAGCCCGGCGCCAATTTCTACCTGCGCGACATCGTCTTCGTCAGCATGCCCGACGGCGCCGAGCGCGATGTCGAGCAGTGGGCGGACTTTTCGATCAAGAACCACGATTTCGAGCGCGAGAGCGTGGTCACCCATATGCGCGACGAATACTCGACCTTTGGCTGGGTCATCGAGCGCATGCTGACCGATGTCGGCTTCACGCTGGAATCGGTCGACTACCACGCGCCGTTGCACGGGACCTATGTCTTGCGCAAACCGAAGCCGGACCGACAGAGCTGAGAAACCAGACTTCCGACAACCAGCCCGAATAAAGAGCCAAAAAAGTGAAGCCGGCCGACGTATTTATCGCCGTCCTTGTGGCGGTCACCTGGGGGTTCGGCTTTATCGCGAGCCGTCTTGCGCTCAACGAATTCTCGCCCGAGCTGATGACCACGTTGCGCTTTTTGATCGCGGCGTTGCCATGCCTGTTCTTGCGCAAGCCTGCCGTCTCCTGGTCGGTCCTGATTGCGATCAGCTCGACACTGTTCCTCGGGCAGTTCCTGGCTCAGGCCTTTGCCATCGCGCATGGCGTGCCGGTTGGTCTTGCCAGCGTCATCGTGCAGAGCCAGGCGCTGTTCACCATTGCACTGGCCGCGGTGATCTTCCGCGAAATCCCGACACTGATGCAGGGCGTGGGTATCGCTATCGCCACGATCGGTCTTTTGATGATCTGCGGCACGGTCGGCTATGATTTCAGCGTCGCCGCCTTCGCGATGATCATGGTTTCCCCGATCTGCTTTGCGGTCGGCAACCTCTTGCTGCGGAAGGCCAGTGGGGCGCCGATGTACGACCTGTTCGCGTGGCTATGTCTCACCGCAGCGGTGCCATTGGTTCTACTCACACTCATTGCCAACGGACCTGCGCCGACGTGGCACGAACTGACGCATGCGTCGCCGACGGCGATCATTTGCATGCTTTTCCTCGGTGGCGTGACCACCAGCATCGCCTACTGGCTGTGGGGGAGGCTGCTGCGGGATTATCCGGCGGCACAGGTGGTGCCGTTCGCGCTGCTGGTGCCGTTCGTCGGTTCGGCCGCGTCGAGCGTGGTGTTCGGCGAAACCTTCGGGCCGCTGCGGATGGCCGGCATGATCACAGTGATCGGCGGTATCGCCGTCATGCTGCTGTCCAGGCGTCGCCCGGAGTCCAAAAAGCAAGAGGCTTCAGAAGAACAAGCTCTGCCAAAGATCGCGTGAGGCCACCATGTCGCATTCGCTCCTGATCGCCTTCGTCATGTTCGCCACCGTGATGTTCTTCACGCCGGGGCCGAACAACATCATGCTGCTGTCGTCGGGGCTCACTTACGGTTTCCGCCCGACCATCCCGCACATCATGGGCATCACGATAGGCTTTGCCTTCATGGTCGGCGCGGTCGGCCTCGGGCTCGGGACCATCTTCATCGCCTATCCGGTGCTGCAGACGATCCTCAAATATGCCGGGGTCGCCTACCTGATCTACCTCGCCGTCCATATTGCGATCTCCGAGCCGCCCTCGGCGGAGCAGGACAACAGCCGCGGGCCAATGACGTTCTGGGGCGCGGCGATGTTCCAGTGGGTCAATGCCAAGGGCTGGGTCATGGTGATCGGCACCATCACCGCCTATGCGGCCATCGCCGCCTATCCCTGGAACATCGCGATCCAGGTGGCGCTGAGCCTGCTTCTGGGGATCCTGTCCTGCACCGCCTGGGCCCTGTTCGGGTCGCTCTGCGGCCGATCCTGACCTCCCGGCGGGCGGTCCGGGCCTTCAACATCGTCATGGCGGTGCTGCTGCTGGCCTCGCTCTATCCGGTCTTCACGGACGCATGAAGTGCGCCATGCAGAAACAGGTTTCCCCTGAGGGAGAAAATGCTCTAGACAACGCCGGAAATTCGCGGGCAACCGGCGGTCCTTATCCACCCAAATGCCTGATTACCGGCCGATTTTGGCCATCGATTAAGGAAAAGACCATGCGTGTTTATTACGATCGTGATGCCGACCTGAACCTGATCAAAGGCAAGAAAGTCGTCATCGTCGGCTACGGCAGCCAGGGCCACGCCCATGCGCTGAATCTCAAGGACTCCGGCGTCAAGGAAGTGGCCATTGCGCTCCGCAAGGGGTCGGCCTCGGCCAAGAAGGCGGAAGCCGCCGGCTTCAAGGTGATGGAAGTCGCCGAGGCCGCCAAATGGGCCGACCTCGTCATGATGCTCACCCCCGATGAGCTGCAGGGCGACATCTACCGCGAGCACCTGCACGACAACATGAAGAAGGGTGCGGCGCTGGTTTTCGCCCACGGCCTCAACGTCCATTTCAACCTGCTCGACCCGCGCGCCGACCTCGACGTGCTGATGATCGCGCCCAAGGGCCCCGGCCACACCGTGCGCTCGGAATATCAGCGCGGCGGCGGCGTGCCCTGCCTGATCGCGATCGCCAAGGACATTTCCGGCAATGCCCATGACCTCGGCCTCAGCTATGCCTCGGCAATCGGCGGTGGCCGCGCCGGCATCATCGAGACCTCGTTCAAGGAAGAGTGCGAGACCGATTTGTTCGGTGAGCAAGTGGTGCTCTGCGGCGGCCTGGTCGAGCTGATCAAGGCCGGCTACGAGACGCTGGTCGAAGCCGGCTACGCCCCCGAGATGGCCTATTTCGAGTGCCTGCACGAGGTGAAGCTGATCGTCGACCTGATCTATGAAGGCGGCATCGCCAACATGAACTACTCGATCTCCAACACGGCCGAATACGGCGAATACGTCACCGGCCCGCGCATCGTCACTGCCGAGACCAAGGCCGAGATGAAGCGCGTCCTCGCCGACATCCAGGGCGGCAAGTTCGCCCGCGACTGGATGCTGGAGAACAAGGTCAACCAGACCTCGTTCAAGGCAACCCGCGCCAAGCTCGCCGAGCATCCGATCGAGGAAGTCGGCGCAAAACTCCGCGACATGATGCCGTGGATCAAGAAGGGCGCGCTGGTCGACAAGACCAAGAACTGAGGCTGGGTCTGGTGTCAGACCTCATCCCGCGCAAGCGGTTTCCGCTTGTCGCTGGAGGAGCCGCGCAGCGGCGTCTCGAAGGATGAATGGCACCAGCGGGGCTACATGGTTCGAGACGGCGCTGCGCGCCGCCTCACCATGAGGATTGGAAGTTTCGTCTTGAACCTCGATCGACATTGTCCAGGCGAGATCGCAAATGCGGTCTCGCCTTTTTCTTCGAAGCCTTGTGCCAAGCATCACCCGATACGTTAGCGACAAAAAGCCGTGCGCATTCCAAGCCTGAGCGTGACTTCCTGATCCATATCGGATGCTGATTGCTGTTCGATATGACGCGACGACAAGAGCCGCTCGCGCGTCGTCAGCCGCTCTTACCTTGCATCGGTCCGGCGGAAGTGCGGCTCGCAGCCAAACCGGCTATTGAAGGCTGGCCGGGCGGACCGGCTCCTTCTCGATCCTGTTGTGGAGCTGCCAGAACCGCACGGTCCGCTGCGCCGTCTCCAACGACAGTTTGCGGTAGTCGCGTTCCGCGACCTCCAGCGTCTTGTCGTCGATCGGGCCGAACGCCGGCCGGTTGCGCAGGATCGACTCGACGGTCGGCCAGTTCAGCCGGCCCGACCGGCAGGGGATCAGGATCAGGTCGGCGCGCGGTCCATCCATCAGCCGGGCAGTCATTTCGACCGGCATGTCGTTGAGAACCGCAAGGGCCACCGTGACTTCGTCGAACTTCTTCGAACTCGGCGAAATTGTAGACGGCGGCGTCGTCCAGCTCGCTCAACTCCTTCATCAGCTTCACCAGTTCCTCGGCGACGCCAAAATTGCGTCCCGGAGGCGGTGCTTCGCGGGCGATCTCGTTCAATACCTGCCTGATCTCTTCCTGGACCGCGGGCGGTGCGACCGCCAGCAGGCGGCTGCGGACCGTGTCCTTGGCGCGGCGCAGCAGGTCGGCCAGAAATTTTGGCGGAAAATCGGCGCGGAGGCCGAGGATTTCGACCAGCTCATCGTCCGCACCGGCGCGGGCGACAATGGAGGAAAAGCCCTGCTCGGAGAAATGCGCGCCGGCATTGTTGGCCAGCTTGCGGATCACCTTGCCTTCGCCGCGATCGACGATGACGTCGGTGACGGCGACGGGAAGGTTGGCGCGGCCGGAAATGGCAAGCAGATGATCCTGCCCCTTGCTGCTGGCGATCTCGACCAGCACCTCGGTCCCGAGCCGGCTGGAATTGGCGAGCACGCTGCCGGCGACCTCGATTTCGTCGTCCCAGGCGAGATGCTGGATGACCTCGAACGGCGCGTAGTCGAGCGGCGCCAGCCGTTTTGACAGCTCGGCCTTGGCCCGCGTCTCGACGCGCGCGATCAAGAGGCAGAGCACGTCGTCGAAAACCTGGACCTGGTCGTCGCTGAGGCGTTCTCCGTCGTTGAGAAAGAGATCGGTGACCTGACGGAGGGTTTCCACCCGTCTGGCGGGCGAGCCGCCTCTTACGGCGTCCTCGAGTTCGGCGATGATCGAATGAGCCGGCTGTTGCACGGTGGGCAGCCTGTTGTTGTGGTTGTTACAAGGGTTCGGTCCGGACAATGGCGGGTCCACTGTTACGTCCGGGTTAAGGCGGGAACCACCACCTGGAGCTGCAGGGGCCGCCCAAGACAACAAAATGCCATCGCGCCGTCGTCATCGCGCGCCGTGCAGGCGATAAAGCCCGCCCCGCATGGGGCGCGCGAGCCTCCGTATTTCCTTGCCGGCCGTAACGCGCCGTGCGCCGTCTGACGCGACAAACGGCAAAAAATGGCAGGTCTTGAACCGGATCGGGCATTTCTCCGTAGCTTTCGGTAGTCCGGGCCGCCTGCTATCCTCTCTAAACCGTTGCCAGGAAAACTCGAATGGGAAACTGTCCAACCCCGAGCGGACAAGCCTGGCCTGCGCCCGCGGGGGCAAACCCACCAAGCGGGCGCTTAAGAATTCCTTCACGACGAACTTCATTAAACCCCTCACAAGAGCCTGTGCCCACATGAGATCCTGCCGGCGGAGGTTATCGCTGCGAAGGTGTTCGAGGCGCTGATCCTGCCGAAGCCCAAGGTGCGCTATACGCTGGCGCCCGACCCGATGCGGCAGGTGATGGCGGCGCTGCTGCCCAAGCGCACCCTGGACGGGATCATCGCCAAGCGTCTTGGCCTGATGCCGCGGGCATGAGCATGGTGCTGAGAACGGCGATCTGCTCGGCCGTGGCACTCGCGCTGGTGTCGGCCGCCGCGGCCGGCGATCAGGGCGAGCCCGAGCAAGCCTGCGACGGCAACACCTTCCAGATGGTGGAATGCCTGAAGGGCAAAACCGCGCAATGGGACAAGCGCTTGAACGTCGCTTATCAGAAAGCGCTGCAGGATGCTCAGCCGACACAGCGCGATCCGTTGCGGGCGGCGCAGCGGCTATGGGTCCAGTATCGCGACGCCAATTGCCTGTATTACGGAATGGGTGAGGGCACCATCGCCCGCCTCGATGCCGGCGAATGCATGCGCAGCATGACCGAGGCGCGCGCCAGGGAACTGGAAGGCATCGGTCATCAGTGACGGCGACGACTGGAAAGACCAAGTCGGAATTGACGCAACTCGCCGAGGCCGCGCTGCGCGGCCAGGTGGGATGCGAAACAGCCTCGGTGCCCGCCGTGCGCGCCCTGCCCAATGTCCGCGAGGGCCGGAACTGGGAAATTCCCAACGTCGTGCTTGGCGACAGCCTGATCAGCGACGTCGATCGGGCCGTCATGTCAGTGCACCGTCAGCTCGGACGGCAATACCATTTGCTCGGGGATTAGTGCGTCATCCAGCCCGCGCGGTAGATTGCGTGCGCGGTGCCATCGCAATCATCCGCAGTGCGAACACCGCAACCAGCGGGATCAGGAACAGCGCGTAAAGCGGCATGTCCGGAATCCGCTTGCCGAACGAGACCGTGAACTGAAACAGCAGGTAATAGCCGCCTGTGAGGTGCAGCATGCGCCAGGCGCGCGCGCCCATCAGCGCCGCGGTGCGGTCGAACGAGGTGGCGGTCATGGCGATGATGAAGGCGTAGCCGATGCCGCCGAAAATATAGGACGCGATCGAGGTCGCCGCCGCATAGGCTGCGGGATCCATGACGGCGAAGCAGGCGATGGCAAACAGGTGGATGGCGTGCGAGGCCGCAAAGGTGACGCCGAGATAGCGGCGGTTGCGGCGCAGCCACCGCGTCCCGCCGTTCGGCCACAGCCGCGCCAGCGCCGCCGCCGAGAAGGCGAGGCAGAACAACAACAGCGAGGTCCGCGCCGTGAAGCGGATCACCATCCGCACGCCGTCGACCTCGAACTCTCGCATGCCCGCGATCCAGATGCTTAAGCCGAGCAGTGTCAGCGAGAGCAGGCCGAATAGCCGCCAGCCATCGAACCAGTGTTGACGCGTCGGCATGTTTGCCCCCCATTTGATGACGCGAATGCGTGATGTAATCACTAGTTACATATGCCCGGCCGCCAGGGTCAATCCGTGTAATCGATGCTTACATTCACAAGGGAGTGATGCTAGGGAGGAAAGATGCGTCCCGCCGCCAAATCCCCCGCCAAACCGCGCCGCCGCGTCGCCCGGGCTGCGGCGCCGAAGCCGTATCACCATGGCGATCTCAGGCGGGTCCTGATCGACGCCGCGCTGCAGCTGGTCGGGGAGGGCGGCCCCGATGCGGTCAGCGTCCGCGAGGCCGCCCGCCGCGCCGGGGTCTCGCCGGGGGCGCCGTTCCGGCATTTTCCGAGCCGCGACGCCCTGATGCAGGCGGTGGCGGAAGAGGCTCAGCGGCGTTTCCGGGCCGAAATCGTGGCGGCGCTGGCCGAAGCGCCCCCCGGCGATCCGCTGGCGCGCTTCCGCAGCCTGGGGCTGGCCTATCTGCGCTGGGCGATGCGCAACCCGACCCATTTCGAGATCATCTCCAGCCGCCGGTTTTTCGACCACGACAAGTCGGCGGACATCTCCCGCGACAATGCCGAGCTGATCGAGCTGACCGAACGCACGCTCGCGGACGCGTTTGCGGCGGGCCAGCTCCGTTCGGTCGACCTCAAGCAGGTCCAGATCGCCGGCCGGGCGCTGGTCTACGGCTTTGCCCGGATGAACATCGACGGTCATTTTCCGCGCTGGGGGGTGGGCGGAGGCGAGCCCGAGCGGACCGCCGAGGCGATCCTCGATCTGTTTATCGAGGGGATCGCCAGCCGGTCGTGAACCTCCACCGTCATTCCGGGATGGTCCGAAGGACCAGACCTCAGGGGTGCAATTGCACCCCCGGGAATCTCGAGATTCCGGGTTCGATGCTTCGCATCGCCCCGGAATGACGGCACGCCCCCGAAGCGGCAAATTCATTGCGTGTTCATGACCATTCCACTACGTTTTTGTGACACGACACAGGTTCCGGCTGGTCGTGCGTCTCCTGGTCCTCGCCAGCCAAGACCTTTTGCATTGCGCCGGGTCATGTTGCGTGTACCCGATGGCGCCCGCGCCAAATCCCGGCCCGTCCGCTACCGCCCTTGCCGCCGGCCTTGCCGCGATCGGTTTCTGGCGTCTTTCAGCCGTTGCTGCACCGCACATGGCGGCGCTGGCGATCATGCTGCAGACCGAAGTCGATTTCGGTTCACGCCTCGGCTTCGTGCTGTCATGGGGCATCCTGAACTTTCTCTTCATCGCGCTGTTGCGGCGTCCGGCGCTGTCGGGCGCGCTGTCGCTGACGCTGGTCGTGGTGCTGGTGCTGCTGTCGCGGCTCAAGCACGACGTGGTGCAGATGACCGCGAACTTCGTCGACCTGATGGTGATCGATCGCGACACCGCCGCGTTCCTGTTCACGATCTTTCCGAATTTGCGCTGGTCGGTGCTGCTGGCCGCCCTTGTCACCATTCCCCTGATGTATGCGCTGTGGTGGCTCGATCCGTTCCGCATCCGCCGCCTGCCCGCGCTGGCCGGCAAGCTGGCCTGTCTTGCCGCGCTGGTCGGCTATTCCCTGACGTGGCCGGATGAGGCCTGGCGCGGCTATTACGATGACGGCTATTTCTCGAAATTCGCCCGCTCCGGCGTCACCGCGGTAACCGATTTCGTCCATTACGGCTTCATGGAATCGGACGCCGTGCTCGCCGAGCGCCTGAAGATGCCGCTGGAGGATTCCTGCCAGGTCGCCGGGCGCCGTCCGCACATCATCATGATCCATGACGAGTTCGAGCTTCGACATCCGTCAGGCCAATGGCGTCAAGGTGCCGGCGGGCTATGGCAGCCATTTCCAGTCGTTCGACGGCAAAGCGCGCAAGTTCCTGGCCGAAAGCAGCGGCGGCGCAAGCTGGATGGCCGAATACAATGTGCTGGCCGGCCTGTCGTCGCGCTCGTTCGGCCGCTTCTCCTACTTCGTCACCCGCATCGCGTCGGGGCGGGTCGAACGCGGATTGCCGCTGGCGCTGCGCCGCTGCGGCTACAACACCATCTCGCTCTATCCGGCCTATGGCGCCTTCATGGGCGCGCGCGGCTTCCAGACCACCACGGGCATCCAGCACTTCTATGACGCGCGCGATCTCGGCGCCAAGGGCATCGAGCCGGACGCCTTCTTCTACGACAAGGCTGCGAAGCTGATCGCGGAACAGCCGGCCAACACGCCGCTGTTCACCTTCGTCTATCTCGCCGCCAACCATTTTCCCTGGGAGAAGAAATTCCGCCCCGAACTGCTGCCGTCCTGGCGCAGCCCCGGCAACGCTCCCGTGGTCGACGAATATCTGCGCCGCCAGGCGCTCAGCGCCGGCGACTATGCGGGCTTCATAGCCACCCTGAAGAAGAAGTTCCCGGCGCAGCCGTTCCTGATCGTTCGCTACGGCGATCACCAGCCGGAGTTCTCGTCGAGTCTGCTGGATCCCGGCCTCGATGAAGCCAGGGTCGCCCGCAAGTTCGATACTTACGATCAGCGCTACTTCACCACCTATTACGCCATCGACTCCATCAATTTCGAGCCGGTGAAGAGCCCTGTCGTGATGGATACGATCGACGCGCCTTACCTGCCGCTGGTGATCCAGGAAGCCGCCGGCATACCGCTAGACCCGTCCTTCGAGGAGCAGAAGAACATCATGCTCCGCTGCAAGGGCCTGTTTTACGCTTGCAAGGACGGCGCGGAAGCGCGCAGGTTCAACCGGTTGCTGATCGAAGCCGGTTTCATCAAAGGGCTTTAGAGCATGATCCGGAAAAGTGGAAACCGGTTTTCCGAACAGATCATGCTCAAATAAAAAGATGAGATCATGATGCGATCCTTATGATCGCATCATGATCGAGAGGACGCCGACATGTCAGCCGTTGCCGAACCAGGAAAGAGCCCAGGCCGCGCAGGATCGCGCGGTGCCCGGTTCTCCGCGCTTGGCATTGGCGTGATCGTTACGATCCATCTGGCGGCGCTGGCGATCCTGCTGTCCACCGAGTACGGGCCGTTTGCGATCACGCTGTCGCTGTTGGCGTGGGCGTTCATGAACTGCCTTCTGCTGTCCGTACTGTCACGGCCGGCGATATGCGCGGCGCTGGCGCTCGCCTTGACGGCGGTCCTGATCGCGCTGTCGCACTTCAAGTTCGGAATCCTGCAGCTGACGCTGACGTTCCTCGATTTCCTGATCATCGACCGCGATACGTTTTCGTTCCTGCTTTCGGTATTTCCGCAGTTGCAGTTTCGATTGATCGCAGCGGGCCTCGTTGCGATGCCGCTGTTGTGGCTGATCTGGCGTTTCGATCCGTTCCGCGTGCGCCGCCGTTTCGCATTGGCCGGAGTTCGGGGCCACGGCCGCGTTGATCGCGGCGATGGCGGTCGCATCGCCCGAGCAGGCATGGGAGCCGTTCCAGGGCGTCAATCATATCTCCAATCTGGCGCGCTCGGGCGTGGTGGCGGTATCGCGGCTGGCATCGACAGGATGGATCGAGGCCGATCCGCCGGCGAACGGCCCGCTCAGCCTCGCGCGGGACGCGAACGCGGCTGTCCTGCCTGCGCTGCCAGCAGGCGCGGTCTGCGACGCCACGGCCAGGCGGCCGCACATCATCATGCTGCTCGACGAGTCGAGCTTCGACGTCACCTCTGCGCCTGACATCAAGGTGCCGGCGGGATATTCCGACTACTTCAAGTCCATCGACGGCAAGCAGCGGACCATGATCGCTGAATCCACCGGCGGGCCTACGTGGTACACCGAATTCAACGTGCTGACCGGCCTGTCGGCGCGGTCGTTCGGCGACCTGAAGTTCTACGTCACGCGAATTGCCGCCGGCCGCGTCACCCGCGGACTGCCGCAGGCGCTGCAGAATTGCGGCTACAAGACCATCTCGCTCTATCCGACTTATGGCGATTTCCTCAGCGCGCGCGCCTTCCAGAAGGCCGCCGGCGTCGAGCAGTTCATCGACATGGCCGAGATGGGCGTCAACGAGGACATGCAGCCCGACAAGTTCTATTTCGATCATGCCTTGAAGGTGTTCGAACGCGAGCAGTCGCCGCAATCGCCGGTCTTCATGTTCGTCTACCTCACGGCCAATCATTTTCCGTGGACCGACGTCTACCGGCCCGATCTGACCCCGCCGGGCTGGACGCCGCCAGGCAATACCGCTGAAGTCGATGAATACATCCGCCGTCAGACCATGACGGCAAAGGACTACGGCGAATTCACCGCGCGGTTGAAGCGCGACTATCCGGACCAGTCGTTCCTGGTGCTGCGCTTCGGCGATCATCAGCCGGCGATCTCGCAAAAGCTGCTCGAGCCCGGAATCGACCAGAAGTCGCTGGCGAAACGGCTGATGGCCACCGATCCGCGATACTACTCAACCTATTATGCCATCGATGGCATCAACTACCGCCCCCAAAACCTGTCGTCGGCGCTCGATACGCTCGATGCGGCCTATATCCCGCTCGTGCTCCAGGAAGCCGCGGGCATTCCGCTGGATCCCTCGTTCAAGGAGCAGAAGAGCATCATGCTCCGCTGCAACGGGACGTTCTATGCCTGCAGGAAGGGCGCGGAAGCCCGCAGGTTCAACCGCCTCCTGATCGACGCCGGGATGATCAAGGGGCTTTGATTGTCTCTCGTTCCGCCATGGCCGGGCTTGATCCGACCATCCACGCGGCTCCATCCCCGTCATTGCGAGCGAAGCGAAGCAATCTATCTCACAGCGAGTGGCGGTATGGATTGCTTCGTCGCTTCGCTCGTCGCAATGACGGTGTAACCCTCTACTTCTTCTCCACCTTGTCCCACAGCCACTGCGCCACCGCATCGGGCGAACTCGTGGCGTCGTTGCCTGCCGCGCGCAGATTGGCCTCGCGCATCGTGGCGATATCGATCCTGCCGAGCAGCGGCTGCAGTGCGGCGCGCAATGCCTGGTCGTCGGCGCGCTTCGGCGCGAGCAGCACCATCGCGTCGTAGGGCGGGATCGCGTGCCTGGGATCGCCGAGCACCACGAGATCGTATTTTGCGATCAGCCCGTCGCTGGTGTAGCCCGCGATGACGTCGACTTCGCCGGATGCGGCTGCTGCATACATGAAGTCTGGCTGCATCTGCCGTTGCGAGCGGAACGACAGCCCGTAGATCTTTCGCAGCGAAGCCCATTCCGGCCGCGAGAAGAACTCGTAATCGCCGGCGATCGACAGGTTCGCCGCGCGCGAGGCGAGGTCGGCGATGGTGCGGATGCCGAGCTGTTCGGCGCGCTTGCGCGGCATCACCAGCGCATAGGCGTTCTCGAAGCCGAGTTCGCCCAGCAGCGTAATGTTCTGTTTCGCCAGCAGGGTTTTCAATTCGCCGAGCAGCACCTCGCGCGGCCGGATGTCGCTGCGCTGGAACTGGTTGGCCCACAGCGTGCCGGAATAGTCGACATAGACGTCGATATCGTTGCTTGCCAGCGCGTCGAACACCACGTTGGAGCCAAGGCCTTCGCGTGTCGTTGCGGACAGCCCGGCCGCCTTCAGCCGCTGCCCGATCAGCGCTGCCAGCACATACTGCTCGGTGAAGGTTTTTGCGCCGATGACATAGCTCGCCTGCGAGCGCGAGATCGACGGCACCAGCGTCGCCGCGACCAGCGCGGCGATGCCGATGCCGCCCAAGGCCGCGCGCAGGCGGCTGCGGTGGCGCAGGCCGATTTCGATCAGCGCCAGCAATTGATCGACGGCAAGCGCCAGCACCGCGGCGGCGAGGCAGCCGAACAGCACGAACACCCAGTTCTGGGTCTGCAGCCCCGCAAAGATGTAATTGCCGAGACTGGTCTGGCCGATCGGCGTCGACAGCGTCGCGGTGCCGATCACCCAGACCGCCGCGGTGCGGATGCCGGCCATCATGACAGGCAGCGCCAGCGGCAGTTCCACCGTGAACAGCGATTGCCGCGGCGTCATGCCGACGCCTTGTGCCGCTTCCAGGATCGCCGCATCGACGCCCTGCAAGCCGGTGATGGTGTTGCGCAGCACCGGCAGCATCGAATAGAGCGCAAGCGCCAGCACCGCCGGCAGGAATCCGAACGCCGAGAAGCCAAACCCGAACCACGACAGCGAGAGCGCCGCGAGCGCCAGCAGCAGCGGATAGAACAGCGCCAGCAGCGCCAGTCCCGGCACTGTCTGCACGATGCTGGCAAGCCCGAGCAGCGCGCCGCGCATCACCGGGCGATGACGCGAGATGATGGCGAGCGGCAGGCTGACCAGAAGGCCGAGCGCCAGCGCGGTGACGCTGACGCGGACGTGGTTGCCGAGATAGTCGGGCAAATGGCCCAGCGCCTCGCTCCAGCGCGGATCGGTGAGCAGGCTCATGCCGCGCCATCCCGCGGCAGCAGGGCGCCTAGCCGCTCCGCCTGCCGCCGCGGCGTGCGCAGGAGTTCGCCGACGTAAGGATCGTCCGACTTCGATAGCTGAGCCGGCGTGCCCTCTGCCAACAGTCGCCCGCCGCGCATCACAGCAATGCGGTCGGCAAGCAGAATGGCCTCGGTCATGTCATGGGTGATCATCACCGTCGTCAGGCCGAGTTTCCTGTGCAACTCGCGAAAATCGTCGCCGAGCGCATCGCGGGTGAGGGGATCGAGCGCGCCGAACGGCTCGTCCATCAGCACGATACGCGGCTTTGCGGCGAGTGCGCGCGCCACGCCGACGCGCTGGCGCTGGCCGCCGGAAAGTTCATGCGGCAGGCGGTCGCGGTATTGCGCGCGGTCGAGCCGCACCAGGTCGAGCAGTTCGTCCACCCGCGCGGAAATCTCGGCAGGAGGCGTGCCCAGTAGCTTGGGCGTGACACCGACATTGCCGGCGACGCTGAGGTGCGGAAACAGTCCGCCGCTCTGAAAGACATAGCCGATCCGCCGGCGCAGCGGAATCGGATCGACATTTCGTACGTCCTCGCCTTCGACCGTGATGGTGCCGCCGTCGGCCTCGATCAGCCGGTTGGTGAGCCGCAACAGCGTGGTCTTGCCCGAACCGGAGCCGCCAACGATGGCCAGGAATTCGCCTTCGGCGACCTCGAGCGAGACGTCGTCGACGGCCACCACGCGGCCGTCGTCGAATGTCTTGCCGACATGCGCATAGGCGATCAGTGGCGTGGTCGGCATTCGGTGCGGTCCCAACCCTTGGGCGATTCTCAACGGATACAGTGATAGCCGATAAATCGCCGGCCGTGAGCCGAGCGCGGATCTTTTATGCCGACGGGCAGGCTGGAAGCGGGTCCGCCCCAAGGGGGCCTCTCGCGCCAAACCTGGTGGTCGCGGATCACGCCGCGATTAATGGCTTTGACTTCCGACGATAACCTACACATCATCGCCAGCTAAAATAGTCAGCGAATTTGCCCTGCAGATTGAGCCAACGGGTTTGATTCGATGTCAGAGGTCTCGGATATTCCTTTTGGGCGTGTGCTGGATCCGATGGAACGGATCTCGGAGACCTTGTTCGGCCTGATCATGGCGCTCACCTTCATCTGCAGCCTCGGTGTCGCAACGTCGGGCAATATCCAGATTCAGACGATGCTGATCGGTGCGCTTGGCTGCAACCTGGCCTGGGGCATCGTAGACGGCGGCCTTTATCTGCTGGCGCGTATCAATGAGCGGGGCAGCAAGAACCTGACCCTGCGCGCCATACGGCAGGCGCCGGATGCCGAGGCCGCGCAAGCAGTCATCGCCGACGCGCTGCCGCCGGAACTGGTGTCGGTCCTGCGTGCGGAGCAACTGGAGTTGATGCGGCAAAAAGTGCTGCAGTCGCCTGAGCCCGAGGGTCCGAAGCTGACCAGGCGCGACTGGACCGGAGCGCTGGGACTTTGCCTGCTGAGTTTCCTTGCGACTTTCCCGGTCGTGATCCCCTTCATCTTTATCAGCGACGCCAAACTGGCGTTGCGCGTCTCCTACGCCGTCGCCATCGCGATGCTGTTTTGCTGTGGTTACGCGTTCGGCGTTCATAGCGGGATTAGGCCCTGGGCGGCGGGACTTTCGATGGTGGCCCTTGGCAGTGCGCTGGTCGGCATCGCGGTAGCCCTTGGAGGATAGTCGATGGTGTGGCAGCGAGGCGTTGCAAGAGTTTGGCACGTCAGCGGCACCCCGATTGCCGTGTGCGTTGCCTTGTCGCTTGCGCCGATGACCGGTGGTTTGGCGCGCGCGCAAAACCTCGAGGTCAGCCCGGGCGGCGCGATCGGCCTCGGCAATCGCGGTTGGTCCGCCTCCGAACCGAACCGCGCAACGTCTGCGAGTGAGCTCGAATTCAGCGCCCGCGCGGGGGCCGCATCCGACTACATTTATCGCGGGACCACGCTGTCCGATCACGGGCCCGCAGCCGGGGCCGCCCTTGAAGCAAGGTTCGGCGCCCTGTACGCCGGCACCACAGTGGCCAGCGTCAAGCTGCCGACGCAGCCACTCGCCGAGTTCACTTTTGCGACCGGCGTTCGCCAGAAGATCGCGGCGATCGATTTCGATTTCGGCATCACCTATTTCGCCTATCCCGGAGAGCGACTGCCCGGCGAGACCGGCATCAATTATTGGGAGGCGGTTGTCCGCGGCGACCGAAGCATCGGCGAACAGGTCCGCGTCGCCGCCGGCTACGCCTATTCTCCTGACGTCTCGAACACCGGCGCCTGGAGCCAATACGTCGCGGCCGGTGTCGGTTACGACGTGCCGGGCCATCTGCTCCCGGCGAACCTCGGCATATCCTTCACCACCGCTGCCGGCTATTCGTGGTTCGGCAATCAGGCGCTGGCCCTCGGCGGCTTCCCGCTACCCGCCTATCTCAATTGGCAGGCGGGCGTGACCTTCACGCATAAGGCCTTCAACCTCGATCTGCGCTATTACGACACCAATCTCTCGAAAGAGAACTGCTTCGTCTTCACCGGAGATCCAAATGCGCGGCTGGGTGGCCGTGCCGATCCCGTCACCAACCCGGCTGGCCTTACCTCGAACTGGTGCGGCGCGACGTTCGTCGCCAAGGCCTGGTTTGCGTTCTAGATGATCGGCGTGTTTGCGGCTTTCGCCTAGAACTTGCATCTCGTGTAGTTCAGGGTCATTCCCGAAATCTCGGCAAACGACCGGGAAATGGTGTTGTCGTCGATGATTTTCAGGCTGAATCGGACATCCTGCGTCATGATGGTCGAAGCGCAAGCTGCGGAAAGCTCAAGGCTATCGCCCTCCTGCTTCCTGGACTTGATTGTGCAGGTCCCGGCTCTTCCCACGATCCGGTCGCCATCGATGATGAAACCTGAACCGAAAAGCTCGGAAAACTCTGCATACACCACCTTGCCGTCCTTCTTTGTGAAGACCTGGCTGCACAGATCGGCGTGCCCCGCCCATGCGCCTGCAAGTTCGAACGCCCGCGCTTCGGCCACGGAAAAGATACTTGAGCCCAACATGACGGCTGCCCCAGCCAACCGGAACGCTCTACGCATAATCTGTTCTCCCAAATTCAAAGGTTTTTGAACGCCTTGCTTGCTCTTCTTGATCGGTGGCCGCCATCTTAGCCTCTAATTCCAGCGATTGCAGCGCCGCGTTGAACCTATCTTTCGTAAACCGCCAAGGCATCATCCGAACCTTTGGGAGGGGAGGCGGTTGCGCGGGCCGCGCGGCCGCTAACCGCTTGCGCCCACCGATGCAAAGAACCCCTCTGGCCCGTCCAATTCCACCAGCTTCTTACCGTCGATCAGCCAGAACCGGTTGCCCACTGTCCGCACGAAGCTGCGGTCGTGTGAAACCAGCAGGCAGCTTGCCTGATGGTCCATCAATTCGTCTTCCAGCGCTTCCTGTCCCTCGATATCCAGGTGATTGGTCGGCTCATCGAGAAGATAGAAGTTCGGCTGGGTCAGGCGCAGCAGCAGCATGCCGAGACGCGCCTTCTGTCCGCCGGAAAGCTGGCCGATCGGACGACCCTGCATCTCGATCGCGAGGCCGGATCCCGCGAGCAACGCGCGCGCACGCTGGTCGCCGACATCGAAGCGGCGTGCGATGGTGGTCATCGGCGTGTCGGCGTCGGCAAGATCGGCGAGAGCCTGGTCGCAATAGCCGAGCACCAGCGACTGCGTCGCCCTGATGCCGGCCTGCGCGGCGTCCGGATTTTCGATGGCTGCGCGCAGCATCGCCACCAGCCGGGTCTTGCCTGCGCCGTTTGAGCCCAGCAGCACGATTCGGTCGCCCTTGCCGATGAACTGCTTGCCGGTCCGAAACAGCAGTCTGCCGTCCGGCGTCTCGACCGTGGCATCCTCCAGCGTGACCAGAACCTTGGCATGCGTCCCGCGATTGGCAAGCCTGATCGTCCCCGCCGATCGCTCGAGGTGCGCAGGCTTTGTCGCATCTTCAAGCTTTTCCGCGCGCTGCTTCAACTGCTTGGTCTTCGACAACAGGAGATCGCTGCCGGAGTTGATGCCGATGTTGTTGAGTTTCGCCGCGCGCTGGCGGAGTTGCTGGGCGGTCTTGAGGTCGCGTTGATAGCGCCGCTCGTCCGATGCATCGGCCTCGCGCAGTGCGGCGCGCGCCCGTGTATAGGGCAATGAAAACATCTGCGACTGCTCCGGCCGCAGGAACAGCGTCCGGTTCGTGGTCACGTCGAGAAAGGCGCGGTCGTGGCTGGATATGACGACGGGCATGTCCCGCGGCAGCGCGTTCAGCCAATTTTCGAGCTGGCCGATCCGGCCGAGATCGAGGTGGTTGGTAGGCTCGTCGAGCAACAGCACGTCGGGCTCGGTCACCAGCACGCGGGCGAGCATGGCAAAACGTTGCCAGCCGCCGCTCAGGTGTCTTAGCGGCTGCTGCCTGAGCGCCTCGGGCACCTCAAGGGCTTCCAGCGCCACATCGACCCGCCAATGTTCACTGTACCGCTGGTCGGCGGAGAGCGTCTCGAGCACGGCTGCGTAGAAGCGCCGGTCCATCAGAGCTTCCGGCACGTCCTGCTCGACATAGCCAATCGTCAGCCCTCGGGATCTCGTGATTTCGCCTTCGCTCGCTTCCATCTCGCCTGCCACGCAACGCAGCAGGGTGGATTTTCCGCGACCGTTGGCGGCGACAAGCCCGATCCGGTCGCCGGCATTGACGACGAGGTTCAACCGGGAAAACAGCGGCGCGCTCAGCGTTACGCCGAGATTACGGAGTGTGATAAGGGTCATGATCGTTCTCAGGTCTTGCCGGCCGATCACGACATCCCGGGCACGCAGCCATCGTCGGATGTCGGTGTCAAAGCGCGGCGGGGATAAGAATGCAGGCGTGAACGCCAGAAGCGTGCAACGTCGCATCGCCACGAAGGGCAGACCAGGAACAGGTTTTGTAGGGGAGCCTCTGGTCAGCCCTGCAAACGCATTTGCAGGGCGTCGACCGGACCACGCTGGCGACAATGCCGGAAAAATGTCGTCATCGCGCGGCCCTCCTTTCTCGATTGAGTGGCGTAAAAGTAGCGTGCCCTCCAAGAGAGAGCAAGCCGAAGTCTCGGCCGGCTCAAATCCGAAGGCTGGATGATCAAGGCTGGATGATCAATGGCCGCGTTGAAATTACCTCTCGTAACCGCTATGGCATCACTCCAAATTCTGGGGAAAAACATGGCGGGTAACGAACAGCCCATCGCGGTCGCGCTCGACAATGCGACGGTGGCCTTTCGCGTGGCCGGGGACCGTGTCTATACGGCGGTGGAACAGGCCAGCCTGTCGGTGGCGGATGGCGAGTTCGTCGCCATCGTCGGCCCCACCGGATGCGGGAAATCGACGCTGCTCAATGTCGCCGCCGGGCTATTGAAGCCTGTCGCGGGGTCGGTGAGGATTTTCGGCTCGCCGCTGACCGGCCTGAACCGGGACGCCGGTTACCTGTTTCAGGCCGATGCGCTGTTTCCCTGGAAGACCGCGATCGACAATGTCGCCATTGGCCTCGACATCAAGGGCGCGCCGCGCGAACAGGCGCTGCAGCGCGCGCAGGGCTGGCTCACTTCCGTGGGGCTCGGCGCCTTCGCCAACCGCTATCCGCACATGCTGTCCGGCGGACAGCGCAAGCGGGTGGGGCTGGCGCAAGTCCTGATCCGCGACCCCAAGATACTCTTGATGGACGAGCCGTTCGGCCCGCTCGATGCCCAGACCCGGCAGATCATGGGCAATTTGCTGCTGGAATTATGGAACGCCGACCGCAAGGCGGTGCTGTTCGTCACCCACGACCTCGAAGAGGCGATCGCGCTTGCCGACCGCGTCGTCATCATGTCGGCCGGGCCATCCGCACGCATCATCGGCGACTGGCGGGTGCCGCTGCCGCGCCCGCGCGACATTGCCGAAATCCGCATGGAAAAGGATTTTCATGAACTGCACCGGGAGATCTGGAGCGTGCTGAAGGCCGAAGTGATGAAGGGCTATGCGCAATCCTCGCAGGCGGCGGAGGCAGGCTGATGTCGCGTTTCCCACGTCGTCCCGGCGAACGCCGGGACCCATACGCCGTGTCCTATCGTTTGGGCGATAGGGTAGAGACCTTCTGCAACAATGAACACCCCTGGTTATCGGTCCCCGCGTTCGCGGGGACGACCCGGAGATAGTTATCGCTCATGTCTCGATTAATGCTTCTCGCCTTGCAATTGCTGGTCGCGGTCGTCGCGCTGGCGCTGTGGCACGTCCTTACCACGGTGCCGTTATTCGGCCGCATCCTGTTGCCGCCGTTCTTCTTCTCCAATCCGTTCGACGTCGCCAGTCAGGTTGTGAAGTGGTTCACGTCAGGCGTGATCTGGAAACACCTTTTCATCACGCTGTGGGAATCGATCCTCGCTTTCGTGATCGGCTCGATCGGCGGCGTCCTGGTCGGGTTCTGGTTCGCGCGCAAGCCGCTCGTCGCCGCGGTGTTCGATCCCTATGTCAAGATGATCAACGCGCTGCCCCGCGTGGTGCTGGCGCCGATCTTCGCGCTGTGGCTGGGGCTCGGCATCTGGTCCAAGGTCGCGCTCGGCGTGACGCTGGTGTTCTTCATCGTGTTCTTCAACGTCTATCAGGGCGTCAAGGAGGTCTCGCCGACCGTGCTGGACAACGGCCGCATGCTCGGCATGAGCGAGCGGCAGTTGACGCGCCACGTCTACTGGCCGTCGGCGCTGTCGTGGATGTTTTCGTCGCTGCACACGGCGGTCGGCTTTGCCGTGGTCGGCGCGGTGGTCGGCGAATATCTGGGATCGGCGGCCGGCCTCGGCTACCTGATCCAGCAGGCCGAAGGCGTGTTCGACGTCGCCGCCGTGTTCGCCGGCATGTTCGTGCTGTCCGTCTTCGTCATCCTGATCGACATGGTGGTGACGCTGGTCGAGCGGCGGCTGTTGGTCTGGCGGCCGACTGCTGCGGAGGGCAGGGGGTAACGATTCCTGCCGTCATTGTCTCCACCGTCATTGCGAGGAGCGCAGCGACGAAGCAATCCATCTCTCAGCGGAAAGAAAGAATGGATTGCTTCGCTTCGCTCGCAATGACGGCCGAAATCGCACCCTCAATTCAACATCTTCGTATCATCAGGCGCTTGCGGCGGCGTCTTGATCGCGATCGCCTTGATGGTGCGGCCGTCGGGTTTGGTGCCGCCATGCGCGGTGCCCTTCGGGATCACCACGAGATCGCCGGGCTTCACCCTCACTTCCTTGTCGTCGAGCCAGATCGTTCCGGTGCCGTCGAGGATGTACTGGATCTCGTTGGTGTTGGGATGCATGTGCTTGGGCACGTTGCCGTCCTGGACCGAGATGGTCATGCCGTCGGCGGAGACGAATAGTTTGGAGCGCATCCCGGTGCCGGATGCCATGCCGAGCGCATCGCCTTCGAGTTCGCCGGTGTGAATGACCTGCGCGGTGATGTTCTCGGCGGCAATCGCCGGCCGCAACAGGTGGGTGACGCTGCATCCGGCGGCGAAAGCGGCGGCGAGCGATAGCGTGATTGCAACGCGGTTCATTGGATGGTCCTCCCATTTTGTCGTTGTTTGCGACGTCAATGCTATGCCGTCGGCCGGCATCTGGCCAGCTATCACCGCCGTCATTCCGGGGCTCGCGTAAGCGAGAACCCGGAATCCATCGGGCTATCAGCTCTGCGGTGCCATGGATTACGGGTTCGTGCTTCGCACGCCCCGGAATGACGGCAGCGATAGCCTTCTCAAGCCAGTTGCACTGCTTTATCGTCCCACCCAGCAATGGAGGAAGTCATGAAGAAACTATTCGGCCGGCTGATCGGGGCGCTGCTGGCCCTGGCGCTCACGTCAGGCCTTGCCGCAGCGCAAAGCAAGGTCACCGTCGCGATCGGGGGCGGTTCCTGCCTGTGCTACCTGCCGACGGTGCTGGCAAAACAGCTCGGCGAGTATGAAAAGGCGGGGCTTGCCGTCGAACTGGTCGATGTCAAGGGCGGTTCGGATGCCCTGAAGGCCGTGCTCGGCGGCAGTGCCGACGTGGTGTCGGGCTATTTCGACCATTGCGTCAATCTGGCCGCCAAGAAGCAGGAACTGCAGTCCTTCGTGGTCTATGACCGCTATCCCGGCCTGGTGCTGGTGGTGTCGCCCAAGCACACCAATGACATCAAATCGATCAAGGATCTGGCCGGCAAGAAAGTCGGCGTCAGCGCGCCGGGCTCCTCGACCGATTTCTTCCTGAAATTTCTCCTGAAGAAGAACGGCCTCGATCCAACCAGCGCCGCGGTGATCGGTGTCGGCCTCGGTGCAACCGCCGTCGCCGCCATGCAGCAGGGACAGATCGAGGCGGCCGTGATGCTCGACCCCTCCGTCACCGTTCTGCAGGGCAACTATCCTGATTTGAAGATACTCGCCGACACCCGCACGCAAAAGGACACGCTTGCCTTGTTCGGCGGCGAGTATCCCGGCGGCGCGCTCTACACGACCGTGGCGTGGATCAACTCGCACGAAAAGGAAGTGCAGGCCCTGACCAATGCGATCGTCAACACGCTGACGTGGATCCACACCCACTCGCCGGAAGAGATCATGGCGAAGATGCCGGAGGAAATGGTCGGCAAGAACAAGGAGCTTTATCTGGCCGCGCTGAAGAACACGATCCCGATGTATTCGGAAACCGGCAAGATGGATCCCAAGGGCGCCGACGCGGTGCTCGCGGTGTTCAGCGAGGGCTCGCCCGAGGTCGCCAAGGCCAATATCGACGTCAGCAAGACCTGGACCAACAAATACGTCGAACAGGTCAAGAAGACCACGGGCACGAACGCCAAGTGAAGACAAGTATCCGGGCGACATTGAGCGGTGTGATGCGATGAGTGGCACGAGGCCCCCGGTCATTCACCGCGTCAGCACGCTTGATCTCGCCGTGGAGGCGTGGGCGTGGCCGTTCGCGCAGGCACGCCGCGCGGAAATCGATGCGCACTTTCGCGGAACAGCAGCGTGAAAGGCCGGCGATGTGGAACGGCCGCGTCCTCCTGGGGCGCAACCCGGTATTTACAGGGGATCGTTTCAGCTCCAGCTATTTCGAGACTGATTTCGCGAGCTTTCTGGCGTGGCGCGACTGGGGCTTTCCCGATCCAACCGTGTTCAACGGTTTCGGGATGGGCGCGCTGCGCTGCGCCGACGGCGCCTTCGCGCTCGGTGAAATGGGCCAGCACACGTCGAATGCCGGGCGCATCTATTTTCCCTCGGGCACGCCCGATCTCGACGACATCAGGGACGGCGCGGTCGACATATCGGGCAGCGTCGTGCGCGAGCTCGAGGAGGAGACTGGCCTCGCACCCGGCGACTATCGAAGCGACGCGGATTGGCACTGCATCTCCACCGGAGCCGCCGTCGCGATGATCCGCATCCTGCACGTCGATATGCCGGGCGATGCCTTGCGCGGCAGGATCGAGGGCAATCTCGCCTTGCAGCGATCGCCCGAATTGTCGGCGATTCATCTCGTCCGCGGCACGCAAGACCTTAACTCGGCGATGCCGCGCTTTGTCACGGCGTTCCTGGAGACGCAGTTCGCATCCCAACCCTGACGTGCAGGGTTCGCCGGACTTCGAGCGTGCCTGCGCGATGTGGCCGCAAGCAATGCGCTTGACAACTGGTCGCGCTACCAATGTGATAGGCGCCAACAACAACAAAAAACGCAGTGCACAAAAAATAATCCAAGGGAGGATTTCATGCCGGGGCGCAGAGCTGCACGCCTGCTCGTTGGGCTGTCCGCCGCAATGGCGGTGCTGGGGATGGCGGCTTCCGCCGAGGCCCAGGAGAATCAAGCGAAAAAAATCAAGATCGGCGTGATTTACGACCTGACCGGCCCGCTCGCGGGCGGCGGCTCCGAGCTGCAATATATCGGCGCCAAGATCATGCTCGACCAGTACGCCAAGACCGGCGTCGAGGGCTACAAGGTCGAGGCGGTCTACGCCGACGCCCAGAGCAAGCCGGATGTCGCGATCAACGAGGCCGTCCGGCTGATCGAGCAGGAAAAGGTCAACATGCTGCTCGGCTTCTTCTCGTCGGCGCAATGCGTGCCGGTGGCCGCGCGTGTCGAGCAGCTGAAGAACTTCATGTGGATCACCACCTGCATTTCGTCGGCGGTGCTTGCCGACAAGAACTTCAAATACGTGTTCCGTCCGCAGGCCTCGGGCGACCAGTTCGGCCTGATGACGATGGATTTCATCGCGCAGAACTCCAAGGAGAAGCTCGGCAAGGAGCCGAAGGATCTGCGCGTCGCCATCATCCACGAGGACGGCGCCTACGGCGTCGACGTCTCCAAGGGCAACGAGGCCGGCGCCAGGAAGGCCGGCTTCAACATCGTGATGAAGGAAGGCTATTCCGCCACCGCGCCCGATCTTTCCGCCCTCGTCACCAAGCTGAAGCGCGCGCGGCCCGACGTGATCTTCCACACCGGCTATAACCCGGACATCACCCTGTTCGGCCGCCAGGCGCGCGAGCAGGGCCTGAAATTCGGTGCCCTGGTCGGCCACGGTGCGGGCTATGGCGTCTACGAGAAGCTGAAGGAAGGTTTGGGAGGCGACGTCAACTACGTCTTCAACACCGATCCGATCTCGATCTGGCTCGCGAACCAGAAGTCGATGGATCCGAAGCTGCCGCCCGTCATCAAGATGGTCGGGGAGGAATTCGACAAGGCCAAGCCCGGCGTCGCGATCCGCTCCGCGCATGTCGGCATGGCGGCGTCCAACACCTACGTCTTCCTGACCGAGGTGCTGCCGCGCGCGATCAAGAAATATGGCGGCGTCGATCCCGAGGCGCTGCGCAAGGCAGCGCTGGAGGTCGATCTTCCCGAAGGCGGCACCATGCTCGGCTTCGGCGTCAAGTTCCACGGCGAGGGCACGCAGATGTCCGGCCAGAACGAGCGCTCGTTCCCTGTTGTCATCCAGTATGTCGACGACAAGTCGTATGTGGTGTGGCCGAAGAGCCAGGCGCAGCGCGAGGCCGTGCTGCCGCTGCCGAAGGGAACGACGTTCAGCAACCAGTAAGGGCGGAAGCAGGCCAAGCGGAGGTTCCGGGGTGCTGACGGTAGACGGGTTGGTGAAGCGCTTCGGCGGCTTCACCGCTGTTAACAACGTGTCGTTCAGGGTCGAGCAGGGCGAAATTCTCGGCCTGATCGGCCCGAACGGCTCCGGCAAGAGCACGATCTTCAACATGCTGTCGGGCACGCTGACGCCGACGGCAGGATCGATCCTGTTCAACGGCACGGAGATCGCGGGCCAGGCGCCGCACCGCATCATCAATGGCGGCATCGGCCGCACCTTCCAGATCCCGCGGCCGTTTCACCGGCTCACCATCTTCGAGAACGTGGCGCTCGCCGGCTACTACGGCCAGGGTCGCCACAGCCGCGCCAAGGCGGACGAGGCCGCCGAACGCGCGCTCGCGCATGGTCGGCCTTTCGACCGACCGGCACGCCAGCGTCGACGGTCTCGGCGCCGCCGGCCTGAAGAAGCTCGAACTGGCAAAGGCGCTCGCCACCGGGCCCAAACTTCTGCTCGCCGACGAAAGCCTCGGCGGGCTCGACGAGACCGAGATGGATCAGGCCGCCGACATGCTGCGCAAGATCCGCGACGAACTCGGCATCACCATCATCTGGGTCGAGCACATCATGGGCGTGCTGATGCGGGTGGTCGATCGCGTCATGGTGCTCGATCACGGCGAGAAGATTTCGGAAGGCCTGCCCAGCGCGGTGGCCGGCGATCCCAGGGTGATCGAGGTCTATCTCGGCACGGATGCGGATTCGAGCCAGGTTGCGGCTGCGGAAGCGCGCCGCAAGGCGGGGGTCTAGCGCATGCTCGAATTGAAATCGGTCGACGCGGGCTACGGCACCTTCCAGGCCTTGTTCGGCATCAACCTCGACGTCAGGGCGGGCGAGGCGGTCGGCGTGATCGGCCCCAACGGCGCCGGCAAGACCACGCTGATGCGCGTGATCTCAGGGCTGATCCGGCCGACCAAAGGCGCGATCTCGATGGAAGGCACCGACGTGCTGGCGACGCCGGCGCATCGCATCGTCGATCTCGGCATTGCCCACGTGCCGGAAAACCGCCGGCTGTTTCCGCGGCTGACCGTCGACGACAATCTGAAGATGGGCGCCTATATGCCGGGCGCGCGCGCCAAATATGCCGAGCGGCTGGAATTCGTGTTCGATCTGTTCCCGCGCATGAAGGAGCGGCGCAGCCAGATGGCCGGCACCATGTCGGGCGGCGAGCAGCAGATGTGCGCGATCGGCCGCGCGCTGATGTCGAATCCGAAACTCCTGCTGCTCGACGAGCCCTCGGCGGGGCTGGCGCCGGTCGTGGTGCAGCAGGTGTTCGAACTGGTCAAACGTATCCGCGCCAGCGGGCTCACGGTGCTGATCGTCGAGCAGAACGTGCAGCAGGTGCTGAAGGTGGTCGATCGCGCCTATCTGCTGGAGGCCGGCAGCATCCGCGCGTCGGGCACATCGGAAGAGATGATGTCGACCGACACCATCAAGCAGGCATATTTGGGCGTATAGGCATGACGACGTCGGGCCGAACGGCACGGAAACTGCGCTCCCTCTCCCGCTTGCGGGGGAGGGTTGGGGTGGGGGTGTCTCCGCCAGTCGCGCTGCCCGTATGGAGAGAGTTTCCCCCACCCGGATCGCATCTCGCGATGCGATCCGACCTCCCCCGCAAGCGGGAGAGGTGAGGCCATGCTGGGATAGGGCAACAAACAATGCAGGCATTTCTCGATATCTTCGACATCTATCTGCTGGAAGCCGTGGTCAACGGCATCCTGCTCGGCGGCGTGCTGGCGCTGCTGGCGCTGGGGCTCAATTTGATCTTCGGCGTCATCGACGTGACCTGGATCTGCTACGCCGAACTGGTCATGATCGGCATGTACGGCATGTACTACATGGTCCAGGTGTTCGGCCTGCCGTACTGGGTCGCCGCGCCGTTCGCGATCCTGCTGGTGGCGGCGCTGGGGGCTGCGCTGCATTACATCGTCATCGCGCCGTTATTGACCGCGCCGCCGATCAACCAGTTGCTCGCCACCGGCGGCGTGCTGTTCATCCTGCAGAGCTTTGCCACCGTCGCCTTCGGCATCGACTTCCGCAATCTCGGCATCCGCCTGCCGGTGCTGGCGATCGGCGAGATGCATTTCAGTTACTCGCGGCTGTTGTCCTTTGCCGCGGCGCTGATCGGCATGGTGACGATCTATTTGTTCATGAAGCGCACTTACACGGGGACCGCGATCCGCGCCATCGCGCAAGACCGCCAGATCATGTCGCTGATGGGGGTCGATACCAAGCGCATCTATCTCATCACCTCGGCGCTGGGCGGCGCGCTCGCAGGCCTCGCCGCCTGCCTGCTGGTGCTGCAATACGACGTGCACCCGTTCGTCGGGCTGTCGTTCGGGCCGATCACCTTCCTGATCTGCGTGCTCGGCGGGCTCGGCAATTTCGTCGGCGGCTTCATCGCGGCGTTCGTGTTCGCGCAGATCATCTCGCTGGGCGGGCTGTTCTCCGATCTCGAATGGGGCTACGTGCTGGCCTTCGCCTTCTTCATCGTCATGATGTTCATCCGGCCCGCGGGCTTACTCGCGAGGCGCTCGTGAATTCCCGTAACGCCGCCTGGGCCGTTGGCCTCGCAGCACTGATCGCGCTGCCCTTCGTCTATCGCGATCCGTATCACCTGCACATCCTGGTGCTGATCCTGATCTGGTCGTTCGCCTACACCTCGTGGTCGATCATGGGCCGCTTCGGGCTGGTGTCGCTCGGCCATGGCGGTTTCATGGGCGTCGGCGCCTATGTCACGGCGCTGTTGTGGAATCATCTCGGCGTCTCGCCATGGATCGGCATTCCCGTCAGCATGGTGGCGGCGGGGGCGCTGGCGCTCGTGGTCGCCTATCCCTGCTTTCGCTTCCGCATCACCGGGCATTATTTCGTGCTGGTGACGCTGGCGCTATCAGGCATCGTGCTGCAGGTCATCACCGCGACCCGCGATTGGACCGGCGGCTCGCTCGGCTATACGCCGAACCGCACCAAGGGCAGCCAGTTGCTGGCGCTGCAGTTCGACGACAAGATCACCTGGTATCTGATCGCGCTGTTCGTCTGGGTCGTGGGCCTTTTGATCTGGCGCTGGGTCGACCGCAGCATGAGCCGCTACGCCATGGAGGCGATCTCGGAGGACGAGGACGCCGCCGCCGCCGCCGGCGTCAACGTCACGGCCGAAAAGCTCAAGATCACGCTGATCTCGGCCCTGATGACCGCGCTCGCCGGCGCGCTGTACTGCCAGTACCAGATGTTCATCTCGCCCGACACCGTCAGCGGCATCGCGGTGTCGCTGCAGATGGTGTTTGCCGTCATCGTCGGCGGGCTCTACGTCTCGCTCGGGCCGACGGTCGGCGCCATCATCACCATCCTGCTCGCGGAGGTGCTGCGCATCGGGTTCGGCACCAAGGCGGTAGGCTGGGACAACCTCGTCTACGGCGTGCTGCTGGTGGTTTTCATCATATTCCTTCCCAAGGGCATTCTTGGTAGCGTCCTCGACCGACTGAAGACGCAACCCAAGCCCGCCGGCATGAAATGAGCAAGAAACCCTCGCAACCGCTTGCCGATGAGCTGAAACCCTATGTCGCCCCATTCCGCTACGACGGAAGTGGCGAGTTTCACCTGAAGTCGCACAAGACGGACGAGAAGGGGGGGCTCGACAAGGAAAAGGCGACGAAGATCATCGAGGCCAATCGCGAGCGGCTGAACGATTTCCAGGAGAGGCTCTACGCGCAGGACCGCTGGTCGCTGCTCCTGATCTTTCAGGGCATGGATGCGGCGGGGAAGGACTCCGCGATCAAGAGCGTGTTCGAAGGCGTCAATCCGCAGGGTTGCGAGGTTACCTCGTTCAAGCAGCCGTCGACGAAGGAACTCGACCACGATTTCCTCTGGCGCAGCATGATCGCGCTGCCGGAGCGCGGCCGGATCGGCATCTTCAATCGCTCCTATTACGAGGAATGCCTGGTGGTGCGGGTGCACCCCGAAATTCTGGCCAAGCAGAAGATACCGCAGCGGCTGGTGACCAAGGACATCTGGCGCGACCGCTTCCAGGACATCTCCGCGATGGAGAATTACCTCGCGCGCAACGGCACGGTCATTCTGAAATTCTTCCTCAACGTCTCCAAGGAGGAGCAGCGCGAGCGCTTTCTCGAGCGACTGGAAGAGCCCGCCAAGAACTGGAAATTCTCGCTCGCCGATATCGCGGAGCGCAAACTGTGGGCCAAATACCAGGCCGCCTATCAGGACCTGATCCATCACACCTCGACACGGTCAGCGCCCTGGTACGTCGTGCCCGCCGACCACAAATGGTTCGCCCGGGTGGTGATCGGCTCGGCCATCGTAAGCGCGCTCGACAGGCTCGATCTGCATTTCCCCAAAGTCGACAAGGCCGACCGCAGCGAATTCAAGCAGGTCCGCGAGGCGCTGCTGGCGGAGGAGAAGGCGACGAAGAAGTAGGATGGGTAGAGCGCAGCGAAACCCATCATTATGCCGGGATGGCGAGAGGCGATGGGTTTCGCTGCGCTCTACCCATCCTACGGGCTGCCCAGCGACGGGTTGTCATTCCCCGCGAAGGCGGGGAATCCAGTACGCCGCGGCCTCTCGGCCCAAGCTCCGGCCTCTGGGATACTGGGTCACCCGCCGGAGCCTGTCATCGGGCGGCCGTTCGGCCGACCCGGTGGCGGGTGACGACGGGGATCAATTACGTCAGCCCCTCTGACCATCTTTTGGCGTTGCAGCCGCCTATAATTCTCGTCTAGAACAGGCCCGGAACGCCGTCCCGGCAACGAACCGTCAATGGTTTTGGCCGAGGATTTGGGGCTTCCAAAGGGTCTGGCAATGCTGATTCGCAGCGAAAAGTCTGGAGTTCGGGGTGGAGCGGCCAAGGCTGCCTCCATGTCTTCCCCCGCGATTCCGGCTGCGTCCGCGCCCACCCTCCTTCTTGGCGGGCTTCTGCTTCTTATCGGCCCCTGAGGGCCGTCTGGGCGGTTTGCGCCTGGGCACTCAGGGGTTTTGAGCGAGATCACCAGACCCTTCAGCGCTTAAGAAAACGGCGCACCCACCCAAAAGGAATTCAGCGATGACCACCGCCAACAAGTCCGAAAAGGACCGCGTAATCGTATTCGACACCACCCTGCGTGACGGCGAGCAATGCCCCGGCGCCACCATGACGTTCGAGGAAAAGCTCGAGATCGCCGAAATGCTCGACGACATGGGCGTCGACGTCATCGAGGCCGGTTTTCCCATCACCTCCGAAGGCGATTTCCAGGCGGTCAGCGAGATTGCCCGCCGCTCCAAGAACGCCGTGATCGCCGGCCTGTCGCGGGCAAACCCGAAGGACATCGACCGCTGCGCGGAAGCCGTGAAGTTTGCAAAACGCGGCCGTGTCCACACCGTGATCGCGACCTCGCCGCTGCACATGCGCGTCAAGCTGAACATGACGCCGGAGCAGGTGATGGAGCTCTCGATCGCCAACGTCACCCGCGCGCGCAACCAGATCGACGACGTCGAATGGTCGGCCGAGGACGCCACCCGCAGCGAGATGGACTACCTCTGCCGCATCGTCGAGGCCGTGATCAAGGCCGGCGCCACCACGGTCAATATTCCCGACACCGTCGGCTACACCACGCCCGAGGAGTATGCCCGCTTCATGCGCACGCTGATCGAGCGGGTGCCGAATTCCGACAAGGCGGTGTTCTCGGTGCATTGTCATAACGACCTCGGCATGGCGGTGGCGAATTCGCTGGCCGGCATCGCCGGCGGCGCCCGGCAGATCGAATGCACCGTCAACGGCATCGGCGAGCGGGCAGGCAATGCCGCGCTGGAAGAAGTCGTGATGGCGATCAATGTGAGAAACGACGTGTTTCCGTGGTGGAACAAGATCGACACCACCATGCTGACGCGGGCTTCGAAACTGGTATCGGCGGCGACCTCGTTCCCGGTGCAGTACAACAAGGCGATCGTCGGCCGCAACGCGTTCGCGCATGAGAGCGGCATCCATCAGGACGGCGTGCTGAAGGACGCATCGACCTACGAGATCATGCGGCCCGACATGATCGGCCTGAAGAAGTCGTCGCTGGTGCTCGGCAAGCATTCCGGCCGCCACGCCTTCGTGCACAAGCTGGAGGAGATGGGCTACAAGCTCGGCGCCAACCAGCTGGAAGACGCCTTCGTGCGGATGAAGGCGCTGGCCGATCGCAAGAAGGACATCTACGACGAGGACATCGAGGCGCTGGTCGATCAGGAGATCGCGGCTTCCCATGACCGCATCAAGCTGGTCTCGCTGACGGTCATCGCCGGCACCCATGGCCCGCAGCGTGCGACCATGAAGCTCGACGTCGAAGGCCAGATCAAGATCGAGGAAGCCGAAGGCAACGGCCCGGTCGATGCGGTGTTCAACTGCATCAAGGCACTGGTGCCGCACGAGGCCAAGCTGGAGCTCTACCAGGTCCACGCCGTCACCGAAGGCACCGACGCGCAAGCCGAAGTGTCGGTGCGGCTCGCCCATGAAGGCCGCTCGATGACGTCGAAGGCGTCCGATCCGGATACGCTGGTGGCGTCAGCCAAGGCCTATCTCGGCGCGCTCAACAAGATCGTCATGAAGCACCAGCGCGACATGCCGGCGCAGGCGGCGAGCTAGGGTTAGCCCGTCATTCCGGGGCGCGAAGCGAACCCGGAATCTCGAGATTCTGCGATGTGCAATTGCACATCGGAGTTCGATGCTCCGCATCGCCCCGGAATGACGTTGTTGGTCCGGCAAGGTCGTAGGATGGGTGGAGCGAAGCGATACCCATCATCTCACGCATCACCGCGATGGGTATCGCTTCGCTCTACCCATCCTACGTCGCGTCTCTACTTCCGGCTTGCGCCGGGCAATTCGACCGGCACATGCGGCGAGGTGCTGATGACCTTCGGGCCGCCATCGGCGTAGGCCGGGGTTCGTTCGGCCAGGCTCCGGATCGTTTCCAAAACCAAAAAATACTTTTCGGCGAGCATGGCGTTTCCAGTTCTGCGATGGCCTCGCCGCTGGTCTGGCGGAGACTCAGGCGATGCACGAGCCAGCCATGCTGCCGGACTTCGATTTCAGGAAGCTTTCGGCGTTTCATAAAAATGGCTTCGTCAGCCGGGTGGAATGTTTCATCGCGGCTTCCTGCACGAAGCGAAGATCACCAAATCGTTAATCGCCACCCAGCCTGCCATCGCCGTCCCTTGAGAATGCGGGGACCCCATACCCGCCGGGTTGATCCGGGAATTAGGGCAGGCTCGAGGTGTTAGTGCAGGGGGAGGAAATCAACATGTACAGCAAAACCCGCATCGCGGTTCTCGCAGCGACTTTCATCGCCGGCATCACCGGTATCTCGCAGGCCCAGACGCCGGCACCGGCTCCGGCCGCCACGCCGCCGCTGTTTGCGACCACCAAGGTCGAAGGCACCGACAACGTCTATATCTTCCGCTACCAGAACCATCAGGCGATGTTCGTCGTCACGCCGGCCGGCGTCATCGTCACCGATCCGATCGGCTACGGCCGCCCGGAGGCGGTGAAGACCTATCTCGACGAGGTCAGGAAGATCACGCAGGCGCCGATCAAATACCTGATCTACAGCCACCATCATTACGATCACATCGCCGGCGGCAAGCCGTTCAAGGACGCCGGCGCCGTGGTGGTGGCGCATCGCCGCGCCAAGGAGCGGCTGGCGGCCCTGAAATCTCCCACCGTCGTCATGCCCGATCAGGTCGTGGATGCGAAGCGCACGATCAAGCTCGGGGGCACCACGCTCGAACTCGTCTACACCGGACGCAACCATTCGGACTCTTCGCTCGTGATGCTGCTTCCCAAGGAGAAGATCCTGTTCGCGGTCGACTTCAATTCGCTTGGCGCGGTGCCTTCACGGCTGGCCGTGAACGACAGCTATCCCGTCGAATGGGAGGAGTCGCTCAAGAAGACGCTCGCGCTCGGATGGGAGCGCCAGATCCCCGGTCATCCCGGCCCCGGCGGCCGGCTCGGCACCCGGCAGGACATGGAGCAGCAGCTCGCCTTCATGACGGAGCTTTCCACCGAAGTGAAGAAGGCGTCCGACGCCGGCAAATGTTTCGACCCGGCCACCAAGGAAGTGCGCCTGCCGAAATATGCGACGCTGCAGAACTACGAGCAGAACATCGAATGGAGCACCCACCGCTGGTGCGGCTATTGGGGCCGCGGCATCTGAGGTCCGGTTTCTCTCTCCGTCATTCCGGGGCGTGCGCAGCACGAACCCGGAATCCATTTAACCACAGAACGCGCGGTGAGATGGATTCCGGGTTCTCGCTTCGCGAGCCCCGGAATGACGATGAAAACTGCCCGACAGGCAAATCAGGCCGCACCCTGCTTCGCTCCTGCATCTGGCCGGCCCCAAAATCCATTGCGCGAAAGCTGCGATTTGATCAGGTATTTCAACGTGATTTGGGTCGTCCAGTCTGCTCTACAAAAATATTCCGCTTAACCTGTCGGGCAAATCAGTGATTTAACTCGCGCGTCTCACGGCGGATGAGGGACGTTTCGCGATCGTCACGAACGCGCGGTGGGATGCGGTGGACGCGAAGTGCGTGGCAGACGAGCGCGCATGAAGCGTACGGCG
>CAWBRL010000034.1:0-44111 GCA_963791165.1 uncultured Alphaproteobacteria bacterium | reverse complement strand
GCCTTGAGAATCTTGCATGGGCCGATGACAGGTCGAACCATTCGGCGCGATCGATCTCGGGAAAACTCTGCATCCGACCACTCTTCGGCGGCCACTCGATTTCGAAAGTGTTACTTTGCATGGTCTCGACGTCGACGTCGCCTTCGACGGCGAACGCGATCACCCGCTTGCCACCCCGCTGGCGAATATCGCCGAGCGGAACAAGCAATCCCGAGAGAGCGATGCCGGTCTCCTCCATGAATTCTCGGCGCGCAGCAATTTCGGCGTCCTCTCTTTCATCCATCTCGCCCTTGGGAATCGACCATGCCCCTTCATCTTTTTTGCGCCAGTAAGGGCCGCCCGGATGCGCCAGGAGAACCTCTAGGTTTGCACCGATGCGTCGGTACATCAATATCCCCGCGCTCAAAACTGATCGGCGTCGTGACTTCAGGTCAGGCAATGACGCCTGGTCATTGTTCTCGTCGGTCACGTTGTCAGCCCCGCCGGGTCTTCCTTGACGCCTCGGGCGACGACCCGCAGCGCCCCGTCCGGAAGCGGCCGCTGCAGCTTCAGGGCCTCGTCCGGAGCCGCCGTCATCCAGTTCTCGACCTCGTCGGGTGTCGTCAAAATAACCGGCATGGCCTTGGGAAGAATGGCGCCGACCTCGGCGTTCGGCTCCGTCGTGAGGAACGCGTAGAGGTCGTTGGTCGTCTCGCCCTCCTTGACCTTCCAAACGGACGTCCAGTTGGTCCAGACACCGGCGAAGCAGGTGAGGGGACGGCTCTCGTCGAGCGCGAACCAGATTTCGCCGCCCTCGGCCTTGTTGAACTCGCTGAAGGAGTTGAACGGCACCACGCAGCGATTCTCGGCTCCCAGCCAGCGCGTCCAGTGTTTGCTATTCACGTTGCGGATGTAGGTCGTGCCACCGTCCGGCTCCATTCGGAGCAACTGCTTGAAGTCGACCGGCTTGCCTTTGGCTTCGAGCTTTGTGGCTCGCTTCTTCGTGGCCACCATCAACGCGTGCTGCGAGGACGGCATTCCCCACCGCGCCGTGGCGAGCTCGCGGCCCTCGGCTCCATTGCGCACGATCGGCGCCTAGTAGTCGGGAAACACCCCCGGCATCGGCGCCAGATTGCCCGCATATCGGTTCACGACGCGGAATAGCGCGCTGATGGCTGCCTGATTGGTCGTGATCGAATAGAGATTGCACATCGGTTAAGCTTCAGTTCGAGGATGGCGCGGCTGCCGGGCCAATAGCTCTCAGACGTTCGCGGATGGACGCTGGCCCGCCAGAGAGCATGTGCGGCAGCGTAGTCGGCTCGCGAGGTCATGCACGAAGGTGGTCGCGGGTGCTTCTTCGCAGCGAGGTCGACGTCGCTGGGTGTCTTGCAACGCGCGCAGCGGATCTCCAACCAGGGAAAGCCGCCGTTCACGGCCTGGTCGATGGACGGGCGACGGATCGATCGGTTCGCCGTCGAACCACATCCGCTCATTCCAACTTTCGCAAAGGAGCTTGTCGGCCTGCCGATCAGCGTTTCCGCTTCTGCCCGCACCTCTATTGATTGCGCAGCCAAGATGTTGGCCATCGCGCGAGCCTTCTCGACCTCCTTTTTCAGAGCTTTCTGATCGCCTCCGGAGAAAGGCGTGGGGTGGTACTTCGGCGTCATTCGGACATCCACGATACAACGCTGCGGACCGGCAGCGCTGGGTGACTACTCAAACGCCGGCCAGCACCCGTCTTCTTCGTGTCTTCCGGTGCGTTCCCGGCAGGTATTGTCGAGCAGCCGCTGCGCAACGTCCTTCCAGATAGCGTTGGCGCCATACAAGCGCACAGCGTCAACGGTTTGGATCCACCGTGCGTTCGCAGCGGCGGCATGAGATGCGCAGGACATGGTGCTGGATCTCGCAGAGACGTCGCGGCCGCATCTGGGCGCCGGTCGCGCCGGCGCGAGAATCTTTCAGTACCGATTCCCAGTATTCGGCCGGCAGGGGCTCACCCGGAGCCGGATTGGCGGCTGACTTACGAGCCGCTTCATCGGCCAATTTTTCCATGTTTTTCGGGGTCGGCATGTACCAGCTCGCGGCTCGATTGGCATTTTCCGAATTAGAACATAAAGAGAACAAATGTCGAAGTCCGGCGTAGCTTGTCTCGGAGAAAAAATGATCCTGTTCGAAAGGCAGGACTGTCGGAACCAAGCCGGGTCGATCGTCTTGAAATCCGGCAGTCCGTATTGGAGTTCCCCATGGCCCCGCGCGCTAACTGGAAAGGCTTCCTGCGCCTTTCCTCGTCACTTGTCCGGTTGCGCTCTATCCGGCCACGTCTGAATCCGAAAAGGTCTCGTTCAACCAGCTCAACCGGAAGACCGGCCATCGCATCAAGTACGCCAAGGTGGACGCGGATACCGGCGAGGAGGTCGCCAACGAGGACATCGTCAAGGGCTACAAGGTCGACACCGACACCTTCATCGAGGTGACGAAGGAGGAACTCGAGAACGTCGCGCTGGAATTGACGCGAACCATCGAGATTGACGAGTTCGTCGAACGCAGCGAGATCGATCCGAGGTATTTGATCCGCCCCTATTACCTGGTGCCGGACGGCAAGGTCGGTCACGACGCCTTCGCGGTTATCCGCGAAACCATCCGTGAGATGAACAAGGTCGCGATCGGACGTGTGGTGCTGACCAACCGCGAGCACATCATCGCGCTCGATCCGCTAGACAAGGGCCTGATGGGAACGCTGCTGCGGTACCCCTACGAAGTCCGCTCCGAAAAAGAGTATTTCGACGATATCCAGGACGTCAAAGTCACCAAGGACATGCTCGAACTCGCTAGGCACATCGTCAATCAGAAGGCGGGACACTTCGATCCAGACAAGTTCGAAGACCAGTACGAAACTGCTTTGGTCGATCTCATCAACGCAAAGCGCGCCGGCAAACCGATCACCGCGAAGGAGCGACCTCGAGGGGAGAACGTGGTGGATCTAATGGACGCGCTGCGCAAGAGCATCGGCGGCGCTGCGCCGGCAAAGGACTCCAAGCCGGCCAAGAAGCCCCGCAAGGTCGCCAGCGGTCAGAAGGAAATGCTAATGCCGATCGCCGGCAAGAAGCCGGCTAAGGAAGCCGCGGCGAAGAAGCCCGCGGCCAAGCCGCAGCGAAAGTCGGCTTAGCATCGTCGTGAAGCATCCGGTGAGGCCGGACGGTCGGTATTCGTCGTCCGCAGCAGGGCTGTGGCGCATGGCGAATCCCGGTCTCGATGAGGCGAACTCGTCGATCGGCTGATGGCGGCCCGGCGTGGTGGGACGACGGCGCGCGGGACCTGAACCGGCACATGGCCAAGAACACGCCTTACGCCGACTGGTATACGAAGCTCGTTCGTTCCCGCCATGGAGGACTTTGATTTGCCGAAAGCCGCTATCTTCGACCTGGACGGCACGCTGCTGAACTTCGGTAGATCTCCACGCGATCGCATGGCAGGAAGCCATGCTCGCGTTTGGCCACGATGTGAGCTTCGATCGGTTCGAGGCCAGATAGGCAAGGGAGGAGACAAGCTCATTCCCGTCTTCCTGTCCGCCGACGAACAACGCGATCACGGCAAAGAAATGGAAGAATGGCGCAGCAATCATTTCAAGACCGAGTATCTGCCGCTTGTGCGTCCCTTCTCTGCGGTCCCGGAACTACTGCGTCGCGTGCGCGACGCTGGGCTCCGATTACCGTCGCCTCGTCGGCCAAGAAGGATGAAGTGGACATGTACCCCGACATCGCTCGCATCATCGACCTGGTAGACCTGAAAACTTCCTCCGACGACGTAGAGAAACCGGCGCCGGACATCTTCGAGATCGTCCTCAAGAAGCTGAAGATCGAAGCCGCCGACGCCGTCGCGATCGGTGACACTCCTTACGATGCCGAAGCCGCGGGGGAGGCGAAGATCGCGACCATCGGCATGCTTTCCGGCGGGTTCCCGGAAAGCTCGCTACGACAGGCCGGATGCGTCGAGATATATCCCGGTCCGGCCGCGTTGTTCACACGCTTTCCATACTCTCTGCTCGCAAGGTAGACAGAACGAAGGATCCGGCGGTCACGTTCGGAAGGCGGTGCGGGGAAGCGTCTCGTGGCGAGAAAACTGAGGACTACCTGCAAATATTGTTTAAACGCTCGGGTTCAAAAATAAAGGATGCCCTGAATTGTTTCGGAACTGGCGCTCCATATGCGGATAACCTGCTTGCCTGCGAGACTTGTCTCAAGGCGACGCCCGCTCAATGGAACAAATGCCTTCGCGCGATTCACCCGATTATCACGACTGATCGGGTGATTGAAATTGAAAGCGTGTCGACGGAATTGAACACAACTTTCGAGGAAAGAATCAAGGATGTCTCGCGCTTCCTCGCTGAAGGCCAGCAGCTCGAAAAGTTCTTCCCGCACGGTGTCACGAAGATCAATCTGTCAATAAAAGTGGGCGCAGCGGATATATCGTTTGAAATTTCGGGACCTGAAAAATCATGAATCGAGATCGAGCGTCGCAAACGAGTTGTTCCTCGCTTCGGTGTTGGCGGACTGATATGGAATTGGGAGTAGGTTGGAACAACTGATAAGCGATCATACGAAAGCTTATCGGTAGCTAACATCGGGAAGTCTGTTCTTACGACAGAGTCTCAAAGAGGGTAGCAAGAATGAACCTGCCTTCGCTGTTCGCTTGTTGCGGGCTGTCAAAGTGTCAACCGTGTCAACCCAGTTTTTCAGCTTTGCCTCTGGAGAAATTTGGGGGCGCGTTTGTGCCGTACGGGATGAGGCCCCAGGAGGGACCCCCGACCTTGGAGCTCGCACATTGCATTGCCAGCGGGGCGCCAACCGAATGTCAGCTTCCAACGGCGAGTTCAACCGATTGCTGCAACACATTCAGCGAACTTCTCAGCCGGCGTCTGATAGAGCAAGGTCTTTCTGGGCCTTTCATTGAGCTGCCGTGCGATGGCACTGAGCTTGGCCTGGCTGTGCAAGGACAGTCGGTGCCCCGCGGAAGATACTGGCGCAACAATCTGTTGGTGTTTTCGTTTGAGCCGCGCTGCCAGGGAGACCGAGGGTCACAAAAGTAGACCTCGACCTCGGTGGCCAATGTCAGGCGTTGATGGTCGGCGAGCTCCTTGCCTCTGTCCCAGGTCAGCGACCGGTAAAGCTCGCCGGGTAATCGCTGTGATTGCTCGATCGTGCCGAGACGACGCTTTCGGTGTCCTTGTTAGCAACCTTGACCAGCATCACGTAGCGCGAATGGCGCTCGACAAGCGTTGCAATATAGCTATTTCTCGACCCACCGATCAGATCGCCTTCCCAATGGCCTGGCACCGCACGGTCTTCGACCGACGGCGGTCGTTCACTGATGGATACGGCGTTCTTGATCTGCCCGAGCCCGTTTCGTTTCATGCTGGCGTGCCTGGATCGGCGGACCGTGCGCCTCGCCCTCAGGTGCTCAAGAAGCTCCTTTTTCAGCACGCCGCGCGCCAGAATGAACAGGCTGCGATAGATCGTCTCGTGTGACACCTGCTTTTGAGGCTCCACCGGATATGTGCGTTTTAGCCAGCCGGCAATCTGCTCCGGTGACCATTGCCGCCGCAGCAAGCTCGATACTGTCCGCCTCAGGAACGGACGGCAAGCCAGCTTACAAAGCTTGGGACGCCGCGCCCGATCCCAGGCGGCCTGATCAGACCCGGCAGCCCGATAGCGATCCGCCCCGCCATTGCGCTGGACTTCACGGCTGATGGTTGACGCAGATCGTCCCAAGTGGCGCGCGATCGACCGCAACGAGCAGCGCATGCTGAGCCATCGAGAGATCTCCTCTCGTTCCGAAAGGCTGAGCGCCTGTTTGGCTCGGTACCGAACCGGAGGGCGGATGCCACCGGTTGGCGAGATCACAGAGAAGACAGAAGAGGACTCCCGGTCAAACCGGCGCCCGATCGCACTCATCGGCTCGCCGGCCTGCCAGCGATCCCAGATCTCAGACCGCTGAGCGGCCGAGTAATAAATGCGACGTATCGCTGTTTCATGTCCACACTCCATCTTTGCTAAAAGATTAGAGTGTTGCGCTGACCAATTGAACTCGCCGGGTTTTGCCGACACTCCGGCCGCCGGCGCCACTGCGATACTCGACGCACCAACGCTTGGTGCCGGAGGGAAGCACTTTGAGGCAAAAGCCGGTGAGGTCGCTGTCGTAGAAGATGGTCGGCTTATCGACCGGCCCAGGGCCAGATCGCGATGGCGGCTTCGCGGGTTGTTACGCTCACCCCGGGCAAATACGACGCAGCGAGCTTCCCGAGCAACGTCCTGCCATCCGGCGTTACGTTCCGCGGAAGCCGCAGCTTCGAATAGTAATTTGAGATGGTTGCGTGTCTCCGCTTGCGTTCGGGATGCAGGGAGTGGGGCTACCCGCGTCTCAACAGCACGCGCTGTAACCTCGTCAAAGCATGCGGTGGTGCGATCGGTGCTCATCCCTAATTTTTAAGCGTTGTCTTGGCGGCGAAGGCGCCAACTAATCGAACCCGGCCGGTCCAGGCCCGTTTGAGCCGACTTACGGACTGCGGTAGTCGGTGGGAGGTTAGGTTCTTCCGAACAAAAATAATAGGGTAGCGCCCTGGCAGGTCAGGACACCTGTTCTTCTATCCATCGAAGATAGTCGCCCGAGCCGTCCTTGATGTCGAGCAGATGATTTGCGGAATGTCGTAGGTGTGCTCGCGCTTGATCAGTTCTTCAATCTTGGAAAAGTAGGCCTCGATCGTCTTGACTGTGAGTGTGTATTCATTGTGGTCGTGAATTTTAGCCTGCCAACGATAGAAACTGTCGACTTTAGATTTGACGGTCTGGCTGTCGATAGTTAATTGCAACAAGAAGAAATTTATATGTAAAATCAGCGCACTAAGCCAGGCTGAATAGCTCAAATGGCTGCCATCAGGGAATGTCGGTATCGGTGGTCCGCATTGTTCAGCCGACATCAATGCGCGCCCCCTGCTGCCATGGCGCGTGATCTCGACTCCGCATCGGCCCGCGCCCTGCGGCAGCCGAGTGTTTGCGATGGATATTCGCCGAACAACGAATGGTAATAATGCGAGAAGCGTCCGAGTTCGATGAAGCCGTGCTGCATCGCGACCCGCGCGACTGTGGTCGTTGCAGGGGCATTATCCCTTAGAATGGAGTGAACCGCGCAAAGCCGTTTGTGGCGCAGGAACGTGATCGGTCCCATGCCGAGAGCGTCGAAGAATGCGCGGTGCAACGTCCGCCGCGTGACGTTGAGGTGCGCGCAGATCTCGGAAATGTGGACCGGTCTGAGGCCGGCCGCATCGAGATATTCGTCGACTTTGCCGACCAGCTGCGTCGCCGAGGGCAGCGGGCCTCTGAAGTCCGGCGGGAGCGCATGCACGATCGTTCCGGTTACGGCGTCCATGATGGACCGTTTCCAGAAGTCGGCGGCAGCATCGGATAGCTCGCCCTGGTGTCGTGCCAGGTGGGAAACCATCTTGGGCAGCCGGCGTGTCGCGATCACGCTGATCGAAGGGTCCGCCCGAAAATGGTTCTTGTCGAGCCATGCGGCGGGATCGCTCAACCTCGGTTCGCCCTTGAACAGGGACGTGACTTCGGCGACATCGAGGCGGATCGCGGCATAGGCCGCGGCGCCACGGAAAATTCCGTCATGCTCGGTACTGGGAGGAATCACCAGAACATCCGCCGGGCGCATATCGAAAGACCAGTGGGTGACGCGGTCTTCCGAGTAGAGCAGCATTCCGACGATGAGCTTGTCGTCGGTCGGCACCCGCTGGGCACGAACGCCGACGGAAAACGAACCGACACTGAGCGAGAAATCTCCGATGGCGACATGGCTCAACAAGCCACGAAACTTTCCAGAGCCCAGTTGCATCACCTCGACATGGGATCCGTGAATAGCCTGGTGAAGGCCTTCGAAACTGTCCAGGCTGCTGCTGTTTACCGAAATCGGCCGAAGCATCGGCCCGGCCTCCGTGTTGTTGGAACTAAACTACGCTTCGATCGGTTTCGCGCCGTCCAGATTGGCACAAACTGCACATCACAACAACGTCGAGTTGCCCTAGCATCCCTGACATCGTCGACAGGTCGCGCGTGAAGGTCCGATTTTAGTCGGGTGCACGCGAAGGGAGGATTTTGCGCTTCGATGTAAAGTTCGCTCACTTTCGGGAGTTCAATTCGGCGAGGCGCGTGGCGCTAGCCGACGGTATCCCGGTGGGCTTCGATCAAGTAGCTTCCAATCAAGAGAAGTGGAATGTTTCATGGTGAAATCTGCACGTATTGCATTTGCGGCGAGTTCTGGTGGGCATCTTGACGGCCGCGACGGCCGGGCCAGCATCGGCCCTCGCGCCGCAGGCAAATGCCTCGCTTCAACAACAGCTCAGACTGCAGGATCAACTGATCACTGAAGTTCGCGCGCGGGCCGGAGGCTCGGTTCGCCGGACCACCGTCGTTGGTCCGCGCGGCAACGCGGCCAGCCGGACAGTGGTGCGCAGGGGCGCGGTGGTCGCTCCTGGTGTCGCGCGCCCCGGCGCCTGGGTACGTCCGGCGCATTACGCCTGGCGTCCGGGTGGTGCGATCGCAGCCGGCGCGGCGATTGGATTTGTCGCAGCCGCCACGGCGGCGGCATGGGCGGGTTCGCCGCCGGCGCCGGGCTATTGCTGGTACTACACCGATCCGAGCCGGACGCAGGGCTTCTGGGATGTCTGCCCGTAATCGCGCACGTCAGGAGTTGATGCCGTGACGCTGGCGCAAACCGACATAAGGCGGAGCGAAAAGCAATCGGAGGACAAGCGGACCACCGGAATGGTCCGGATTTCCGGTGGCGCGTTCCGCATGGGCGCTGACCATCACGACGCCGAGGAAGCGCCGGCTCACCGTGTGATCCCGCGCAAGGTCAACAGGGGCGGCCCGCATTTCTGCGCGCCGAACTATCGCCGTCGTTATCGCCCGGCAGCGCGCCACGCCGAGCCGGTAGATACCTCGACCAGTCACGTCAGTTTCAGATGCGTCATCCGTCGAGCAGGAACGAACGAAAGGAGCAGATAGTTAGGGACACGATGCCCGGTGGGGGACGAAGCTGAATGCTGTCGACCGAGGAAGGCACAACGATGAAAACAGTAAATGGAGAGTGTCGAATGAGCGACGACATCAAGCTAAAACCCAAAGCCTTGCTTCGCAGCTTGTTCGCTGCGGCGCTCGTCGCAACGAGTTTTTCGCCGCTCGCGCCGTCGCCAGCCTTCGCTCAACAGCCGAACACGGCCAAGCCGAACATCCTCGTGATATTTGGCGACGACGTCGGTCAGTCCAACATCAGCGCCTATACCCGCGGACTGGTGGGCTACAAGACGCCCAATATCGACCGCATCGCCAATGAAGGCATGATGTTCACCGACTATTATGCGGAGAACAGCTGCACGGCGGGACGCTCGACTTTCATCACGGGGCAGGTCTGCCTGCGAACGGGGCTCTGCAAGGTCGGTATTCCCGGCGCACCGGTCGGACTCCAGGATCGCGATATAACGATCGCCCAAGCTCTCAAGCCGCTCGGCTATTCAACGGGCCAGTTCGGCAAGAACCATCTCGGCGACCGCGACGAATACCTGCCGACCAAGCACGGCTTCGACGAATTCTTTGGAAACCTCTATCACCTCAATGCAGAGGAAGAGCCGGAGCGGCCTTACTATCCCAAGAATGACACCACATTCGTCAAGTCGAACTCGCCGCGCGGGGTGCTCAAGGCGTCCGCGGACGGCAAGATCGAAGACACCGGCCCGCTCAACAGGAAGCGGATGGAGACGGTCGATGACGAAACGACCGCCGCCGCAATCGATTTCATGCAGCGGCAGGTCAGGGCCAACAAGCCGTTCTTCACCTGGATGAACACGACCCGCATGCATGCGTTCACCCACGTCCGGGAGTCGATGCGCGGCCAGAGCGGCATGCCCGGGAACGAGTATGCCGACGGCATGATCGAACACGATGGCGATGTCGGCAAGCTTCTGAAAGCGATCGACGAACTCGGTATCGCCAACAACACCATCGTGGTCTACTCGACCGACAACGGTCCGAACCAATGGTCTTGGCCGGATGCGGCGACCACTCCGTTCCGCAGTGAAAAGGACACAAACTGGGAAGGTGCGTTCCGGGTGCCGGCAATGATCCGCTGGCCTGGCCGCATCAAGGCCGGCGAAGTATCCAATGAGATGATCTCCGGGCTCGACTGGTTCCCGACGCTGGTTGCCGCCGCTGGCGACACCGACATCAAGGAACGCCTGGTGAAGGGCGCCAATCTAGGTGGCAAGTCCGTCAAGGTGCATCTCGACGGCTACAACCAACTGCCGTACCTCACCGGCCAGGCGCAGAAATCCGCACGCGACGATTTCTATTACTTCAATGACGACGGCGAAATGGTCGCTTATCGCTATGGCGACTGGAAGATCGTGTTCTGCGAGCAGCGAAAGCCGGGCGGATTCGAGGTGTGGTCCAATCCGTTTACCTGCCTGCGCGCACCGAAGGTATTCAACCTGCGGATGGATCCCTTCGAACGCGCCGACATCGTGTCCGATCAGTACTATGACTGGCTGGCCAAGAACGCCTATCTCCTTCAATACGGTACCTGGCGGGTTGCTCCGTTCCTTCAGACTTTCAAGGAATTTCCGCCCAGCCAGCGGTCTGCGAGCTTCAGCATCGATCAGATGGTCGAATTGCTGATGAAGACGCTGGACAAGGCCGCGACGAAATAGTGGACGCCGGTCTCGCGCCTCTCAAGGAGCCGCGCGACGATGCGACGAGCCGGCCGCCGTCCTTGCGGCCGGATAATTCTCGATCCCATGAGGGAAATATGTCCGATCTCGCTACGACCCCTCAGCCAACGGCGAACACCGCAAGTCCGAAGCGCTCGGCCGCGCGCGAGGCCTTGTTCGATCTGAAGACGCAGATCGGAAAGTCCGTGCTGGGCCAGGACCATATGGTCGAGAGCATGCTGATCGGACTGCTGGCGAACGGCAATCTGCTGATTGAAAGCCTGCCCGGCCTTGCCAAGACCCGCGCCGTGAAGACGCTTGCAAAACACCTGGCGGCGGACCTGTCGCGTGTGCAGTTCACGCCGGATTTGCTGCCATCGGATGTTACCGGCGCGGAAATCTACGTTCAGACCGACAAGGGCGGTCAGTTCCAGTTCCAGAAAGGTCCGATCTTCGCCAACCTTGTGCTGGCTGACGAGATCAACCGGGCGCCGGCCAAGGTCCAGTCCGCGTTGCTTGAAGCGATGGAAGAGCGGCAGGTCACGGTCGCCGGCAAGACCTACAAAATGCCTGATCTCTTCATGGTGCTGGCCACCGAGAATCCGATCGAGCAGGAGGGCACCTATTCGTTGCCGGAAGCGCAACTCGATCGCTTCCTCATGCATGTCGTCATCACCTATCCGGACGAAGCGACGGAAGGCGAAATCATCAGGCTGAACCGTGAGGAGAATGCACAGAAGCCGAAGGACCGTGCCGCGGAACCGCCCCCGGTGCCGCAGCAGGCTATTCTCGACGCGCGCGGCGAGATCGACGGCGTCTTCGTCTCGGATCTGGCGCAGAAATATATCGTCGACATCATCTACGCCACGCGGTTCCCGGACCGCTACGGCGACCCGCTCGGCAAATGGATCCAGGTCGGCGCCAGCCCGCGCGGCAGCCTGGCGCTGGATCGCTGCGCCCGCGTGCGTGCCTGGCTCGACGGCCAGGAGTTCGTGACGCCCGACCATGTGCGTGCCGTCATGCATGACTGCCTGCGGCACCGGCTGATCCTGAGTTACGAAGCGGTTTCAGAAGGCATCAACGCCGACCAGGTGATCGACAAGATCACCGAACTTGTTTCAGCCGCGTGAGGGCGCCATGGCCGACGGGACAGCCAGCATGCCGGGTGTCTACGTCAGTCTCGACGATCTGCTCGCGCTCGAATACCACGGACGCAAGGTCTCCTTTCTGCCGCACCAGCCGGTGCGCAGCCTGTTGTCCGGCCGGTTTGCGTCGCGCATGCGTGGCCGCGGTCTGAACTTTGAAGAAATCCGCGACTATCGCCCGGGCGACGACGTCCGCTCGATCGACTGGAAGGTGACGGCGCGGTTGCAGAAGCCGCATATCCGCGTCTTCAACGAGGAGCGCGACCGGCAGACGTTGCTCGTTGCGGACCAGCGGCTGTCGATGTTCTTCGGCAGCCGGCGGGCGATGAAGTCGGTCACTGCGGCCGAAGCCGCGGCGATCGGCGCGTGGCGCGTTCTTGGGGCAGGGGATCGCATCGGTGCCATCGTGTTCGACGATCGCGAGTTGACCGAGTTCCGAGCGCGGCGCAGCCGATCGACGGTGCTGCAGATCCTGACGGCGATCGTGGCGCGCAACCAAGCGCTCGGCGTCGGCCGCGGCCTTTCTGCCTCACCATCGATGCTGAACAATGCGTTGCAGCAGGCACAACGGCGCGCCTTGCACGATGCGGTGGTCATTATCATCAGCGACTTCGACGGTGCCGACGACGACACGCGCAAGATGGTGGGGGCGATGGCCCGCCACAACGACGTCGTGGCGCTGCTCGTTCACGATCCCCTGCAAAGCGATCTGCCGGCTTCGGCCAGCATGACCGTGACCGACGGCGAACTCCAGATTCATCTGGAAGTGGGACGCGACAGCGTTCGCAAGAGCATCCTGGAAGCTTCGCAGGCGCGGCTCAAGACGGTCTTCGCGTGGACGCCGGAACTCGGCGTTCCCGTGCTTCCGCTCAGCGCCGCCGAAGACACCGCCCAACAGCTTCGCCGCTTGCTCGGCACGTTGCCGGCCCGCACGGGGCGCGGCAGCGGCCATGGTCACGTGGGAGCGAGCATTGGCTGACGCGCAAACCAAACAGGCCGATCCGCTCGCGGGCTTGATCGATATTCCACTCCCGCAGGAAGTAAGTCTCTGGCCGCAGACCTGGCCGTTGCGCATCGCAATCGTGCTGATCTCGGTGCTGACCGTGCTGGCGATCTGGAAGTTCGTGCATCGATATCGCGCCAATCGATACCGGCGCGAGGCGCTCTCGGAGCTGGATCGAATGCGCCAGGCGACGGACACGGCGCCGGATCGGTTGGCGGCTCAACTTTCCCTGCTGGTGCGACGCACGGCATTGGGAACTTTTCCGCGCGAGACCGTTGCCCCTCTGACCGGAACGGCGTGGCTTTCATTTCTCGATCGGAGCTATGGCGGCGACGAGTTCTCGAAGGGAGCGGGACGTTGGCTTGTCAGCGCCCCCTATCAACGTACCGCGCCGGGCCGCGACGAGCTGAACGCGTTGCGCAGCCTCGTCCGCCGCTGGATCAGGGTGCACCATGTTTGAGTTCGCCTGGCCATGGATGCTTGCCTTGCTGCCGCTGCCGCTCCTGGCGTGGTGGTGGTTGCCGCCATACCGCGCGCGACAGGCGTCGGTGCAGATCCCGTTCTTCGACCGGCTGGCGGCAGCCACGGGGCAGACCCCGCAGCGGGGCGCCGTGGTGCTGCAGCGGCGGCGCATTCAGATGATCGTCGCGATCCTGATCTGGATCCTGATTGTCGCGGCGCTGGCACGGCCGCAATGGGTCGGTGATGCCGTGACCCGCGAGATTTCCGCGCGCGATCTCATCCTGGCGATCGATATTTCAGGCTCGATGGAGCAAAGCGATTTTCGTACCGCTGAAGGCGCGACGCTCACGCGCCTCGATGGCGTCAAGCGGGTCATCAAGGATTTCATCGCGCGGCGGCGCGGCGATCGCGTGGCGCTGATCCTGTTCGGGACCAGGGCCTATGTACAGGTGCCGTTCACGCAGGACCTGCAGACCGCGGCGCAACTGCTCGACCAGACCCAGGTCGGCATGGCCGGACAGCAGACGGCGATCGGGGACACCATCGGGCTTGCGATCAAGACGCTGGAGGGAAGCCGCGCCAAGCAGAAGCTCTTGATCCTGCTCACCGACGGTAACGACACGGCGAGCCGCGTGCCGCCGGAACACGCCGCCGACATCGCGCGCCAGACAGACATGACGGTTTACACGATTGGTGTCGGCGATCCCGCGGCCTCGGGCGAAAATCGCGTCGATCTCGGCGTGCTGCAGTCCGTGGCGGCAACAACAGGCGGACGCTTCTTCCGCGCCGAGGACGGTGCGCAGTTGCAGGCGATCTATGCCGACATCGACCGGCTCGCGCCCGCGAAACTCGACACGCTGTCGTGGCGCCCGAAGCTGCCGCTGTTTCAGTGGCCGCTTGGCGCGGCGGTCGTTTTGGGGTTGGCGTTGTGGTTCGGTCTGTGGCTATCCGGCGAACGGGAACGGAAAGGAGCGCTTCGCCATGCATGACGCAGCCGGCATTCCGTTCCACCTGTTGCGGCCAGTGTGGCTGCTCGCGCTAATTCCGGTCGCGGCGATCTTTGCCATGCTGCTCCGGCGGCAGAACCCGCGAGCGCAATGGGGCAAGGTGATCGCGCCGCATCTGCTGCAGCATCTGATCGTGCAGCCGGGCCAGGGGCGCGGAGCCAGCCCGCTTTACCTCGTGACGACCGGCCTGGTGCTGGGCATCGTCGCCCTGTCGGGACCGACCTGGCGGCGCGAATTGCCGCCTTTCGTCGAGGACAAGGCGCCGCTGATGATCGTGCTCGCGTTGAGCAGTTCGATGGATCAGGCCGATGTCGCACCGACGCGGCTCGAACGCGCCAAGCAGAAGATCAAGGATTTGCTCGGCGCCCGCGCCGGTGCGCGTAGCGGACTGATCGCCTATGCCGGCACCGCCCACCTCGTGATGCCCCTGACCGACGACAGTTCGGTCATCGAGCCATTTCTTGCGGCGCTCGCCACCGGACTGATGCCGGGAGATGGAAAGAACGTCACATCAGCGGTTTCGCTGGCAACGCAGTTCCTGGCCGCCGAACCCGTTGCCGGCACCATCCTTGTCGTGGCCGATGATCTCGATGAAGCCGCAATCCGGCAGGCAGCCGGCCGCAACGGCGTCGCGATGTTGAAGATGGCGCCTGCACAGCCCGGGGAGGGGATCGGCCTCGGCTCCGACGTCGTGCGTGTCAGCGTTGATGGCACCGACATCCAGGCAATCGAGCGCCGGATCGAAAGCCGCTTCCAGGCGGCGCAAGGCGATGCGTTCGGCATGCAGTGGCGCGACGAAGGCTATTGGCTGCTGCTCCCCCTGGCGTTGCTCTGTCTGCTCTGGTTCCGCCGCGGCACGACCGTGGCCTGGGTGGTGATGTTGTTCGTTGCCATGCAGGGCTTGCCCGCAAAAGCACAGGAACAGCCGCACGGCTTTGCCGATATCTGGTTGACGCCGGACCAGCAGGGACGAATTGCGTTCGATCGCGGCGATTACCGCACGGCGGCTCAACGCTTTGCCGATCCGATGTGGCGCGGGATCGCCGCCTACCGCGCCCTCGACTTCCTGACCGCGGCACAGGAGTTCCGCAAGGTCGAGAGCGTGGAGGGCCGCTTCGCGCTCGGTAATGCCGAGGCGCAGAATCATGCCTGGGAAAAGTCGATCAACGCGTACGACGAGGTGCTGAAGACGCAACCCGGCCATCTCGCGGCGAAAACCAATCGCGCGATCGTGGTCGCTCTTTTCGAGGCGCAGGAGGAAAAACGTCGCAAGCAGGAGCACGACGACAGCGCGCCGCCGGACCAGAAGGCGGACGAGATGCGCGTCGATCCCAAGCAGAAGGGCGGCAAGCGCATTCAGGTGAAGCCGGAAGACGTCACCACAGCCGGCGCTGCGGAAGCCTGGATGCGCGCGGTGCAGACGACGCCTGCGGATTTCCTCAAGATGAAATTCGCGATCCAGGCGACGGTTGCCACGCCGAGCCCAGGGGGGCGGCAATGAAGCGCAAGCTCGCCGCAGCAATCCTCGCTTTCGTCGCCATCGTGCCGTGCGGCGCCTGGGGGCAGCAAACGCCGTTACCTGTTCCGGTCCTGCAGGTAACCATCGATCCTCCGCGCGTTGCGGTCGGGCAAAGGACAACGCTGCGGATCGACGTGCTGGCGCCGAACTACATGACCTCGCCGCCGGAACTGCCGGGCTTCCAGGTCCGCAATGCCGTGACGCGGCAGCTGCAGAGCGTCAATCTCTCCGAACAGCGCAACGGGACGAGCTATGCCGGCGTGCGCTTCGAGTTCGCGATCTATCCGCAGGAGCCTGGCGCCTTCGCTATCTCGGATCAGAAGGTGAAAGTGAAGTACGCGGCAGAACCGCCTGCCGTGCGCGAAGAACTGCTTTCGCTGCCGCGCGTCTCCTTCGAGGCTTTCATTCCCGATACAGCCGCCGACCTGAACCCATACCTCGCTGCCAGCCAACTGACGGTCGAACAATCCGTCCAGCGTTCGTCGGACCCGCTCAAGGTGGGGGATTCCATCACCCGCACCGTGACAATCCAGGCGGCGGAAACGCCGGCCATGCTGCTGCCGCCGGTGACATTCCCGGCGCTCGATGGACTTGCGGTCTACCCCGCGCAGCCCGCGCTGCAGGACAAGACCGAGGGACGCACCGACGCGCTGACGGCGACGCGGACGGATTCCGCGACCTACATCCTGCAGCGACCCGGCGACTATGTGCTGCCCGCGATTGACGTGCGCTGGTGGAACGCGGGCGAAGGGCGCGTCGAGACCGCACATGTTGACGCGGTTACGATGCAAGTCGCGCCAAATCCGGCTGTGCAGTCGGCCGGGGCAAGCGCGCCGAAGGCGCGCCTGAACTGGACCGCGATCGTCGATCTCATGGCGGACCACTGGCGGTTCGCGCTCCTTGCGACCCTCGTCGATCGCCGGCCTCATCTGGGTCGGCGCCTGGAGCGGTGCGAAGGATTGCAGCCTATCATCGCCGCCGGCGGCAGGCGTATGCGCAATCCGAGGCCTTTGCCTTCAGCCGGTTTCGCCATGCGGTCCGGTACCGCGACGCAAAGGCCGCATATTTTGCCATGCTTGATTGGCTGCCGCATGTTGGCGCGGCAACACCAGATCACACGGTCGAAGCTTTCAAGCTGGCTGCGGGGGACCCGGTGCTGGACCGCGAGATCGACGCGATCGAAGCCGAGCTGTTTGCGGCACAACACGACGCAACTCGTTGGTCGCGACGTCAGCTGCTGCACCGGGTGAGTGCCGCCCGCCGAAGGTTGCGACCGCATGCAGAGCGCAGCGGAAAAATGCGCTTACCCCAACAACTCAACCCGGTCGGCCCTTCCAGCACGTCTGCCCATGGGGGCAGAAAGCCGGCCCGATGAAAGGAGCATGCGAAGACAGATCAAGCACAGCACAAAATCCAGATCATTAGAACGAGTGACCCAGTGTAGCCAAGGAGCGTCGAATGAGTGGTGAGAACAAGAATCACGACGACACCGTCACCGATACCAGTTGCGATGGCAAAGCAGACATCAACCGCCGGGCGGTACTGCTCGGCTCGTCATCTCTTGTCGCGGCAGCAACGCTGACATCGCAAGCACTAGCGCAGGCCCAGAAGGCCGCACCTGCTGCGGCACCGGCGACACCAGCCGCCGGGCGCAAGCCGAACATACTCGTCATCTTCGGCGATGATATCGGCATTCCACAGATCAGCGCCTACACGATGGGCATGATGGGATATCGTACGCCCAACATCGACCGCATCGCGCGGGAGGGAGCCATCTTCACCGATGCGTATGGGCAGCAAAGCTGCACCGCCGGCCGCGCTTCCTTCATCCTGGGACAGGAGCCTTTCCGGACCGGCCTTCTCACCATCGGCATGCCCGGAGATCCCCACGGCATCCAGGACTGGATGCCGACCATTGCCGACGCGATGAAGACGCAAGGCTATGCCACCGGCCAGTTCGGCAAGAACCATCTCGGTGACCGCGACGAGCATCTGCCGACCAAGCATGGCTTCGACGAGTTCTTCGGCAATCTTTATCATCTCAACGCTGAAGAGGAGCCGGAGGGTTACTTCTATCCGAAGGACCCGAACTTCCGTAAGCAGTTCGGCCCGCGCGGCGTCATCAAATCTTCCGCGGATGGAAAGATCGAAGACACGGGCCCCCTCAACACCGCGCGCATGCCGACGGTGGACGAGGAGTTCCTGGGCGCCGCCAAGGATTTCATTGGCCGGCAGGCGCAGGGCGGACAAACCATTTTTCGTCTGGTTCAACGCGACGCGAATGCACGTGTTCACGCACCTGAAGCCGGCGTCGCTCGGCAAGACCGGGAAGGGCATCCACGCCGACGGCATGCTGGAGCACGACGGAATGGTCGGCGAGCTTCTCAAGCAACTGGACGATCTCGGCATCGCCGACAACACCATCGTTCTTTACACGACCGACAACGGTGCTGAAATTGCGCTCTGGCCCGACGGAGCCATGACGCCGTTCCGTGGCGAGAAGGGCACCACCTGGGAAGGCGGCTTGCGCATTCCGATGATGGTGCGCTGGCCGGGCGTCGTAAAGCCAGGCACTCAGTACAACGAGATCATCTCGCTGATCGACTGGTTCCCGACGCTCTGCGCTGCCGCCGGGATGCCGGACGTCAAGGAGAGGATGAAGACCGGATTTGCAGGTGCCGGCGGGAAGAACTTCAAGGTTCATCTCGACGGCTACAACTTCATGCCGTTCTTCAAGGGCGAGGCCAAGGAGCGACCGCGCGACGTTCGATCTACTACTTCGATCAGGGCGGCAATCTCAATGCGATCCGGTGGAACGACTGGAAGCTGAGCTTTGCCTCGTCGAAGGGAAACATCGCAACCGGCACACGCGAGGTGACGTCATGGTCGCTCATCTCCAATCTGCGCATGGATCCATACGAGCGCGGTCTGGAAGAAGGAGGAGGAGCGATGAAATTCCTCGCCCGGAACATGTGGTTGATCGTGCCGGTGCAGGGAAAGATCAAGGAGTTCTTCTCCGATTTCGATCAGTTTCCCTATCAGGAAGGCAGTGTCGCTGAACGCGGGTGGGATCAATTATGGATTGCTCCGGCAGCAGGCCGCATTGAAGCGGCTCAATGAACTGGAACGCCTGAAGCCGCGGTAGGGCGGACACCCAGGGACTGACGAATACGCCTGCGAGCGGCAATCGAAGGTAGGCAAGCTCGACAAGGCGCTGAACGAGGCGTCGGCCCAGGACTGGGCCGTCGCCGACAGAGAAGAAGGCGTTCCCACCCGGGAATTGAGGAGAGAAAAATGAAGAAGTTGCTGATCTCCGCCATCACGCTCGTCGCCATGATATCGCAGGCGTCCTTGGCGCAGACGCCAACGCCGGACCAACTCGCGCAGCGCAACATCGAGCGCCGCGCGGTCGAAGCCGCGATCTGGGGCATGCCGGTCGTCAATTACGACCTCATGCTCCAGGAAATGCTGACCAAGACCGCGGGCAAGGTGAACCAGATGGTCTACTGGGGTCGGCCGCTCGACTGGCGCAACCAGACCCTGACGCCCAATCCTGACACGCTCTACTTCATGGCGTTTTTCAACACCAGGGATGTCGGGCCGATCGTGATCGAAATCCCCCCGGCAGGCGCCGACGGCTCGCTCAACGCCAACATCGTCAACATCTGGCAGCAGCCGCTCGAGGACGCCGGCCTGCTGGGGGTCGACAAGGGCGCGGGCGTCAAGCTCCTGATACTGCCGCCGGGGTATTCGGAAAAAATCCCCGACGGCTATGTCGCGCTGCAGCCGGGCACATTCGGCAGCTACGCGCTGTTCCGCTCGAACCTCAAGAGCCATGGCGAGGAGGACGTCGCGAAGTCCGTGGCCTATGGCAAGCGGGTCAAGTTTTATCCGCTCTCCCAGGCATCCGCTCCGCCGCCCGTTGTGTTTACCGACATCAAGGACGTCCTGTTCGATTCCACCATCCGCTACGACGAAAGCTTCTTCGAAGGGCTCAATCGGATCGTGCAGAGCGAACCATGGCTCGATCGCGATCGGGTCATGATCGATCAGCTGAAATCGATCGGCATCGAGAAGGGCAAACCGTTCGCTCCCAGCGCCGCGACGAAGCAGGCTCTCGCCAATGGAATCCGCGAAGCGCAGATGTCGCTTGCGGCAAAATACGACGCCGGCCTGCCGCCGTTTTTCGAGGGCTCGCACTGGACCTACCCGGCTCCTCCCGAACTCGTCCAGGCGGCAGCGGCCGACTTTGCAGAGCCGAACGCCTATCCGGTCGATGCGCGCGGCCTTGCCTACAGCTATGCCTATATCGGCATCAAGCGGCTGGGCGCGGGCCAGTTCTATCTGATCTCGATCAAGGACAAGGACGGCGAGAGTTACGACGGCGGGAAGACCTACCGCCTGAGCGTTCCGCCGGATGCGCCGGTCCAGCAATACTGGTCGGTGACTGCCTATGACCGGCAGACCCATGCCCTGATCAAGAACGTCGATCGCGCCAGCCGCGCGTCGAACAGCGCCGAGGTGCAAAAGAACGCGAACGGTTCTGTTGACCTGTACTTCGGTCCGAAGGCACCCGCAGGCAAGGAGTCGAACTGGGTTCCAACCGATCCTGCCCGCAAGTTCGAACTGATGTTCCGGCTATACGCGCCGACCAAGGCGCTGTTCGAAAAAGCGTGGAAGCTGCCGGATGTCGAGCAAGTCTCGTCGGAGACGATAGGAACGCGACAATGAAAAAGATCAAAATCGCCTTGGTGTGGATGCTGGCATTTTCGGCACAAGCTCTCGCACAAACCAACCCGCAACCACCAACGGCGATCGGAACCGCTCAGGTTCAGTCTTTGCAACCGTCACCTGGATGGGGCCGCGCGATGCCGCCCGGCCCCGATGCGCGCGTCAAGATCACCGAGGAATACGCCAGGCAGGTTGGGCGCGATGCCTATTTCTGGGCGTGGCCGATGGTCAACATCTACAATCGCCGGCTGCATTTCATGCAGGTCAAGGAGATCATGCGGCAGGGGCCGCTGATGGAGGCGCCCGCCAATCGGCTTGCCATGCTCACCGACTATGTCGATCCCGACGAACGCTCGGTCGCGTGCCCCAACCAGGATGTCGTCTATGGCATCGGCGCGCTTGCGCTCGATATTTCGCCGGTCGTGGTCCAGGTGCCGGACTTCGGCGATCGGTTCTGGGTCTATCAGGTGGTCGATCTCCGCACTGACAGCTTCGTGCAGATCGGCAAGATGTACGGGACCGCACCGGGCTTCTATCTGCTCGTCGGGCCCAACTGGAACGGCGACGTCCCGAAAGGCATCACCAGGGTATTCCACGCTTCCTCCAACACGGGGATCGTTGTGCCCCGCGTTGCCCAGAACGACACGCCTGAAGACAAGACGCGCCATTCAATCCGTCTTGCCCGGCATCATGATGTATCCGGTGTCCGAATACGACGGCAGGATGAAGACAAAGGATTGGGCCAATCTTCCGAAAGCGCCGGCACCTCCGAGCAGCGAAGAGGAAACGCAGTGGGTGCTTCCGGAGAAGTTCGTCGACGAGCTGCCGCTCGTTCTCGCGGATGCCGCGCCGTTGCCCGGGGAGGAAGCGCGTTACGCGCAGGTGCTGGCCGTAGTGGCTGCGACGAGGAACAATCCCGCGATCAAGCAGGCAATGACCGAGGGCGCAAGGGAAGCCGATGAGAAACTGGTGAAGCCGCTGTTCCAGTTCCGCAACTACGGACAGCAGCTTCCGCACAACTGGTCCACCATCTCCAACGAATTCTGCTTTCGGCACGGACTATTACACGCGCACGGCGGTGGCGAAGTCGAACATCCTCGTCAATTCGCCGAACGAGACGAAATACTTCTATCAGGACCTCGACGTGGGAGGCGCGCGGCTCAACAGCGGCAATCGCTACACCGTCACATTCGACAAGGATCAGCTTCCGCCGGTAAACGGCTTCTGGTCGCTATCCATCTATAACGAGCATCACTTCTTCATCAAAAATTCAATCAACCGCTTCTCGGTCGGCACCAAGAACAAGGATCTCAAGTTCGCTGCCGACGGCTCGCTGACGATCTACGTTCAGGCCGAGGCCCCGGCCGATCCTGCCCAGCGCGCCAATTGGCTGCCTGCTCCCAAGGGAGATTTCTCGCTCTATGTCCGTGCCTACTGGCCGAAGGCGGAAATCATGGAGGGTTCATGGACGCCGCCAGCCGTGCGGCCAGCGGATGGAGCGATGATCGGTGTGAAGCAATGAGGTGATCCACGCGCGGTTGTGGGTTCACGGAGGGAAAAACGAAATGTTCGGACGAGTATTGAGCGGGTTGATGGTCCTGCTCTTCATTTCCGCCACGCCTGGCGTGTCATCGGCGCAAAATGTCTCCGCGGCCGAGACGCAGGCGATCGCCAAGGACGCCTATGTCTATTCCTATGCCATGATGGAAAGCTATCAGACCTGGCGCGCGCAAGCCGTCGACAAGACTGCCAATGGATATGTCGGCGGCTTCAACCCATTCCGGCACTATTCAGAGCCGTTCACGCCCGACAACAAGGATATCGTGACGCCGAATAACGACACGCCTTACTCCTGGGCGTGGCTCGATCTGCGTGCTGAGCCGATGGTGGTCAGTGTTCCCGCGGTCCCGAAGGACCGCTATTACGTGATGCAGTGGATCGATCTGTTCACGCAGAACTTTGCTTACATCGGCGTGCGTTCGACCGGCTTCGGTGCCGGTAGCTACATCATTGCCGGTCCGAAATGGAAGGGAAAGAAGCCCGCCGGAATCAAGCAGGTGTTCAAGGCTGAAACCGATATTGTGGGGACGCTGACGCGGACCGCGCTGCAAGGTCCCGAGGATGTCCCCAACGTCAAGGCAATACAGGCTCAATACAAGCTGCAGCCGCTGAGCGCATTTCTGAAGCAGCCCGCTCCGCCAGCAGCGCCTGCCATCGACTTCCCGCCCTATGACAAGGCCAAGGCGCGGACGCATGACTTCATCGGCTATCTCAATTTCCTGCTGCAGTTCGCCGAGCCGCCGGTTCCGAGCGAAGTCGCGATCCGCAAGCGATTCGAGAAAATCGGCATTGCGCCCCGGCAAGCCGTGGGACGCTTCGAAGGTCGATCCTGCAACGCTCGCCGCGATCGATGCGGGGGTGAAGGAAGGGCAGGCGGAGATCGACGGGCTGGCGGCCAAGACGTTCAGCACCAACGGCCTGTTCGGCTCGCGTGCGCAACTGAAGACCAACTACCTGGAGCGCGACGTCGGCGCCATGAAAGGCCTCTACGGCAATTCGCTCGAGGAAGCCTGGTACGGCGGCTATATCTGCGACGGCAGCAAGCCGTCGACGGTTCGCTTCACCAAGGCGAGCCTGCCGCCGGCAAAGTTCTTCTGGTCGATGACCATGTATACGATTCCCGACCGGTTTCTCTATGCCAACCCGATCAACCGTTATTCGATCGGCGATCGCACCAAGGGACTGCAGTACGGCAAGGACGGTTCGCTGACGATCTATGTCAGCAACGCTTCGCCCGGCAAGGACAAGGAAAGCAATTGGCTGCCTGCGCCGGCGGCGAAGTGCAGTCTGGTCGCCCGCGTCTATGGGCCGAGCAAGGCGGCGATGACCGGAGCTTGGAAACTGCCGCCGCTGGAGCCGGAGAAGTGAAGACGCCGCGACAATTCTGATGTGAAACGGGATCGATCCGAACGGGAGTATCTGCGATGAAGCCAGAATTTATTCTTTGCGCCTTGCTAGGTTCGGTTGCTTGGGCAGGTTTGGCTTCGGCACAATCGCCTCCCGCCAACACCGTTCCCGTCACCGTCGACAACTTCATCCGCGCCGAGTCTGACCTGTATTTTCGCGGCATCCTGAAAGACAGCGGCGCGATCGGAAAGTTCCTGCACCGCCGCGAACCGGCGCGGATCGACAATCAGACCGTGATTCGCCTCAACCGCGACACGCTGTATTCGTCTGCGGTCTTCGATCTCGATGCCGGACCGGTCACGATCACGCTGCCGGACGCCGGCAAGCGCTTCATGTCGATGCAGGTCATCAGTGAAGACCACTACGTGCCCGAAGTCGTCTACGGCAAGGGCAGCTATACGCTGACCAAGGAGAAGGTCGGCACGCGGTACGCAGCCGTTGCGATCCGGACGCTCGTCGACCCCGTCGATCCCAAGGATATCGAGCAGGTCCACGCGCTGCAGGACGCGATCAAGGTCGAGCAGACGGCTGCGGGAAAATTCGAGGCGCCGAACTGGGATCAGGTCAGCCAGAAGAAGGTGCGCGACGCGCTGCTCGTTCTAGCGACGACCATACCGAACTTCTCAAAGGCATTCGGCACCAAAGCCGAAGTGGACCCGATCCGCCATCTGGTCGGAACCGCCGCCGGCTGGGGCGGCAACCCCGACAAGGACGCGACCTACCTCAATATCACGCCTGCCGGCAACGACGGTACGACCAACTACAAACTCACCGTCAAGGACGTACCTGTCGACGCGTTCTGGTCCGTCAGTCTCTACAATGCCGAAGGCTATTACGAAAAGAACCCCTACGATGCGTATTCGATCAACAGCATCACCGGCAAGAAAAGCGCCGACGGTTCGATCGCGATCCAGTTCGGCGGTTGCGACGGCAAGATTCCGAACTGCCTGCCGATCATGAAGGGCTGGAATTACACCGTGCGGCTCTACCGGCCTCGCGACGAAATTCTGAACGGCAAATGGAAATTCCCGGAGCCGCAACCAGTGAGTTGAGGGGGGCGACCATGAGCGGTCTCGATATCTTCGCCTGGATCGTCCTTATCATCCTCGTTACATGTGTAGTCGCCGTGTTCTGCATCGCCGGCTGGCTGCCCGGGCATATCGCGAAAAGCCGGGGGCATCCCTGGGCCGAGGCGGTGACGGTGGCCGGCTGGGTCACCTTGATCTGCGGCTTTGCGTTGTGGCCGGTGGCGCTGATCTGGGCTTTTGTTGACGTGCCGGCGAGGCGTTCTCCGGAGCGTTCGCAATGATCGTGGCGATGCTCTGCGTCTATCTCGTGCTGTTGTTTGCGCTGGTGAAGCTTGGCGTGATCCGCTTCAACCTGTTCTGGAAAGTCTCGCCGTTCATCGTCCTGCTGCTGCTCAATCTCGGGCTGTTCATTCCGATGGGGTGGGGGGCGCCGCAGGGGCCCGTGCTGGTGGTGCGCAATGCGGTCTCGATCGTGCCGAGCGTGGCCGGCGAGGTGATCGACGTTTCTGTCGAGGCGAACAAGGCGCTTAAAGCAGGCGAGGTGCTGTTTCGGATCGATCCCGTGCCGTACGAGGCGCAGGTCAACGCGATCGAGGCGCAACTGAAACTTTCGGCGACACGTCTGGCCCAGATGACGCAATTGTTCGAGCGTGACTCCGGCCGCGGTTTCGATGTCGAGCAGCGGCAATCCGAAGTCGACCAGCTCAAGGCGCAGCTCGAAAGTGCGAAGTGGAATCTGGACAAGACGGTGGTGCGCGCCCCCGCCGACGGGTACGCGACCAATATCGGCCTGCGCAAGGGCGCGCGGGTGGCCAACCTGCCGCTGGCGCCGGTGATGGCCTTCATCGATACGTCGGATACGATCATCGGTGCCGAAATCGCTCAGATCAATGCCCGATATATTCAGCCCGGCCAGCCCGTCGAGGTGACGTTCAAGTTCAGGCCGGGGCAGATCTACAGCGGCAAGGTAGAGAGCATTCTGCAGGCGGTCGCGACCGGCCAGGTGCAGGCCTCGGGACTGGCCGTGACACCCAAAGAAGTTGTCTCTCTGCCGTTTGTCGTTCGCATCCGGCTCGACGATGCGGATTTCGCCCGGCGCTTGCCCGCCGGCAGCACCGGCGATGCCGCCATTTTCACGGAACGCGTCAAGCTGGCCCACGTCATCCGAAAAGTGCTGCTGCGCCAGGTTGCGATCCTGAACTACGTCAATCCATTCTAGGCGGAGCGATCACCATTGGCTGATCCCTGCATTCTGCGCTACCGCTCCGCCGGATTGGAGTGACCGGATGCCTCTATGGACTTGCGAGCAATGCGGCGCGCAGTTTCCCGAAAGCGCTGCGCCGCCGCCCGCGTGCCCGGTCTGCGAGGACGAGCGTCAATATGTCAACTGGAACGGCCAGACGTGGCTTGCGCGCGAAGAGATGGCGAAACGTCACAAACTCGTCTGGCGCGATGATTTCGGCATTCCCGGCATCGCCGTCGAGCCGAATTTTGCGATCGGGCAGCGCGCGCTGCTGGTGCCCACGGCCGATGGCTGCTTGATGTGGGACTGCGTCCCGCTGGTGACCCGCCCGGCCATCGACTACGTCCGTTCGCTCGGCGGCCTGAAGGCGATCGCCGTCTCGCATCCGCATTACTACGGCGCGGTCGCCGACTGGAGTGAGGCGTTCGGCGGCGTGCCGGTCTATCTGCATGGCGACGATCGCGCGTTCGTCACGCGGCCGCATCCCGCCATCGTGCCGTGGACCGGTGACAGCCATCGGATCGCGGACGATCTCCTGCTGGTGCGGACCGGCGGGCATTTCGCCGGCGGCACGATCATGCACTGGGGCGCGGGCGCGGACGGCCGCGGCGCGCTGTTGACCGGCGACGTCGCGATGGTGGCGATGGATCGCCGGTCGCTCAGCTTCATGTACAGCTTTCCGAACTACATCCCGCTCAATGCCAAAGCGGTGCGCCGGATCGCGCACGCGGTCGAGCCGCTGGCGTTCGATCGCATTTATGGCGCGTGGTGGGGCCGCAACATCGGCGAGAATGCCAGGGTGGCATTCGATATGTCCGTCCGGCGATATCTCTCGGCGATTTCGGATGATTCTAGCGCATGATCCGGAAAAGCGGGTACCGGTTTTCCGAACAGATCATGCGCAAATTAAGGAGAGAGAGCGGGGTGACAATTCGAAGAAGCGTCATCCCGGTCTAGCGCATCGACCTGGCCAATGCGGCGAAACGGCGCTCAACATTTTCCTGTCGCGCCGGCTGCATCGCGATGGGCTTGTCCTTTGGCTCGTTGAGCCAGCCCGTGAGCCGCGACATCAGGCCGGCCTGTTCGGAGCCGGTGTGCTCCTGCACGAAGGGGTCGGTGTAGCAGCGCGCGCCCGCGGCCTGGGCAATCCGCGCCACGGCGTCGGTCATGGCGGGCGCGCCCGCGGTATAGACCACGTCGTCCGGCGACAGCCTCGGCAGATGATCGGTCGGCCGTCCGCTGCGAACGGCATGCGAGATCTTTTGCGGCTCCGATACCATCGGGATCAGCGTCACGTTGGGAAACAGCGCCAGCCGGCACAACGCAGCGTGCATATAGAGCGAACGGATGCTCCGCGCCTGCACCACGAACACCAGTTCGCGCTCCGGCTGCTCCATGATCGCGGCGACCGCGACCGACCACATCGGCGCAAAACCAGTTCCGCTGGCGACGAGCACGAGGCGGCCGGGATGGCCTGTCCGGAAGAAGCCGCGGCCGAACGGTCCGGTCAGCTTGACGCGGTGCCCGGCACGGATATCGCTGCCCAGCGCCGACGACACCAGGCCGTCGGACACCTTTCGGATGTGAAAGTGCAGCAAGCGATCGTGCGGCGGGCCTTCCAACGGATAGGTCGGGCTGTAGGATCTTGCCGGAAATCCCTGAAACTGCAGCTTGCAGTATTGTCCGGGAAGGATTTCCAGCGATTTCGGCAATTCGACATCGACGCCGACCACGTCGGGCGCGAGTTGAATGGTCTCGGCCACGCGCGCCGGCAGGGTGGTCGGCTCCGGCGCCGCCTCGATCGCAATCGCGAGATCGGAGACGATCCTCGCCTGGCAGGCATGGATCATGTCGTCGCCACTTGTCTGGCCGCCGAATACCTTGCCGTCGACGAGGTGCACCTTGCAGGCGCCGCAAATTCCGGTGCGGCAGTCGTGCGGAAGATCGACGCCGTTCATCAACGCCCAGTCGAGCAACAGCTCGCCGCAGTTCGCGAGAAACGGCTCGTCGTTGACGGTCACCTTGCATATTTTCTTCATTGTTCCACCTCGAGACGAATGGGTCGTACGTGTCTTGAATGTCTGATCTGGCTGTGATCGAACGCCGCGAGCCGCATGGAGACGCCGGTCCTGATCGGCACATCGAATTTGCTTGAGGCATCGAGCCGGCGCTTCACCTCGAGCGCCCAATAGCCGGAGGCCCAGCGGGCCGCGCACCTGATGTCGGCGCGGTCGCCTGAAAATTCCCCGTTCACGATCACGCCCGGGATCACGGTCCCAACAGGGATGCGGGCGTCAGCGTCAGTGGAATAGGGCACCAACTCCTGCTCGGTCATGAACCAGCGCGCGCCGTCGCTGTCGCCATGATCGGGATCGAGATCGACCGCGCCCATCGCGGCCGTCGTCGTCGCGGCGACTTTGGGCAGGCGAAGCGGGGCGATCAGGCGGCTGCGCTGCGGGCCGCCAGAGGTGTCGGCCTCGATGGCGAAATTGTCCTTGTGGTTCGTCGTTCCCGGGTCGGGCGCAAAGCCGCCCCTGTATGGAACGACATTTGCGGCCTGCATCGGCGTCGGATCCAGCGGCGGCCCGATATGGGCGTCATCCATCCAGCCGGTAGCGCCTCCGCTCGTGGCCTTCCACTGCCAGACATCGACATAGCCGCCTTCCGTGAAATGCAGTCCGCGGCCGCTCATGGTCGCCGGCGCGTTCGCAACCGGCTGCGGCCCGGCGTGGAAAGTGCGGTCGCCCGCCAGGGTGGCATCCGACGTGGTCAACAGCACCGAAAACTTGTCTTCGTTGTATCGATGCTCGTCGCCGATCCGATAGCCGGCGTGAAGCAGGTGCCATCCGTCGGCTTCCTTGACCAGCGGCAGATGCTTCAGCGAGCGTGTCGAGTCCTCCCAGGTGAAGAGGAAATACGCAAAGGTGCCGTCATGCACCGCGCGAACCGTGATCCTGGTTTCGCCCTTGCCGTCGAAATTCCCGCCTTCGCCGGTCAGAAGCGAGAACGGCTTGACGCCACGCCAGGCCCGGTCCGACGTATCGCCGTCGAGGGTCGGCACGTCGCTGGCATTGATGCGCGCAATCCGCAGGCGATCTACCGCGAATTGATCCGTCGCCACGATGAACGAAGCGCCGGTGATCGCCGCGGCAGCCGCCACCACGAACGCATTGGCCTGCAGCGTCGGATTTCGCGATTTTGCAGGGCCGGGCCCTGGGCGCCGTGCCGGATTTGCCTCGGGCGCGCGTTCGCGGCGCGCGTCTGCCCGCGGCTGCAGCGGGTGCGATGGGGCTTCGGGCAGGAATTCGTCGCGACTCCCGGACTGGCGCGCCGACTGCTCGGCCAGGAGGGCGAGCAGTTCGGCGGTATCGAGCCGCGGCGGCGGGGCCGGCAGTGGAGCGGGACGGAAAATGCGAAGCAGCTGCGAAAGGCCGCCGCTCTTGTATTGGGTCAGGATATGAAGGACGACAAAGGCGAGGATCACCCAGGTCCCGACCCAATGCAGCATCGCCATGTCGTAATTGGAGTAGAGGCCGAAATAGAGCAGGCCTCCGCTAACCAGCAGCATCACCATCGTTACAAAGAAAATCCAGTACATCAGCGCGATCAGCGCGCCCAGCCTGGCCTGCCCGCGGCCGAACAGCCCGCGCAGGCGAACCTTGTCCAATTGAACACGGCGCACGAGGCCGGAGCGGACCAGGTAGACGGCGTAACCCAAAGCTACCGCGACCAGGACGACGGCCGCCTGCATGTGCAGGGTCCATACGCTCGCGCGCGGCAGCACCACGTCCAGCATGTTGATCCAGGTTCGGTCGGGCGTTTCCGCCGCGATCCGCAACCCGCTGACCAGCGCAACAGCGAACGCCCCGACGAACAACCAGTGCAGGATGATGGTTCCATAGTCTGTCTTACGCTGCCTCACGCATACGCCCCGCTACTTCCTCTTTCCGGGGGCAGCAACCACGGCCGGTTCTGCTGCCGAATAAAGCTCGTCTCCGCGACCGTCATCGAGCCAACTCCCAGCGTCCCCGCGAACTCTTGCGGGAACGCTGGAAGTCGCGCCGCGCCGCTATTCCCAGATGACGTGAAGATGATTCGCCGGTTCGGGCGCGCCCGAATGGCTGTGATCGGCGGCGATCGTGGTTGTTTCAGCCGTCCCAATCGTGGCCGGGACATCGTTGATCGCCACGGTGGCAGCGTGCGGCAAGGCGTGGGCTTCGCTGTTGCCGACCGTGTTGACGAACTGCTGTCCATGCGCATCCGGCTGAACTTGCGCAGCCATGCTTGCCAGATTGATGTCGCCCGCAACGATGTCGGTGATGTCGCGACTGTGGCCCTGCGCCGTACCAAGGGAGACATCCCCCTCGTTGATCTGGGTGAGTTCCAGCTGGATCTGATGCACGATCTCGTCGGCATCGTCGACGGTCAACCCACTGAACAGGTCGGGGTTCGCGGTGATCAATGCTTCCATCTCTGCTATCGCGGCATCGAGGTCCTCAGTGACCTGCGCCGTGTTCCCTGCATCGCCGGTCTCCGCCGGACTCTCGCTCTCCACTGGATTGTCGTGCGGCGCGGCGTCCGCCGTTTCGGTGGGAGCCGCGGGCGTCGGCGCGGGTTCGGTTGGCTTGGTTGGCTCGTGCTGCGGCGCCGGGTTCGCCAGCACCGGATCGGTGCTGACGGTATTGATGATGCTGAGCTGGCTGGCGCGAAGCGCCTGCTCAATGCCGGGCACGCTGGCGCTGCTCACCGCGGCGTTGGCCGATGCGATCGCGGTGCTAATGTCCGACAAGATCGCCTGAACATGACCTAGCGTAGCGCCGGAATATTGCCCTGCATTGACCTCGGCCAGCAACCCATTCTTCAGGGCAGCGAGATCGTTGGTGTGGGGTGCGACGTTGCCAAATTCCTGGTGGGCCGCTTCGATGCCGCTCACCGGCGACCGCATAGCATCGTTGAAGGTCGTGCCGAGATCGAGCAGACCAGGGGCGGTTGAGGAGCCGCGCGCATGGTTGGTCGGCTGTGTTTCGTCGGATAGCGTCACAGCGGGCGGCGATTCCGGAGCAACTGTCGTGCTCGTTGCCCTATCGGCCGGCGTATCGCGATCGACGTCTCGAAGATATTCGCTGTCAGCGGAGTCCGCCATCTTTCGTCCCCTGCTATTCACACAAGTTCATGACGCATAAGCACAATCGTCCGCCAGGGGGCGGGATGTTGCGCATGGTGAAGGATCGTTTAGCTTCGTGGCGTCAATCGGCCCACACGGCGACCATTGCGTGCGGAAGCAAGGTCATAGCCGGACGAATCCATGACACCAGGCCTGATTGAAAGCGAGCAATGATACACGCGCGTCAGAAAAATCCGGAGCCGTCATCGGCGTTTGCCGGAAGGCCGGAAGTGCAGGCGCCGTGCACCAAAATGTCATTTGGTGATGCGCTGCTCATGTTCGTCGAGAAAAACGCTCGTCGAGAAAAACCTGTATGCCGTTTTTTTGTCGAAGCGTGAACTTGAACAATTCGGCTTCGTCGCAATCTTGCCGAAAAATGGACTGCATCGCTCGTCAAGGAGATTTGCAAGAACACTTGGGCGTCGAGCGAGTGGAAGGGCAGTTCAATGAGTATCGCTCAGGGGCGGGCACAGGCAGCGCCGCCTCGCGCAATTTCCGGGCTGTTCTCGACGCTGGCCTCCGACGATCCCGTCACGCTTGCGTTGCGCGACAGCGCGCGGCGCATGATTGGCATCGCCGTGTTCAGCGGCGTGATCAACATCCTGATGCTGTCAGGTTCGATCTACATGCTGCAGGTCTACGACCGCGTGATTCCGAGCCGTAACCTCGCGACCCTGTTCGGCCTGTCATTGATGGTGCTGGTTGCCTACGTCGTACAGGGATATTTCGATGCGATGCGTGCGCGGATGCTCTCCCGGATCGCGACGCTGTTCGACGGCGCGCTGCAGGGATCGATCCATTCGGCGCTCGCCACCCTGCCGCTGCGCGGGGTAAAGGCGGTGCTGATGCAGCAGCCGCTGCGCGATCTCGATCAGGTGCGCACCTTCATGTCGGGCATGGGGCCGACGGCGTTCCTCGATATGCCGTGGATACCGGTGTTTCTGACCGGGCTGTTTCTGTTCCACCCCTTGATCGGCTTCGTGGCGCTGCTCGGCACCGCGGCGATCATTGCCATGACGATGCTGACCGAACGGATCTCGCGCGGCGCGGCCAAGGCGGCGATGGAGATGAACGCGCAGCGGCAGGTGCTGGCGGACGCGACGCAGCGCAATGCGGAGATCGTCCGCGCGCTTGGTATGACGGATCGACTGGCGGCTCGCTGGTCGCAGGCCAACGAGCGGTACCTGCAGGAAAATATTCGCTCGGCCGACGTCTACGCCAATCTCGGCTCCAGCGCCAAGGTGCTGCGCTACATCCTGCAATCGGGAATGCTGGGCATCGGGGCCTATCTTGTCGTGGCCGACAAGGCCTCGGGCGGCATCATGATCGCGTCGTCGATTCTGATGGGGCGCGCATTGGCACCGGTCGAAATCGCGCTCGGCAGTTGGAAGCACCTGGTCGCCGCGCGGCAAGGCCTCGCGCGCCTGCGCGACATCTGCAAGGTTACCGCGCCGCCTCCGGCGCCGCCGGTCATGCTGCCGCGTCCATGCCGTGAATTGTCCGTGCAGAATCTGGCCGTGGCCGCGCCGGGCTTCGACATGCCGATCGTGGCCGGTGTGACGTTCTCGCTCAAGGCCGGCGCGGGACTGGCGCTGCTCGGCGCCAGTGCGTCCGGCAAGACCTCGCTCTCCAAGGCGCTGGTCGGAATCTGGCCGGTGCATCGGGGTTCCGTGCGGCTTGACGGCGCTGCGCTCGATCAGTGGCGCAACGAGGATCTCGGCCGCCACATCGGTTATCTTCCGCAGGATGTCGGCTTGTTCGACGGCACCGTGGCCGAGAACATCTGCCGTTTCGACGAGAGCGCGACCTCGGATGCCATTCTCAAGGCGGCACAGATCGCGGGCGTCCACGACATCATCCTGCGCCTGCCGGAAGGCTACGCGACGCGCATCGGGGCCGGCGGCATGTCGTTGTCGGCGGGGCAGAAGCAGCGGGTCGGGCTGGCGCGGGCGGTGTTCGGCGATCCGTTTCTGCTCGTGCTCGACGAACCTAACGCCAACCTGGATGCGGATGGCGAAAACGCCCTGACCCGCGCCATCGGGATCATGCGCCAGAACAAGTCCATCGTCGTCGTCATCTCGCACCGTCCGAGCGCGCTCTCCGCGCTCGACATGACGATGGTGCTCTACGAAGGCAAGTTGATTGCGTTCGGCCCGAGCGCTGAAGTGTTTGCACGCGTCAAGGCGTCAAACGGCAAGACCGAGCCACCTCCGCCGCAAGCCAAAGCAGAGCCGCGGCCATCTCTCGCCGAGAGTGTTTCGTCATGAAAATCATCGACCCCATGTACGCCGACGACAGATCTGCGCGACTGCGGATAGACGAACCGGATGACGACGGCAGCGGGCCGCAGGGCGCGGCGCTGATCCTCGAACTGCAGCGGTTGCGGCAGGCCTTTGAGCGCGAAAATCAACCGGAATCGAACCGGCCGCAGCAGCGACGCGCACCCCCTGACGGCCAGCGTCCGCCAGGCCGGCGTCCGCGTCAGGCGCGGCCGAAACGTTCCAGGAAGAAAGGCAAGATGGGACGGGTGCTGGATGCGTGGCTTGGGCCGTTCGGCTTCCAGGCCGATGCTCCCGACGGCGATGCACCGGCGGCGCGCGGCAGCCAGGCCGTGCACGAGCCGGAGTTTGCGAGCCCGCCTCGCGCGCGGGGGCCGATCATCGCGCCCGACGATCCGTCGCTCATCAACATTCCGCGGCCCGCACCCAGGCCCGCATCGAAGCTTACGCCGACGCCTGCGTCCAGGCCTGCGGAAAAGCACGCGCCGAGGCCCGTACTGGAGGTCGCGCCGTCGCTCGACATGCGGGAGCCGCTTCGCATCGAGGCGCCCCGTCTGGCCCCGTCGATTTCGGCCGGCGCCGTCGTTTCCGAACGTCCCACCGGGCGGATGGTCGATAAAGCCCGCCAGGGCGTCAACAAGAGCGTTGCATTCCTCGTCAATCGCGACGGCTCGGCCGATGCCGTCGGCGCGCCGGGCGAGAGCATCGTGCTGCGGGCCAGCCGTGCCTATGAGCACGAGTTGCGCACCGGGCTGCGGACGCTGCTGGTCGTCGGCGGGCTCGCGTTCGGCTTGATGGTGCTGCTGCCGCTTTCGGGCGCCGTCGTGGTGCCTGGCAATCTGGTGGTCCAGTCCAACGTCAAGACCATCCAGCATCCGACCGGCGGGGTGGTGTCGCAGATTCCGGTCCGCAACGGCATGCGGGTCACCGCCGGCGATCTGCTGCTGCGGCTCGATGCGACGCAGGCGCAGGCCAGCCTGCAGGTGGTGAGCAAGCAACTCGACGAAGTGCGCGCGAAGATCTCGCGGCTGGTCGCCGAGCGCGACGGTCTGCCCCGGCCTGCCATACCGGCCGAAATGTCGGCGCGGCTGGACGACGCCAATGTCAAGAACCTGCTGGCTTCCGAGGCTTCGCTGTTCAGGGCGCGGGTGACCGCACGCGACAGCCAGAAGGAGCTGCTGCAGAGCAAGGTGTCGCAGCTTGGCCAGGAGATCGAGGGCCTCGAGGCCCAGGTCGGTTCCAAGGCCAAGCAACTGGACCTGATCACGGGCGAACTCACGGGCGTGCAGGAGCTGTTCGACAAGCGTCTCGTCCCGCTGGCGCGGCTCACGACCCTGCAGCGCGAGAGCGCGCGGATCGAAGGCGAACGTGGCCAGTTGATTTCCACGATTGCCGAGACCAAGGCCAAGATCGGCGAGGCGCAGCTTCAGATCGTCAGGCTCGATCAGGACGTGCGGACGGAGGTCGTCAAGGACCTTGGCGAGGCGCAGGGCAAGGAAGCCGAACTTTCCGAGCGAGGCGTCTCCGCGCGCGACGTGCTCGATCGCATCGAGATGCGCGCGCCGACCTCGGGGGTGATCCATCAGCTTGCCGCCCACACCATCGGCGGCGTCATTCGCGCCGGTGACACAATCATGGAGGTGGTGCCGGATTCCGATGATCTGCAGATCGAGGCGAAGTTGCAGCCGAACGATATCGATCAGGTACGAAAGGGCCAGCAAGCCTACGTCCGCTTCTCGGCCTTCAACCAGCGGGTGACGCCGCAGCTGATCGGCGAGGTGTCGTATGTCTCGCCCGATACCACCCGCGACACGCAGACCAATATGTCTTATTTCACGGTGCGGATCACGCTGTCGGAGGAAGAACGCCGCCGGCTGGCCGGGCTGCAGCTCAGCTCCGGCATGCCCGCGGAAGTGTTCATGCAGACCGGCAGCCGGACCATGCTCAGCTACCTGTCAAAGCCCATCATGGACCAGTTCCAGCGCGCGTTTGTCGAGCGGTAAGGGGGCACGTATCAGCTTTCGGGTTCCCGCAAATCTTGCCACCGCAGATGGTATCGCTATATCAGGGCTTTCCACCCGCTTGTTTTGCCAGTGAGCCCGATATGACCACGACTACCGCCGCCGAATCCCAGCCTTTCCAGGCCGAGGTTGCCGAACTCTTGAACCTGATGGTGCACTCGGTCTATTCGGAGACCGATATCTTCCTGCGCGAGCTGATTTCGAACGCCTCCGATGCCTGCGACAAGCTGCGCTATGAGGCAATCGCCGCGCCCGAGCTGATCACGGACGGTGAGCCGCCCAAAATCCGCATCGCGCCGAACAAGCAGGCGAGTACGCTTGCCGTCGTCGACAGCGGCATCGGAATGGACCGGCAGGAACTGATCGACAATCTCGGCACCATCGCGCGCTCCGGCACCAAATCCTTTCTCTCCCGCCTCACCGAGGCCAAGGACGGCGCCGGCCTGATCGGCCAGTTCGGCGTCGGCTTTTACGCCGCGTTCATGGTCGCCGACCGCATCGTCGTCACCTCGAGGCGCGCCGGCTCCGATCAGGTCTTCGTCTGGTCGTCCTCGGGCGGCAGCGGGTTTGAGATCGCGCCGGCCAGCGAGGAAGACGCCGCCCGCGTCACGCGGGGCACCGAGATCGTCCTGCATCTGAAACAGGATGCGGCGAAATACCTCGAGACCCACGAGATCGAGCGTATCGTCCGCGCCTGGTCCGACAACATCCAGTTTCCGATCGAACTGGTTCCGGAGGAGGGCGAGCCGCGCCAGATCAACTCGGCCAGCGCGCTGTGGCAGCGGTCCAAATCCGATCTCACGCCGGAGGACTACAAGCAGGCCTACCAGTCGATCGCCGGTGCGTTCGACGATCCCGCGATGACGCTGCATTACCGGGCCGAGGGCCGGCAGTCCTATGCGGTGCTGCTGTTTGCGCCGTCGACCAAGCCGTTCGACCTGTTCGACCAGGCACGCAAGGGCAAGGTCAAGCTCTACGTCCGCCGCGTCTTTATCGCCGACGACGCCGACCTGCTGCCGGCTTACTTGCGCTTCATCCGCGGCGTGATCGACAGCGAGGATCTGCCGCTCAATATTTCCCGCGAAATGCTGCAGAACAATCCGCAGCTCGCGCAGATCCGCAAAGCCGTCACCGGCCGCGTGATTTCCGAACTGGAAAGCCTCGGCGAGAAGGAGCCGGAAGCTTTCGCCAAGATCTGGGACGCGTTCGGCCCGGTCATCAAGGAAGGCATCTGGGAGGATTTCGAGCGTCGCGAGAAATTGCTGGGCTTGTCGCGCTTTACCACGACCAAAGGCGAGAACCGTTCGCTCAAGCAGTATGTCGATGATCTCAGGCCGAACCAGACCGATATCTATTACCTCACCGGCGACAGCATCGAGCGGCTGAAGTCGAATCCGAAACTGGAGTCCGCTACCGCGCGCGGCATCGAGGTGCTGCTGCTGATCGATCCGGTCGATGCGTTCTGGACCTCGGCGCCGCTCGATTTCGGCGGCAAGCCGCTGAAGTCGCTGAGCCAGGGCGATATCGATTTCGGCCTGATTCCGCTGCTGGACGACAAGGCCGACGACAAGAAGGACGAGGCCGGCGCGGACGAGGCGATGACGATCGCGCTGATCAAGGACGCGCTGGGCGATCGCGTCTCCGACGTTCGCGCTTCGCAGCGGCTGACCTCGAGCGCGTCATGCCTGGTCGCGGGCGGCGGCGCCCACGACCGCATGCTGGAGCGGCTGCTGGCGATGCAGAACAAGGCGCCGGCCACCAGGCCGATCCTGGAGGTCAACATGCGCCACCCCCTGGTCGCGGCGATGGCCGGCGACAAGGAATCGGCCAGGGATCTGTCGCTTCTGCTGCTGGAGCAGGCGCAGATCCTCGACGGCGAACTGCCGGAAGATCCGGCCGCATTCGCCAACCGGCTCAACGCGCTGGTGCTGCGCGGCATTGTGAAGGGATAACCGTGCTGCCGCGCGAACCGAATTCCAAAACCGACCGTATCTGCTAGAGCATGATCCGGAAAAGTGGGCACCGGTTTTCCGAAAAGATCATGCTCAAACAAAAGGTTGGGAACCGGGGTACCTCACATCGCCATGACGACGCCTGACGGCACCGACATTTTCTATGGCTCGATCCCGGTCTTTCGCGGCTTTGGCAGCCTGATGGACCCGTCGCTCTATACGCCGTTGCCGGACGACTGGAGCATCGGCGTCGCCGACATCGTCGAATCGACCAAGGCGATTGCGGAAGCGCGCTACAAGGCGGTCAACATGGCCGGCGCCTCCGTCATCGCCGCGGTTACCAACGCGTTGGAGGGGCGGGAATTCCCGTTCGTGTTCGGCGGCGATGGCGCAAGCTTTGCGGTGTCGCCCGACGATCTCGAGCGGGCGCGCGAGGCGCTGGCGGCGACTGCGATTTGGGTCGAAGAGAGTCTCAATCTCTCGATGCGCGTGGCGCTGGTGCCGGTGCGGGCCGTGCGGGCGCAGGGCCTCGACGTGCGTGTGGCCCGTTTCGGACCGTCGCCCAACCTCTCCTATGCGATGTTTTCCGGCGGTGGTCTCGGCTGGGCGGAAGCCGCGATGAAGCGCGGCGAGTTTGCCGTGTCGCTGGCCCACCCGGGCACGCAGCCCGATCTGTCCGGACTGTCGTGCCGGTTCGAGGAAATTCCTTCGACGCGCGGGATCATTCTGTCGGTGCTGGTGGTGCCGGCCAGGGGCGCCGATCCGCTCGCCTTTCGCAAGGTGATCGAGGACGTCATCAAGGCTGGTCGAGCAGAGCCCGGATGCGGGACGGCCGGTGCCGTCGGGCGGACCGCCGCTGCGATGGCCGCCGGCCGGCCTGGAGTATGAAGCGCGTGCCGCGCGTGGCGGATCGCTGTTGAAGCGGCGCACCGTCGCGCTCGCCTTTGCGCTGTGGGCCTATGTGGTGCTGCGCTTTGGTATCAAGGTCGGCGGCTTCGTGCCGAAGAACTATATCCAGCAGGTGGTGGAGAATTCCGACTTTCGCAAATACGACGATGGCCTGCGGATGATCCTCGATTGCACAACAGAGCTCGAGCGTGCGCTGACGCAGCGTCTTGCCGATGCAGCCTCCAGCGGTGTCGCGCGCTATGGCCTGCACCGGCAGGATGCCGCGATGATGACCTGTTTTGCGCCGTCGGTGATGCGCAGCGATCACGTCCACTTCATCGACGGCGCCCGCGGCGGCTACGCCTCGGCCGCCACCGCGCTGAAAGCGATGGCGGCGTAAGCTGAATTTCACCGCCCGACGCGCGTCCAGGTTTCGCCGCCGCAGAGCGCGCCGACGCAGCCTTCGACCTTGAGCGTATCCGGCCCCGTCACCGAGACGCTGCTCGCGTAAGTGGAGCCGTCGTCGGCATTGTAGATCTGGCCCGACCATTTGCCGGCAGCGACGGGCTGCATGCCGCTGAACAACGACAGGCCGATCACCGGCCGCTTTCGCAAGGCGGGATTCGGATTCTTGTCATCGACCTGGGGCTTGCCGGTGGCGGGATCGATCGGGTCCCGCAGCCCGACAATCGGTGCCGCAGATTCCGCCGCCGCATTTGCTGACCCGCACCCGGGCGTCGCCGGCCTGGGTCAGCCAGACGCCGGTCGGCTCGCCGGCGCCCTGCGCGCGGGCGGACGGTGCGGCCAGAAATGCCGTTGCGATCGCGATGAGGAGAGCCGTTCTGCAAGCCATGAATCATTCCTTCGAAAAACAGGCTTGCATGGCAAACAAATCGGATCAGTGCAACGTCGGATTGCACACGACTTTTTGAGCGATCACTTGAGGGATCACTTGCCCCAGCGGGTCAGGCGAATCGACAGGGCGGTCCCGAGGCCGTAAACGGCCATGGCGGCGCCCACCAGCGCAAATAATGTCCACGCCGGCGCCCCCATCGAGGCGAGCCACCAGCCGCCGCCGCCGACCAGCAGCAGCCTTGCGGTGCCTGCCATCACGGGCCCGCCGACCCTTGCCGCACCTTGCGAGGAAAAATACAGGCACGCGCCCAACCCGAAGAAGGCGAATGCCGGGCCGGCCCAGGTGAAATACGATGTCGCGGCGGCGGTGACGCCGGGATCGCTGGTGAACATCGAGATCCACAGCGACGGCCTGGCTGCGACAACCAGACCGATCGCGCCGACGATGATGCTGGCCGCGGCGCCCGCGGTCCACGCCACCTGCCGCGCGCGCGTCACAAGTCCTGCGCCCATCGCCATGCCGACCATCGGCACCGAGGCGACGCCGAACGCGAACGCAATCGGCGTCAGCAAGAATTCCAGCCGCGAGCCCATGCCGTAGCCGGCCAGGGTCTCGGTGCCGTAGCCGGCGAGGATTTTGGTGAAGATCAAGACCGTCAGCACGGTTTGCAGCGGCGACAGACAGGACACCGCGCCGACCTTGAGAATGTCGAAGAACATGGCGCGCTGAAATTTGAAGCCCCTGAAATTGAGCGTCAGCCGGCTGTGGCCGCCGACCAGATACCAGGCTAGGAAGACGGCCCCGAGCGCGAATGCGGTCAACTGGCCGGCGGCGACGCCGCGCATGCCGAGCTTGGGCAGGCCGAACAGCCCGAGGCCGAATGCGCCGCCGACCGTGATCTGCACCAGCGCGGTGCCGATCAGCGTCACCGACGGGATGCGCATGTCGCCGGTGCCGCGCATCACCGAGGCCAGCGTATTCACCAGCCAGATCGCGATCGCGCCGGAGAACAGCACCTGCGAATACTGCATCGCCTGTTCGAGCACGACGCCGCGCCCGCCGAGCAGCGTGTAGAACGCGCGGCCGAAGGCCAGCATCATCACGGTGAAAAAGATTCCGGCGCAGGCGCCGATCATCGCCGCATGCAGCGCCAGCGTCGCCGCACGGTCGCGGTCGCCGGCGCCGATCGCACGGCTGATGGCGGAGGAAACGCCGCCGCCCATCGCGCCCGCCGACATCATCTGCGTCAGCATGACGAAAGGAAACACCAGCGCGATCCCGGCCAGCGGCTCGGTGCCGAGCCGGCCGATATAGGATGTCTCGGCGACCGCCACCAGCGTCGTGCCGAACATCGCGATCGTGTTGGGGATCGCCAGTTTCAGCAGCGTCGGCAGGATCGGTGACGTCAGGAGGCTGTTGACCGCGGTGGGCGGAACGGCCGCGGGGCGCGCGTCGAGCGGAGCCTCAATGGTCATCGCGTTGTCAGCTCTGCAGTATCGATAGAATACATTATGGATGACATATTATCGGGCGGAGAAGCACACGCCACCCACGGCCGTGCAGGGGTCACCACGGCAGGCCGCATAGGTCGATTATTCCGTCGCGCGGCTTGCGCGTGAAATCGAACACGTATGGCGCCATCGCCTGGAAGAGAATTCTTCCCTCCGGTTGCTCGGCATAGACCTCGCCCTTGAACGGATGCCAGCCACGCGCCTGATAGAAGGCTTCATTGTGCGGCTCGCAGAACAGCATTGCAAAGCGCACCGCCTCGTGGTCGCGCAGGGTCTGGATGGCGGCGTTGAGTGCCAGCGTCGCATAGCCGCGTCCCCGGCAATCCTCGCGGGTCGAGACGCCGCCGATGCCGCCGATATGGACCTTGCGCCCGTCCCAGATGGCGTCGCGGAAATAGATGCCGACATGGCAGGCCAATCCGCCCACGGGCTGTTCTTCCGGCGCGTCGATCAGCACGCGCAGATCGGCATGGGCCCATTCGATATGGCCCCACGGCAGCCTTTCGACGACATGACGCGGCCAGACCGCCTTCATCAGCGGCTCGACCTGATGCCATGATGCGTCCCCGTTCAGGACGTCGATCTCGATGCTCATTTCACTCCCTAGTAGCGCCCATCACCCGTAGCCGCCAGTATCCGTCATACGCTGGACGCGGAGGGCGTTACCGAAGTACCCTCCCGCCTCGCTAAAATCGCGGTGTTTAAGATCGCTGGAACCTTCTATAAGGGTTCCCGTTACTCCCCCGTACCCCATCAGTTCGGACATCACCCATGACCTTCACGCTGCCCAATCTCCCCTATGCCCATGACGCCCTTGCACCCCATATGTCCAAGGAAACGCTGGAATACCACCACGACAAGCATCACCAAGCTTACGTGACCAACGGAAACAACGCGATCAAGGGGACCGAATTCGAGGGCAAATCCCTTGAGGAAATCGTCAAAGGCTCGTTCGGGAAGAATCCGGCCGTGTTCAACAACGCCGGCCAGCACTACAACCATCTGCATTTCTGGAACTGGATGAAGCCGAACGGCGGCGGCAGCAAGCTGCCCGGCCGTCTGGAAAAGAAGATAACCGAAGACCTCGGCGGTCTCGACAAGTTCAAGACCGATTTCGCCGCCGCCGGCGTCGGCCAGTTCGGCTCCGGCTGGTGCTGGCTGTCGGTCAAGAACGGCAAGCTCGAAATCTCCAAGACCGCGAACGGCGAGAGCCCGCTGGTTCACGGCGCCACGCCGATTCTCGGCTGCGACGTCTGGGAGCACTCCTACTACATCGACTACCGCAACCGCCGCCCGGATTATCTCAAGGCGTTCGTCGATAGCCTCGTCAATTGGGACTATGTCGACGAATTGTTCGGCAAGGTTTGAGGTTCTGTCATTCCGGGGCGCGCACAGCGCGAGCCCGGAATCCATCGGGCCGCATGTCTGCCGTGAAATCGGATTCCGGGTTCAGCCCTGCGGGCTGCCCCGGGAATGACAGTCGGAACAAGTTTCGAAGGGGCGGTAGCTGCGGCTGCCGCCCTTTTCATATGCGCCGTGCTTTCCCGATCCTTGCAGGGATCGCGCACCTGCGGCAAAAGCAGCATAGCTGGCTTGCTTCGCCGATTTGGAAACTACTGCGATGAGCTATCTCTTGGTCTTTTTCGGTGGCGGCCTCGGCGCTACGCTGCGCCATCTCGTCAACATCACCTGCGCCCGCTGCCTCGGCACCGGATTTCCCTGGGGCACCTTCATCATCAACATCTCAGGCTCGACCGTGATGGGGCTGATCGCGGGCTATCTCGCCTTCAAGGGCGAGGCGTCGCAGCCCTGGCGGCTGTTCCTGATGACCGGCATCCTCGGCGGCTACACCACGTTTTCGGCCTACTCGCTCGATGCGGCGCTGCTCTACGAGCGCGGCGAACTCGGGCTGGCCGCGCTCTACGTGATCGGATCGGTCGTGCTCTCGATTGCCGGACTGTTCGGCGGTCTCGCGCTGGTGCGCCACTTCTCCTGAGTTTGACTCGAATTGCAGCCGATGAAATTGCGTCTTACCGCGAAACTCGTCATGCCCGGCCTTGTGCCGGGCATCCACGTCTTTCTTCTCTGAGACAGGAAAGACGTGGATGGCCGGGACAAGCCCGGCCATGACGAACCGCCAGCGTGACGCCCCCGCATGGGCATCCCTGAGAGGCGCATGGATATCGGCCAGCTTCCGTTTGCTTCGCCTGATGGCCGGGACTAAGCAGGGTCAATTCTCATCACCCGCCGACCCATTGCCTTGTCAGAACCTCCGATGAAAGACCCGGCGCCTGCCGATGACGGCGAGACGCGCCCAAAGCCCGCCCGCAAGCCGGTGGGCTGGTCGATGATTTTCATCGGTGCGCTCGTCGCGGTCTGCGTCACGCTGGTCTGGCGGCGCGACGGCATCGACGGCGTGCTCAACATTCTGACCCATGATCTGTGGCTGTTCGGGGAATCCTGCCGCGGGTGCTGGCCGGCTGTCTGCTCGGCGCCTTCATCGCGGAAATTCTTCCGCACGAAAGAGTCTCGCGGGCGCTCGGGCCGACCTCCGGCATGAAGGGATTGCTGATCGGCACCGCGTTCGGCGCGATCCTGCCCGGCGGGCCCTTCACCGCCTATCCCGTCGCGGCGGCGCTGCTCACCGTCGGCGCCGATTTCCGCGCCACCATCGCCATGGTGGTGAGCTGGACGCTGATCGGTTACGGCCGTGCCGTCGCCTGGGAGTTGCCGATTCTCGGCGTCGACTTCACGCTGTGGCGGATCGTGATCTCGCTGCCGATCCCGGTTCTGGCCGGCGCGCTCGGCCGCTTCGTCTATGTGCGGATGTATCCGAAGGGCGATCCTTCATGAATATCTCCGCGCTGATCATCGACATTACCTTGTGGGGCTCGGTCGCGGTGCTCGGCCTCATGGCATGGCAGCGTGGCCGCGTGGTGCTGGTGTCGTCGATGCGCGAAGGCAGCATGGACTTCATCAACATCGTGCCGCGCATTGCGCTCGGCGTGATCGGCTCGGGCTACATTGCCGCGGTGATCCCGCCGGAGGTCATCACCGGCTGGCTCGGGCCTGACAGCGGCTGGTTCGGCGTGCTCACCGCCGTCGTCGCGGGCGCGGCGACGCCGGGCGGCCCGGTGGTCGGTTTCTCGATCGGTGCGGTCGCCTTGAAAGTCGGCGGCGGCCCGCCGCAGGTGATCGCCTACGTGGTCGCCTGGGCGCTGTTCGGGTTCCAGCGGCATGATCCTGTGGGAGATCCCGTTCATGCCGGCCAAGTTCGTCTGGTTCGCGCGGCCGTCTCGCTGCCGTTCCCGTTCCTGGCCGGCAGCGATCGCGATGGCGATCGGGAAACCCTAGGCGGGGTGACCAGCCCAAGGCTTCCTAAGCGATGCCAAATCACTATGTTCGCGGCATGACCCGTTGCTTGAACAGGCTGTCGAAGCCGTATCCGCCTTGCCCGACGAGGCGCAGGACGATCTCGCGCGGACTCTCCTGCAACTCGCGGGCGTGGACCAGCCACCCTATGAGCTCACGCCTGAGGAAGCCGCGGATCTAGACGCTTCGCTGGCCGAAGCCGCGCAAGGTGAGTTCGCGACA
>CAWBRL010000033.1:0-34800 GCA_963791165.1 uncultured Alphaproteobacteria bacterium | reverse complement strand
TTCCGGAGGCCGTCCAGAACGTCGTCAACTCAACGACGATACTGAATATTGCTAAGAGAACGCGTCGGGAAACCCCGCGATAAAGCTGCAGCGAAATTATGTGTCGTGTGCAGCAGGGCCAGTGCCTTCGCGTGGCTTTTTCATTTGTCCGTCGACCCGTAAGCCGAGATCAGCCTCATGTAAGCTTCAACGTTCGCGCCCATCATATTCAACGAGCGGCTGCACTGTTCGATGGCTTCTTCATATTGACGGAGGTGCAGGTGTGCAACGCAGAGAAGCCGCGCTGCAATGTTGTCCAGCAGGCGGCCACATTGTAGGTCGCTGTTCTCGAACCCATCTGACCAGATGTCGCGGGCGGTCTGAAGATCAGTTAGCCATATGTTGACCCGCACCTGGTCTCCGTTGCGTCTTACCGCACCCTGTACGGCCCAGCGGATGCCGAGATCCGTCCCGAATTGCTTCAGATTGATCGACTTGTTCTTCAAGGTAAAGGCGGTCGTCGACCGCGTCGAAAGTGGCGGGCGTTCGCGCGAGATCGTTCGTCAAATAAATCGTGATGGCGTCGGCAAGGTAGTCCTGCTCTGGATCGTTGTTGAGGTTGGCGAAGGGCAACACGACGAGAGAGAGCCGGGCCGCGATCTCGGGCCTGACTGCTGGTTGTTCCTGGATCTTTGAGCTTCCCGAACTACGTCGGTCCGGACCGTCGTCCAGACATTCCAATAGCCGGTAAGGACGCCGGCAAGTGGGGCCGATGGCGGCAACCGACGCCAGCGCCCCGCCGACGAGCTTCAAATGACCGCCGAGGTGACCCAGCCAGCCATCGGATCGCCGTTTGCCAACTACTCTTTCAGGGGGATCTGCGACCGAAGCCGCTGCCTTCCCGGCCGCGTGGGCAAGCTTTGACAGTTCTGCGACGGCGTCTGAGACCACCGCGGTTGCTGGGCGCCGGTCCTCATCGTGTACAGTGCCCACGAAACGAAAGCCCTTTCGTGGAAACGTCTTGATAAGACGTTGCTGCTCGCCGGAGTTGCCGATCGCGCGTCGGACGGCGTTCAGTCGGGTCGTCAGCGCCGCATCAGATACAATCCGACCATTCCAGATCGCGTTTACGAGATCGTCTTTGCTGACGACCCGATCCCTGCTGCGGATCAAATATTCGAGCAGATCGAGAACCTGTGGTGTCGTAGGCACAACATCGGGCCCGCGCCGCAACTCGCGCCGGTCGGTGTCCAACGCACAGTCCTCGAAGAAATAGCGCATGGCACCATTCCCCAAGCTTGCCCTCTATCACCCCAGATTGGGGCAGCGGTTGCCCGGCAAGAATAAGCCTTCGGTAAAGGAAATGTAAGCCTCCAGTTAAGCGCGCTGGCGCATCTTGCGGCACCTTTGCATGGTGAAACAGTCCAGACAGGACACCGCCATGAGCACGCTCCACGGGATTACCGAACTGGGACCGGCAACGGCAAAGCGGCAAGTTTACAGCCCTTTCGAACAATATTGGAATGCATTTCTGGAGTGGCGCAAACGTAATAGGCTGCATACCCAATTGCGTCACCTGACGGACGCCGAGCTTGCCGACATCGGTATCACGCGCGGTGATATCGATTACGTTGCGTCGCACCGAGATATCGACCCGCGAAGCATCCTGTCCGCCAGCTGACATCCGTTGCCTGCCGGGGCGCGTACCCGCGACAGCAATCGGCTTGGCGAATTGACGGCGCCAATCGTGGCGCTTTACGTCAGCACCTTGACGCCGCCGAGCGCGGTGACGCGTCCCTGTTTGAGCATCACGATCTGCGTCGCCAGCTGACGCAGCTCCGCCGCGTCGTGGCTGACATAGACCATCGGAATGCCTTCGTCGCGCAGCCGCACCAGATAGGGCAGGATCTCGATCTTGCGGCCCTCGTCGAGCGACCCCAGCGGCTCGTCCATCAGCAGCAGGCGCGGCTTCGACAGCAGCGCACGGCCGAGCGCGACGCGCTGGCGTTCGCCGCCGGAGAGCTGGCCGGGACGGCGGTCGAGCAGATGGCCGATATCGAGCAAATCAGTGACGCGCTTCTGCTGCGCGGGATCGGGCGCGAGCTTGTTCATGCGCCGGCCGTAGTCGAGATTTTGCCGCACGTCGAGGTGCGGAAACAGCCGTGCGTCCTGAAACACGTAACCGATCCGCCGCCGGTGCGGCGGCACATGAACGCCGGCAGCGGTGTCATCGAGCGTCTCACCGTCGAGCGCGATGACGCCGCGGTCGGGCCGCAGCAGGCCTGCGATCATGTTGATCAGCGAGGTCTTGCCGGCGCCGGACGCGCCGAACAGGCCGGTGACGCGGCCCTGGCTTTCGAACGCGGCTTCCAGAGAGAACTCGCCGAGCTGCTTGATGACGTCGACGCGCAGCATCATCAGTTTCCGTGCAGGCGCTTGGTGGCGCGCCGCGCAAACCATTCGGAGGCGATCAGGGCGCCCATCGCGATCACGATGGAAATCAGCACCAGCCGCGCCGCCGCGGTGTCGCCATCGGGAGTCTGGATCAGCGAATAGATCGCCGAGGAAATGGTCTGGGTCTCGCCCGGAATGTTGGAGACGAAGGTGATGGTGGCGCCGAACTCGCCGATCGCCTTGGCGAAACCGAGCACCATGCCAGCCAGTATGCCGGGCAGCGCCAGCGGCAAGGTCACGGTGGCAAACACCTGCCACGGTGCGGCGCCGAGCGTGCTCGATGCCTGTTCCAGCCGGCGGTCGATCGCCTCGATCGACAACCGGATCGGCCGCACCAGCAGCGGAAACGACATCACGCCGCAGGCGAGCGCCGCCCCGGTCCAGCGAAACGCGAACACGATGCCGAGGTTTTCGGCAAGCCACGCGCCGACCAGTCCGCGGCGGCCGAACGTCAGCAGCAACAGGTACCCGGTGACGACCGGCGGCAACACGAGAGGCAGATGGACGAGCGCATCGAGAACCGACTTGCCCCAAAAGTCATATCGCGCCAGCAGCCATGCCAGCGCGATACCGAACGGTGTTGCCACCAGCGTTGCAATGACGGCCACCCGCAGCGACAGCAGAATGGCCGTCCATTCGGCCGGCGTGATCTCGGACATCAGGTCGACGGGCTGACCAGGAACTTGAAGCCGTATTTTTCGAGGATGTTCTTCGCTGCGGTCGAGCGCAGGAAGGCGAGATAGTCCGTCGTCTCCGGCTTCGCGGTGGTCGTCGCCGCGACGGGATAGATGATCGCCGGATGGGAGTCAGCGGGAAAGGTGCCGACGACCTTGACGCCGGGCTCGACCTTGGCGTCGGTGGAATAAACGATGCCGAGCGCCGCTTCGCCGCGCGCCACCAGCGTCAATGCCGCGCGCACGCTCTCCGCCATCGCAAACTTCGGCTCGGCGGCCTGCCATGAACCGAGCTTCTCCAGCGCGGCCTTGGCGTATTTGCCGACCGGCACGGACTTGACGTCGCCGGTGGCGATCTTGCCGTCGCCGGCGAGCTTGGCGAGGTCGAACCCGGCGCCGATGTTCACATTGTCGATTTTGGAGTCCTTCGGCGCGATCAGCACGATGCTGTTGCCGAGCAGATTGACCCGGCTCGGCTCGTTGATGTTCTTTTTCCCGATCGCGTAATCCATCCAGTCGGTGTCGGCGGAGATGAAGACGTCGGCCGGCGCGCCCTGCTCGATCTGTTTTGCCAGTGCCGAACTCGCGGCGTAGCTGACGACGATCTTGGTGCCGGACTTCGCCGTATACGCGGCGTTGATGTCGTCGAGTGCGTTCTTCATCGAGGCGGCGGCAAAGACCGTGACGGTCTTGTCCTGTGCGGCAGCGGGCGTATAGGCCGCTCCAAGCAGCATGATAAAGGCGGCAGAAATTCCGGCGAGACGATGCATGTTAGCGCTCCGTGCATGCTTGCAGGCGTGCGGATCGCACGCGCAAGTCAGGCGTTGGTTGATACTGATGCGACAGGCGGAAGCGCTGTTCCAAAACCCCGGGGACTTACGGTCGGCCGGGATATCGCAATGCAAACAATAGCAGGCTGGCAGTCCGGGTAAAGTGACCCTTCGCCTCAGACGGCACCGTCGTCCCAAAAAGATCCACTCGCCCTCCCGGCACGTGGCTGGCTACTGCTTCGCGTCCGGTGCGGCCAGCACCGCCTTGCAGGCGGGCGGCAGCGCCGCCATCGTCATCGGCGGTTTCGGCTTTGGCGGCACCGCGGGCGGCTTCGGGTGCAGCACCGCATCGCTGAACCAGTACGCGAGATCGCCGGTGCTGCAGCCTTCGCCATCATTCGGATCGGGCTGGGTCTCGCATTCGCCGCTGCCGGGCGGGCACTTGATGCGGATATGGAAGTGGTAGTCGTGGCCGTACATCGGCCGCACCTTGTGGAGCCAGTGGCGATCGCCCCTGGCTTCGCGGCACAGCGCCTTTTTGATCGCGGCATTGACGAAGATGCGCTGCACGGTCGGCTCCTGTGCAGCCGCACGGATCACCGCAAGATGCGTCGGCGTCCAGGCGCTCGGCTCGATGTCGAGCCGGTCGGCACGCACCATCATGACAGCCGACATCTCCTCGCGCTCGTTGCGCGACAGTTGGCGGTTCGGCATCGGCGTCAGCCAGATGTCGGCGTCCAGTCCCACCTGATGGCTGGCGTGGCCGGTAAACATCGGTCCGCCGCGCGGCTGCGACATGTCGCCGACCAATATGCCGGGCCAGCCCGCATCCCTGCGGGATTTCACGGCCAGCCGCTTGACCAGCGCCACCATGTCGGGATGGCCCCAGTAGCGATTGCGCGACAGCCGCATCACCTGCCAGTTGTCGCCGTTGATCGGCAGCCCCTCCGCGCCTGCGATGCAGCCATGCGCGTAGAACCCGAGCACGCGCGTCGGCATCGCCGCCGGCAGCACCTTGCGGCCGAACAGCTCTTTCGCGCCGATCTTGGGATCGTTGGGGTTGGCCAGCGGCGGCAGCGGCTTTGCATTGACCGTACCCTTGTCCTGCGCCAACGCGCTTGCGGCATTGGCGGCGGCCATCAGGGTCAGGAGCGGGATCAGAATCAGGCGGGATATCATCGGATCACTCTATTCATCCGAGCGTATCATGAAATCGGAAAAGCGAGGACAGGCGAAGCTGTCGCAATCGCTTGATCTCCCCCAGCCACTGCTCCCGCCTGCGCCGGACCACGTAACACGCGGATTGAGATCAATTAAGGCCGCGATCTATTGCGGCTCGATGTTGGCCGACTTTATCACCGCGGCCCATCGGTCGACTTCCTCGCGCATGTACCTGGACGTCTTCCCGACCGAGCCGCCGAAAATCCCGGCGGATAATTTCCTGAGTTGATCCTGTAAGTCAGGCTGGCTCAAGGCCTCGTTCACATCGGCATTGATCTTGTCGACGATCTCTTTGGGAGTCTTGGGTGGCGCCACGATGCCATACCAGGCGACAGCTTCGAATCCGGGCAGCGACTCGGCCATCGTCGCTACATCTGGCAAGGCTGGCAGCCGTTCGGACGAAGCAACGGCGAGTAGTTTCAGCTTGCCGGCCTGGACCAGTGGCAAGGAGACGCCGAGATTGTCGAACATCACGTCGACGTCGCCGGCCAGAAGGCCCTGCAGCGCCGGCGCCGAGCCACGATAAGGAATGTGCCGCAGCTTCACTTTCGCCATCAGTTGAAACAGCTCCGACGTCAAATGCGAAGTCGTGCCGTTGCCTTGTGTAGCGCAGGTGACCTTGTCGGGATTGTTACGCAGATATTCGATCAACTCGCTCAGGCTCGACGCCTTGACGTTGTTCGGATTGACGATCAGCGCATTCGGCACCTGCGCCATCACCAGGATCGGTTCGAACTTCGTCGGATCGAACCCGAGCTTGGGATACAGGTTCTGATTGATTACGAGTGGTGGCGGCGGTGACGATAGCAGCGTGTAGCCGTCGGGGGGAGAATGATAGACCTGTTCGGCCCCGATGTTTCCGGCCGCGCCCGTGCGGTTCTCGATGATCACGGGCTGGTTCCATTTGCGTGAAAGCCGTTCTGCGACGATCCGTGGGATGGCGTCTGCTGTACCGCCGGCGGGAAAAGGAACCACGATTTTCACGACGTGGTCAGGATAGTCACCGGCCTGCGCAGGTGAGCGACCGTGTACTGACAACACCAACAGCAGTGTCAAAGCCACCAGACGACGGCTGGCCTGGGTGATCTGCGCGGAGCTCCGCATTCAAACTCCTCCCGCTTTTCCGGTCAACGTTGTCGGCGCCGGCGCTTGGTGTTTCTCGCCGGGAAGGATAACTTGAAACGGGCGGCCTCCGAAGCTCTTTTGATGCCGCACTCGCCGGAGTTACCCGTTTGCGCGTTTTGGTTGTACCGAGCCGAGGATGATGTCATGCAGCGCTCGCGGCTCGAAGCCGTTATCGTCGGAGGCGGAATTGGCGGATTGTTCGCCGCGAATGCGTTGATCGCCCATGGCCTTGATGTCTCCGTCTATGAGCAAGCGCCCGCGCTCGGCGAAGTCGGGGCAGGGGTGTTTCTGACACCGAACAGCGTGCGGCAGTTGCAGCGGGTGGGGCTGGGACATCACGTCGAAAGATGGGGCGCCAGGGTCGGCCATGGTTCTCACTATTTCCGTCATGACGGCGCGCCGATAGCCCCGGTTCAGGTGACGGACTTTGCAGGCTGGAACGCAACGTTCGGCATGCACCGCGCGGACCTGGTCGAGATGCTGGCGAGCGCGTTGCCGCCGGGCGTGGTGCATACGGGACATCGCGGCGTTGGATTCGAGCAGGCCGTTGACGTCGCGCGTGTATCATTCGCCAACGGCGTCGTTGCCGAAAGCGACATCGTCATTGCAGCGGACGGCATCCATTCGGAGCTCCGACATTTTGCAGCGCCGCCGTCGCGGCCGGTCTTTCACGGATCCGTCGCCTATCGTGGGGTGCTGCCGCATCAGCGCATTCCGCATTGGCCGACCGATCGCTGGCAGATGTGGCTCGGCAAGGGAAAGCATTTCCTCACCTTTCCGGTGCGGTCGGGTGAGCTCATCAACTATGTCGGCTTCGTGCCGGCCGATGCGGAAATGAAGGAGTCCTGGTCGGCACCCGGCGATCCGGACGTGCTTCGGCACGAGTTCGAGGGTTGGGATCCGCGCATAGGGACCCTGCTGAGCCGGGTCGAAAAGACATTCCGCTGGGCGCTGTACGACCGCGAGCCGCTGCCTGCCTGGACGCGCGGCCGGTTGACGCTGCTCGGCGATGCCGCGCACCCGATGCTTCCGCATCTCGGCCAGGGCGCCAACCAATCGATCGAGGACGGCATGGCGCTGGCGACAATTCTGGCGCGTACGGAGCGTGCCGGCGCACCGGCTGCGCTGCTGGCGTATGAGCGGCTGCGACGTGAGCGGGTGGCGGCGGTTCAGCGCGGTGCGCGCGAGAATGGCATGCGCTATGACTCCTCGTATGCCGATCTTGGCGTTCGCGATGCTGAGATCGCCGCGCATGCGGCGTTCCGCAGACGGCTGTACGATCATGACGTCGTGCCGGAAGCGCAAGCCGCTGCGGCTGCCTTGAGTTGAACGAGCCTTTGCCTTGCAGCCTGCGAGGAGCCGGCGGTGAGCGCAGCGCCGGCGGTGTGACGCCGGTGCTTACGCCGCCCGCGCAGCCTTGCGCTTCCGCAAATGATACGTCAGCGCCAGCGCCACGCAGTGGCGCAGCGCGGCCTCGGGCAGCTTGTCCGAAGCGTCGAGGAGAATGCTGCGGTTGCCGCCGTAGCGCAGTTCCGGATAGAGCTCGCGAAACGTTTCGACCAGATCGGTCTGGCAATGGAAATAGACCGCGTACCGGCCGGCTTCCGCCTTCACCTGATCGATGCGGATGGTGCTGCCGCTCTTGCTCTCTGTCGTGAGATAGCTCGGCTGCCCCCATTTCAGCGCTTCTTCCAGCGCGCCGACACCGCTGGTGGTCTTCGCCGTTTCGAAGATCAACCGGCGCAGCGCCAGCAATTTTGCCTTTACGGGCTTGGGATAGGCGCCGAAGACGGCGTCCAGTGCGGGATTTGGGTTGCCTGCGCGTTTCTCGGCGGCGTTGGCCGCAACGGCTTTCTTGGCCGGCTTTTTCATCCTGGACTGTCCGCGCATGTTTCGAATTGGCGGACAGAATAGGATAGGCGCCGGCCCGGCGGAAGCCGGGCCTTGCGCGATCGATCGATGCCTACGCGGCGTCGCGGAGGCCCGCGAGGAACGTATCGACGCTCTTGTACAGCGCATCGGCCTGCCGGCCGAGTTGGCCGGTCGCCGCCGACACATTGTCGGCCAGCGCGCGCGACTGGTCGGCGGATTGGCTGGCGCCGGTCACGTTGATCGAGACTTCGCTGGTGCCGGTGGCCGCCTGCTGGACGCTGCGGGCGATTTCGCGTGTCGCTGAATCCTGCTGCTCCACGGCGGCGGCAATGGTGGTGGCGATGCCGCTGATTTCGCGGATGGTGTCGCTGATGCCGCCGATCGCTGTCACGCAGTCGCCGGTGGCGGACTGGATCGCGGCCACTTGTCCTGCGATTTCTTCGGTAGCCTTCGCGGTCTGACTGGCGAGCTCCTTGACCTCGGAGGCGACGACGGCAAATCCGCGGCCGGCCTCACCGGCGCGTGCGGCCTCGATGGTCGCGTTCAGCGCCAAGAGGTTGGTCTGGCTTGCGATCGCGCCGATCAGGCGCAGTACGTCGCCGATCTTCTCGGCGGCCGAGGCCAGACTACCTACCATCTCGGTGGTTTGTCCGGCCTTGACCACGGCGCTTTCGGCGACCTGGCTGGAATGGGTGACCTGCCGGCCGATCTCGGCGACAGAGGAAGCAAGCTCTTCGGTCGCGGCGGCAACCGTGCTGACGCTGCTGGATGCCTCGTCGGACGCGGCTGCCGCTGCGGCGGCCCGTTGCGAAGTGCCGTTCACGCTGGCCGTGATCTCGCCGGCCACGCGCTGCATGTCGGTTGTCGCCTGCGCGACCGCGGCGACGACGCTCTTGACGTCGGTCTCGAAGCGGTCGGCCATCTGGCGCTGCAGGGTCTTCTTCTCGAGTTCGGTCTGCTGCTTGGAGGCCTCCTGCGTCTCGCGCATGCTGCGCGCCTCGATCATGCTGCGGCGGAACACGTCGACCGCGCCGGCCATGGTGCCGAGTTCGTCGCGGCGCTCGCTGCCGGGGATCGTGACATCGATCTCGCCGCCCGAAAGGCGGTTCATGACCGCGGTAATGGCGGCCAATGGGCGCGACAGGCCGCGACCGAGCAGGAACGCCAGCACGATGGCGCCGGCCAGGATGGCGATCGTGCCGAGGATCAGATTGCGCTGTGAACTCGCCGCTGCCGCTTCATATTCGGTCGTGTCCTTGATGACTTCGAGAAGGCCGACCGGCTGGCCGGCGTAATTCTTGATCTGCCCGACATAGAGCGCGGCGGGACGGCCGTTGATCGTGGCGTCGCGGCGCAGGGGTTGGCCTTCGAACACGCCCTTGAGCTCGTCGGCGGTGGTGACGCCGCCGTCGCCGAAGGTAGATGACAGTTTCTTGAACTCCTTGCCGTCGTACGAATAGACCGCAAGGTCGATCCCGAATCGCTTCTTGGCGCGGTCGACGAATTCCTTGCCAAAGGCGGCGCCGACGTCGGTATTCGCCACGATCTTGCCGTCGCGCATGATCGGCGTCATGCCGAAAATGCTGAGCGCCTCCCGGCCGGGTTCGACACCGACGATCTGCTTGCCGGTTCTGGTGGCCTCGACCACGGTGCTGCGGCGTGACGAGATATCGTCACCGAAGACCTTTGGCGCGTGGACCCGGTAGACGACCGTGGCTGGCGGCTTCTGGAACGTAATCAGCGGGATGCCCTGGGCTGTCAACGCCTTCATCGCGTCGCCGAGCAGCGCTGCCAATCCGTCCCGGTCATCCTTGACGACCGCGTCGGCGACCGGCGGCAATGCGGCGACCACTGAACTTACCGCAAGCGCGGCGCGGCCTTCATAGTCGATGGCGGCGATCACGCTGTCATATTGCAGCTTGAGTTGCTGATCGAGTGCGAGCTGCGTCAGCGAGCGCTGCTGGACGATCGAGAAGGTTCCAAGAATGCCGCAGGCGACGGCCACCGTCAGCGAAATGGCGAGGATCAGGCGAACGGCGATCGAGCGAATCTTGAACATGAGGCGTACGGAAGCTCCAGGGGGCGAGGCTCCGTTACAGATTTCATGAATTGTTTAACAACAGGGGGTGCGGGCCGGTCCGTAGAACTACGGTGCGGAGCCGTCATCGCATCGTCGGCGCCGTATCGAGATTGCCCGCGAGGATCGCCTTGCCGGCATCCTCATAATGGGCGTCGCGGCCCTGGATCTGCTGCGCGATGGCGTGCATGTCGCGGAAACGGCGCTCGAACCTGTTGGCGTTGAACACGGCCGTGGCGCCCGCCATGTGATAGGCGGTGTCGACGACGGCGGCCGATTGGTGGATCGTCCAGGTGGTGGCGATGCGCAGCGCTATTCGATGCGCTTCCGTGGTCGCTTCGCCGCGTGACAGGTCGCGCCAGACCTCGGCCGCGGTTGAATAGAGATAGGCACGCGCGGCGCGCAGGCTGGCCTCGGTGCGACCGATCAATCCCTGCACGGCGTTGTTGTCGCGCATCGCCTGCAGTGCTTGCGGCGTCTTGCCACGCGAGAGCTCAATGGCCGCATCGAGCGTGGCGCGCGCGACGCCGAGCGAGGTCGCGGCAAAGCCCATGCCGAACACCATGTTGGTGGAGAGCTTGTACAGCGGGCCCTTCTCGCGCCGGCCTGCGGGTTCGTCGCGCAGCGCGGCGAATTTTTCGGGGATGAAAAGATTTTCGACCGAATAGGAATCGGTGCCGGTGCCGCGCAGGCCGATCACGTCCCAGACGTCGTACATCGTGGCGCTCGTCACCGGAAACAGGATGGTGCGGATCTCCGGCGAGCCGTCCGGCTTGCGCCGTGGCGTGCCGTCGGCTTCGACGATGCGGACATGGGCGCCGAGCCAGCTCGCCTGACGGGAGCCTGAGGCAAAGTCCCATCGCGCGCTGGCCCTGTAGCCGCCCGGAACCGCCTGCACTTCATGTTTGATCGCGCCCCACGCCAGAATGCCGGGCGCGACGTTGAAGATCTCGTTTGCCGAGTCAGGATCGAGATAGGCGGCGGTCATGGCGCAGACGCTGCACTGGCCGAGACACCACGCGGTGGAGGCATCGGCCTTGGCGACCTCCTCCTGCATCTGCATGAAGGTTTCGAGCGGGGCTTCGGCGCCGCCGAGGCTCTGCGGCAGCAGCGCGCGATAAAGCCCGTTCTCGATCAGGGCCTGTGTCACCGCCGGCGTCAGCCGCCGCGTCCGCTCGATCTCGTCGGCCTCGCGCGCGATCAGGGACGCAAGCGCTCGTGCGCGTTCGACCAGGTCGATGCCGGGTGGCTTGTTCATGCGTTTCCTCGCGTTTTCTTGTTCATGCCGCGGCGCGACCGAGATCGAGAGACGGTTGCGACGGCCGCTTTGCCGACGGGAAGCTCAGCGCTACCGCGACCGCGGCTATTCCGATCGCAAACGAGCCGACATAGAGCCAGTTATAGGCGTGGAATGTATCGAACACCCATCCGCCGGCCAACGGCCCCAGCGCCATGCCGAGGCTGGCGAAAGCGGAGACGGCGCCGAACACGCTGCCCATGATGCGCGCGCCGAAATATTCGCGCACCAGCACCGCGTAGAGCGGCATCACGCCGCCATAGGCGAGGCCGAACACCACCGACAGCGCGTAGAACTCGCCGAGCTGGCCAACCGCCAGATAGGTCGCAACCGACATCGCCTGCACGAACAGGCCGCCGACCAGCACATGCTTGGCGCCGAGGCGATCGGCCAATACGCCGAGCAGCAGGCGGCCACCGAGACCGGAGAACCCGGCAAGGCTGTAGACGGTCACGGCGGTCAGCGGCGCGATGCCGCAGACCATGGCGTAGCTCACCATATGGAAGATCGGCCCCGAATGCGCCGCGCAGCAGGCGAAATGCGCCAGCGCCAGCGTGATGAATTGCGGCGTTCGTAACGCCTGCGCGACGGTCCATTGCGTTTCAGGTGCGCCGGTTCCGTTTGCCGTGTCCGTCGCCGCGGGCTCCGGCGCCGGGCGCACCAGAAACGCGGCCGGTATCAGCAGCGCCCAGGCGGCGATGCCGATCACCAGCATCGCGGTGCGCCAATCGTAGGCGGTGATCAGCCAGCTTGCGAATGGCGCGACCGTCAGCGGCGAAACGCCCATGCCGGCCGATACCAGCGCAACCGCGAGGCTGCGGTGATGTTCGATCCAGGCGCTCGCCACCGCCACCATCGGCGCATAGAAGCTGCCGGCCGCGATCCCGATCAGCACGCCGAACGACAACTGGAACTGCCACAGGCTGGTGGCCTGGCTCGCTGCAACCAGCCCGGTTCCGAGCAGCAGCGCGCCCGCCAGCACCACGATGCGGGTGCCGAACCGGTCGGACAGCGTGCCCCAGAAGAACGCGGCCAACCCCATGGCGAGAAAGTCGATCGTCGCCGCAGCCGAGACGCCGCTGCGCGACCAGCCCATCGCTTCCGAAATCGGCTGCAGAAACACCGCCAGCGACAGCATCGCGCCGAAGCCGACGCAGGTCATCAGCGCGCCGACCCCGACCACGACCCAGCCGTAGGAAAATCCGGAGGACTTGCTCATGCGTTTCCTCAGTCTTTTTTGTATTTATGATCTGAGCGGGTGGATGGTGGCCCATTCAGGGCGACAGGGCAAGATGGGGGACGGCGCAGCGGTTTCGCTTCCGTCGTGCCGCGCCCAAGGCGACAATCACCTTGATTGTCCTTGATGTCCCCTCGTGCTAGTCAGCCGCGCTCAAATCTGTCTCTCCGCATAGTGCTACAGTTGGCTGGAACGACCGGAACGCCGATGCAGAAAATTCTTGTCGCTGACTTTTCCGATGCCGATCAGCAAGGCGTCCTGCAAGGCGTCCTGAATGTCATCCTGCCGATCCAGCAACGCGAATTCGACATCCCGATCACCGAAGGCGATCAGCCCGATCTCGCGAACATTCCCGGGTTCTACCAAACTGGAACGGGTGGCTTCTGGGTCGCACGGTCAAATGACAGGGTTGTCGGCACCGTCGGATTGAAAGACATCGGCCAGCGGCAGGCGGCGCTGCGGAAAATGTTTGTCGCCGCTCCGTTTCGTGGCCGCGAGTTCGGCGTGGCGGAAAAGCTCCTCGATGCCTTGCTGGCGCACGCCCGCGCGAAAGGCGTTGCCGAAATCTTTCTCGGCACCACGGAAAAATTCCTGGCGGCGCATCGGTTCTACGAAAAGAACGGCTTTAGTGAGCTGCAGAAAGTCGACCTGCCCAAGGCTTTCCCGATCATGGCCGTCGATTCGAATTCAGTTGAGAATTTCGTAGGACCTCTCGCTCGTCATGTCCGGCTTGGCCGAGTTTCTCCGCGAAGACGTGGATGGCCGGGACAAGCCCGGCCATGACGAAAAGCGAACAATTGTCGGACGGTTAGAGCGTAGGGTAGGCAAAGCGACTTGTCCGCCGTAGCTCAACGAGCGAAGGCGGAAGCGTGCCCACCATTGAAGCCAACAATTTCGGAGAGAGATGGTGGGCACGGCGCTGTGCGCCTTTGCTCACCCTGCAGAGTGATCGCACCCGCCGCCATGATGACATCATGCCAGTGATTTGCCCGACGGGTCAAATGGGTTTCGCAAAATCGAAAAAGCCGCAATGCCAACAGGCCCTCGGCTACTGTGCATGGGGTTGTTTTCGAGATTTTTGTTTTCGGCTTCCAAACGTCCCGGACAGGACCTGTCCCGTCACGCTTGGGTCGGCCCAAGCCCCGTCTCAGCTATCCACCTTCAGCGCGGCAATGAACGCTTCCTGCGGGATGTCGACCTTGCCGAACTGCCGCATCTTCTTCTTGCCTTCCTTCTGCTTCTCCAGAAGCTTGCGTTTGCGCGTGATGTCGCCGCCGTAGCATTTGGCGGTGACGTCCTTGCGCAGCGCGCGGACGGTTTCGCGGGCGATCACCTTGCCGCCGATCGCGGCCTGGATCGGGATCTGGAACATGTGCGGCGGGATCAGTTCCTTCATCCGCTCGACCATGGCGCGGCCGCGGCCTTCGGCGCGGGTGCGATGCACCAGCATCGACAGCGCGTCCACTGGCTCGTTGTTGACGAGGATCTGCATCTTGACGAGATCTGCCGGCTTGTAGTCCGTCAGATGATAGTCGAACGAGGCGTAGCCTTTTGAGACCGATTTCAGCCGGTCGTAGAAATCGAACACGACTTCGTTGAGCGGCAGGTCGTATTTCACCATCGCGCGGGAGCCGACGTAGGTCAGCTCCTTCTGCGACCCGCGGCGGTCCTGGCACAGCTTCGAGCACGCTGCCGAGATACTCGTCCGGCGTGAGGATCGTGGCCTCGATCCACGGCTCCTCGATGTCGGCGATCTTGACCACGTCGGGCATGTCGACCGGATTGTGGATCTCGATCTCCTGGCCGTCGGTCAGGTGCATCTTGTAGATCACGCTCGGCGCGGTCGCGATCAGGTTGAGGTCGAACTCGCGCGACAGCCGCTCCTGGATGATTTCGAGATGCAGCAGCCCGAGGAAGCCGCAGCGGAAGCCGAAACCCAATGCGGCCGAGGTTTCCATCTCGAACGAAAAGCTCGCGTCGTTGAGGCGTAGTTTGCCCATCGCCGCGCGCAGCGTCTCGAAATCGTCGGCATCGACCGGGAACAGGCCGCAGAACACCACGGGGATCGCCGGCTTGAAGCCCGGCAGCATGTCGGTGACCGGTTTGCGGTCGTCGGTAATGGTGTCGCCCACGCGCGTGTCGGCGACTTCCTTGATCGCGGCGGTGATGAAGCCGATCTCGCCCGGGCCCAGTTCGTCGACCTGCGTCATCTTCGGGGTGAAGAAGCCGACCCGCTCGACATCGTAGGCGGCGTTGGTGCCCATCATCCGGATGCGGCCACCCTTCTTCATCGTGCCGTCGACGACGCGGATCAGAACGACGACGCCGAGATAGACGTCGTACCAGCTATCGACCAATAGCGCCTTCAGCGTCGCGTCGCGGTCGCCCTTCGGCGGCGGCAGGCGGGTGACGATCGCTTCCAGCACGTCGGGTACGCCAAGGCCGGTCTTGGCCGAGATCATCACGGCGTCGGATGCGTCGATGCCGATCACGTCCTCGATCTGCTGCCGCACCTTTTCGGGTTCGGCCGCGGGCAGGTCGACCTTGTTGAGAACAGGCACGATCTCATGGCCCGCATCGAGCGCGTGGTAGACGTTGGCGAGCGTCTGCGCTTCGACGCCCTGGCTGGCATCGACCACCAGCAGCGATCCCTCGCAGGCCGCCAGCGACCGCGACACCTCGTAGGCGAAGTCGACATGGCCGGGCGTGTCCATCAGATTGAAGATGTAATCCTTGCCGTCCTTGGCGTGGTAATTGAGCCGGACGGTCTGCGCCTTGATGGTGATGCCGCGCTCGCGCTCGATGTCCATCGAATCGAGCACCTGTTCCTTGCCCGCCATTTCGCGATCGGTCAGCCCGCCGGTCATCTGGATCAGGCGGTCGGCCAGCGTCGATTTGCCATGGTCGATATGGGCGACGATGGAGAAGTTGCGGATGTTGGAAATGGGGACGGTTGTCATGGGCGCGGGATAGCATTCACATCCCCGTGCGGCAACCATATTGCTGTATTCTAAAGGGGTTTCTTCCCGCCAAGCTGATTTCACTTGGCCCAGAAACGCGCTACGCACTCAAGCCATGTCCACTGCATCCATTTTGCCCGCGCCTGTGCGCTCAAAGCGCATTCCCTCCATTCGACGGCTGGCGGCGTGGCTGGCCTCGCGCGCCAGCGATCCCAACAGCGGGCTGTGGCTGGTGACCGGCTTTGCCGCGGTTCATGCCGTTCTTTGGACGCTGATCCTGGTCAATCTGAAGACCGGGCAGGACGTTCATATGGACGTCGCGGAAGCCTACGCCTGGGGCCAGAAGTTCCTGCTCGGCTATGGCAAGCATCCGCCGCTGTCGGGATGGGTGGCCGGCGTCTGGTTCATGATCTTTCCGGTCACGGACTGGGCGAGCTATGCGCTGGCGATGGCGACGCTCGGCTGCGGCCTCGTGATCTGCTGGCTGTTGGCGCTGCGCGTGGTCGATCGCCGCCGCGCGTTCTTCGTCGTGGTGATGCTCGCGCTCTATCCGATCTTCAACTTCAAGGGCTTCAAGTACAACCCGGATATACTGCAGCTCGTCACGCTGCCGCTGATGGTGCTGGCCTATCTGGATGCGTTCGAGAAGCGCAGCGTGAAATCCGGCCTGTGGCTTGGGCTTGCCGGCGCGCTGGCGCTGATGACCAAATACTGGGTGCTGACCATGATCGGCGCCATTGGTCTTGCCGCGCTCATTCACCCCGACCGCCTGAAATTCCTGCGATCGCCGGCGCCGTGGGTCGCGATCGCCGCGCTCGCGGTGGCGATGCTGCCGCATTTCATGTGGCTGAAGCAGGTGAACTTCGTTCCGCTCACCTATGCCGGTGATACCTATTCGCTCACCGACCGCGCGATGATCCACGATCTCGTGCTCGGCTATGTCGGCCACAATCTCGCGCTGCTGGCGTTGCCGGTCGTGCTCGGCGCGATTGCGCTGGCGTGGCCGCCGCGGCGCTGGAAGCTGTTTTCGTTCTGGTCTCGCGGCGCCAATCCCGGCGTGAACATTTCGCAGGCGATCAATGTCTGGATCATCCAGGCCGTGGTTGCGATCGGCCCGCCGCTCGGCGCGTTGCTGTTCCATGTCTACATCAAGACCGACTGGGGCATCCCGCTGTTCTTTCTGGTGCCGCTTGCCGTGATGGCCATCCCCGCGCTGCGGATACGGCACATCGCGCTGTTGAACCTGACCGCGAGCTGGCTGGTGATTTCGCTGGTCGTGCTGGCGGCGTCGCCAAGGATCGTCGCGTATGAACTGAGCGAAAAACGCACCGCAGGCGCGACCTACCGCGCGCGTTCCGAACTCGCCCGCGAACTGACGGAAGTCTGGCGCATGCGTTTTCCTTCGCGCTGGCCGGTGGTTGCGGCCTATACCGATACCGGCCAACCCGTCACCTTCTACAGCCCCGATCACCCGGCGCCGCTGACGCCGGACGAGCCGTGGTCGTCAGGCCTGACCTCGCTCGACGAAGCCAGGCGCTCGGGCTTCATCGGCATCTGCGAAACCGCCGACTGGAAGCTGGAAAAATGCGAGGCGTGGATGAAGGCCCATGCCGCCAATGGCGAGCACATCGTGGTCACCACGCGACGATTCTTTCTGGGGATGCCGGGCCCCGCAACGGCATGGAATGTGTATATCGTGCCGCCAGCCAAATAGCGCTTGCGCTCAGAAAATTCGAAGGGGGAAATTGATGAATCTCGATCTGACAGGAAAGACGGCGCTCGTCACCGGCTCGACGCGCGGCATTGGGCTCGCCACCGTGATCGGGCTCGCGCAAATGGGCGCGGACGTCATCGTCAACGGTCGAGACAGCGCGACGGTGGGTGAGGCCGTTGCAAGGGTCCGGCAGGCGGCGCCGTCGGCCAAGGTGCACGCCGCGGCGGTTGATCTCGGCAATGCGGCGGGCTGCGCGGCACTGGTGGCGCAATTCCCCGACGTCGATATCCTCGTCAACAATCTCGGAATCTACGAGCCCAAGGGTTTCTTCGACATCGAGGATGCCGACTGGACCAAAATGTTCGAAGTCAACGTGATGAGCGGGGTCCGTCTGACGCGGCATTATTTGAAGCGGATGCTCGATAACAAGGACTGGGGCCGCGTCGTGTTCGTCTCCAGCGAATCCGGCGTCTACATTCCGAAGGAGATGGTGCACTACGGCTTCTCGAAGTCGGCGCAACTCGTCATCGCGCGTGGCGCGGCTGAAACAACCAAAGGCACCAACGTCACCGTCAATTCGGTGATGCCTGGTCCGACCTGGGTCGAGATGGCGCCGGTTCGCTTGGCCGCGCGAGCCGAGGCTGCGGGAACGACGGTCGACGACCTCGTCTCGCGCACCTTCAGCGAACGCCGGCCGGCGTCGCTGCTGCAGCGCTACGCCATGCCCGAAGAGGTCGCCAATCTGATCTGCTACGTCTGCTCGAAAGCCTCGAGCGCCACCAACGGCGCCGCGCTCCGCGTCGACGGCGGAATTGTCACGAACCCGTTTTGAAGATTGGACTCCCTCGCCCCGCTCTTGCGGGGAGAGGGTTGGGGTGAGGGGCTCTCTCCGCGAAACTGATGTTAGTTGATGGACCTGTACCCCCTCACCCGGATCACAAGAGTGATCCGACCTCTCCCCGCAAGCGGGGAGAGGTGAAGAAGAGCTAACGAACTCTCACACGCCTTCTTCGTTGAACTTGTCGGCAACCAGCGCGGCGATCGCATCGACTGCGGCCTGCGCTTCCGGTCCCTTTGCCGAGACCGTCACGGTGGTTCCCGGTCCCGCGGCCAGCATCATCAATCCCATGATCGACGTGCCGCCCACGGTTTCGTTACCGCGCGTCACCCAGACTTCGGCGTTGAAGCGCTCGACCATCTGGACGAATTTTGCCGAGGCCCGCGCGTGCAGGCCGCGTTTGTTGATGATGAGAAGTTCCCGCGAAATGGCGCCCGCTGGCACGACCGGCCCGAGTTCCTTTTCGGGCGCGGCGTCGTCGCTCATTTGCCGGCGAGTACGCGGCTGGCGATGGTGACGTATTTTCGCCCTGCTTCCTGGGCCATGGCGATGGCATCGGGAAGCGATCGCTCTTCACGCACCTTGGCTAGCTTGACCAGCATGGGAAGATTGATGCCTGCAAGCACCTCCACCTTCGGGCGGCTCATGCAGGAGATCGCAAGGTTGGAGGGGGTGCCGCCGAACATGTCGGTCAGAATAGCGACACCATCGCCACTGTCGACGCGATTCACCGCTTCGATGATATCGCTTCGACACAAATCGGAGTCGTCTTCGGCTCCAATCGTGATGGCTTCAATTTGTTTTTGCGGGCCCATAACATGTTCAAGCGCCGCCCTGAACTCGTCGGCAAGGCGCCCATGGGTCACAAGCACTAGACCAATCATCGGAAACTCCTCGCGGGTGCTTTTTGGTGCACCGCACGAACGCGCCACTTTGACCATCCAGAGGCCCCGCGCAAGAGGGCATCTTGGCTATTGTCCCGGATCTTGGCGGTAGAGAGTGAGGCCTGTGCCGGTTTATTCGGTGGCGATATTGGGGCTTATATGGTTACCAATTCCCTTCAGGCAATCATCCGAAGGTCGGATAGCATCCGAACCAGCGGTTGTTGTCAGAAAGGCTGCAATCAGGGGGAAGGGCGCATAGCCCATTTCTACGGGAATTCGAGGTAATAAAACACCATTTAGGCGGATTGAGAGCGCTTCCGGCGGCGGCAGCCGTTCCGCATCGCCAGCCGCGAGATCGACGACGAGGCCAACCACAGCCTCGCTCACGAAGTCGCAGCGGCGAATGCCGAGGCCTCTGATCTCCATAAGTCCGCCTAATTCGTGCGCCGGCCGGACCCACAATTGTTCGGCGACTGTGTCGAGATGGACACGGTCGTCGCCGACCAGAACGGCCGCGGGAAGCTGTCCAGAGCGCCCCGCCAGGATCAGGTCGAGGGCCAGCCGCGACTTGCCGGCGCCTGAAGGTCCGCGGATCAGCACGGCGCGCTCGCCAACCAGCACGGCGGAGGCGTGCACGCTGGCGCCCTCGGTCATGGCGCCGGCAGCCTGACCACGAAGCGCGCGCCCACCACCGCAGGCTTGCCGTCGGCATCGGCCGGGCCCGCGCGGTTTTCCGCCCAGATCCGCCCGCTATGCGCTTCGATGATCTGCTTGGAGATCGACAGCCCTAACCCGGAGTTCTGGCCAAAGCCCTGATGCGGCCGGTCGGTGTAGAAGCGCTCGAAGATGCGTTCCAGCGCATCCTCGCCGATGCCCGGCCCGTCGTCATCGACCACGATTTCGATTTCGGACCGTACGCGACGGCAGGTGACGCGCACCTTGCCGCCCGGATTGGAGAAGGACTGCGCGTTGGACAGCAAATTGGAGACCACCTGTCCGAGCCGTGAATCGTGGCCGGGCACCGAGAAGGTCTCGGTCGGCCCGCGGCCCTCAAAGCGCGTCTCGACCGCGACGTCGTGGCCGAGCCGGGTTTCGTTGGCGACCGAGGTAAGCGTCATCAGCAGCCGGCGCAAATCCACCGGCGCCATGTCCTGCCGCTGCAGTTCCGCATCCAGGCGGCTGGCGTCGGAAATGTCCGAGATCAGGCGGTCGAGCCGCTTGACGTCGTGCTCGATCACCTCGAGCAGGCGCGCGCGGCTGGTTTCGTTGCGCGCCAGCGGCAGCGTCTCCACCGCCGACCGCAGCGAGGTCAGCGGGTTCTTCAGTTCATGGGCGACGTCGGCGGCGAACATCTCGATCGCCTCGATGCGGCTATAGAGCGCGTTCGTCATGTCGCGCAGCGCGCCGGAGAGATGGCCGATCTCGTCGCGGCGGCGGGTGAAATCCGGAATCTCGACGCGGGTCTGGATGCGGCGGCGAACGCGCTCGGCGCCGTCGGCCAGCCGCCGCACCGGCCCTGCGATCGTGCTCGCCAGCAGCAGCGACAGCATGATCATGACGGCCGAGGCCACGCCGCCGACCTTGAGGATCGCCAGCCGCTCGGCCGTCACCATCTGGTCGATGTCGTCGCCCTGCGTCGACAGCATCAGCGAGCCATGCACGGCGCGGAACCGCTGCACCGGCACCGCGACCGAGACGATTACCTCGCCGCGGTCGTTGACGCGCACCATGCTGCTCTTGACGCCGTCGAGCGCCTGCACGACCTCCTGGTAGCCCTTGCCGTTTTCCGGGCCGAGTTCGCGATAGAGCGGCAGGTCGCCGCGGTTGAGCCAGGTACGGACCGAGATCGTCGCGCGCTCGACGAAGCCGGGCTTATCCGTCGTCGGCGGTGGCAGTTCGAAGCGCAGCACGTCGCCGCGGCCGTACAGATTGCGGCTGTCGAGGATCATGCCGCCGTCGCCGCCATAGATGCGCGCGCGGGTCTTGGTCGGCGAGATCAGCCGCCGCAGCACCGGCGCGACCCGCTCTGGATTGATCGGGAAATCCAGCCCGGAAGATTCATCCGGCGCGCCGTAGCTTTCGCCCGGCTTCAGGTCGAGCAGGCGGTCGGGATCGATGGTGATGGTGTTGGTTTCGACGGTGGCGGACGCGGCAATGGCGCCGGCGATGATCTCGGCCTGCACCAGCAGGCTCTGTGCGCGGGCGTCGATCAGGCCGGCGCGGAATTGCGAGAGATAGAGAATGCTCGCCACCAGCGCGACCAGGCCCGCCAGATTGAGCGAGACGATGCGGCGCGTGAGGCTGGAGAAGGAGAGCGCGAAGAAGAATTGCCCGGCCCGTCGCATCCAGCCAAGCGGTCGCCGCCAGCCCTTTTCGCGCGGGTTATCGTCGGCAACGCGATCCCGATCGAGGGGCTCCGAAGCATCCTCGTGGTTCAGGCCTGGATCGGGTTGCGTTCGATCTAGCAATAGCTGGGCTGCCCCGTTGCGATGCGCCGTTTCGTCGTTCTACGCCGAACGTGCGGATGTGCCAGTCGGCACCCCGCACGGTATCTTTTAAGCATGACCGCCAGACAAGCGCCTGGCGCTTGTCCCGAGGTAACCGGATCCCGCGCTTTGCGGCCAATGCGGCCGAACCGTGCCGAATCAGGCTTCCTTGAAACGATAGCCGACGCCGTACAGCGTCTCGATCATTTCGAAATCGTCGTCGACCACCTTGAACTTCTTGCGCAGCCGCTTGATGTGGCTGTCGATGGTGCGGTCGTCGACATAGACCTGATCGTCGTAGGCTGCGTCCATCAGCGCGTTGCGGCTCTTGACGACACCGGGGCGGGTCGCCAGCGCCTGCAGGATCAAGAACTCCGTCACCGTCAGCGTCACCGGCTCGTTCTTCCAGGTGCAGGTATGGCGTTCCGGGTCCATCCGCAGCAGGCCGCGGTCCAGTGCGCGCGCATCCGGCTCTTTCGGGACGGCGGTCGGATCCTTGGGCTGGCCCCGGCGCAGCACGGCCTTGACCCGCTCGACCAGCAGGCGCTGCGAAAACGGCTTGCGGATGAAATCGTCGGCGCCCATTTTGAGGCCGAACAATTCGTCGATTTCTTCATCCTTGGAGGTCAGGAAGATCACCGGCAGATCGGATTTCTGCCGCAGCCGGCGCAACGTCTCCATGCCGTCCATCCGCGGCATCTTGATGTCGAGGATCGCAAGGTCCGGCGGCGAGGTGCGGAATCCGTCCAGCGCCGACGCACCATCCGTGTAAGTCATGATGCGGTAGCCTTCGGCTTCGAGCGCGATCGAGACGGAAGTGAGAATGTTGCGGTCGTCGTCGACCAGGGCGATTGTGGGCATGAGCCTGCTTTCAGCATGAGAGTGGCTTAAACGGCGGGCGATCCAGCGGTGCGCCGAATAATTTGGCTTCTTACGCGGTCAACGAGCAATGCAAGCTGGGCTGAAGTGTGACCGAGTTCCGCAAAAACGCCTCCGCGGCTGCCGTACGCCCCATATAGCACTCTCTTCGGCCGGGAAAAAAGGCTCTTTTTGCAATAAGATGGCTGGATAGGAACCCATGCAACCGACCGCTGATTTCAACGCTTCCAGATTGGCCCGCTCGCTGCTGCGGCGGAGCCGGCAGGGCGCCCTGGCAACCCTGATGACCGGGAGCGGCGATCCCTACTGCTCGCTGGTCAACGTCGCCAGCCACGCCGACGGCTCCCCGATCCTGCTGATTTCTCGCCTCGCGCTGCATACGAAGAATATCCTCGCCGACAGCCGCGTGTCGCTGATGCTGGACGAGCGCGCCGCCGGCGATCCGCTGGAGGGCGCGCGGATCATGCTGGCGGGCCGGGCCGAGGAGACCGAGGGCGAGACCGCGGCAATCCTGCGCCGGCGCTATCTCAACGCCCATCCGTCCGCCGAAGCGTTTGTGGATTTCAAGGATTTTTCGTTCTTCCGGATCGCGCCGACCGGCCTGCATCTGGTCGCCGGCTTTGGCCGCATCATCGACCTCCAGCCCGCACAGTTTCTGACCGAGATCGGGGATGCCGGCGGGCTTCTCGAGGCCGAGCAGGGCGCGATCGAGCACATGAACGAGGATCACCGTGAGGCGATGAACCTCTACGCCACAAGGCTGCTGGGGGCCGAATTCCGCCGACTGGTCCTGCACCGGCTGCGACCCCGACGGCTTGGACATGCAGGCCGGCGCCAGCACGCTGCGGCTGGATTTCCCGGAACGGGTCATCAGTGGACTGGAATTGCGCAAAATGCTGGTGCGGCTGGCGGGGGAGGCGCGGGCCAAGGGTTGACTTTGAACGGCCGCGGAAGTTTTCGCGACTGAGATGCGAGCCCGCGCACCAAGCTGAGCGAAAGCCCGCATGAACGCCGACGAACTCAACGCGGTGACCAAAAATCTCGGCGTTGCGGCTGCCGACATCCATCTGGGCGAGGACGCCAGCGAAACCACGCTCAAGCGCGCGGCGCTCGCCGACTACGACATCGTCTATTTCGCGACCCATGGTTTCGTCGCCGGCGACGTCAAAGGCCTTGCCGAGCCGTCGCTGGTGCTGAGCATTCCGAGGCAGCCGACCGAACTCGACGATGGACTTCTGACATCAAGCGAAGTCGCGCAATTGAAGCTCAACGCCGATTGGGTGGTATTGTCGGCGTGCAATACGATTGCCGGCGACAGGCCGGGCGCGGAAGGCGCTGTCCGGGCTCGCGCGGTCGTTCTTCTATGCCGGCGCGGGCGCTTCTGGTCTCGCATTGGGCGGTCGATTCGGAGGCCGCCACCCGGCTTGCGATATCGACCTTCGACCGGCTGAAGGCCGACCCGAAGATGGGCCGCGCCGAGGCGCTGCGTCAGGCCATGCTGGCCTATCTCAACGACGCCTCGTCGCCCCGCAACGCCTATCCGGCGTTCTGGGCGCCGTTTGCGCTGATTGGCGAGGGTGCCGCTCGCTGATAATTCTTATGCTGCAGCGCAGCAATCGTGAGGCGGGCCCTTAGCGACGGATGGTCGCGCAATCACGACGGTAAAGGCAGGAAAAGCGCCGCGGCAACCGTTTGAGCGAGGTCAAGGTCAATTTCTGCCAATAACCAAAACATGCGGATCAGCTTGGCAAGCCCAGCGTTCATCAGTATTAGGTCGCCGGACCGAGGCCGGAAGGCTATATTCAGGGGTCACCGCGGCAGAGCGCGTCAAGCGACAGGCGCGCGTATCGAGTAACGCGGGTTCGAGGAGGAGTCTTCGTGCAAGAGACTGGTTTACGTAACGGTTCCTTTGGTGCCGACAAATTCGGTTTAAAAAATCTCAAGACGGTGCACTGGAATCTCGGTGCGCCGCAGCTTTATCAATATTCACTTGCGGCGGGCGAGGCCGTGTTGTCGGCCGACGGCGCGCTGTGCGCGGACACCGGTGAGTTCACCGGCCGCAGTCCCAAAGACAAGTTCACGGTTCGCGACGCGACCACCGACAAGAACATGTGGTGGGCCGGCAACCAGTCGATATCAGCGGACCAGTTCTCCGCGCTCCATGCCGACTTCCTCAAGCATGCCGAAGGCATGACGCTGTTCGCGCAGGATCTCTATGGCGGTGCGGACCCGACCTTTCAGATCAAGACTCGCGTGTTTACCGAACTCGCCTGGCACTCGCTGTTCATCCGCACGCTGCTGATCCGTCCCGAGGCGTTGGTGCTCAGGGATTTCGTGCCCGAACTCACGATCATCGATCTGCCGAGCTTCCGCGCCGATCCCAAACGCCACGGCTGCAAATCCGAGAACGTCGTCGCGATCGATTTCGCCCGCAAGATCGTCCTGATCGGCGGGTCTTATTATGCCGGCGAGATGAAGAAGTCGGTCTTCACCACGCTGAACTATTATCTGCCCGCCAAGGGCGTGCTGCCGATGCACTGCTCGGCCAATGTCGGGCCCAAGGGCGACACCGCGGTCTTCTTCGGCCTGTCCGGCACCGGCAAGACCACGCTTTCGGCCGATCCCAACCGCACGCTGATCGGTGACGACGAGCACGGCTGGGGCAATGACGGCGTCTTCAATTTCGAAGGCGGCTGCTACGCCAAGTGCATCAAGCTGTCGAAAGAAGCCGAACCGCAGATCTTCGCCGCCAGCAGCCGCTTCGGCGCCGTGCTGGAGAACGTGGTGCTCGACGAAGACACCCGGGTGCCGGATTTCGACGACGGTTCGAAAACCGAAAACACCCGTTCGGCCTATCCGCTCGACTTCATCCCGAACGCTTCGCGCACCGGCCGCGCCGGCCAGCCGAAGAATGTCGTGATGCTGGCCGCCGACGCCTTCGGCGTGCTGCCGCCGATCGCCAAGCTTTCGCCGGCGCAGGCGATGTATCACTTCCTGTCCGGCTACACCGCAAAGGTCGCCGGCACCGAGCGTGGTCTCGGCAACGAGCCGCAGCCGGAATTCTCCACCTGCTTCGGCTCGCCGTTCCTGCCGCTCGATCCTTCCGTCTACGGCAACATGCTGCGCGAGCTGATCGCCACGCACAATGTCGATTGCTGGCTGGTCAACACCGGCTGGACCGGCGGCAAGTATGGCACCGGCAGCCGGATGCCGATCAAGGTCACGCGCGCGCTGCTGACTGCCGCGCTCGACGGATCTTTGCGCAACGTCGAATTCCGCACCGACAAGTATTTCGGCTTTGCGGTGCCGACGGCGCTGCCGGGCGTGCCGAGCGAGATCCTCGATCCCGTCAACACCTGGAAGGACAAGGCCGAGTTCGACAAGACCGCGCGCGCGCTGGTCGGCATGTTCCAGAAGAACTTTGCCAAGTTCGAAGCCCAGGTCGACGCCGAAGTGCTCGCCGCTGCGCCGGACCTGAAGCTCGCGGCCGAATAACGGCAGCAGCGTCATTCCGGGGCGCGCGTAGCGCGAACCTCAGATGTGCAATTGCACATCGGGGAATCTCGAAATTGTAACCTCTGGATTCCGGATCGGTCCGAAGGCGGACCGTCCGGAATGACCCAAACGAAAAGGGCGGCTCCATGAGCCGCCCTTTTTCTTGGCAGGAATCGCGTCAGCCGTTGCCCGGAAGCACCGCGTTGCTCGGCGTCCGGCGATCGGTGATCTGCAGGCCGAACAGGCTGCCGATCAATTCGACGGCGACGCGGGCGGTGCGGCCGCGCTCGTCGAGAAACGGATTGAGCTCGACGATATCGACGGAGCGAACCAGCCCGGAATCGTGCAGCAGCTCCATGATCAGATGCGCTTCGCGATAGGTCGCACCGCCCGGCACCGTGGTGCCGACGCCGGGGGCGACCGCGGGATCGAGGAAGTCGACGTCGAAGCTCAAATGCAGCACGCCGTTCTGCGCCCGCACGCGCTCGATGACCTTGCGGATCAGCACGGCGACGCCGAATTCGTCGATCGCGCGCATGTCGGCGATGGCGACGCGGCGTTCGAACACCAGCTTCTTCTCCTCCGGATCGATCGAGCGGATGCCGAACAGATCAAGCCTTTCAGGGCCGATCGAGGCGCGCGGTTCCTTGCCGAGCAGCCGGTCGAGACCGGGCTCACCGCACAGGAACGCCGCCGACATGCCGTGCATGTTGCCGGTTTCCGTCGTCTGCGGCGTGTTGTAGTCGGCATGGGCATCGAGCCACAGCACGAACAGCGGCCGGCCCTTTTCGCGCCAGTAGCGTGCAACGCCGTTCACCGATCCCATCGACAGCGAGTGATCGCCACCCATGAAGATCGGCAACGCACCGGAGCGCGCCAGCAGGAAGGAGCGTTTGCTGAGCGCGCGGATCCAGCCCTTGATCTCGCCGTAAAATTTGGCGTTTGCCGGCGGCGATCCCTCGGCGGGCTCATTGCCGGATGGCGTCATGTCGCCATGGTCCTCGACCGTGAAACCAAGCTGGCCGAGAATGCGGCCGATGCCCGCGGTGCGCAGCGCCGCCGGTCCCATCAAGGTTCCGGGTTGCGAGGCCCCGATCTCGATGGGAATCCCGAGCAGGGCGATGCGGGGCTTGCTGTCATCGGGTTCGGGCATCAGCGAGACTTTCAAGGACCGAACAAGGGCGACGCCTTACGCCACTACGCCTTGAAATACGCGATTTGCGTTGTGGTGGCGAGCAGGCGGCCCGAGGGCGACCACAATTCGCCGTGCTGGTCGCCGTAACTCCTGTGGAAAATTCGGGCGTCGGCCACCGCCAGCACATGGGTGATGTCCTCGGCCGCGAGTTCCTCCGACGCCGTGTGGAAATAAGTCGTGATGGATACCGTGCCGAACGGGATCAGTTCGCGCCGCGCCAGAAACACCCGGCCGAAGAACGCATCCGACATCGACATCAGCGACAGCATGTCGATCTTTCGGGGCGTGTGGTCGGCGATCCACTGCTTGGAATACGCGTCGAGCGGCTCCGCCGCAGGCGAGCCGTAGAAGCTCGGCTCGCCCTCGACAAACCGGAAATCGTACTGGTGCGTCCACGTCATCGGCGTGCGCGGAAACGAACGCGCCTGCTCGAACGGAATGGCGTCCGGAAAGGTCGCCTGCTGGTGCGACCAGGAGGGACGACGCTCGGCGAATACCGCAGTCGCCAGCGTCGCGACGTCGCCGCCGTTCTGCGTCATCTCCACGCACCAATGCTGGCTCGAGCGGTTGGCCTTGACCAGCCGCACGTCGAGATCGAAAGCCCCTTCCGCCACCGGCGCGCAGAAATTCACGGTAAGCGCCAGCGGATCGCCCGCCCGCTGCGGATGGTCGATCAGTGCCCGCAAAATGGTGGCCGCCGTGCAGCCGCCGAACGGGCCGACAAAGGCCCAGTAGTCAGGGCTGGTCTTGCCCTGCCAGCAACTGTCGCCGGCGGTGACCTGGGTGGCGTCGTCGAAGAGGTGCGGGGTTTTGGTGAGCATGAAACCGTCCGTCATTGCGAGCGTGAGCGAAGCAATCCAGAGGCGACAAAGCAAGTGTGGATTGCTTCGTCGCTGACGCTCCTCGCAATGACGCCGTTGCTATCATGGCTACTTCAGCAGAACTCAATGACGCAGCAGGTAATGGCTTCCTCCGTCATGGCCGGGCATAGCCGTCTTAAGGACGGCGTCGCTTCCGCTCACCTATGCCCGGCCATCCACGTCTTTTTGGCTGCACAGAAGTCAAGAACGTAGATGCCCGGCACAAGGCCGGGCATGACGACGACCATTGATTCGCTACCGCGTCGCTCCGCGCTGGGCGCCGGCCTCCGGCACCGGCGCGGCCGCGCGCACCGGCACGTTCCAGATTTCCTCGGCATATTCGCGGATGGTGCGGTCGGAGGAGAACCACGGCATCCGTGCCACGTTGAGGATTGCGGCGCGCGTCCAGGCCGGCACCACCTGCCAGCGGGCGTCGATCCCGCGCTGGGCCGCGTAGTAGGAATTGAAATCGGCCGAGACCATGTAGTGATCGAGGTAGCGCAGCGCGTGGCCGATGGACGCGAAGCGGGCGGGGTCGTCAGGCGAGAACGCGCCGCTCTCGATCGCGGTGATGGCCCGCCCCAGCCGCGGCGAGCGGCTGATCACGTCGGTCGCGTCCAGTCCCTGCTTGCGACGGATCATGACGTCGCCGGCTTCCATGCCGAAGATGGCGATGTTCTCCGCGCCGACATGGTCGCGGATTTCGATATTGGCGCCATCCAGCGTGCCGATGGTCAGCGCGCCGTTGAGCGCCAGCTTCATGTTGCCGGTGCCGGAGGCTTCCATGCCGGCGGTCGAAATCTGCTCGGAGAGATCCGCGGCCGGAATGATCACTTCCGCCAGGCTGACATTGTAGTCGGCGAGGAACACGACCTTCAGCCGTCCTGCGATATCAGGATCGTTGTTGACCACTTCGGCGACGTCGTTGATCAGCTTGATGATCAGCTTGGCGTAGCGATAGCTCGCAGCCGCCTTGCCGGCGAAGATCTTGACCCGCGGCACCCAGTCGCGTTGCGGCTCGTCCTTGATGGCGTGGTACAGCGCGATCGTCTCGATGATGTTGAGCAATTGCCGCTTGTACTCGTGGATGCGCTTGATCTGGATGTCGAACAGCGCCGACGGATCGACCTTGATGCCGATGCGTTCGCCGATCAGCCGCGCCAGCGCCAGCTTGTTGTGATGCTTGATGTCGCGGAAGCGTTGCTGGAAGGCCAGGTCGCCGGCGCGGGCTTCGATGCGGTCGAACAGCGAGAAATCGTCGAGCACGGCGTCGCCGCAGACCTCGCGGAGCAGGCCGGTCAGGCGTGGATTGGCGAGCATCAGCCAGCGGCGGAAGGTGATGCCGTTGGTCTTGTTGGTGATGCGGCCGGGATAGAGATGATTGAGATCGTGGAATACGGTCTCCTTCATCAGGTCGGAATGCATCGCCGACACGCCGTTGATGCGATGGGAGCCGACGAAGGCGAGCTGTCCCATCCGCACCCGGCGGCCACTTCTCTCGTCGATCAGCGACACCGAGGCGCGAAAATCGACGTCGTCCGGGCAGCGTTGATCGGCCAGCGCGAGATGGGCGGCATTGATGCGGTAGATGATTTCGAGATGCCGCGGCAGCAGCCGCTCGAACAATTCCACCGGCCAGGTCTCCAGCGCTTCCGGCAGCAGCGTGTGGTTGGTGTAGGACAGCGTCGCCACCGTGATCTTCCACGCCTCGTCCCAGCGGAAATTATGCAGGTCGACCAGGATGCGCATCAGCTCGGTGACGGCGAGGCTCGGATGGGTGTCGTTGAGCTGCACCGCGGCCTTGGAGGGCAGGTTGCGCAATTGTCCGTCGGAGGCGAGGTGCCGCTTGATCAGGTCCTGCAGCGAGGCGGAGACGAAGAAATATTCCTGGCGCAGCCGCAGCTCGCGGCCCGCGGGGCTTTCGTCGTTCGGGTAGAGGAACTTGCAGATCGATTCCGCGCGCGCCTCCTCGGCGACGGCGCCGAGGTAATCGCCGGAATTGAAGACGTCGAGCCGCAGCGGATCAGGCGAGCGCGCCGACCATAGCCGCAGCGCGTTGACGTGCTGGCCGCGCCAGCCCACGATCGGGGTGTCGTAGGCGACGGCCTGAACGGTTTCCGCCGGACGCCACGTCGCCCGGTCGCGCCCGCGGTCGTCGACATGATCGACATGGCCGCCGAAATGAATGTGGTAGATCACCTCCGCCCGCTGGAATTCCCAGGGGTTGCCGAAGCTCAGCCATTCATCGGGATATTCGTGCTGCCAGCCCTGCGCAACGATCTGGCGGAACAGGCCGAAATCGTAACGGATGCCATAGCCGATGGCGGGGATGGCCAGCGTCGCCATGCTCTCCATGAAGCATGCCGCGAGCCGCCCCAGGCCGCCATTGCCGAGCGCCGCGTCCGGCTCGCATTTGCGCAGGTCGTCCAGGCCTACGCCGAGATCGCCAAGCGCTGCCTCGAACACCGGCAGCAGCCCCATATTGTTCAGCGCGTCGGTAAACAGACGGCCGATCAGAAATTCGAGCGAGAGGTAATAGACCCGCTTGCTGCCGGCATCGTAGCTCTGCTTTTCCGCCATCAGCCAGCGGTGCACGATGCGGTCGCGCAGCGCCAGCGCGGCTGCCTTGTACCAGTCGCGCCGGGTCGCCATGCCGGCATCCTTGCCGATCGCAAGACGAAGCTTGGCGAGGATCGCGCCCTTGATCTCTGCCAGCGCCAGTTCGTCGATCGGCTGGCCCAGCGCCGGATAATTCCCTGGGATTTGTTCCTGCAATACGTCCATCCCTGCAGTTAAGACTTAACCGAAGATACGCGCCTTGCAGCGCGACCGAAACCGCTCGCAGCGATGTTTCTGCACTGCGCTGATATAATTTTATGCAAGGACCGGGCCGATTTCGCGGCATCGGCGCGGCTGCTTTTGGTGATATAGTTGAAATCGAAAGTCGAGGGATCGCAGGGGCCTGGCGGGTGTGCCGGCGATATGAGATCGTAGCGCCGCCCTGCTTTCGTCGTCCCGGCGAAGGCCGGGACCTATAACCACCGGTGCTTAAAGTAGGCCGGACAGGTCGCTCCAATCCGGATTGGCTTCTTCAATCAACCGAATCTTCCAGTCTCGCCGCCACTCCTTCAATTGCTTTTCTCGCGAGATCGCCTCTTGCGGCGATGCGAACTCCTCGACATGCACGAGGCGAAACACTTCGTATTGTTTTACGAAATGGGAGCCGTGACCGGCACGATGTTGTTCAAGCCGCGTCCGCACATTGCTGGTGACGCCGATGTACAGCGTTCCATACCGGCGGCTGGCGAGAATGTAGACGTAGTAAGTGCCGGCGCTGCGCATGAATCGGCAAACCCTGGCCTCGGTGATTATGGGTCCCGGCCTTCGCCGGGACGACGTTTGGGCTTGTTTGATGATTCGGCTGTCTTTGCCGGCTGCAAGGCTGGGTATCGAAGATAGATCTTTTGCAGCACTTCGAAGTGCAAGGCCGAGGATATCTCATCGAGAGCGGCGGAAATCATTACCCGGTCTTCACTGTCGAGCGTGGCGATGATGGTACTTGCCTGGTCGAAGGCGTCGGCTGCTTCCAGCAACAATGTCCGTATCTGGGTGGCTTGTGTAGGGTCCATCGTCTCCATCCGCTGCCGCGTCCGCACTGAAAGCAACCTATGATAGCCAAGATTTTTGCAGTCTACCAGAACAAATTAAGAACACTTTAGCAAGTGTTTGATATATCATAGTGATTCGACGCTGTGTCGACACAACATCTATGGTCTGTCAGAGTTCGTGAGGACTACATGTCCACCATCGCCTTCGATCAGTTCGCGCTCACCCGCATCGCCGATTTCGCGCGCTCGCTGTCGCGCCTGCACCAGGCGTCGCGCCGCCAGCCCGTCGACGACGACGCCATCGACCGCGAGTTCAATGCCGTCTGCATGTCGGTGTGGGGCTATACCACGGACGATTTCAGCGACGATCTGTTCTCGGGCGAGGATCACGCCTTTCTCGATACGCTGGACGAAGCGCATGCGCGGATATTTGCAGCCGGGCAGGGCTACGACCTCGTCGACGACCAGGGCATGCTGACGGACTGGTGGGGCTATTGCTGGATGATACTGGCCGAGAAGCGCGGATTGCTGACGCCGGAAAACCGCGCCGCGGCGCGCGCGGCGATCGAGGACAAGTATCTGTCGGCACCGAACGTGATCGGCGTCATCGTCGGGCGGTGAGTGAGGTTGCGTTCCTCATCCTGAGGAGGCGCGTTAGTGCCGTCTCGAAGGATGGCCGCATCGGGGCTCCGTCTCCATCGGTTCGAGACGCACGCTTCGCATGCTCCTCACCACGAGGGGAATCAATTCACCTCCGCCCGCTTCGCCGCCTTCGGCGTCGATGTCTTCGGTATGCTCGACGTCACCTCGCGTGCTTCGGGCGGCACGATCTCGCCGACCATTTCGGTGGTCACCGGCGCAACCTTCATTTCGCCGAGCCGGGCGCGGACATCCGCAGTGAGGCCGGGATAGGAGGCCACCGGCGTGAATTCGGCGGTATTGCCCGCGCCGAGGCGAACGCCGGTATAGGCCACCAGGCCGTCGGTGGTGGCGATGACGTCGCCCGAGCGGAGCGAGGTGTCGAGCGTGAGGTCGACCGGCGCCAGTCCGGACGGGCTTCGGCCGTTGCAGGTGCAATCGGCCCGCAGCGCCTTGCGATAGGCGTAGGCGTTTTCACTGTCGGCATAGCGCTCGCCATTGCCCGCGGTCGCGCCGTCGATGTTGCTGCCGTAAAACACCTTGGTGACGCTGGCCGGGCAGAAGGCCTGGCAGGTCTGAACCGGCGAGGCGTTGCCGCGCATGGTCAGCGGAAAATATTTGCCGTCGCAGCTGCGCACGCAAAACGCAGGCCCGGATCCGGCGGCACGTTGTGCCGGTGCGGGCGCGGCTTGCTGCTGATTGATGCCGAACGGATCGGCGAAGAAGCTGGCCTGCCGCGGCTGCTGTTTTTGGACGCCGCCGAAGAAGAAATCAAACAGGCCTTCAGCGGAGACGCTACCGGGCGCAAGCGTGAGCGAGCCCGCCAGGGTAGCTGCGGCAACAAGCGTCGCGCGGCGCCGCACGCGCGAAAAAGCCAACTCTGTACGCAACGCTAACTCCACCCAACGCAACGATACGCGCTGAAGCGCTGGAGGCTTCAGTTCGGGTAACCTTAATGCGCGATGGTAAACGAGCAGTTGACCGCGGATGAAGGCTGCAAAGAAATGCGGCTAGAGCATGATCCGGAAAAGTGTGCAGCGGTTTTCCGAAAAGATCATGCTCAAACAGAGACCTAAAGCGCGATGACAATTCATCCAAATCTCATCGCGCTTTAGCTCTTCAAAAACTCGCTGGCCTTGTAGAGCGCGCGAAACTCGAGCCCGGCTTCGGCGAAGGTTTCGGTCGCGCCTTCCTCGCGGTCCACCATGGTGAAAACCAGCACGATCTCGCCGCCGGCGTCGCGCGCGGCCTCGACCGCCTTCAACGCCGAACCGCCGGTCGTGGTGACGTCCTCGACGATCACGATGCGCTTGCCTTGCAGGCTCTCGCCCTTGGCGAGGCCTTCCACGGCGAGCCGGGCGCCGTGCTCCTTGGGTTTCTTGCGGACGAAAAAGGCCGCGATCGGGTGGCCCTTGATCCAGGACAGCTGCGCGATCGCGCCCGCCAGCGGGACCGCGCCCATTTCCAGCCCGCCGACGAAATCGAGGTTGTCGTCCTTCAGCGCCTCATAGGTCAACTCCGCCAGCAGCGCCGCGCCTTCGGGGTCGAGCATGGTCGGCTTGAGGTTGAAGTAGAAATCGCTCTTGCGGCCCGAAGCCAGCGTGATCTCGCCGCGGCCGAACGAACGCTTGCGGATGATCTCGGCGAGGCGAGCACGGGAGGCAGATTTGGACAAGGCGGTTTTCCCAAGCGTTTGAGGCGGGCCGCAATGTATCGGTGGTTTCCGGCACATTCCAGCGCCGATCCGGCGCCGTCAACAGGGCACGGTGTCCCGCCCGAACGCAGGGACGGCATTCGGAAAGGCCCGTTGTAAGGCCCTTTGGTTCCGCGCTACGGGGAGGGTCAAAGCTTCTGCCAAAGCTACTCTCGGGGACACAAGAATTGGGGGGAACGACAATGACCATCGAACTGCACACCTGGAACACGCCGAACGGCCGGAAAATCTCCGTCGCGCTCGAGGAAATGGGGCTGCCGTACAAGGTGATCCCGGTGAACATCGGCAAGGGCGAGCAGATGGCGCCCGCCTTTCTCAAGATCAGCCCGAACAACAAGATTCCCGCGATCGTCGATCCCGACGGCCCGGGCGGCAAGCCGGTCGGCATCTTCGAATCCGGCGCGATCCTGCTTTACCTGGGCGAGAAGACCGGCAAGTTCCTGCCGAAGCCGCTGGCCGAGCGCATCCCGGTCTACGAATGGCTGATGTGGCAGATGGGCGGCTTCGGGCCGATGCCTGGCCAAGTGCACCATTTCATCGCGCTGGAAAACGAGACCGACCGCGCCTATGGCCTGAAGCGCTACATGGCCGAGACCCGAAGGCTCTACGGCGTGCTGGACCGGCGGCTGGAGGGGCGCGAATTCGTCGCGGACGCGCTGTCGGTCGCGGATTTCGCCATCCTCGGCTGGGCTTGGCGTCACCCGCGCCACAAGGTCGAGCTGAAGGATTTTCCGAATGTCGAGCGCTGGTACAACGCGCTGATGGCCCGCCCGGCGACGAAGCGCGGCATGGAAGCCAAGCTGGATTGAGATCCTTTCCTTC
>CAWBRL010000032.1:0-399581 GCA_963791165.1 uncultured Alphaproteobacteria bacterium | reverse complement strand
GACATATTCCGAATAGCCGCCGCCGTACTGATGGGGGCCTTCCGGCGTCAGCTCCAGCACGCGGTTGGAGAGCGCCGCCAGAAAATGCCGGTCATGCGACACGAACAGCATGGTGCCTTCGAATTCGGACAGCGCGTTGATCAGCATTTCCTTGGTCGCGAGATCCAGATGGTTGGTCGGCTCGTCCAGCACCAGAAAATTCGGCGGGTCGAACAGCATATGGGCCATCACCAGCCGCGCCTTCTCGCCGCCCGAGAGCACCCGGCATTTCTTCTCGACATCGTCGCCGGAGAAACCGAAGCAGCCCGCCAGCGCGCGCAGCGAGCCTTGGCCGGCTTGCGGAAACGAATCCTCCAGCCACTGGAACACCGTCCGCTCGCCGTCGAGCAGGTCCATGGCGTGCTGGGCGAAGTAGCCCATCTTGACGCTGCCGCCGATCGCCACGGTGCCGTCGTCAGGTTCTGCCGAGCCCGCCACCAGCTTCAACAGCGTCGACTTGCCGGCGCCGTTGATGCCCATCACGCACCACCGCTCCTTGCGGCGGATCATGAAATCGAGCCCCTGATAGATGCTGCGGCTGCCATAACCCTTGTGGACGTTCTTCAGGCTGACGACGTCCTCGCCCGAGCGTGGCGCCGGCAGGAAGTCGAACGCCACGGTCTGGCGACGCTTCGGCGGTTCGACGCGCTCGATCTTGTCGAGCTTCTTGACCCGGCTCTGCACTTGGGCGGCGTGCGAAGCGCGCGCCTTGAAGCGTTCGATGAACTTGATTTCCTTGGCCAGCATCGCCTGCTGGCGTTCGAATTGGGCCTGCTGCTGCTTCTCGTTCAGCGCGCGCTGCTGCTCGTAGAATTCGTAATCGCCGGAATAGGTCGTCAGCGTGCCGCCGTCGATCTCGACGACCTTGTTGATGATGCGGTTGATGAACTCGCGGTCATGCGAGGTCATCAGCAGCGCGCCCTCGTATCCCTTCAGGAACTGCTCCAGCCAGATCAGGCTTTCCAGATCGAGATGGTTGCTCGGTTCGTCCAGCAGCATCACGTCGGGCCGCATCAGCAGAATGCGCGCCAGCGCCACGCGCATCTTCCAGCCGCCCGAGAGCGCGCCGACGTCGCCCTCCATCATTTCCTGGCTGAAGCCGAGGCCCGACAGCGCCTCGCGCGCCCGGCCGTCGAGCGCGTAGCCGTCGAGTTCCTCGAAACGGTGCTGCACCTCGCCATAGCGCGCGATGATGTCATCCATGTCATCGGCGCGATCGGGATCAGCCATTGCGGCCTCAAGTTCCCTAAGCTCGCTTGCGACGATGCTGACCGGACCGGCGCCGTCCATCACCTCGGCCACGGCGCTGCGTCCCGACATTTCGCCGACGTCCTGGCTGAAATAGCCGATGGTAATGCCGCGATCGAGCGAGACCTGGCCCTCGTCGGGCGGTTCCTGGCCCGAAATCATCCGGAAAAGCGTGGTCTTGCCGGCCCCGTTCGGGCCGACCAGGCCGATTTTCTCGCCCTTCTGGAGGGCGGCCGAGGCTTCGATGAAGAGGATCTGGTGGCCGACTTGCTTGCTGACGTTGTCGAGACGGATCATTGGGGCCTGAAAAGAGGGGAAATCGTTTGGCCGCTGCTTAGGACATCTGGCGCGCTTGTGGAAGCGGTTCCGGATCGCTCCTCCGAAGCTGATCCCCGCCGCATCTAGGATTATATGCCAAGAAGTCTGTAACTGCTCCCTCGCCGCCCCGCGCGGCGTTACAGGTGGATCACGCCGATGCGCGCGGCGTGCGCCACGGCATCGGTGCGGCCGGTGGCGTCGAGCTTGTCGAGCAGCGAGCCGACGTGGAATTTGGCGGTGTGAACGGATATTCCGAGCTGTCTCGCAATGGCCTTATTCGATGCGCCTTCGGCCATCAGCACAAGCACGTCGCGTTCGCGCGGTGTTAGGTCGATGTCAGCCAGTTCGACGGGGGCCTGCGCCTGCCGTGACACAAGCGCGACGGTCGCGGCCTCCCCTGATGTCGCCAGGCGGAGGCCGGCGACGCCACCGAGCAACGATGCGAGCCGGTCTGCCAGCACGGGATCGCCAACCTCAATGGCGACCACAATGACCGGTGAAGCCTCCTCGCTCACGCGTCTGCCCTTTCACCGATCGTCAGCTTGATCCGGACCGGTTCGCCGCCGCGCAGGATAGCTACGTCAACGACCGAGCCGACGCTGTCGGGCCCAAGCGATCGTATCAGCGAACGCACGCCAGAGAGCTTCTCATCGTTCCAGCCGACAATAATGTCGCCTTGCCGGATCCCGGCAGCAGCCGAGGGGCCGGATCTATCGACACTCATCACCATCGCGCCGACGCCATCGTCCAGCTTGACGGGCTGCAGCCCGACGCCGAGATAGCCCCGCGCAATCCGGCCATGGGTTTCAAGCCTTCCCGCGACCCGGCCGATCGTCGCGCTGGGAATGACAAGAACGCGTCGCACCCCCTGAACAGCCATGCCGATCGCTTCACCGGTGGCATTGAGAGCGAGGCCCCCCTCGTGACTGGGGCGCAGCCGCACGCCGAGCTCGATCCTGGCGTCGATCTCGCCGCCGCGAAGGCTGCGCCAGCGGTCGCCGACCAGCGATACCGCACCAAGCGCCGCAGTGGGAACGCCGTGCTCGGCGGCAACCACGACCGACAGCGAGCCGAGATCAGGAACGACCGGTGAAAGCACGGCCGGCGCAATATCCCGGGCGTCGAAACGCAGCAGCGCGATGTCGGTTGTGTGATCGCGGCCCGCGATGCTGGCCGGCCGCGCCGTTCCGTCGGCAAGCTTGACCGAGATCTCGCCTTCGTCGGCCAAGGCCTCGTCGGCTGTCACGATCAGGCCGGGCTTCCAGACGAATCCCGTGGCCCGCGAACGGTGTGAATGCACCGAGACGATCGCATGCCTGGTTCGCGCGACGACATCGGCGAGGGCGGAGGAGAACGAGGAAAGGACGGCTGCGGTTTGGTCGGTCATGGCAGGAACTCCTGGAATGGCTTTAATCCAATCTGGGAGTTCGGATGGCGTTCGGGAACTAGCCTGATGGGGAGGCCGACGCTCCAGATCCTGTAGAGCCCGTGCGGCAAGGAAAGGATGCCGCACTATTGAATCGCATCGCCGGGGCTTTGCCCCCTTGCCGGCAAGGGAACGAGCGCACTTTGGCGCCGTTTCAATGCCGTTTGAAATACTGCACGGCGCGCTCGTGTTTTTCCGCCGCCGCGCGTGATTTGAAGGTGCCGAGGTTACGGCGCTTGCCGGTTTTGGGATTGATTTTGCGGGAATAGAGCCGGTATTCGCCTGACTGTAATTTTCGGATCATGACGCACCGCTTGCTGGCGAGCCCCGTCCGCAACAATCACGAGCGACCCCAGCTTGTTCCGGACCGGATATTCGCGTTGTCTCCGGCTTCGCAATGCCGGCGCTGCTCAAAAGCACAAATTCGTCACCACGTTGCCGCGCTTGTCCTTGATCACATAGGGACAGCGCAGCCGCTCCAGCGCTTTCTTGGCGTCTTCGTCGCCCAGCGCGGCGGCGCGCTGGTAATAGGCTTTGGCGGCGTCGGAATCCTTTGCGCCACCGCGGCCTTCCTGCGCGAACGCGCCCATCCGCTCCAGCGCGCCGGGATGATTTTGCGCCGCCGCTTTCTCGAACAGCGCGCGGGCAGCGGCGTCGTCCCTCGGACCGCCATTGCCTTCCGCCAGCATCAAGCCGAGTTGATACTGCGCCTCGGCATTGGTCTGGGCGCTCTTTGACAGCATTTCGCGCGCACGCACCGGATCTGACGATGCGCCGGCACCGCCGCCGAGGGCTGCGAGATTGCTGACGCCGCGCGGATTGCCGGCTTCGGCGGCACGCTCGAACAGTTTCCTCGCCTGCGCTTCATCTCTTGCGACACCTGCGCCGGTTCCATAGAGCACGCCGAGTTCGACCATCGCCGAGGTCGATCCCTTGTCGGCCGCCTTGCGCCAGGCTGCGATCGCTTCCGGCGTTTGCCGGTTGGCGGCGTAGCCACGTCCGAGCTGGTACATCGCCCGTCGCGAAGAATTCGCCGCGGTCCTGCAGAATTTGATGGCGGTCGTGATATCGGAGGCAGCGATATCGGGCACGCCTTTCACGTCGGCCGGCTTGTCGGGATCGGCGGGATCGGCAGCGACACGGTCGCACAGCACGAGGTCGGCCGATTGTGCGTACGCCAGACCCGCCGCCGCGACGGCGGCAGCGAGGATCACCAAGCCTTGAAGCCGTCTCCTCATGCCACGCAGGTTGCGTCGGAGCGCCGGCAAATTCAAGGCTCGAGGCCGCTCTCGCGCAGCACCGGGGCGACTTCGGGCGAAGCGAGATACCGCAAAAGCCGGTCCGCCTGTGCGGCCTTGTTCGAGCGCCGCCATCCGTCCCGCCGAAAACACCGCAGGCGTTTGTAGCTCGTATGGAATGGGACCGACGACCTCGATCCCCCCGATCTGCTTCAACTCGCTAATCTGTTGGACCGCGAGATCGGCCTCGCCGGTCACGAGGCGCTCGGCGGTAAAACCCTGCGGAATGATCACGGCCCTCGCATTGATTTCGGAGGCAACGCCGAGCCGCTCGATCAGCTTTGCAAACAGAATGCCGCTGGCGCCGAGCCGCGAATAGGCCACCGAACGGGCGGCAAGCAGCGCGGAGCGCAGCGCGGGCTCGGTCGCGATGTCCGGATGGCTTGCACCTGCCTTGACAGCGATGCCGACCCAGGAGCGCGCCAGATCCACGCAGCTCTCTTCGGCCACGCGCCCTTCGCGCACGACCTCATCCAGGCCCTCGCGGGTCAGGATGACGACGTCGGCAGCTTCGCCCGCGCTCAGCCGCTGTAGCAGCGCGAGGGTCGGCGCGAAATCGGCGTCGATCCGCGCGCCGCCGGCCGCTTCAAAATCGCCGCACAACCTCTGGACCGCGCCCTTCAGCGCCAGAGTCGAGAGCACACGTACGGTATCGGTCATCGCTACAGGCTTCGCATCAGTTTCAGAACCGCGGTCATGCGAAGGCTGCGTTTGCCGGCGAGCGCGGTCGCCTCCAGCAGCGCGCCTCGGTCGTCGCAGGTGCCGGAGAAGCCGATACCGACTTCGTGGCCGCCGAAAACGGGGTTCTCTCCCATGACCGGCGTATGCTCCTGATTGAGGATCTGACCCTTCCAGCGGCCATCCTCCGACGTGTAGCTGCCGATATAGTAGAACGAAGCGTCGCCGCCGAGGATGCGGCCGTCCTTGAGCAGCATCACGCCGGTCAGGCCACCCGCGACACCGTCGAGCATACGGATGTGAATCGAATAGAGGCCGTTGACGATGCCCCCCTCGCCGACGCCGCCGGCGATCGGCACCGCCTCCTCCTCGATCGGCGTCATGACCGAGTGAAACATCACGCCGGGCAGTTCTCTCAAGCCCCCTTCGAAACGGTAGAGATCACCGTCCGGTCCGCCCTTCGCCAGCAAGGTCGCGTCGTCGGTGCCGGCCATCGCGCGATAGCTCGGGTCCGGATTGTGACGAACAGTGTTGATTTCGATCTCGATCCCGTCGTCGTTCTTCCGGTAGGTGCCGATATGGGCAAAGGCCGAATTGCCGCCCAGCATCTTGCCGTCGCGCACATACATCACGCTGCGACCGATCGCAGCGCCAAGCTGGAACCTGACTTTGTAAAATCCCTCGAACAATGGCCGCGTCCCCGGCAAGCCCTGGAGCATGAGGCCGCTATCTAGCGCGGTTCATAACGCAGGGGAACGACTTTGAACCGGTGTATTTGAATCAACCCCATCAAAACGCAATGATCCGCCAAGGCGATCTTGCCTTGGCGGATCGGGTTGCACCCGGGCGCCCCCACACCCGGGGCGTGTCGTGGGGTCAGTCGCTTAGGCGGCCGCCGACTTGGCTGCGGTCGGAACTTCGGCGACGGTCTTGAGGATCTGCGAAGCGATGGCGTAGGGGTCGCCTTGCGAGTTAGGACGGCGGTCTTCGAGATAGCCCTTGTAGTCGTTCTTCATGAACGAGTGCGGCACGCGGATCGAAGCGCCGCGGTCGGCCACGCCATAGCTGAACTTGTTCCAGGGAGCGGTCTCGTGCTTGCCGGTCAGGCGCTTGTCGTTGTCCGGCCCGTAGACGGCAATGTGGTCCATGAGATTCTTCTCAAAGGCCGCCATCAGCGCCTCGAAGTAGGCCTTGCCGCCGGTCTCGCGCAGGAAGGTCGTCGAGAAGTTGGCGTGCATGCCCGAGCCGTTCCAGTCGGTGTCGCCGAGCGGCTTGCAGTGATACTCGATGTCGATGCCGTAGGCTTCGGTCAGCCGCTGCAACAAATAGCGGGCCATCCACATTTCGTCGGCGGCTTTTTTGGAGCCCTTGCCGAAGATCTGGAATTCCCACTGGCCCTTCGCCACTTCGGCGTTGATGCCTTCGTGGTTGATGCCGGCAGCAAGGCAGAGGTCGAGATGCTTCTCGACGATCTCACGCGCGACCGCGCCGACATTGCTGTAGCCGACGCCGGTGTAATACGGGCCCTGCGGCGCCGGATAACCCGCGGTCGGGAAGCCGAGCGGACGGCCGTCCTTGTACATGAAGTATTCCTGCTCGAAGCCGAACCAGGCGCCTTCGTCGTCAAGAATGGTAGCGCGCTTGTTCGTCGCGTGCGGCGTGACGCCATCCGGCATCATGACTTCGCACATCACCAGAACGCCGTCGGTGCGCGCGCCGTCCGGATACACCGCGACCGGCTTGAGCACGCAGTCCGAGCTCCTGCCTTCCGCCTGCATGGTCGACGAGCCGTCAAAACCCCACAGCGGAAGCTGCTCCAGCGTCGGGAATGAAGCGAATTCCTTGATCTGCGTTTTGCCGCGCAGGTTCGGTGTCGGCGTATACCCGTCGAGCCAGATATACTCGAGCTTGTACTTGGTCATTGAGCCTCTCTTACGTTGATGCTGCGAAATGCGGAAAACCGACGCCTTGAAATCTGAGGTTTGACGCCCAGCCCCTGGAGGTCTCCGCACGCGTGTACCCGGCCACGTCAGGCCGCTGGTTGCTAAGCATTTTGCGTGCCAATCGCTGCACTGCGGCAGGCGCCATCCACAGGCCGCCTCGTCCGCTCACCAAAATAAAAGGTGCGACATAGAAGCGCGGCAGGCATGCCAAAGAGGCGGCCGAGAGCTTCCTCCGAGGCGCGAATCCAGCCCAATTCTCCGGCATTCTCACTTATTGGCCGCACGGCGATTAAAGCTGCGGCACTTTCCCGAGGCGTCCGCCGTGGAGCCCCGCCTCGGATGGCAACCTTCCCGCCAGCCCACGCGTTGGTCATTCCGCTGCTGCCTCCAAGGAAGCAATGCCGGCAATGCCTACGAATTAGACGCTACGTGACGTTCTCTTGGGCAACTTGCATCCGCCGCAGGCGCCAACGATATCCCGTATTGTAACGACTGGAGAACGAGTCGGGCGCACCATGGAGGCTAGCGCTTCCGACGAAAGGAGAGATGACATGATGAATACGAGTGTGAATCAAGGCTCCGCCAAGATCTATCAATTCCCTGTTGGCGGCCGGGCGGCTCTCGCGGGTCGTCGCAATAGCGAGACCAGGACCGTTGTCGATGCACCGTCGATCGCCGACTGCAGCGGTAGCTGGTACCACGCCGCGGCGATTGCGGACGCCAACGCCGAGCGTGACCACTGATGCCTAGGAAGTGTTTGGCGGGGACACGCCCGGCAATCGCGGCGCGTACGGTGAACTAGAAGGGGGTCGGAACGAAATTGTTTCGGCCCTTTTTCATATCTGCTCGCATGTCGTGACCGGCCGTTTGGCATGCTTGAGCGTGGTTACCCCGGCCTTTGTGATCCTCAGGGTCACACCCTTTCCCGAATAGCGCGATCCTGATAGCGCCACGCGCTTGGCCAGCGTCACCGCCTTGCCGTCGAGTTGCAGATGGGCGCGTGGATCGTACTGGAAAAACCCGGCCATGAATTGTGTGCCGTCGACGCAGCGGTAGTTCCGGAACTGCCCCTGCGCCAACACCGCCGATGGTGCGCTGGCAGCGGCAGCGACAGCCAGCGCCGCGCCAAAAATCGTGATCTTTCGACAATTCATGTTTTGCCCCCTGAAGAGTTCAGTATAGACGAGACGGGGGCGAACGGCATGCCCTTCCCGTCCTTTGCCCCTCCTTGCCCCGCCGCACGAGATCGTTCGAACCAGCCAATGTCAAAATCATCCCCTGCCCGCCATCTCAATCTCACAGGCGCCAGCAATTTCCGCGATCTCGGCGGCTATCCCACCAGCGATGGCCGCATCGTGCGCTGGCGGCAGATCTTCCGCTCCAATCACCTCGGCCATCTCACCGATGACGACATTGCCGTGATGCGCCGCCTCGGCGTCCGCAGCGCGTTCGATTTTCGCGGCACCGAGGAGCGCACCGCCGCGCTGTGCGGCATGCCCGACATCGCCGTGCATTCGCTGCCGGTCGAACCGACGGTGGTCGCGGCGCTGCGTGCGATCGCGGCCTCCGGCACGCCGCTGACGACGGACCACGCCGCCGACGTCATGCGCGATTCCTATCGCAGCTATGTCCAGGGCAACACCCCGCGCTACCGCACGCTGTTCGCCCATCTCTTGGAAGATCGCGCACCGCTGGTGATCCACTGCACCGCCGGCAAGGACCGCACCGGCTTTGCCTGCGCGCTGATCCTGCATACGCTCGGCGTTGCCGATGACGTCATCTCGGAAGACTACCTCTTGACCAACCGTTTCTACCGCCGGGATCCCAATCACAGCAGCGACCTGCCCGAGCATGTCAAGCAGGTGCTCGGCTCGGTGCAGGCATCGTTCCTCGGCGCCGCGTTCGAAGCCATCAACGCCGACTATGGCGATCTCGAAACCTATCTCCGCGACGGCCTCGGTCTCGGCAAAGCCGAGCGCGCGCATCTCGAAGCGCGCTATTTGCAAGACTGACCTAATTCGCCCGACGCACCGACACGACGTGCGCGGACAGCTTGCCGCCTCGGTCCCTGATGTTGATCTGCACCACGTAGTCGTTGCTGGTTTCGCCCTTGGGCACATAGAGCATCGCGGTAAAGCGAAGGCGGCCCCGCGCATCAAGCGTCACGGGCAGATCCTCATGCACCCGGAACGAATTACCCTGGCGGTTTCGCGGCGGCAGCCTGGCCGTCAAAACAGGCTCGACCAGCGCACGCAGATCGAGCTTGGTCGCCGTTGCGCCATCAATCCGGTAATAGGCAAAGGAATCGCTGTCCCAGCGGCTGTTCGCGACCTCGATGACGGCCCGGCTGTCCGGCGACCAAGCCGCCAGCAATTCGGAGCGGTTGGCCCGCATCTCGGCTGTCTCCCAATGGGTACCGCCGAGCGTGGCAAGCACCGCGCCATCGGTGACACGGATCAGGACGTTTTCGACGTCGTTGGGAGCATCGCGGCCGGACGGCAGGCCCTGCGCGGTCCGCCAGGCGAACGCATAGTTCTTGGATGGCGAGGTGGTGTTGGCGAATACGCGCGACGCGCTCTTGCCCGAACCGCAGACAAGGTCGCCACTTTGGTTGGCGGCGCAGGCCTCGGCGCGCACCGCCGCCGTTTGCGGCGCGTACAATGCGAGGAGCAGGAGCGGGAATGTCAGAGCGGAGCGCACCGCTCGATCCTACGCTGCGGCGTCCGCGCGGTAAAGCGGCGGACAGACGCGGCGAACCTGCGGCTGGCTCCTCGATTAGGCCGCCGCTTCCATTTCCATTTCAGCATCGAGATCGGCGATGACGTCCTCGAACGCCGAGATCGCCTGCTGGATCGCCGCGATCTGCATCAATTCCCAGCTCGATACCGGACCGCTGCGATTCTGCAGCGCGACGACCAGGTCGCGGCGCTGCTCTTTAAGCTGAACAAGCGGTAAACCATGATCCGGCAAACCCATGACGAATTCCCCTGCCTTGTGTTGGAGGCCGGTTATAGCGGACGGGTTCTGCAAACCGCTTACGGATTTCTGGCAAATTTTATCGATTCCGCGGCATATTGCAGGCCTACGAGGCCCCCTCCGCTGGCAGGCGGGCTTTGATCTGCTCGAACAACGCCCGCGTGACGCAATCGGTCGCCCAATCGCTCATGTGGAGTTTTAGCTCATCGCCCTCACGGACCAGGTCCCCGATCGAAACCCCGTCCTGAACGACCCAGTGCCGCATCAGGTCAAACCGGCGAAAGACGTTGGCACCGGCATCTTCGGCCACGCGCGCGATCCGCGCCACGAGATCGTTGGATAATTGCAGCTTCTCCCCGTCCACAACGGCGGGAGTATATTGCGAATCCATGATCACGACATCGATGGAGTGCCGTTCCGCCAACCGACGCAGCCCCATCACAATGGCGGCGATCACCTCATCGAAATTGAACTCCTCCTTGCGGTAGACGGCATTGGTGCCGACCTGCCAAATGACCAGTGCAGGTTCCTCTGCGAGGACGTCGGGGTCGAAGCGCAGCAATTCGGTTGTTGCTTCCTGACCGCCGACGCCGCGGTTCAGCACGTCGATCCTGTGGCTGCGGAAGTTCTCCCGCATCAACATCGCCAATCTTTCCGGGTAAGCCACGACACTGCCTTCGCCCACCGTCGACGACGAGCCGATGGCCACGATCTTGATCTTTCGCCGCTCCTTGAAACTTTTCGTCAGATTCGGGAGCGAATGGCTGAAATTGAACAGATTGGCGTGCGTGTCGCAAACCCTTGGCGCTGCGGGCATGTGCACATCCTCGGCGGGAATATTCACCCCATACCCCATTAGGGCGCTGAAATTCGCCGCATTGCAAATGAAAAGCTCCCGGCGCTAGTGTGCCCTCCCCCGGGGGATGGAGGTCCATCATGGACGGCAAGGTTTTTGTCGTGACGGGTGCGCTGGGCGCGCTCGGCGGCGTCGTCGTGGACGAGGCGCTGGCGCTCGGCGCCAGGATCGCCAGCGTCGACCATGCGCCGACGCAGGCCCCGGCCACGGCTGACCTTTTTGAGTTGGGCGGCGTCGACCTGACCGACCCGTCCCAGGCCAGAAAAGCGATCGCCGCCGCCGCATCGCATTTCGGCAAGATTGACGCTCTGATCAACATCGCCGGCGGATTTGCATTCGAGACGGTGGCCGACGGCGATCCCAAAACCTGGCAACGGATGTACGCGCTCAACGTCATGACCGCGCTCAACGCATCGCGCGCGGCGATCCCATATCTCGCCGCATCGGACGACGGGCGGATCGTCAATATCGGCGCGATGGGCGCGCTGCAGGCCGGTGCCGGCATGGGCGCCTACGCCGCTTCCAAGGCGGGCGTGCATCGCCTCACCGAGGCGCTCGCCGCCGAACTCAAGGGCAAGATCACGGTCAACGCCGTACTGCCCTCGATCATCGACACCGCGGCCAACCGCGCCAGCATGCCGAAAGCCGATTTCACCAAATGGGTGAAGCCGAAGGAACTCGCCGACGTGATCCTGTTCCTCGCCAGCGACGCAGCGAGCGCGGTCACCGGCGTGCTGTTGCCGGTCAACGGGCGAGTTTAGTCAACCCACCTACCGCTCGCACGGCTTTTCGCTACGCTTTCGGGATGGTATATTCCCAAGATGACCAAGACCGAAGACATTGAAAAGGCCGTCGAGCAATTGCCGCCCCGGGAATTGGCAAGGTTTCGTGCGTGGTTCGAAGCGTTTGATGCCGACCACTTTGACGCGGCCATCGAACGTGACGCACGTAGCGGCAAGCTCGATTCGCTTGCCGAGGACGCCATAGCGGCGCATCGGGCCGGGAAATCCCGGGACTTGTGAGACACTCGGCATCGCCAGCATTTTGGGTCGCCTACCGAGCATTGCCGCCCTCAATCCGGAAGCTGGCCGACGCCAACTTTGAGTTGCTCAAGCGCGACCCACGCCATCCCTCCCTCAAATTCAAGAGGGTTGGTCGGTATTGGTCGGCCCGCATCGGACTGCGATACCGTGCCTTGGCCGTTGAAATCGACGATGCCTATCTTTGGTTTTGGATCGGCTCTCACGCCGACTACGACAAACTGATAGGCTAATTCTCAACCGCGACCAGCTTTCGCAGCTCCGCCTTGAAGCGGATGCTGCGCTTGCCGGCGAGTGCGGTGGCTTCCGCCTCCGCGCCATCGTCATTGTAGGTGCCGGAAAAACCGATGCCGACTTCATGGCCGCCGAACAGCGGCCGTTCGCCCTTTGCCGGCGTATGCTCGCGGTTGACGAGTTCGCCCTTCCATCTACCGTTGGCGGACGTATAGGCGCCGATGTAGTCGAAGAATGCATCCCCGCCCCTGATGCGGCCGTCATGCAGCATCATGACACCGCTGTTGCCACCATCGACACCGTCGAGCATGCGGATGTGGATCGAATAGAGCCCGTTGCCGATTCCGTCAGGCCCGACGGTACCGGGTGGCGGCGCATCGATGTCGTTGATGGCGGTCAGAATGGTCGTGAACCGGACGCCCGGCAAGGCCGCGCTGCCTCCCTCGAAATGGACTTCGTCACCCTGGTACGTGCCGGTGAAATTCATGACGATATCGTCGACCTCAAACATCGGAACGTATTTGGGACCGTAATAGTGGCGCGACATCTTGAATTCGGCGGCGATGACGCCGTCTGCCTCGGTGAAGGTACCGATGAAGGAATAGCCGGTGTCGCCGCCGTACAGCCTGCCGCCCGGCGCGATGAACATCACGCCACAGCCCGTGCCGCGCTGGGTCATGAAGCGGAATTTGTATAGTCCCTGCAGCACTTCCTGCCTGCTCCGGGGTTAGGCCAATGCCGGGCGGCCCGCGAACGCTGGATTCGCTGGTTCCCTCGCATTGCCATTCTGGCCTTGTCCCCGGCCCCAGATTAGCCGCTGAAGTCCAGCCCGATCAAACGCTTTGCCCGAATTCGGCTAGAGTCCGGACATTGAGTCGCGGCCACATCGGCCGCCGGAGCAAATTTTGGAAACCGCGCTTTACCTCCCTGTCAAACGCTTCCTCGAAAAGCTCGGCTTCACGGTCAAGGGCGAGGTCGGCGGCTGCGATCTGGTGGCGCTGAGCGGAGACGATCCGCCGGTCGTGGTGATCGGTGAATTGAAGCTTTCCTTCAACCTGGAGCTCGTCCTGCAGGCGGTCGATCGCGCCGGCGCCGCCGACGAGGTCTGGCTCGCTGCAAAACTGTCGGCGCGCGGCAAGGGACGCGAGAGCGACGCGCGCTATCGCAATCTCTGCCGCCGCCTGGGCTTCGGCATGCTGGCCGTCACCAACACCGGCGATGTCGAGGTGATCGTCAAGCCGGCGACAACAGCCCCTCGCCGCAATCCAAAAAAGCGTTCGCGGCTGGTGTCGGAGCACCAGCGACGCAAGGGCGATCCGGCGATCGGCGGATCTACGCGCGCGCCGATCATGACTGCTTACCGTCAGCAGGCGCTGGCCTGCGCCTCGGCGCTCCAAGGCGGGCCGCGACGGGTGAAAGATTTGCGGGCTGACATTCCCGACGCCGGAAAGATACTGCTGAATAACGTCTATGGCTGGTTCGACCGCGCCGAGCGCGGCATCTACGTGCTGACCGATGCCGGGCACGCCGCACTCAAACGCTGGCCGCAGCAGCCGCTGGATCTGAGCGCCACCGCGCCATAACGATGGGGATAATGACGACGGGAGGATGACATGATCGTGGTGACCGGCAGCGTGACCGCGCGTGAAGACAGCTTTGACCAAATGCGGGAATTGAGTCTCGAGCACGTGCGTCGTTCGCGCACCGAGCCCGGCTGCATCTCCCACGCCGTTCATGTCGATTGCGAAAATCCGTTGCGGCTGGTGTTTTTCGAGCAATGGGCCGATCGCGCCGCCCTGCTGGCGCATTTTTCGGTTCCCGCCTCACGCGATTTCGTCCGTGCGCTGCAATCGTTCGCCGATCAGGCCACCACCATCGAACTGTATGACGCTACCAGACTTGAGAGATTGTAGATGCATGGCTGCGTTGCCATCCGAAATTCATATTGCAATGCAACATGAGGGCACCTAGGTATCTCTGCAATCAATGCGAGGCCACGATGAGCGAAGATTGGAACACGAAATACGGCACCCGACGCGTCCGGCGCGATCCGCCGACGCTGGAAGAAGCAATCTTCGCCGCGGTCGGCCTCACCGACGATCAGCAGCAGCAGGCGGAAATCGCCGCCGCGCTGATGGGCATGCCATTTGAGGAAGTCCTGGCCGAAGTGAAGAAGACCGGCCGCGCGGTCGCGCGATCGGTCACGCGTATCATCGCGGGCGAGCAAGGCGCCCAGCGCGCCGTCGTGGTCGAGCGCCGCGTCATCAGGCGCTTCGGCAACGACAAGCGCACCGGCACCTGAAGCGCCATGGTTTTCGGCAATTCGCTGGATTCCAGGATCAGCGAATTGCCCCTCTCACGCGCCCGCTCAGGCGGCCCGGCCCCAGCCATACATCCGAAGCAGCATGCGCCAGTACGCGCGGTTGAAGTTCGCGACCGTGCGGGCCGCATTCACTGTGCTATCCGCCCAGGTCGTCGCGAGTTCTGCCTGGTCCTGTTTCGTCAGATCGATCGTTCCGGTGGATTCGCCGTGGCGGAACACAAGCTGCGCCCCGAACTTGTTGGCGAGCGCCCGCATCGCGTCGTTCTGCGCACCGGTGGTGATCCGCAGGCTCTTGTAGCCCTTGGCGCGCGCCTCCGTGATCAGCTTGCGGAACAGGATGCTGCCGACGCCCCGCCGCCGCACTGACGATTCGACGCTGAACGCGATCTCGGGGAGCGAATCCGGCGATTGATCCGGCGGATGCAGTTCCGCCGCACCGCGAACCTCGCCGTTCTCGAAGAACGCAATCACGATCGTGCCGTCATTGGCGCATTTCTCGGCGTAGCGCTCGATGAAGCTGTCGTCGATGAACCCATGGAAGCGGTCGCGCCGGCTGTCGCGGTCGAGCCGCAGCAGGTGATCGCGCAACAGCGGCAATTCTTCCTGCTGGCTCAGCGTGCGCACGCTGCTGTTGGCGAGCGCGGCCGCGATAACGGTGAGGTACATATTCTATCTCCTCTGAGTGGGGCCCTCGAGGAGGCGTCGAATCCCTAGGGTGCTTATATTGTGCATCGCAACATTAAATTCAAGTCTCTGGAATGCCTCATAAAATGTCATATTCCGTTAACTAATTATTAGGCATCGACCACCGTCTCACAGCACCATCTGGGTCTGGGTGACGACCGCGACCAGCTTGCCGTCCTCGGTCTCCAGCCGCGTCTGCCAGACCTGGGTTCGCCGTCCCCGATGCACCGGCGTTGCGGTCGCGATCACCGTAGAGCCTTCCTTGGCGCCGCCGATGAAGTTGGTCTTGCTCTCGATCGTGGTGGTGCCTTTGGCGTCCGCCGGCAGGTTGATGACGGTTGCGGCGGCGCCGACCGAATCCGCGAACGCCATCACCGCACCGCCGTGAATCGTATTCCGCAGCGTGCAGAGATCGGGGCGCACCAGCATCTTGGCGACCACGCGGTCGGCACCGGCCTCAGTGAAGGTCACGCCTTTCAGTTCCGCAAACGGCATCTTCATCGACTGGATTTTTTCGAGCGGCGTCATGAATCCTCCGGCTTTTCTTTCAAGCGACTTCTCAAACAGAATGGATGGCTGCGGTAAATCAGGCAATGACCTCCGAGGTAATGGCTTGCCGTGACATAGCGCCGGGAATTCGGCATATCGTCGGCATGCGCCAGTTCCCGCCCCGCCGGATCGTCTGCCTCACCGAAGAGACCGTGGAGACGCTGTATCTGCTCGGCGAGCAGGATCGCATCGTCGGCGTCTCCGGCTATGCCGTGCGGCCGCCACAGGTCCGCCGCGAGAAGCCGCGGGTCTCCGCCTTCATCTCGGCGGACATCCCAAAGATCCTCGCGCTTGAGCCCGACCTGGTGCTCGCCTTCTCCGACCTGCAGGCCAACATCGTCGCCGATCTGGTGCGCGCAGGCGTCGCCATCCACGTCTTCAATCAGCGCGACATTGCCGGCATTTTTGCGATGATCCGCACGCTCGGCGCGATCGTCGGCGCGGCGGAGCGTGCCGATCAACTCGCCACCGGCTTCGAAGAGCGATTGGCGCGCATCGCGGCGACGCCGCGGCGGCAGCCGAAGCCAAAGGTCTATTTCGAGGAATGGGACGATCCCCTGATCTCCGGCATCGGCTGGGTGTCCGAACTGATCGAGATCGCCGGCGGCGAAGACGCGTTGCCGAAACTGCGCTTGCAGCAGGCGGCCAAAGACAGGATCATTTCACCCGATGTCGTGCGCAAGGCCGCGCCCGATGTGATCCTCGCCTCCTGGTGCGGCAAGAAGGTTGTCCCTGATCGCATCAGGCAACGTCCGGGCTGGGGCGACATCCCGGCGGTGCGCAACGACCGCATCGTCGAGATCAAGTCGCCGCTGATCTTGCAGCCGGGCCCGGCCGCGCTGACGGACGGGCTGGATGCAATCGTGAAGGCGTTGTGGCCGGATCAGCCGTGAACTCTCAGCTGTCATTGCGAGGAGCGGAGCGACGAAGCAATCCATCTATCCGTGTATGCCGCACAATGGATTGCTTCGCTTCGCTCGCAATGACGTGGTGAGGCCAGCGGCTTGCTCAGACCTTCTCCACGCCGCACCATTCCGCGATGAACAATGCAGTCGCTTTCGTCGACTTCCGCAGCGACTCCAGATCGACATATTCGTTGAAGCCGTGCATCGCAGCCCCACTGGCGCCGAAGCACAGGCTCGGAATGTTATAGTTCAGCCCGTAGAACCGGGTATCGGTCAGCGCTGTGAAGACAAGGTCCGGTACCGCACCGCCATAGACCGCCGTGAACGCCTTGCCGAAAGCGGCTTCCGGCGCCGTCGAATCCTTCAACTCGTATCCTTCCGACAAGAAAGCCCGACCATTCCACCTGCGGCGGATTGTTGGACAGAAAGCGATGGTCGCGCGCGGCCGCCGAAACGCACGCCAGAATTTCCTTCTGGCAGTCGGCGACCGACCAACCCGGCAGCACCGCGATACGGCAATCGACGTCGCACCAGGCCGGCACGCTGGAAGCCCAGTCGCCGCCCTTGATGATTCCAGGGTTGAAGTTGATCGGATGATTCAGAGCCTTGAAGTGATGATCCTTGCGGGCGCGCTCGTTCCACTCGGCTTCGAGTTTCTGCAACGAATGGATCAGATGATACGCCGCCATGATCGCGTTGGCGCCGGCGCCGGCCTCGAACACATGCACCGGGAAACCGCGTACCCGCAGCCGAAACCAGATCACGCCGACCTGCGAACGCACCATCTTGCCGCCGGTCGGTTCGGGAATGAAGCAGGCGTCGGCGCGGTAGCCGCGCTGCAAGGTCGAGAGCGCGCCGACACCGGTCGACTCTTCCTCGATCACGCTTTGAAAATGAATCCGCGCCGTCGGCTTGAAACCCGCGGCCTTGATCGCATCCAGCGCATAGAGCGCGCCGATGGTGCCCGACTTCATGTCGCAGGCGCCGCGGCCATACATCTTGCCGTCCTTCACGACCGGCGAAAACGGCGGCGTCTCCCACATGTCGAGCGGCCCTACCGGCACCACATCGCAGTGGCCCTGCAGGATCAGCGATCTGCCGGCATTGTTCGCCGGGCGATAGGTACCGACCACCGTCCGCGCCTTCGAGAAATCATGCTCGATCGGGCCGAAGCCGCGCAGGTCCTTCAGATCGTCGACATTGATATGCCAGTCGTCGACCTCGTAGCCGCGCTGCCGCAGCAGGTCGCCGATCATGTCCTGGCACGGTCCCTCGGCGCCGCGGGTCGAGGGGATCGCAACGAATTCCTTCGTCGTCGCAAGCTGCGCGTCAAAGCCGGCATCGACGGCGTCGAGGATTTTCTGCTGCGTATCGGCATTCATTTAGCGGCGGCTCCAGTCGGGAGTTGCAGGGGGTCGGGAGTGACCTACCCTACCCCGATCTCAGCCGCCGGCGTAATGCGCAAAATGCGCATCGCGCAATGCATCTGCGAACAGTCGCCCTTCCGAATAGCCGCCCAGCGACGCCGGCCGCTCGACGCCATCGAGAAGCCGCGGACAAGGTTCCGGCCGGCCCAGCACGGTGCGCACCGGAATGCGCTCGGCATAGACGGGCAATTCGTAATCCTCATCATCGTCGGCGACACCTTTCGTGCGTATCTTCGCTGAGGCCTGCTCGATCTCCATCGCAATCACAGCCGTCGCCTTGATTTCCTGCGTCGTGCTTTGCCGCAGGCTCGCGGTGCGGTCGGGGAAGAACCGATCGACCATGGCGACCAGCGCGCGCGCCTTCTCGTCCGCGTCGGTGACGAGGTAGGCGGTGCCGAACGCCATCACCGCGCGGTAGTCCGCCGAATGATTGAAACCGCATCTGGCCAGCACCAGGCTGTCGATCTGCGCAACGGTGAGACAGACCTTCTGGCCGGCCGACTGGTTCCTCAGCATGCGGCTGGCGCTGGAGCCATGCCAGTACAGCTTGCTTCCCTCCCGCCAGAAGAATGTCGGCGTGCAATAGGGCTGGCCGTCGATCACGTACGAGACGTGGCACAGCATCGAAGCGTCCAGCAGGCCGTGGATCGTCGCGTGATCGTAGGAGCCGCGTTCATGCAGGCGCTTCACCTGATTGCGCGGCGACACTGGATACGACATGGGATGGTCTCGGCTTCGGTCACGGCAGCTCCGTCGGGATTGTTGGATCGGTCGATACAGTTGTACCGGCGAATTTGGTCTGCGATAGTGCCAATTCAATGCGAAAAATTCCGACCAATTCTTCGAAGGCGCCGCGCAAGGCCGAGCTTCCGCTCGACCTTTCAGGGCCGCACATCACCCACGGCGCCTCCTCCCAGCACCGGCTCTATCAAGCGCTTTGCCACGCCATTACAGGCGGCATCGCAAAACCGGGCGAACCGCTACCGCCTTCCCGCACGCTCGCCAAGCAAACCGGTTTCCGTCGCAACGCCATCACGTCGGCCTATGAGCGGTTGATCGCGGATGGCTTTGCCGTGGCCACCGTCGGCTCCGGCACCTTCGTCGCCGACCGCATTCCCGCCCGCATCAACAATGCGCGCAAGACGAAGATCGTCATCGAGGCGCCACAGCAAGGTTCCCTGGCGCTCGGCTGCACCCATGTCGATGAAAGGGCCCTGCAGCGCTTCAGGTCATTTGCCGGGCGACGGATGCGCGCCTTCGGCACCGAACATCTGCAATACGGCGACCCCAGGGGCAGCCGCGAGCTTCGGGCTGCGATTGCCGATCATCTGCTGTCGGCGCGCGGACTGCGCTGCGATCCGGACCAGATCATGCTGACGTCGGGAACGCAGCATAGCTTGCGGATCGTGCTGAGCGCGATCCTCAAGCCCGGCGATCAAATCTGGTGCGAAGATCCCGGCTATCCAGTCGCTCGAAAGGCGATCGAGCATTGCGGGCAGCGCGCGGTCCCGGTGCCGGTTGACGCGTCAGGCGTCATCGTCGCCAAAGGCCGAACCCTCGCGCCGTCCGCAGGCGCCGCCTACGTGACGCCGTCGCACCAGTTTCCACTCGGCGTGCAGATGTCGATGACGCGCCGGCTCGAACTGCTCGACTGGGCCAGGGATGCCGATGCCTTCGTGCTCGAGGACGATTACGACAGCGAGTTCAGATATGACGGCGCGCCATTGCTCTCGCTCGCCGGCATCGATCACCTCCGCCGCGTGATCTACATGGGCACATTTGCAAAGACGCTGTTTCCGGGATTGCGCATCGGCTACTGCGCGCTGCCCGAACGGCTCGTCGGGCCGGTGACGGCTGCCCGCGCCGCGCTCGACCGCTTTCCCGGCACGCTGCTCGAAGGCGCGGTAGCAGACATGCTCAATTCCGGTGCGTTCGCGGCAAACCTGCGCAAGGTGCGCGGGCTGTACCGCGAGGCACGCGACGCCCTCGCATCCACGCTGTCGACAGTGTCCGACGGCCGTCTATCGGTGCCGGTGCCGTCGCAGGGCCTGCATCTGGTCGCACGGTTCGATCCAGCGACCGATCCGCTCGTTGCCGCCAAGGCAAAGGCCGAAGCCGGCGTCGCCGGCTGGCTGCTGGCGGAAACCTATCATCGCGCGCGACCGCTGCCGGGATTCGTGCTCGGATTTGCCGGCCATCCGATGCCGCAACTGATCGCATCGGCTGAGCGGCTGGCGAAGTCATCGCTGGCCGCCTTGCGCGCGAGCCGCAAGCCGAGCAGCGGACGAACGGGCTTCGTCAAGAGGTCAAAGGCAACAGCGTAAAGTTCCGCGATTGCCGGCGCTCTATGAGAATCGCCACCCCCTCACTAAGCTCGACGTCGTCAATCAACGTCATGATGGAACCATCGGATGCCCGGCAATCGCAACGTCCTGTATCTCATCATCGGCGCGTTGATCGTCGCGGTCGGGGTGCTCGGTTACAATCTCTATCAGACCAAGAAAGAGCCCGAGGGCCTGCAGATCAACGTCGGCCCTGACGGGCTGAAGATCAAGACCAAGTGAGGAGCGCCGAATTGCCGAAGAAGGCTGCCACGATCAGACGATGCGCCCTGCCCGCCGGCCTCGTGTTGTGGCTGCTCGCGACCCCCGCCATCGCGCAGCAGCTTTCGCGCGAGCAGGATATCGTCGACCTGCGGCTCGGCCAGCGCGTCCTCGTCGACGACGGCTCATGCCCGGCGGGACAGATCAAGGAAGTCCAGGGCTCGCAGATGACGACATCGGGGGTATTGCGTACCCGAAAATGCGTTCCGCGATTGGGGACAAAGAAGCGCTAGCCAGATTCGAGCCGTCGCGTCGGCGAAGGCGATCGGAGTTTGTGAGCTGCGCCTACTCGTTGGTCGCCGGCTCGAACATGCACTGCAGCGTCGGCTTGGCGATCTTGGTGAAGGTCGGGCCGATCTCGGATTGCTTCGATGGCGGCACCCATGCGGACTCGATTGTCGGCACGCCGGTTTCACTGATGCCGCGCAGCAGGGCTTCACGCAAATCGGCATCTTCGACGGTCGCCGCCGCGTAATCGTGCAGACAACCGCAAACGGTTTCGGGGTGCGCCCAGCGTCCGATCATATGGGGGGCGCATAGCCGCACGAACTCGCCGCGTGGATCTGGAACCTTGAACAGGGAACGGAACGACGTCTGCGGCGGCTGCACCTGCACCTGTGCCTGGGCCGGACTGCTGAGAAGCAAGGCCGCCAGGATAGAAGCGGAGCAAATGCGTGCAAACATGCGGGGCCTTTATCGGCGAGTTTCTTGGAAACGATCCGCTACGCTTACTTTGCCGCCACCAGCATCGGCTGAGGTGCCGGGTTCGCAAGCGGTGAGCCATTATAGGAGAAAGTGCCGGCGCCCGGCAGGTCCTGATCCGAAGCGGAACCAGCGATCGACGGACCAGCCAGGATGAAGGCGAAAGCGAGGATGAAGCTGGTGGTCCGCATTGGCAGTCTCCGGTTCCGTGCCGGCGTCACCGCCGTTTCGTTGGTAACCTGATAGCCGTCGGCTGTTTCCGGACATCTACGCCAAAAGCGGAAAATGGTTTCATGGCACAGGACAATTGTTTCGTCGGCCTTCGTGGACGAAACATTGGCGCGAAAAACCCAATGAATTCAGCCGAACGACTCGGGGCGAACCATGGCATGGCAAGACAGGATGCGAGCCGGAACGCCGAGTTTCTTAACGGTTTTCGGCGTAAGAAGCCGCTCGCGAATTGACGGTGGCGGGTGAACCGAAGCATCGCCTGCGCCGACTCACTCGAACGCCGTGCAACTTTCCGCGCGCTTGCGCGTTGCAAATCTTCCTCAACAAAGGATAGCAGTCGTGGGCAATGGCAACATCGATGTTGGCAATGAATCCCCGACCCGCAAACCCGGCCAGCCGACCGTTGAAAATTTCTCTGGAAGTATCGGCTCTTCCGAACTGCGGATCGACTCTTCCCTGAAGACAGAGCGAGAAGGAAAATCCTCAGGCCTTTGTGGCGCCATGTCGCAGCAAGGCGGCGAATTTCGCGGCAATGTCTCCGCACCGCAGAAATTCGTGCATCTGGTCGGATGCCGCGAGCCCAAGGTCACGCCCGGCCTGAAGACCAGCCAATACCCCAATCGGGCCAAACGGTAAGCCCGAGATCCTGACCTGAATCGGGATCGGGCTTACTGGATGAATTCACCGCATTTCTGAACCGCGGCATCGGCCGTGCCCCAGGGCATGATCGGTACCGAGGAGGTCGAGTTTTTGGGTGAACCCTCGATCAGCCGGTCCGAATAGACCATGTAGACCAGCACGTTGCGCTTGGCGTCGCAGCCGCGAACGATCTGCATTTTCTTGAAGAACAGCGAGCGGCGCTGGCGGAACATGTCTTCGCCCTGCTCTATCTTGTGCTTGAAGCGGATCGGCGCGATCTGGCGACAGGCCAGCGAAATGTCCGACACTTCTTCGGCCAGACCGAGCCATCCCTTGAAGCCACCCTTTTCCGGAACCGTGAAGTGACAAGCCACCCCGTCGACTTCGGGGTCGTCGACGCCATAAGTGGCGAGCTTGTCGTTCGGGCTCAGGAACTTGAACACGGTCGAGCGGCGAAAGATCAGGTCGGGCTCATCCGCGGCCGACGCCGGGCCTGCCTGCCACAGCGTCAGCGCCAACACCACCAAGGCCAGAATTCTCCACTTCTTGTCGCACTTAACGATGGCCTTGGATGTCATTGATATCTCCGCTGAAGGGCTCCCCGCCTATGTAGTGGCAGAAAGCCGCACAGAAAGGGCTCGGCAGGAGTTGGAGGCCGCAGTGCTGCCTTATGGATGGCGTCAGATTGAGCAGGCGGGGTTTAACGGAATGTGAGGCTTTTTTGCTACGATCAGGGCGAAAATCGCTGAGTTTATAAGGCTTACGCTGGTGAACGCGGTTCTCGTCTGCGACAACAAATGAACAGCGAAACAGTAGCTTCGAGTATCTGGAATTAGGAATATGCGCGTGAGCGGGCAGCGATTTTTCAATGCGGGTATTGCGGGCGTAAATATTCCAAGCGCGCGGTTTTGGCAGGTTGCGATCCTGACTGGAGCCTGCACCATCGCCGCGGCGCCGCAGGCGAATGCTGCCCTGTTCTACTGGCAGGATTCCGATCCCAGCTACTACCGGCCAGTGCCGGCGCAGCCGCGCAAGCAGAAGGTCCGCCGGCCGGCCGCCAAGGCCGAGGCCGCGCGCAAGGAAACCAGCGCCAAGCCGCACGGGCCACTGATCATTGCGATCTCGATCGAGCAGCAAAAGGTCCGGGTCTACGACAGCAACGGGTTGTTCGCGGAAAGTCCGGTGTCGACAGGCATGAAGGGGCATTCGACCCCGATGGGCGTGTTCAGCGTCATTCAGAAGAACAAGATGCACCGCTCCAATATCTACAGCGGCGCGCCGATGCCTTACATGCAGCGCATCACCTGGTCGGGCATTGCGCTGCATGCCGGCGTGTTGCCGGGCTATCCGGCGTCGCATGGCTGCATCCGCATGCCGATGGCGTTTGCCGTGAAGATGTGGAACTGGACCAGGATGGGCGCGCGCGTCGTCATCACGCCCGGTGCGATCACGCCCGCCAACTTCTCGCATCCGTTGCTGGTCGCGCAGAAGGTGGTGCCGCAGCCGCTCATTGCCGACGATCCGAAGCTGGATGCCCCGGCCGTCAAGAGCGACAAGGGCGCGGACGCAGGCGCGCTCGCCAAGACCATGAATGCACAAGCAAGCCTCGATCTCCGATCGACCATCGGACACGCGGCTTCATCGCGCACGCCAACGCAGACCGCGGATGCGGGCAGCGCCATGCCGGCGGCCAGCGGCCCGGCGACGCTGTCTGATGCCGGGCCGCCTGTAACCAACCAGCCTTCCGACGCGAACGCGCAAGCGCCGGCATCCGAACCGGTCAAGACGGAAGACGCCGCCGAGGTGAAGATCGAAGCCACGTCGGCAGCCAAATCCGACGAAGTGAAGAGCGAAACTCCGGCAACGGAAGTTGCCAAAACCGAACCGGCCAAAATTGAAGCGCCAAAGGTCGAGGAGACCAAGACTCCTGAGACCAAGACTCCTGAGACCAAGACTCCTGATACCAAGGCGACCGAAGTCACCCCTGTTGAAAAGCCCGCGACCGCGGCCACCACGCCGGCCGTTGCGCCTGACGTGAAGAAAGACCCCGCGCGCCTGCCCGGTGCCGAAAAGGCGCTCGCTGCAAAGCCCGAACCGCCCCGGCGTCCGGGCCTGATCGCGGTGTTCGTCAGCCGCAAGGATTCAAAACTCTACGTTCGTGAGAACTTCAAGCCGCAGTTCAGCGTACCCGTGACGATCGCGCCAGGCGAACGGCCGCTGGGCACGCATGTGTTCACCGCGGAAACCGACAAGAACGATCCCAACCTGTTGCGCTGGTCCGTGGTCTCGCTGCCGGTCACGGCCCGCAACGCGGCACGGATCGACGATGAGGATCGCTCGGCGCGGCGCCGCAAGATCGCCGGCGGCGCGCCTACCGAGGCAAAGCCGCTGCCGCTACCCAACAGCCCGGCCGAGGCGCTGGACCGCATCACCATCCCGCAGGATGCGATGGCACGCATTGCCGAGGTGCTGACAACAGGCAGTTCGATCGTGGTGTCGGATCACGGCATCTCCCAGGGCGGCGAAACCGGCGAAGGCACCGATTTCATCGTCCCGCTGCGTTAGGATTTGTCCTGCCATAACGGCTTGTTGAGAGGCGACCGATGGCGCGTTGCGCTATGCTTCGGCGAACAACGCAGCCGAGGCTTTTCATGATCAACCGCAGGACCGTAATGATGGCGGCGCTCGCCGCGTCCCGGGCATGATCGCGAGCCGGCAAGCCGTGGCCCAGGTCGGCATGAGCCGGATCACGGCTTACGCGTTTTCGTTTCCCGGACTGGCGGGTGGCGATATCAAGCTCGCGGAATTTTCCGGCCGTCCGATCCTGATCGTCAACACCGCCTCGCTCTGTGGCTACACGCCGCAATATGGCGGCTTGCAGGAATTGTGGACCGAATTTAACGGCCGCGGCCTGATGATCATCGGCGTTCCCTCCAACGATTTCGGCGGACAGGAGCCGGGCGGCGCGACCGAGATCACCGCAACCACGCAGAATCACCATGTCACCTTTCCGATCGCGGCCAAGGCGGTCGTGAAGGGACCGAACGCGCATCCGTTCTACAAATGGGCGGCGGAGGCGCGGCCGAAGGATGTTCCACGCTGGAACTTCCATAAATACCTGATTGGCCGGGACGGCTACATCGCGGACGTATTCCCGGAATCGGTCGAACCGGCGGATACCAGGATCAAGACCGCCATCGCGCGGGCGCTGGCACAGAATGTTTCCGAGCGAAGCGGATAGCGATTCGCGCGAAGGAAAAGCGTCAAAAACGACACATCTCCTGATTAACCGGTTCGGCGGCAAATCCGCTGTGACGACCGCCGTTGCCTTGGCGCGCGCGCTCCAACTAGGGTACTATGAATCAGGGGCTGGAGGCAGACCGGACGATGGCCAGGCCACGACCGGGAGCAGGATTCCAATTTGGGGAAAACAAGATGCGTATTGCGGCAGGGTTGATCTTTGCAGGCGCGGTTTCGCTGTTGGCATCGAGCGCAGCGTGGTCGCAGTCACCACCCGCCAAAGGCGCGGCGGCGGCGCCACAGGCCGCTCCGGCTCCAGCGCCCGCCCCGGCAGCGGCGCCCGCCCGTACCCGTCCGCCCTGCGCCAATCCCGACGCGCTCGGTATCGGCCGCACCGTCGAGATCGATACGACTGGCGGCCCCGGTTTCGGCTTCGAGCATTTCAAGGATCTCGACTTCCTGCGCGACAAGGAAGTGGTGCTGACCTTCGACGACGGTCCGTGGCCGGTGAACACGCCTGCCGTGCTGAAGACGCTCGCGGAAGAATGCACCACCGGCATCTTCTTCCCGATCGGCAAGCACGCCACCTACTATCCTGAAATCCTCAAGCAGGTGATGGCGGCCGGCCACTCGATCGGATCGCACACCTGGTCGCACGCGGCGCTGGTCAACAAGAAGCTGACCGAGCAGCAGCGCAAGGATGAAATCGAAAAAGGTTTCAGCGCGGTGAAGTGGGCGCTTGGCGGCAAGGCCCCGGCGCCGTTCTTCCGTTTCCCGGCGCTGCAGCATCCGCCCGAGATGGTGACCTATCTCGGCACGCGTAACATCGCGATCTTCTCCTGCGACCTCGACTCGTTCGACTTCAAGGCGAGCAAGGCGCAAACCATCATCGACAACGTGATGCGCAAGGTCGAAAAGAACGGCAAGGGCATCATCCTGATGCACGACTTCCAGAAGCACACGGCAGAGGCCCTGCCCGAACTTCTGAAGAAGCTGAAGGCCGGCGGCTACAAGGTGGTTGCGATGCGTGCCAAGGACCCGGTCCAGACCCTCGCGCAGTACGACGAAGACATCGTCAAGGACCTGAAGCTGCCGACCGTGAGTTCGCGTCCGGTGTCCAGCGTCGTGCAGACGATCTCGGAATAGCCAGGCGCGACACGGGCCCGTGCCGGCGCTGCGCATCGAAGGCTACGTCATCGTCTCCGCGGACGGCATGCTGGCCGACGCCCGCAACATCATGCCGGACGAGTTGAAGTTCGAGGGCGACAAGGCGTTCTTCACCGCCGCCCTCGACCGCGCCGACCTGATCCTGCATGGCAAGCAACTCCTACGAGGACCAGCCGAACTCGCCGCAACGCAAACGGATCATCCTGACGCAGAAGGTCGGGACGGTCTCGCCCGATCCGGCCAATCCGAAATCGACCCTGTGGAATCCGGCCGGCGCGTCCTTCGAAGCCGCCTGCGGTCATGCCGGCGTTGATTCCGGCACGGTCGCCGTGATCGGCGGCCCCGTTGTATTCGGCATGTTCATGGATCGTTACGACGTGTTCTGGCTCTCTGTTGCACCGCACGTGCGGCTACCCGGTGGCGAACCATGCTTCCCCGGCGTCCCTGTCCGTTCGCCGCAGGAAATCCTGGCCGCGCATGGGCTACGCGAGGGGCAAGCGCAGATGCTCGATCCGGCCAACGAGGTCAGCGTCACGCCGTGGCGGCGCGGCGCGCAGGTGCCGTAACGTCGCTCCACACCCTGGAATAAATCTAGATTACATGTCCCCGTAGGCCGGCTCGTTGGGTCGCGGCCCGCGGCCGTAGCCTGCGATCATGAACAGCGCGCCGACGATGGACAGGTTCTTCAAGGCCTCGATCAGCGTCTTGGCGTTCTCGGGCGCCGGCTGATTCCAGAAATCATGGAAATAGAAGGTGGTGGCCAGCACGAAGAAGATCAGCAGGATCGCGAAGAAACGCGCACCGAAATTCACCGCGATCATCAAGCCCGCAAGGATCTCGAAGCCGCCAACCGTCAGCGCCAGAATTTGCGGCATCGGCATGCCGGCCAGGGTTTCGAGCTGCGACGTATAGGGCGCGAGCACCGCTGGGATGGCTACCTTCGTTGCAATGAAGTCCGCCGTCTGCTGAACCGCGAAAAGCTTGGTCGCTCCCGTGTACATAAAGAGCACGGCGAACAGGACTCGCCCGAATGTAACGAACGCTGGCATGGGATTGGCCTCATTGAATGGCAATACGAGATATCGCGGGCGGCGAAACGATTATGAGCGTTTCGCCTCCGCTTTTCAAACGCTCAAAATCGAAACCACCCGCGCAGGCTTCTGCGCGGCCCCAACCAGACCTTCCGATAGAAGCAGAACCAAGGCCCTTTTTTGGCCATCGCGTTTTCGAGCGCGGGTAGATTCGCGCAGAGAAAACGCGCCAGAACAAACGACTGCAGCCGGGTTTTGATCCAATCGGAAACAAGATCTATGCGAACAAATTCGGCTGCTGACGGCCGGCCCGCTCCTGGGCTTCGACGGCGGCAACCGCCGTCATGTTGAGGACGCCGCGCGCCGTCACCCCCGGCGTGAGGATATGCGCCGGACGCGCCGGGCCGATCAGGATCGGCCCCACCGGCAGCGCGTCCGCCAGCGTCTTGATCATCTGGTAGGCGACGTTGGCGGTATCGAGGTTCGGCATGATCAGGATGTTGGCATCGCCTTCCAGCTTCGAATGCGGCAGCACGAGCTTGCGCGCGGTCGACGACAGCGCGGTATCGCCCTGCATCTCGCCGTCGGCTTCGATCTCGGGATGCTTTTCCTTCAACAGCGCGGTGGCATGACGCATCTTGCGGGATGAGTCGGTGTCGTAGCTGCCGAAGTCGGAATGCGACACGAACGCCACGCGCGGCTTCATGTTGAACCGCTGCACGTGGATCGCCGCCAGCGACGCCACCTCCGCGAGTTCCTCCGCGCTCGGGTTGGGCCGCACCTGCGTGTCGGCGATGAAATAGGTGCCCTTGCTGGTGATCATCATCGCCAGCGCCGCGAAGTCTTTGATACCGGGCAGGAAGCCGACGATCTCCCGGACATGGCGCAGATGGCTCATGTAGCGCCCTTCGACGCCGCAGATCATCGCGTCGGCCTCGCCGCGGACCACCGCGAGGGCCGCGATGACAGTGGCATTGGTGCGAACCACGGTGCGTGCGGCTTCGGGCGTGACGCCGCGCCGGCCGGCGACGTCGATATAGGTTTGCACATAGGAGCGGTAGCGCGGATCGTCCTCGGGGTTGACGAGATCAAAATCCTGGCCGGCCTTGATCGACAGACCGAAGCGCTTGAGCCTCGCCTCGACGACGGAAGGCCGTCCGACCAGGATCGGCCGCGCCAGCTTCTCCTCGAGCACCACCTGCGTGGCGCGCAGCACGCGCTCGTCCTCGCCCTCGGCATAGATCACGCGAACCGGCTGGGTCTTGGCCTTGGCAAACACCGGCTTCATGGTCAGGCCGGACCGGAACGCGAAGCGTTCCAGGAGCGCGGTATACTCGTCGAAGTTCTTGATCGGGCGCGTCGCCACGCCGGATTCCATCGCCGCTCTCGCAACCGCGGGCGCGATGCGAAGGATCAGCCGCGGATCGAACGGGCTCGGGATCAGCGAGCCGGGTCCAAAGCCCTGCGTCTCCCCGCTGTCAAACCCCTGCGCCACCGCGTCCGACGGCGGATCGCGCGCAAGCTGCGCGATCGCGTCGACGGCAGCATGCTTCATTGCCTCGTTGATTCCCGTGGCGCCGACATCGAGTGCGCCGCGAAAGATGAACGGAAAGCACAGCACGTTGTTGACCTGGTTCGGGAAGTCGGAGCGTCCCGTGCAGATCATCGCGTCGGGGCGCGCCTTGCGCGCCTCGTCCGGCATGATTTCCGGATTCGGATTGGCCAGCGCCATCACCAGCGGCTGGTCCGCCATCGCCTTGACCATGTCCGGCTTCAATACATTGGGCGCCGAAACGCCCAGAAAAATGTCCGCCCCCCCGATCACGTCTGCCAGCACGCGCGCGTTGGTCTTCTGCGCGTAGACCGCCTTCCAGCGGTCCATCAGCGTGTTGCGGCCCTCGTGCACGACGCCGTCGATGTCGCAGACCCAGATGTTCTTGCGCTGCGCGCCGAGCGAGACCAGCAAGTTCAGGCACGCGATCGCGGCGGCTCCTGCGCCCGAGCAGACGATCTTGACGTCGGGCAGCTTCTTGCCGTTCAGCAGCAGCGCATTGGTGATCGCGGCGCCGACGATGATGGCCGTGCCATGCTGGTCGTCGTGGAACACCGGGATCTTCATCCGCTCCTTGAGCTGTGCCTCGATCTCGAAGCATTCCGGCCCCTTGATGTCCTCGAGGTTGATGCCGCCGAAGGTCGGTTCCAGCGCCGCGACCGTCTCGACCACGCGTTCGATGGTGTCGGCAGCGATTTCGATATCGAACACGTCGATGCCGGCGAATTTCTTGAACAGGACCGCCTTGCCCTCCATGACGGGCTTCGACGCCAGCGGGCCGATATTGCCGAGCCCGAGGACAGCCGTACCGTTGGAGACCACGGCAACCAGATTGGCGCGCGCGGTCAGCGACGCCGCTTCGGCCGGATTGTTGGCGATTTCGGTGCAGGCCGCAGCGACCCCGGGCGAATAGGCCAGCGCCAGGTCGCGCTGGTTGGCGAGCGGCTTGGTCGCCTGGATCTCGAGTTTACCCGGGCGCGGCAGCCGGTGATAGGCCAGCGCCGCGGAGCGGAGATCTTCAGAATAAGACGACATGCATTCCCCCCGCGGGCTTCAACCGCCCCGATGTTACCTTCGGCGGCAGCTCTTCTTAGCTTTGCGGCAGATTGAGCCGGATGTGAAGCTCGCGCAACTGCTTGGTCGTGACCTCCGACGGCGCGCCCATCAGCAGGTCGACGGCCTGCTGGTTCATCGGAAACAGCGATATCTCGCGCAAATTGGTGGTGCCGCAGAGCAGCATCACGATGCGGTCGACGCCGGCTGCCATGCCGCCATGCGGCGGGGCGCCGTACTGGAACGCGCGATACATGCCGCCGAAGCGCTCGACGACGTCCTTCTCGCCATAGCCCGCGATCTCGAACGCCTTCACCATCGCCTCGGGACGGTGGTTGCGGATGCCGCCGGAGGCGATCTCGTAGCCGTTGCAGGTGATGTCGTACTGGAACGCCTTGATGGTCAGCGGGTCCTGCCCGTTGAGCGCATCGAGGCCGCCCTGCGGCATCGAGAACGGGTTGTGCGAGAAGTCGACCTTCTTGTCTTCCTCGTTGTACTCGTACATCGGGAAGTCGACGATCCAGGCCAGTTCGAACCGGTCCTTGTCGATCAGGTTCAATTCCTCGGCCACCTTGGTGCGGGCGAGGCCTGAGAACTTCCAGAATTTTTCCGGATCGCCGGCCACGAAGAACGCGGCGTCGCCCTCCTTCATGCCGAGCTGCGCACGGATCGCCGCCGTCCGCTCCGCGCCGATGTTGTTGGCAAGGGACCGGCGCCCTCGCCGCCCTCGCGCCACATGATGTAGCCGAGGCCGGGCTGGCCTTCGCCTTGTGCCCACGAATTCATGCGGTCGCAGAACGCGCGCGACCCGCCGCCCGTGCCCGGGATCGCCCAGACCTGGTTCTTCGGGTCCTCCAGCATCCGCGCGAACACCTTGAAGCCGGAGCCGCGGAAGTGTTCGGACACATCCTGCATCTCAATCGGGTTGCGCAGATCAGGCTTGTCGCTGCCGTATTTCTTCAGTGCCTCGGCGAACGGAATCCGCGGCCATTTCTTGGTCACCGGCTTGCCCTTGGCAAACTCCTCGAACACGCCCGTGATGACGGGCTCTACCGCTGCGAAAACATCATCCTGTTCGACGAAACTCATTTCGAGGTCGAGCTGATAGAACTCGCCCGGCAGACGGTCGGCGCGCGGGTCCTCGTCGCGAAAACACGGCGCGATCTGGAAGTAGCGGTCGAAGCCACTCATCATCAAGAGCTGCTTGTACTGCTGCGGCGCCTGCGGCAGCGCATAGAACTTGCCCGGGATGAATCCGCGACGGCACCAGGAAGTCCCGCGCCCCCTCCGGCGAGGACGCCGTCAGGATCGGGGTCTGGAACTCGAAGAAGCCCTGCTCCTTCATCCGCTTGCGCATCGAATCCACGATCGCGCCGCGGGTCATGATGTTCTGGTGCAGCTTCTCGCGACGCAGGTCGAGGAAGCGGTACTTGAGCCTTATGTCTTCAGGATATTCCTGCTCGCCGAACACCGGCAGCGGCAGCTCGGCCGCGGGGCCCAGCACCTCGATCTCGCTGACATAGACTTCGACCATGCCGGTCGGCAGTTCCGGATTGTCGGTACCGTCAGGGCGGCGGCGGATTTTGCCGTCGATCCGCACCACCCATTCCGAGCGCAGTTTCTCGGCGTCCTTGAACGCCGGCGAATCCGGGTCGGCCACGACCTGGGTGATGCCGTAATGGTCGCGCAAATCGATGAACAGCACGCCGCCGTGGTCGCGGATACGATGGCACCAGCCGGAAAGACGGGCGGTTTGGCCGATGTCGCTCTCGCGGAGCGCGCCGCATGTATGTGACCGGTAGCGATGCATGGAAATCCCAAAAACAGATGTCGGAGGGCAGAATCGGAGGCAAATGCCGGTCCGAAGAGGGTTGAGGGTTTACCCGACGCGGCGTGGGGCGGCAACCAATGGCGGGGCCTGTTTTGTGCTCCAGGCGCGACTTTTCCAGCCCCCGGAAGCCGAACCGTTGCCTATTTCCGCCTCGCGCCTATCTTTGGGTCATGACCGTCCATTTCCCGTTCCAGAACACCTATGCGGCGTTGCCGGCGAGCTTTTTCGCCCGCGTCGCCCCGACCCCCGTCGCCGCCCCGCGGCTGATCAAGCTGAACCGCGCGCTGGCGGTCCAGCTCGGCCTCGATCCGGACCTGCTGGAGAGCCCGGAAGGGGCTGAAATCCTCGCCGGAAAGCGCCTCCCTGATGGGGCCGATCCGATCGCGATGGCCTATGCCGGCCACCAGTTCGGCCATTTCGTGCCCCAACTCGGCGACGGCCGGGCCATCCTGCTCGGCGAAGTCATCGACAGAGACGGCATCCGCCGCGACATCCAGCTCAAGGGATCTGGCCCGACGCCGTTTTCGCGCCGGGGCGACGGCCGCGCCGCACTCGGTCCGGTCTTAAGGGAATACATCGTCAGCGAGGCGATGTTTGCATTGGGCATACCGACCACCCGCTCGCTGGCCGCAGTGACATCAGGCGAGCGCGTGCAACGCGAGACCATGCTGCCCGGCGCCGTGCTCACCCGCGTGGCGTCGAGCCATATCCGCGTCGGCACCTTCCAGTTCTTTGCCGCGCGCGGCGATACCGATGGCGTGCGGCAACTGGCCGACCACGTCATAGCGCGGCACTACCCTGATATTTCGATCGCCGAGCGCCCCTATCACGCCCTGCTCGAACGCGTCGTCGCCCGCCAGGCCGACCTGGTCGCGCGCTGGCTGCTGGTCGGCTTCATCCACGGCGTCATGAACACCGACAATTGCTCGATTTCGGGCGAGACCATCGATTACGGCCCGTGCGCCTTCATGGACGAATACAACCCCGCGCAGGTGTTTTCGTCGATCGACGAGATGGGCCGCTACGCCTATGCGAACCAGCCGCAGATTGCGCTGTGGAATTTGACGCGGCTCGCCGAATGCCTGCTGCCGCTGTTCTCCGATGACAAGGACAAGGCGATCGAACAGGCGCAATTCATCCTCGGCGAGTTCGCCGAAAAATTCACCGCCGCCTATCAGTCGGGCCTGCGCAGGAAGATCGGCCTGTTCACCGCGCGCGACGGCGACGAGGCGCTGGTGCAGGATCTGCTCGATGCGATGGCGAAGAACCAGGCCGACTTCACCCTCACCTTCCGCCGCCTCAGTGATGCCGCCGGAGATCCCGCTGCCGACAAGGTGAGAGATCAGTTCACCGATCCCGCAGCCTACGAAGAATGGACCGCACGCTGGCGTCAGCGCCTCGCCGAGGAGCCGCAATCCGCCGCGGAGCGGCAGGCCGCGATGCGCGCGGTCAACTCGGCCTTCATCCCGCGCAACCATCGCATCGAAGCGGTTATTTCGGCCGCCGTGACCAACGACGACTACGCGCCGTTCGAGGAATTGCTGACGGTGCTGTCGAAACCGTTCGAAGATCAGCCGCAATACGCAACCTACGCCGAGCCGCCGCTGCCGGAGCAACGCGTGCTGCAGACGTTCTGCGGGACGTGAGGAGAAGTTTGCGTCCCTTGCGCATACAGCTTGTAGGATGGGTAGAGCGCAGCGAAACCCATCAACACTTGCGCGGAGGCGGCGTGATGGGTTTCGCTGCGCTCTACCCATCCTACGTGCTGGTTGAACCTTCAGACCGACTACGACATTCAGATCGCGAAGCGTCAGATAGGCAAAGACCTCGCGAGAATCGGGCCGATCAACACGAAGGCAGCCTGAATGGGATCAGCTTGTAGGATGGGTAGAGCGAACCGAAACCCATCAATACTTGCGCGGAGGCGGCGTGATGGGTTTCGCTTCGCTCTACCCATCCTACGTACTGCCGCCGCCGTTAACCGCAATCCTTAAGCGCGCGTCCACCATCCGCCGACGCACTTCGCCCCCCAGTTCCACAAATTAAGAAACGGTCAACGCGCTCCCCACAATTCTAATGGTTTACTTGGGGAGAGATTGCCGTGGACGCCTTTGCTTTCGAACTCCTGGGAATGGTGATGATTGGGCTGTGCCTCATCGTGCTTGCGATACCGTCGGGCCGGCGCCGGTCGCGGCACATCCGTTACGAGTAAGCGGTTTTCCCATCCCGACGGCCGCCAGACGGCTTGATCGGCTTTCCCAAGGGCGCGAACCCAGCCGGCCCCCGCGCCGACGCAAAAAAGCCGTGATCAGCCTCGATTGCAGGGCTCAAATCCCGCTCAACACCCTTGACATATCAGCGCTTTCGGCAGAACGCCTGTCCGACGCGTCATGGATTGTTCATGGATCTGATTACCACCACTTCCGACCTCGCTGCCGCCTGCTCCCGGCTCGCCCAACACAAGGTCATCACCGTCGACACCGAGTTCCTGCGGGAGACGACATACTACCCCCTGCTCTGCGTCGTGCAGATGGCGAGCGCGGAGGAAGCTGTCGTGATCGACACGCTGGCGCCGGGGATCGACCTCAAGCCGTTCTTCGAACTGATGGGGAACGAGGCGGTGCTGAAGGTGTTCCACGCCGCGCGCCAGGACATCGAGATCGTCTGGCACCAGTCCGGCACCATTCCGCATCCGATCTTCGATACGCAAGTCGCGGCCATGGTGCTGGGTTATGGCGACAGCATCGCCTATGACCAGCTGGTCGAGCGTGTCACCGGTCACCGGCCGGACAAGACCCACCGTTTCACCGACTGGTCGCGCCGGCCGCTGACCCCCGAGCAGATGCATTACGCGGTCTCCGACGTCACCCATTTGCGCGACGTGTTCGCAGCGCTCGACGCCGACCTCACGAAGCGCAGCCGCAGCGACTGGGTCAGCGAGGAAATGGAAGTCCTGACCTCGCCAAAAACCTATGATTTCCACCCCGAGCGCGCCTGGGAGCGGCTCAAGACGCGGGTCCGCAAGCCGAAGGAGCTGGCGGTACTGATGGAAGTCGCGGCCTGGCGCGAGCAGGAAGCGCAAAGCCGCGACGTGCCGCGCTCGCGCGTGCTGAAAGATGACGCGGTCGGCGACATCGCCACCCACGCGCCGACCTCGCTGGAGCGTCTCGCCAATCTGCGCTCGCTGCCGAAGGGTTTTGACCGTTCGAAATGGGGCAGCGACATCGTCGCCGCCGTGCAGCGCGGCCTCGCCCGCGATCAGGCGAGCCTGCCGAAGATCGAAAAGCCGCGCGGCAATTCAAATGGCGCTGCGATCGTCGAACTCCTGAAGGTGCTGCTGCGGATGACGTCGGAGCGTCACGCCGTCGCCAGCAAGGTGATCGCCACCGTCGACGACCTCGACCAGATCGCCTCCGACGACAACGCCGACGTCGCCGCCCTGCACGGCTGGCGCCGCGAATTGTTCGGCGAAGCGGCGCTCGCGCTGAAACACGGCAGGCTGGCGCTGGCGATCGAAAAAGGTCGCGTCGTCAGGGTCGACCGGGATTAGGCCGGCGTTCTCTTACCTCGCCCGCTTGCGAGGAGAGGGAGAAAATCACCACTTCAACTCCACGCCCACCGTGCCCTGGTGCGACTGCATCAGATTGCGGAATTTTGCGTCGTAGTTGGCGTAGAGGCGCGCGGTGTTGGTCAGGCTCAGCGAGGCCGAGGCGCCGGTATCCATTCCGTACTGGCTCTCCCCGATGCCCTGGAACGTAATGCTCTGGGCGCCGAGACTGACGGTAACGTCGGAGAAGTTCTGCACGACGTTGTCGACGAACTTGCCGTAGGCTGACAGGTCGAGAATCTTCTGGTCGAAGATCCAGTAATGGCCAACCTCCGCGCCGATCAGGAGGCGTGCGCGCTGCACGGTCGCGCTGGTGGCGAACACGGGGTCGAGACCGCCGATCTCCTGCAACGAACCGGTCCGGGCGCGGACATATTCGAACGCGGCCTTGGGCACGACGCGGCCCTGGTCCCTGGTCCAGTAATAGCTGATCTCGCTCAGCACACCGTCGAGCCGCGCGTTGTATCCGGCGGTCGCAAGGCCAAGACCGGTGTCGCGGCGGGAGTCGATGTTGCCGAAACCGTGCACGGCCGCGGTTGCCCAGGTCCACGGCCCGCTGTCGACAGACGCCGTGAAGCCAAGCTGGGTGAGATCGATCGTGGCCGATTGCAGCGCCAGCGGAATGTCGATCGCCGAGCGGCTCTGGTCGACGGAAAAGCCGAGATTGATGCCCGGCGCCACGCGCGCGCCGATCCCGGCGACGCCGCCCCAGGTCGTGCGGCGGTCGCCGACGAAATCGCCGATCGCGCCGTTCTTCGTGGAATTGCCGTAGCCTTCGAACCAGGTCCGGTAGCGCGGCGCTTCCGTGCTCTCGGAGGCGCCGCCGCCGCCCGGGTTGGTGCGCTGCAGCCGGTTGAAGCCGTTGCTCGACTGGTTGCCGAGCCGCTCCAGAAAGTTGCTGCCGAGATTGGCGACCGCCGCACCGGATGACACCATCGAATTGACCATCGTCAGCGTCGGAATGGGCGTCGGTGGGGCTGGCGGCGTCGGGGGCGTAGGCGGCGCTTGCGCCTGCGCGGCGGACATGACGCCGATGAGAACGAACGCAATCGTAACCAGCCGCGCCAGCGCGTGACCGGTCCAGATTTTCCATGCTCGCCGAGGCCGCGGTGAGCCGCGCATGCAATCCATTCCCAAGAGCAAAACAGCCGGCCCGAAAAACGCGCAAATCCCGATCAACCGGAATGATTTGCCCCCAGTTCGTGCAAAGGGTCAATCGGTCGGCCTCCCGGCCCATGACCGAATACGCGCCATTGTGGTTCGGCTGCCACAGCGCAGCGTTCCGGATAGAACCGGGCAGTAATTCGGCCGACATGGCGACGCAAGCTAGATGATCAGATCGCAGCGGGCGAAATCAGCGTGCCGTTGCGGTCGGCCCCATCGGACGTCTTGCAGATGTCGCCTTCCAGGCGAACCTTGCCGCTGGCCAGCAACCGCAGCGCCGCCGGGTAGATGCGATGCTCGACGCCGAGGATGCGCTCCGACAACGTCTCCGCCGTGTCGTCATCGGCAACCTGAACCGCGCCCTGCATCACGATCGGGCCGGCGTCGGTTTCCGGAATCACGAAATGCACGGTCGCACCCGATATCTTCACCCCGGCGGCAAGCGCCTGGCCGTGCGGATCGAGGCCCGGAAAGGACGGCAGCAGCGAGGGATGAATGTTGAGCATCTTGCCGTACCAGCGGGCCACGAATTCGGCCGTGAACAGCCGCATGAATCCGCCAAGACAAATCAGCTCGATATTCTTCTCCTCCAGCGCCCGCTGCAGCATCGCCTCAAAACCTGCGCGGTCCTTGCCGAACGGCTTGCTCTCGATGACGATGGTCGGCACGCCGCTCGCCGACGCCCGCTCCAGCCCGAGGGCATCGGCCCGGTTGGAAATCACGGCGACGATCTCGGCGGGGAAATCCGCAGCCTTCGCCGCATCGATCAGCGCGGCCATGTTGGAGCCGCGCCCGGAAATCAGGATGGCGGTGCGGCGCTTCATTGCGCGAGGTCGAGGTGGCCGTTGTAGATCACGCGATGCTCGCCCTCTACCGGGATCACCTCCCCGAGCAAGGCGACGGTCTCGCCGCCCTCGGTCAGGACTTCGGTCACCTTGTCGATCGCGTCGGCTTTGACGATGGCGATCATGCCGATGCCGCAGTTGAAGGTGCGCAGCAATTCGAGTTCGGCGATGCCACCCTGCGCCGCCAGCCACTTGAACACCGGCAGCACCGGCAGCCGCGCCAGATCGATGCCGACGCCGAGATGCTTTGGCAGCACGCGGGGAATGTTGTCGGTGAAGCCGCCGCCGGTGATATGGGCAAGCCCCTTGATCGCGCCGGTTTCACGAATCGCACGCAGGCAGGATTTCACATAGAGCCGGGTCGGCGCCAGCAGCGCGCCGCCGAGCGTCATGACCGGCGAGAACGGCGCCGGCGCATCGAAGCCGAGCCCGGAGTTTTCCACGATCTTGCGGACCAGCGAGAAGCCGTTGGAGTGGACGCCCGACGAGGCAAGCCCGATCACCGCGTCGCCTGCGGCGATATCCGCGCTCGGCAGCAACGTACCGCGCTCGGCAGCGCCAACCGCAAAGCCTGCGAGGTCGTAATCGCCGTCCTTGTAGAGCCCCGGCATTTCGGCGGTCTCGCCGCCGATCAGCGCGCAGCCTGATTCGCGGCAGCCCTCGGCGACGCCGGCCACGATGGCCGCGGCGGCTTCGGGATCGAGCTTGCCGCAGGCAAAATAGTCGAGAAAGAACAGCGGCTCCGCGCCCTGCACCACGAGGTCGTTGACCGACATCGCCACCAGGTCGATGCCGATCCCACCATGCAGCCCGGTCTCGATCGCGACCTTGACCTTGGTGCCGACGCCGTCGGTCGCCGCCACCAGGACGGGATCCCTGAAGCCCGCCGCCTTGAGGTCGAACAGCCCGCCGAAACCGCCAATTTCGGCGTCCGCCCCGGCCCGGGCGGTGGCGCGAACCATCGGCTTGATGAGGTCGACCAGCCGGTTCCCCGCATCGATATCGACGCCCGAATCCGCGTATGTGAGCCCGTTTTTGCGGTCGACCATGCCAAATTCCAGTATGATGACGGCTGGTTACGAGGAATTCGGCGTTCCTGCAATGGCTCGCAGGCGCTTCTCACATATACTATGTAGATAAGAACCGGCCGATCCCGCCTAGCGCCGGATCCAGGACCGGGAGCCGGGAAGCGACCGAGTTGAGCATTCCAAATATCATTACACTGGGGCGCATCATTCTGGTGCCCATCATCGTCTGGGCGATCGTTTCCAGCCAGATGGAAATCGCGTTCGCCATCTTCGTCATTGCCGGCGTCAGCGACGCGGTCGACGGCTTTCTGGCCAAGCGCTTCAACATGCAGAGCGAACTGGGCGCCCTGCTCGATCCGCTCGCCGACAAGGCGCTCCTGGTCTCGATCTATGTCGCGCTCGGAATCTGGGGCGCGGTGCCGCGCTGGATCGTCATCCTCGTGGTGTCCCGCGACATCATGATCGTCACGGCGGTGATCGTGTCGTGGCTGTTCGACAAGCCGATCCCGATGAAACCGCTGATGGTGTCGAAGCTCAATACGGTGGCGCAGGTGGCGTTCGCGGCGCTGGTGCTGGCTTCGCTCGGCTTCAACTTCAAGCCGGCGCCCTATGACGTGATCCTGATGGGTTTTGTTACGGTCTTTACTTTGGTTTCCGTCTCGCTCTATCTCGTCGAGTGGGTGCGGCACATGAGCACGATCGAAGCGAGCTAGACGCCTTGTTTTTGACGCGTCTCCACTCCGCCTGAAAACGCCGTGATCCCGGCCTGGAGACTTGCGTGGCAGTCCGCGTTCAACCCCGTCAGCTTGCCTTTGCGCTGCCGCATGCGGAGAGCCTGACCCGCGACAATTTTCTCGAAGGCCCGGCCAATGAAGCCGGCCTGTCGCTGATCGAAAGCTGGCCCGACTGGCCCAACCGCATCATGCTGCTGGTGGGCCCGGAGGGGTCGGGCAAGAGCCACCTCGCCGCGATCTGGGCCGAGCAGGCCGGCGCCCGCTCGACGTCGGCCCATGCGCTGACCGCTGACGCCGTTCCCGGCACGCTGGCCACGGGCGCGCTGGTGGTCGAAGACCTGAGACCTTCCGATTTCGACGAACGCGCGATGTTCCATCTGTTGAATCTGGCGCGCGAGGACGACGCTTTCGTTTTGATTACGGCCCGCGTGCCGCCATCGGCGTTGGAGGTCGAACTGCGCGATCTCAAGTCGCGGCTACGCGCGATACCTGTCGTGTCGCTGCTGCCGCCCGACGATCTGCTGTTTCGCGGGCTGATCGTCAAATTCTGTGCGGACCGCCAGTTGAGCATCGACGAGGCAGTCGTGAGCTATCTGACCACCCGGATCGAGCGTTCCTATGCCGCAGCCCGCCAGGCGGTGAATCTGCTGGACACCGAGGCGCTGCGGCTGGGCCGGCCGGTAACCCGGGCGCTGGCTGCCGAACTGCTCCGCGACGGCTGACCGGACGGCCTTGACGGCGGCCGCAACCGGAACATCAATGTCATTGAAACGTCATCGGCGTATCACATGCTCCGCGCTGCGTTGCGCCTAGAGTAGCCCCGCACTCTCGTTCGAGATGGATCGAAGCTTTATGGAATCGGCACAAGTTATTGAAATTAAAGAAAAAGAACCGATCGCCGAGGTTCCGCCTGCGATTGCGACGAGCCCCGAGCAATTCATTAACCGTGAGCTTTCCTGGCTGCATTTCAACCGCCGGGTGCTCGAAGAAGCGGTCAATTCCGGCCATCCGACGCTGGAGCGGGTCCGGTTCCTGTCGATTTCCGCCAATAACCTTGATGAGTTCTTCATGGTCCGTGTCGCCGGCATCAAGGCGCAGGTCCGCGAAGGCATCGCCGAACGCAGCCCCGACGGCATGACGCCATCCGAACAGCTTGTCCTCATCAACAAGACGGTTTCCGAACTTGCCTCCGACCAGCAGGCGATCTGGCGCGATCTGCGTGCCATCCTGTCGCAGACCGGCATCACGCTGGTCGACGGCCACGACTTCACCAAGGCGGAGCGAAGCTGGCTGGAGGATCATTTTCTCCACAACATCTTCCCGCTGCTGACGCCGCTTGCGATCGATCCGGCGCACCCCTTCCCGTTCATCCCGAGCCTCGGCTTCACCATTGCCTTGCAGCTGGCGCGGGTGTCGGACGGCAAGCCGATGAACGCGCTGATCCGCATGCCCGGCAAGATCGACCGCTTCATTCGCATGCCCTCGGCCAAGGACGGCGCGGTGCACCTGATCCCGCTGGAACAGGCCACCGGCCTGTTCATCGGCCGACTGTTTCCCGGCTACACCGTCAAGGGCCAGGGCGCGTTTCGCATCATCCGGGACTCCGAGCTCGAAATCGAGGAAGAGGCGGAAGATCTGGTTCGCGTGTTCGAGACCGCGCTGAAGCGGCGCCGGCGGGGTTCGGTGATCCGCCTCGAGATCGAAGCCAAGATGCCGGACGAACTGCGCAGCTTCGTGCAGCGGGCACTTTCCACCGCCGATGACGAGGTGTTTCTGGTCGACGGCGTGCTGGCGATGAACGAGCTCTCGCAGCTCACCCGGCTCGATCGTCCCGACCTCGAATTCACGCCCTATGTACCGCGCCATCCGGAACGGGTGCGCGATCATGGCGGCGACATCTTCGCCGCGATCCGGCAGAAGGATCTCGTCGTCCATCATCCTTACGAATCCTTCGACGTCGTCGTGCAATTTCTGCAACAGGCGGCACGCGACCCTGATGTCGTGGCCATCAAGCAGACGCTCTACCGCACCTCGAACAATTCGCCGATCGTGCGCACGCTCGCCGAGGCTGCCGAGGCCGGCAAATCGGTGACCGCGCTGATCGAGCTGAAGGCGCGCTTCGACGAGGAGGCCAATATCCGCTGGGCGCGCGACCTCGAACGCGCCGGCGTCCAGGTGGTGTATGGCTTCATCGAATTGAAAACCCACGCCAAGCTGTCGATGGTGGTGCGGCGCGAGGGCGGCAACCTCACGACCTATGTCCATACCGGCACCGGCAACTATCATCCGGTGACGGCGCGCATCTATACCGACCTTTCCTATTTCACCTCGGACCCGATCATCGGCCGCGATGCGGCGCGGGTATTCAACTACATCACCGGCTATGCCGAGCCGAGCGACATCGAGCGGATGGCGGTGTCGCCGCTGACGCTGCGCAAGCGCATCATCGAACACATCAAGGGCGAGGCCAATCACGCCCGGCACGGCAAGCCGGCCGCGATCTGGATGAAGATGAACTCGCTGGTCGACCCCGATGTCATCGACGCGCTGTACGAAGCGTCGCAGGCCGGCGTGTCGATCGAACTGGTGGTGCGCGGCATCTGCTGCCTGCGGCCGGGCATATCAGGACTTTCGGACAATATCCGGGTCAAATCGATCATCGGCCGCTTCCTGGAGCATGGCCGAATCTACTGCTTTGGTATGGGTCAGGGCCTGCCCGGCGCGAAAGCGGCTGTGTATATCTCCTCCGCCGACATGATGCCGAGAAACCTCGACCGCCGCGTCGAAATCCTCTGTCCGTTGCAAAATCCCACGGTACATCAGCAGGTTCTCGAACAGATCATGGTCGCGAATCTGAAGGATACCGAGCAGAGCTGGCAATTGTTGCCCGACGGGTCCTCAACGCGTATGAAGGCCGCGAAAGGCGAAGAGCCGTTCAACCTGCACAATTACTTCATGACGAATCCGAGTCTGTCAGGCCGTGGAAAGTCTCTCAAGGAATCTTCGCCGCGCCGCCTCACGCGCCGGAACGAGCGCCAGCAACCGCAATAGCAAGGGATCGCGACGGTGAAGCGACCGCGCAAGCGCGCTTCCAGCGTCGCCGTCATCGATATCGGTTCGAACTCGGTTCGTCTCGTCGTCTACGAGACGATGACGCGCAGCCTCGTTACCGTCTTCAACGAAAAGGCGCTGTGCGGGCTCGGCCGCGAGGTTCAGAGCACCGGCCTGCTGTCGGCCGACTCCGTCGCCAAGGCCCTGACCTCGCTGCGGCGCTTTCGCGCGCTGTGCCGCATTCAGCAGGTCGGCCGCGTCTATGCGATCGCCACCGCCGCCTGCCGCGACGCCTCCAATGGTCCTGATTTCATCGCCCAGGCCGAGCGCATCTGCGGCGTTCCCATTGAAATCCTGTCGGGGCCGCGCGAGGCAAAACTATCCGCGCTCGGCGTCGTCTCCGGCATCCACAATCCCGACGGCATCGTCGGCGATCTCGGCGGCGGTTCGCTCGAACTGATCGACGTGCATGGCAGCCGCGTCAGCAGCGGCGTCACGCTGCCGCTCGGAAGCCTGGCGCTGCAGGATCTGTCGCACAAATCGCTGAAGCGCGCCGAACGCATCGTCAGCAACGACCTCGCCGACGTGGCCCAGCTCAAGGCGGGCCAGGGCCGCACCTTCTACGCCGTCGGCGGCACCTGGCGCGCGCTGGCGCGCATCCACATCCTCCAGAGCGGCTATCCGCTGCGGGTGATGCACGGCTATTCGCTGCCGGCCGCCGACGCGCTGGATTTCGCGCAGCGGCTGCGCCGGCTCGCGGCAACCAACATGCTCGCCGATATCGAAGTCGTCGCCGACGCACGGCGTCCGCTCCTGACCTACGCCGCGCTGGTGCTCGAATACATCATCCGCGTCGGGAGGCCGAAGACGATCGTGTTCTCGACCTTCGGCGTGCGCGAAGGCCTGCTCTACGAGATGCTGCCGCAGCATGAGCGCGCCAAGGATGGCTTCATCTGCGCCGCGCAGACATTGAACGGGCTGTTGTCGCGGTCCGCGCGCCATGCCGAGGAACTGGTCGCCTGGACCGATCGTCTGGTCAGGGTCGTGAAGCTGCGGGAAACTCCGGAAGACCGCCGCCTGCGCCACGCCGCCTGCCTGTTGTCCGATATCGGGTGGCGGGTGCATCCCGACCATCGCGGCGAGGAGACGCTGAGCCTGATCACCAACGGCAATTTCGGCTCGATCAGCCACCAGGGCCGGGCCTTTGTCGCGCTGTCGGTATTCTACCGCTACGCGGGCTTGAGCGAGGAAAACGAGCCGCCGACCCGCATCCGCGAACTGGTGCCGCCGGCGATGGATGAACGCGCCCGCCTTCTCGGCGCGGCGTTCCGCGTCGCGCATCTGATTTCGGCGGCACGCACCGGCGTCTTGCCTGCCACGCATTTCCGCACCCGCGGCCGCAAGCTGATGCTGGTGTTCGAGCACCGCATGGTCGATCTCGTCGCCGACCGCGTCGGCAGCCGGTTCAAGCAACTGGCGCGGCGGGTCGGCCGCACCGGCTCGATCGTGCGGAACTGACGGGCCCTTCTACCCGCGAGATGCGCCGCCGCCGCGCCCTACCAATTCTCGCCGAGAGACGTCGCGCCAAACGCGGCCCGATAAATAGTCCAATACAGCGCGCCAACCAGCCCGGCACCACCCACAATGTTGCCGAGAGTGACGGGAATGAGATTGTGGACAATACCGGATATTGAAATGAGCGAGGCGTCGAAATTTGCGGGAACGTGACCCGTCTGGACCATCAGCCAGGCCAGCGGCAGAAAATACATGTTGGCAACGCAATGCTCGAAGCCGGCCGCTATGAAAGCGGAGACCGGCAATATGAGGGCGATAATTTTGTCGGTGACCGAGCGGCCGGCATATGCAAGCCAGACCGCCAGGCAGACGAGCACGTTGCATAGAACTCCCTTGAAGAACAGTGTCACAACATCGGGTTGGATCTTTGCAACGCTCGTATTCAATATCGATAGCCCGATTCGACCGCCGTTCATGTCGAGGTGATGTGAAAAGTAGACCAGGATCACAAGCCCGAGTGCACCGACCAAATTGCCGAAATAGACGATGACCCAGTTGCGCAACATTTCCCTCGTCGAAACCTTTCGACTGGCCCACGCCATTACAATCAGGTTGTTACCGGTGAACAGCTCGGCGCCTCCCACGATGACGAGCGCCAGGCCGAGCGAAAACACCAGGCCGCCGAGCACGCGGACCGTGGCGAAGCTCAGCTCCGCGTCGCTGGCGACGATGGTATAGTAGAGCGCTCCGAGCCCGATGCTGCCGCCCGCCACGATCGCAAGCATGAACGACGCGAGGAGCGGTAATCTCGCCTTCTTGACCCCGACTTTCTCGACGGCTTCCTTGATCTCGGCGGGGCTGTAGGCATTCGAATTGAAGACGGGCGGCTGCGGCGCGGGTGCTCGGTCGTCCATCCTGCATCTCCTCCGTACCTGCGCAGGCACTCTGCGACGGTCGCCGCACGAGAGCGGGAAAGTCGCAGCGGTCAGCTAACCGGCGTTGCCGACCATCAGGAGACCGACGATCTGCGCAGCAATAACCTTCACCAGCGTCATCGAAGGAAAGATCATGGCGTACCCGATGTCGGGCCGCTCGGTCGGGGCCATCTTGGTCGAGTAGACGAGGATGGCTGGATTTCCCGTTGCGCCGGACGCGATGCCGACGAGGTCGTCGTATGGAATCTTCATCAGATAGTGGCCGACCAGCAGGACGATAAACACGGTCGTCAATAGAACTGCGACACCGATGAACAGCATCGTGAACCCGGATTCTGCGACGGTACGGACGAAAGGCTGCCCGGCGTTGACGCCGACGGTTGCAAGAAACATCGCGAGACCGAAGTTGCGCAGCACGATGTTGGCCGGCAACGGCATGGTCCAGAGCATCGGACCGGTACGGCGCAGCTTGCCGAGGATCAGCGCGACGATCAGCGGTCCGCCGCCGATGCCGAGCGTCACGATGCCCACACCGGGAATCGGGATCGGAATGAGGCCGAGAAGAACGCCCATGACCATGCCGAGCCCAAGCGAGACGTAGCTGAATTCCGCGGTGGCCTTGACCGTGTCGCCGAAGTGACGCCGGATCTCCTCTTTCCGCTCCGGAGGCGCCAGCACGCCGACCCGATCGCCAAATTCCAGCATCAGGTCGGGGGCAGGAACGAGGTCGGCGTCATAGCGACGAACGTGCAGCAGATGGGTCGGATAGCCGGCGGGCATCGGAAGCTGGCCAAGCGGGATGCCGACCGCGCTGGCCTTGCCGACGAAGACCCTGATGTAGTCGAGGTCTGCACGGTCGCTGGCCAATTGACCCGGTGAGAGTTTTCCGAGCTTGGCCGCGGCGGTTGCGATCGCCTCGTTGTCTTCGGCCACAACCAGGACGGCGTCGCCGTTCTCCAGAATCGTATCGTCGGTCGCGACAATATTGCGCCCGCCCTTGCGAACCATCGTCACCTGCAAGCCGGCTGGCGCTTTCGCCATCAGATCGCCGAGACGTTGGCCGGCGAAGCGTTCGCCAACCGAAATCTCTCCCATGTGGAAGCGCTGGGTCTTTGCCGGGAATTTCGGCTTTACGATACGGGTCATGAAGTAGATGCAGAGGATCGGCCCGATGACGCCAAAGGGGTATGCGATGGAATAGCCGATCGAGGGATCCTTGTTCTTCATCACGTCGAGGGCGGCCTGGAGGGTTGCGGTGCTCGTCATCGATCCGGCGTAGAGGCCCAGCGTATGCCCGATCTTGATGCCGAAGATGTGCCCCAGGAGCAGTGCGACAGCCAGGCCCGCCAGACAGCCGACAAGCGCGAGAAGGTTGTACTTCTGCCCTGCGCCGACCATTCCCTCGAAGAATTGACGCCCGTAAAGAATGCCGATTCCGTAAAGGAACATGATCAGACCCGTCAGGCCGATCGGCCCTATGATCTGAGCTTTGGGTGCGAATGCGCCGAGGGCGAGGCCGACGAAAAGGACTGCGCCCACGCCGAGCGAGAAGCCGAAGATGTTGATCTGCCCAACCAGGTAACCCACACCTATCGCCAGGAAGGCAGTCAGGATCGGTTGGCTTCCGATGATATCGCGAGCAAGGTCCAGCATGTCAGATCTCCCCCAAATGTCCGCCGATCAGCGCGCCTGACAGCCGGCGGCCCGAAACTGCTCGATGACTCTGTTCACCAACTCCCGGCTCGCGGGCTGCGTATCGAGGTGTTTGTAGTCAAGGCCCATCGCCTTCCACTTGAATTCACCCATCTGGTGGAACGGCTGCACCTCGACCCACTCCACGTTTTTCATGGGCGCGACAAAGCGGGCGATGCCCTCGACATTCGCCGGATCGTCGGTCGCGCCGGGAACGAGCGTGAAGCGGACCCAGACCGGCTTTGATATCGAAGCGAGACGTTCCGCAAAACGAAGTGTGGGCGCGAGGTCCCGGCCGGTCACCCGGCGATAGGTAGCGGGATCCGAGCTCTTGATGTCGAGCAGGACGTGGTCGATCACCGACAGATAGGAATCGTCGGCGCGATCTCCCAGAAATCCTGATGTCTCGATCGCCGTGTGCAGACCCATGTCCTTGGCGCCGGCGAATATTCTGCGGGTGAAAGCGAGCTGCACCATGGGCTCACCGCCCGATATCGTCAGGCCTCCGCCCAGGCTGCGGATTGTCGGTGCGAACGCGCCGAGACGCTCCAGCACATGATCGACCGACACGTAGGTGCCGTCCTTGAGATGCCAGGTGTCCGGATTATGGCAGTACGAACAGCGCAGCAGGCATCCGGACGTGAAGATGACGATCCGAAGGCCCGGCCCGTCATAGCGCGACGAGGTCTCATAGGAATGGCAATATCCGAATGAACCCGCCTCGTCCTTGAAGCTGTCTTCATCAGGGGCGTCGGGCGAAAGCCCCACCCGGATGTCATAACGACTTCCGGGTTCAAGCGGCTGCACCGTGGACATGGCAGCACCTCGTCAGATTTGGCCGTGGAACGTGCGGCTGATCACGTCCCGCTGCTGCTCCGGCGTCAGGCGAATGAAGTTCACGGCATAACCCGACACGCGGATCGTCAATTGCGGATACTTGTCCGGATTTTTTATCGCGTCCTCGAGCGTGGCCTTCTCGATGACGTTCAGGTTCATGTGAAAGCCGCCTCGCTCGAAATAGGCGTCAAAAGCCTTGACCGCCTCGTCGACAATCTGGGCGTCGGACAGATGCGCCTTCTGCGGAGCGATGGAGACGGTGTAGCTGATGCCGTCCTGTGCATCCTTGTAGGGAAGCTTTGCAACCGACAGGCAGGACGCGAGCCAGCCATGGCTGTCGCGGCCGTGCATCGGGTTTGCTCCCGGCCCGAACGGCTCGCCCTTGCGACGGCCGTCGGGGGTATTTCCCGTGGCCTTGCCGTACACGACGTTCGAGGTGATGGTGAGGACGCTCTGCGTGTGCGTCGCGTTTCGATAGGTCGGATGCTTGCGGATCTTCTCCATGAAGCTGGTGACGAGGCTGGATGCGATCTGGTCGACGCGATCGTCGTTGTTGCCGAACTGGGGCGTCGCGACGTTGTCGACGTTTTGATAATCGACGACCAATCCGGTCTGCATCGCGCATGACGCGGATCTTGCCGTACTTCATCGCGCTCAGGCTGTCGGCAACCACCGAAAGGCCGGCGATTCCGAAGGCCATCGTCCGCAGAACGTCGCGATCGTGAAGCGCCATCTCCAGACGTTCGTAGAAATACTTGTCGTGCATGTAGTGGATGCAGTTCATCGCATGCACGTAGGTCTTTGCCAGCCATTCCATCACGGTGTCGAACTTGGCCATGACCTCGTCGTAGTCGAGGAAATCGCCTGATACCGGCAATGTCGCGGGAGAAACCTGATCGCCCGATACCTCGTCACGGCCGCCATTGATCGCATAGAGCAGCGCCTTTGCCAGATTGACGCGGGCGCCGAAGAACTGCATCTGCTTGCCGAGACGCATCGCCGAGACGCAGCAGGCGATACCGTAGTCGTCACCCCAGAACGGCCGCATCAGATCGTCGTTTTCGTATTGCAGCGAGGATGTGTCGCGGCTGACCTTGACGCAGTAGCGCTTGAAGGCGGCCGGCATGTGGTTCGACCAGAGAACCGTGATGTTCGGCTCGGGGGCGGGGCCGAGATTGGACAGCGTGTGCAGCATCCGATAGCTGCTCTTGGTCACCAAAGCGCGGCCATCGAGATCCATTCCGCCGACGCATTCGGTAGCCCAGTAGGGATCGCCGCTGAACAGCGCATCATAGTCGGGCGTACGCAGGAAGCGAACGATGCGGAGCTTCTGCACCAGCTGGTCCCAAAGCTCCTGCGCCCGCGCCTCGTCCAGAACGCCGGCCTTGAGGTCGCGCTCGATGTAGATGTCGAGGAAGGTGGAGATGCGTCCGATCGACATCGCCGCGCCGTTGGCTTCCTTGATGGCGCCGAGATAGGCGAAGTACGTCCATTGGAACGCTTCCTGCGCATTCGAGGCGGGCTTCGATATGTCGAGACCGTAGAGTTTTGCCATCGAGGTGAGGTCCCCGAGAGCACGCATTTGTTCGGATAGCTCCTCGCGCACCCGGATGATTTCATCGGTCGGCCACATGTCGTCGATCTGCGCCCGTTCCTCGCGCTTGACCTCAAGCAGCCGGTCCACGCCGTAAAGCGCCACGCGCCGGTAATCGCCGATGATACGACCGCGTCCGTAGGCATCCGGAAGCCCGGTGATGATCCCGGACCTGCGGCAATTCATGATCTCGGGCGTATACGCATCGAACACGCCGTCATTGTGCGATTTCCGGTATTTCGTGAAAGCTTCGTGCACCAGCGGATCGGGTTCGAAGCCCGCGGCCTTGATGCCTGCCTCGACCATCCGCAGTCCGCCATAGGGGAAAATCGCCCGCTTGAACGGCTGGTCCGTCTGAAGGCCTACAATGACCTCGTTTTCGCGATCGATATAGCCGGCCTTGTGGGCGAGCAACGTCGACGGGGTTTGAACATCAACCGCGAGCACACCCTTCTTTCGCTCGTCGGCGAAGTACGGCTGCAGTTTTGCCCAAACGGCTTTTGTGCGCTGCGATGGCCCCGCGAGAAACTCCTCATTCCCCGGGTAAGGCTTGACGTTCCGGACGATGAAATCCCGAACGTTGATGGAAGTTTGCCAGTCCCCAGGGCGAAAGCCGTTCCAGCAATCTCCGCTGCCGACTTCCTTTGTTAGAGCTGCGCTTGCTTTCATGGTGCGTCTCCCAACGGTATAGGATTGGTTGCTGCAGCGCCCGCGTTCGATCCGGGCTTGGAGGCACGTCAAGCCGTAGAGACGCTGGGTTCGTGGCGCTTGATCTATGTCAACGAGAACAACAGATGGATGCGATCCGGATCGAGCGCGCGCTGGATCAAGGCCTGTCAGGTGGCAGGATGTCGCACGGCACATGGGAGCGTTTGCGAGGAAGCTTGTCCTCGGACTACCCCTCGCGTCGTAACACGCTGAACTGGAACATTTGTTGGGAGCCCCACGGCGTTGCGTGTTGGTGCCGCTGGCTGTGGACCAGCCGGAACCCGGGACCGAGCGTCTGCGCGAGGCTCGCGCTGTCGTAACGCGCAACCGGAAGCCCGCTGCACTTTTCAGGTCCGTCCAATGCGAACGTGGCGATGATGGCATGTCCACCCGCCTTCACGCCTCGCGTGAGGCGCACGACATAGGCGGCGCGGTCTTTCTCCTCGGTGAGGAAGTGGAAAGCCGCCCGGTCGTGCCAGACGTCGTATGCCTTCGCCGGTTCCCAGACCGTCGCATCCGCGACGATCCAATGGACTCCGTCGGCACGAGCCCCCACGCGTCGCCGGGCAGCCTCCAGGGCCGCGCCTGACAAATCGAGCACGGTGACATCCTCAAATCCGTTCTCGACCAGATGATCGACCAGCCGCGAGGCGCCGCCACCAATGTCGACGATCGCCGACCTACGCGTGGCGCCGACCTGCGCAATCAATTCGAGCGAAGGCGCCGGGCTTTGCTGAAACCAGCTGACCTCGTTCTCGCCCTTGGTGACGTAGACGTGCTCCCAATGGGCCTGACGTTCTGTGCGCTCCATGTCGTCCTCCGGCCACGGCTGCAGTGGGGCAGCGAGCCTGAAAGTCGTTCGACATGTTAGCGCGGAATGATCGGCGGCTCCAGCAATGCGGACCCTGATCTCCGCTGTCGGCCGGGCGGTCGATCAGACCCAGCGCTTGCGGCGGCGATACGACTTCATGTCACGAAAGCTCTTGCGGCCCTCCCCTGACATTCCGAGATAGAACTCCTTGACGTCCTTGTTTTCCGCCAGAGCCTTGGCCGGGCCGTCCATCATGATGCGGCCGCTTTCCAGGATGTAGCCGTAGTCGGCGTATTTCAGCGCCACGTTGGTGTTCTGCTCGGCGAGCAGGATGCTGACGCCTTCCTTCTGATTGAGGTCGCGGACGATCTCGAAGATCTCGGCCACGATCTGCGGAGCCAGTCCCATCGACGGCTCATCGAGCAACAGCATGTTCGGCTTCGCCATCATGGCGCGGCCGATGGCGATCATCTGCTGCTCGCCGCCCGAGGTGTAACCGGCAAGGCTCGATCGCCGCACCTTCAGCCTCGGGAAGTAGGCGTAGATCCGGTCGAGTTCCTCGCGCAGTTGCGACCTGCTGATGGACCGCGCGTAGGCGCCGGTAATCAGGTTCTCCTCGGCGGTCAGATGTCCGAAGCAATGTCTCCCCTCCATCACCTGCACCAGACCCATGCCGACCAGTTCGCCCGGCGTAAGCTGATCGGTTCGCTGCCCGCGAAACTCGATCGATCCCTTGGTCACCGCGCCACGTTCCGAGCCCAGCAACGTCGAGATCGATTTCAGCGTCGTGCTCTTGCCGGCGCCGTTGCCGCCGAGCAGCGCGACGATCTTGCCTTGCGGCACCTCGAGCGACACTCCGCGGAGCACGAGGATCACGTGGTTGTAGATCACCTCGATGTTCTTCACCGCCAGCACGGGCTGCGCCGCGGCTTCGACCGCCACGGACCGTTCAACAACCGAGGCAACAGAAACAGTCATGGCAGTCTCCCTTCAACCAAATCCGCCGGAGGGACGGGAACGGCCCCATCCCTCAGGCATCGCGCTGGAAGCGCCCCGCAACACGCTTCCTCGATCAGGAGCACTTGCGCGGCGTGATGTTGTTCTCGGCGGCAAAGGCCACGCGCAAATTGCTCATCCCGAGGACGTCGCGCAACGGACCGAAAATCAGCAGGTTGCACGCGGCCGCGACCAGGCGATCGCTCAGGGAGACCGTCTTGCCGGCCTCGATGCGATGGGCCACGGCCATGCCGGCGCGGTACAGGCGCTGATTGAACCCGCCCGTATCCTCCATGCGCATCGACACCTGGGTGAGCAGCGCCTCCAGCACCCGGGGCGTCGCCAGGAAGTAGGTCGGACCCATCTCCCGCATATCGGCGAGCATGGTCTCGGACGATTTGGGACAGCAGACGCAATAGCCGACGACCATCGGCTGGACGTAGCTGAAAAGATTCTGGCCGATCCAGCCCGGCGGCAGGTAAGCCATGGCGACGTCGGTGTCTTTCAGATTCTCGGTCGTGGCTGCTACCCGGGCGCGATCGATCAGCGCACCATGGGTAAGCACGACGCCCTTGGCAGGGCCGGTCGTGCCCGAGGTGAAAAACAGGAAGGCCGCATCCTGCCCGGTGCCGCGCGCGGCCTCATCCTGCAAGAAACTGCTCTTCGCGGCGGCGAGCTCCCGGCCCTGCTGCAAGAGCGCGTCGTAACTGACGAGCTCGGGCCGGTTGTAGTGGCGCATGCCCCGGTCCTTGTCGTAGACGATGCTGCGAACTGTCGGGCACCGCGGCAGGATCTCGAGCAGCTTATCGACCTGCTCCTGGTTCTCTGCGAAGACGTGGGTGATTTCCGCGCTCTGAACCGGAGACACCATCTCGTCGGCCGTGGCATCCTGATAGAACGGCACCGCAACGGCGCCGAGCCAGTGCGCCGCACACATCGCGGTGTAGAGACGCGGCCGGTTGTCGCCGACGAACGCCACGTGCGCCCCGCGCTTCACCCCGTGCGCCGACAATGCGGCCGCCAGTGCGGCTGCCTCGTCAGCCAGTTCGCGCCACGTCACCGTGCGCCAGATGCCGCGCTTTTTTTCCCGTAGCGCCGGCCGCTCGCCGCGCTGCTTCGAATGGTGAAGGAGCAGCTTTGGAAAGCTGTCGGTTTCTGCTTCTTCGATCGCCATCTATTTGGTGTCCCGATGCCTTGCAACTTGCTGACCAGCCAGATCCGTCATCGCCCCCGGCAGGCAGCACTCATCGCCACGACAAGCGAAACTCTGAATTCAGAGGTTCGCTCCGCCCCGGCACGCCGTGCGAACGTGTGATGCAAACCGGCATCACGCTTGCGCGGCGCGCCTTCGGTATCGAAGGTTTTCTCGATGCGTTTGCACAGCGGCCCAAGCGTGCGCACCAGATGGCCGCGCATGCCCGGCTCGTCATCGACAACCAGCATCGACGCCTGCCCGAGCCACGGTCCAAATTCGAGATCGCCCAGTTTTTTCTGATGTTTCCGTGCCGCGTGCCCCCGCACAGAAGTTTCCTCGCTTGCCCCGCGATTTTCATTCACCTTGTCCGCACCGGCGCGGCACGTCCAGGTAGTGTCGATCATCACAGAGCAGAGCTGCTTTGGTCAATCACTAAGGCAGAAGTCGCTCAAGATCGTGACTTCATCGCGTCTGGAATCATTAAAATGCTATCTTCTGGTGCGACACTAAAACGCGCTTGATTTGAATCTAAAATCAATCGATACAAAATCAAAATGAATGAAGACGAACTCCCGCAATAGCGCGATATCCAACTGGAAATAGCGCACCTTCAATCCGTCAGCGACGGTGGCAAACCGAGTTCGTCAGTGGGGAAAGTGCCAGGGAAGCCGCTACCGAAACCGCTAAGCCATTGCGCGCCACTTGTTGCGGCGCAACGCGGTCATTGCCGTGTGCTTGCTACAATGCACACGGGCCGCGGGTACACTGCGCGCCCGGCGCCATTCCGCGCGCCGTTTGATTTCAGTGGTCAATCGTCCGTCCAGGCCCGGGCGCGCCGCGACGTCGCGGGCTGGCGCCCACGTCACTGTTTGAATTGAGTAAATCGGGCTATGCCGCTTTGGCGGAGTGCTCGGCGCCCTCAAGCTTGCGCTTGCGCCAGATCGATCCCGCGACCAGCACCACGACGATGCCGAGTATCCCCAGCACGATCTCGCCGCCATGGCCGCCATTGGCGAAATGCGGTCCCATGCCGAGCGATTTGAGGATCCCATCGAGGCCGACGCCGACCGGGCCGTTGAAGAAAGCGTGCAGCGACGGCTGCACCACGGGGTCGGTCGCCATCACCTCGCCGGCGATCCAGCCCAGCAGGCCGGCGCCGGCCCATACCAGGGCAGGCAGGCGCGTGAGCAGCGCCATGATCAGCGCAGCACCTGCGACGATCAGGGGAACGCTGATCGCAAGCCCGATGACCAGCAGGGGAATGCTGCCATTGGCGGCCGCCGCGACGGCGATGACGTTGTCGAGGCTCATCACGATGTCGGCGATCGCCACGATCTGCACGGCTGCCCACAGATGCGCCGCCGCGTCCACGCCGCCCTCGCCCTCGTGTTCAGGCACCAGCAGCTTTGCCGCGATCACGAGCAGCGCCAATCCGCCGACCAGTTTGAGGAACGGCAGCGCCATCAACGTCACGACGATACCGGTGAAGATGATGCGCAAGAAGACCGCGACGCCGGCGCCAAGGACCATGCCCCAGAAGCGCTGGCGCGGCGGCAAGCCCCGGCAGGCCATCGCGATGACAAGCGCGTTGTCGCCTGACAGCAGGATGTTGATCCACATGATCTTGCCGAGCGCGACCCAGAAAGTGGGCTGCTGCATCTCGGCCTGGAACTGGGAGAAGAAGGCCGAGATCGTCGCTGGATCGAAAATTTGCCACAACCAGTTCACAGCGTCTCTCCCCCGGCCTTCTCAGCCGTTGCGCGCGGCTATTGTGCCGCTGTCCGAATAAATCAGTCGACGATTTCGTTGCCCGAGAAGAACTGCGCGATTTCGATCGCGGCGGTCTCCGGGGCATCCGATCCGTGGACCGAGTTCTCGCCGATGGACTTTGCGTGGACCTTGCGGATGGTGCCGTCCGCCGCCTTCGACGGATCGGTGGCGCCCATCACGTCGCGATATTTCAGGACGGCGCCCTCGCCTTGCAGCACCTGCACCACGACCGGACCCGACGTCATGAAATCGACCAGTTCGCCGAAGAACGGGCGCGCCTTGTGGACCGCGTAGAAGGTTTCAGCCTGTTCGCGGGTCATGCGAATGCGCTTCTGGGCCACGATACGGAGCCCGGCCTTCTCGATCAGCGCGTTGACGGCGCCAGTCAGATTGCGCTCGGTCGCGTCCGGTTTGATGATCGAGAAAGTGCGTTCAATCGCCATGTGGTCGTCCTTACAACACGCTGGTGGAGAGTTGCGGGGCTTATATCGGCGCCACCCCGCCACGGCAAGCGACCCGGTGACGCGCCCTGCCATCCGTTTTTGACGGGTTTTCACGCGCCGCGCCGGCCTCAGAGCGCTCCGCATCGCCGCAGATTACCCCGATTTCACGAAGGTGAACCCTCTCTGAGACCTTCGTCACGGATCGGTTCAGCTTCACCGCCGTAAACTTCGAACCATCGGACGCTTGGCAAGCTCGTCAGGCGTTACGGGAGGATTTTACCGATGGCGCGTTCTGCGCCAAAACCTTGAGGAGACGATCATGTTACGCAAACTCTCGCTCGTTGCAGTGGCCGCGGCTTCCCTGGGTGCGGCCGCGCTGGCGCCCGCCCCCGCCTCGGCCCACGGTTGGCACTATGGCGGCTGGCATCGTTATGGTTGGGGTGCCCCCCGCGTCTTCATCGGCGGCCCGGCCTATTATGGCGGCGGATTTGGTTACGGCGGCGGATTTGGCGGCTGCTACGTGCAGCGCCTGATCCCGACCCCATTCGGGCTCCGCTGGCGGCTGGTCAATCGCTGCTACTGATCCAATTTGAGTTCCCTGACGCCCCGGCCGCCCCGCCGGGGCGTTTTCTTTCGCGGAACGATTTGCCGAACGTGATTCGACTATCTGCAGGCGAATGCATGCGGCCATGCTGCGGGAAACCAAATCCATCGCAATGACTTGACCCAGCAACACATCACTCAAACCTTGCGACTGCTGCGAGGTGGAACTCGTCGAGAGAATTGTCATGGATGCCGGAATGAACAGCGATTTCGAACAAATCGATCACAGGACCTGCCAGTCCATTTGCGATGCCGTCGGCGAACGCCTGCAGCAGAGCTTCCGCCCCGAAACCGAGCTGTCGTCGCGGTTGCGGGAGTTGATGGATGAACTGCGCCGGCGCGACAACGACCGGTATTGAGCCCGCCGGGCGCGTTGTTTTGCCGATGGATTTTGCCGATACTCAAGTAGAATTTGCCGATAACGTGTTGCGTTTGGGGTTGCGTTTGCCGGCCTCTCCGGTGACAACCCCGCATGCTTTCAATAACGGATATTTCGGTCCGCATCGCCGGACGGCTTTTGATCGACAGCAGCACGGTGCAGATCGTGCCCGGCGCGCGCGTCGGCTTCGTCGGCCGTAACGGCGTCGGCAAATCGACGCTGTTTCATGCGATCCGCGGCGACCTGCCGACCGAATCCGGCAGCATCACGCTGCCGCCCCGCTGGCGTATCGGCAGCCTGGCGCAGGAAGCCCCCGATGGGCCGGAAAGCCTCATCAACGTCGTGCTCAAGGCCGACCTGGAGCGCGACGCGCTGCTCAGTGAGGCCGAAACCGCCGACGACCCGCACCGGATCGCGGAAATCCAGACCCGGCTGGTCGACATCGACGCGCACTCCGCGCCGGCGCGCGCGGCGGCGATCCTGAGCGGCCTCGGGTTTTCGACCGCAGACCAGGCGCGGCCATGCTCGGAATTCTCCGGCGGCTGGCGCATGCGGGTGGCGCTGGCGGCGACGCTGTTCGCGGCGCCCGACCTTCTGCTGCTCGACGAGCCCACCAACTACCTCGACCTCGAAGGCACGCTGTGGCTGGAAGACCATCTGGCCAACTATCCGCGCACCGTGATCGTGATCAGCCATGACCGCGACCTGCTCGACACCTCCGTCGACCAGATCCTGCACCTCGATCGCGGCAAACTGACGCTCTACAAGGGCACTTACTCCTCCTTCGAGGAGCAGCGCGCCACGCGCGAGATGCTGGACGCCAAGCACGCCAAGCGCCAGGCCGACGAACGCAAGCGGCTGCAGGCCTTTGTCGATCGCTTCAAGGCCAAGGCCTCCAAGGCCCGCCAGGCGCAATCCCGCGTGAAAATGCTGGAGCGCATGAAGCCGGTCACCGCGCTGGTGACGCAGGACGTGCGCGAGATTTCGTTTCCGACGCCGGAGAAGATGCTGTCGCCGCCGATCATCGCGGTCGACGACGTCTCGGTCGGCTACGACCCGAAAAAGCCGGTGCTCAAGGCCGTGACGCTGCGGATCGACACCGAGGACCGCATCGCCCTGCTCGGCTCCAACGGCAACGGCAAATCGACGCTGGTCAAGCTGCTGGCCAACAAGCTGCAGCCATTCTCCGGCCGGGTCACGCGCGCGGACAAGCTGTCGGTCGGCTATTTCGCGCAGCATCAGGTCGACGAACTCAATCTCGACGGCTCGCCCTACGACCACATTCGCAAGCTGATGCCGGATGCGCCCGAAACCAAGGTGCGCGGGCGCACCGGTGCGATCGGTTTTTCCGGCAAGGCCGGCGACACCCTGGTCAAAAGTCTCTCGGGCGGCGAGAAGGCGCGGCTGTTGCTCGGGCTCGCCACCTTCTACGGCCCCAACATGATCATCCTCGACGAGCCGACCAACCATCTGGACATCGATAGCCGCGCCGTGCTCGCCGAAGCCATCAACGATTTTCCCGGCGCCGTGATCATGGTCTCGCACGATCGCTATCTGATCGAGGCCTGCGCCGATCAATTGTGGGTCGTCGCCAACCAGACCGTCACCGCCTATGACGGCGATCTCGACGAATACCGGCGGATGGTGCTGTCGATCCGGGGCACGCGCAACGGTTCGCGTGACCGCGGCAATGAGCGCGCCAGGGAAAATGTGAAGGAAAACGGGAAGCCCGAGCGCGGCAAGAGCGAAAAGCGACCGCCGCTGAAGCAACGGATCGCCGACGCCGAGGCCGAAATCGAACGCATCAACGGCATCATCGCCAAGATCGACACCGCGCTGGCGCTGCCGGATCTGTTCACGCGCGATCCGAAGCAGGCAGCCCAGCTCAGCAAAGCGCGCGCCGGCGCCGAAAGCGCACTGCGGCGGGCCGAGGAAGCCTGGCTGGAAGCCAGTTCTCAGTTTGACGAAGCGGCGGGCTGATTCCCCGGATCAAGTCCGAGGCAGGCTTTCGCTCGAAAACGCGATGGAAACCAATCGCCGCGGCAAAATTACGTCGCCGGCTTCTTCTTCGGCTTGGCGCCTTTCGGCTGCGCCACCGGCTCGGGTCCGCGCTCGATCGATGTCAGCCGGCCCGCCGTGAAGGTGTAGATGCCGGCCCGCTGCCCGCGTGAATAGTTGACGACCGCCACGCGATCGCCGCGCGGATTGTTGGACAGGCTGACATTGTCGGGCGCACCGATGCCGCGCACGACGTCGCATTCGGTATGACCCAGCGCCACCGTTCCCGTCGTCGAGGGAACAGGAGCGCCGGTGGCGCCGTCGGCCAACGCGTTGGCATTCCCCCCCATCCCGGGGCAGGCGCCGTCGGCACTGACGAGTTCATCCGGCGCGACGGCCCTGTCCGGACTGAGCGGCGGCGTTTCGATCGAGACGTTCTTGATAAAGACGCGGCCGGAACGCGAAAACCAGTCCGCATCCTTCGACAGAAGGTCAGACGCGCCCGTGCAACCCGCCAGGACGGGACCGAGCAGCAACAACGCCAGCAGTGGCTTTCGATCAATCATTCCGCGTCGCACGCTGGATCAAGCTCCCGCCCTCAACACTAAGCACTTGTCCGAACACCACTTTGCGGCATGACCATGACTGCCCGCGAGGTTCGGTACTGAGACCACAGATTATCATTGATTCCAGTGGATTCGCTATTGCCGACGCTGCCACCGTCCCCGCTCGTCGCTCTGCCAGTAGGTCACTTCGAACCCTCGCGCCTTGCAATCGGTCCAAATCCCGCGCGCCGCGGCCAGCGCGTCGTCATCGTCGCCGTTGAACACCAGCACCAGGCGCTCATAACTGTCGGAGTCGGCCGGCAGTGCCGCATTGTCGATCAGGAACCTGACATTGGCCCGGTTCGGGTTGCCCTCCTCGATCGAGAGGATGATGGGCTGGTCCTGCGCGTCGCCGGCGCGCCAGGTGGCGTGCGGCAGGAAAGAATTGTCGCTATAGGTCCATAGGTGGGCATCGAGCGTGTCGGTGCGCTCCTGCGAAGTCGATTGCACGACCACGCGCCAACCGCGCTCCAGCGATTTCTCAAGCAAGGGCGGCAACACGTTTTCGAGCGACATGTTCTGCAGGTGGTAGAACAGGACTTCCGTCATCCGGCTTCCGCCATTTCTTGGAGCTACTTCTTCTCTTGGAGCTACTTCTTCGCTTCGTAATGCTCTGCGACCAGCCGGTCCAGCAACCGAACGCCGTAGCCCGATCCCCAGCTCTGGTTGATGTCGGTCTTCGGCGCGCCCATCGCGGTTCCGGCGATATCGAGATGCGCCCACGGCGTGTTGTCGACGAATCGCTGCAGGAATTGCGCAGCCGTGATCGAACCGCCGTTGCGCGCACCGGCGTTCTTCACGTCGGCAAACTGCGAGTCGATCATCTTGTCGTATTCGGGACCGAGCGGCATGCGCCAGACGCGCTCGCCGGTATCGTTGCCGATCTTGCTCAACCGTTCCGACAATTCGTCGTTGTTGGAGAACATGCCGGCATACTCGGTTCCAAGCGCGACCATGATGGCGCCGGTCAGCGTTGCAAGGTCGACCATGAATTTGGGTTTGAACTTCTTCGCCACATACCAGAGCACGTCAGCCAGCACGAGCCGGCCTTCGGCGTCGGTGTTGATGATCTCGATGGTCTGTCCCGACATCGAGGTGACGATATCGCCGGGGCGTTGGGCGTTGCCGTCGGGCATGTTCTCGACCAGGCCGATGGCGCCGATCGCGTTGACCTTGGCCTTGCGTGCGGCCAGCGCGTGCATCAGCCCGACCACACAGGCCGCGCCTCCCATGTCGCCCTTCATGTCCTCCATGCTGGCGGCGCCCTTGATGGAAATGCCGCCGGTGTCGAAGCAAACGCCTTTGCCAACGAAAGCAACGGGTTGCTCACCCTTCTTGCCACCGTTCCAGCGCATGATCACGGTGCGGCCCGGCTGCGTGGAGCCCTGGGCTACGCCGAGCAAGGCGCCCATGCCGAGCTTCGTCATCGCCTTGACGTCGAGCACCTCGATCGCGACGCCAAGTTTGCTGAGCTGGCTCGCGCGCCGCGCGAATTCCACGGGGTAAAGTACGTTCGGCGGCTCGTTGACGAGTTCACGGGCGATGATCACGCCATCGACGACATGCGATGCGGGTGCGAAAGCCTTTCGCGCCGCAGCGACATCGTCGACGGCAATCGAGATGTTGGCCTTGAGGGCTCCGTTCTCGCCTTCTTTCTTCTTGGTCTTGTAGCGGTCGAATTTATAGGCGCGCAGCCGGATGCCGGATGCGATGGCCGCGGCAGCATCGCCCTGCATCGCCCCGTCGGGCAGTTCGGCGATCACGGTGACCGCCTCGCTGGCGGCGTTGAGCTTGCCTGCCGTCACCCCGCCGAACTTGAGAAAATCCTTCTCCTTGATGTCGGCGGCCTTGCCGGTGCCGACGACGACCAGGCGCTCCGCCTTGATTCCCGCCGGTGCCGGAATATCGAGCGTCGATCCGCTCTTGCCCTTGAACTGATTGGCGGCGGCCGCGCGCTTGACGGTGTCGGAAGCCGTCCCCAGCGCTTTCCGGGTAGTCGCACCGAGTTTCAACTCATCATCGCAGAACACCACGAGAACGCCGCGCGGCGCTGCGGAAAAAGGCACAAAGCCGACCTTGAGGGCGTCGGACATGGGTAAATCCTCCAGAATTCAGGGCTGTTCGGCGGAGCCGGGATCGGGCCACCCGTGGTCTAATATTTCTCTTCGGCAACGGCCCAAATCGCTCGGGACCGGATGTTTGCAACACTATGGCCTGTCAGCCACAGCGCTGCCAAGCGCCGCCGTGGCTGGAAGGCCACATGAAGTGAATTATTAGACACATAAGAGGGGCGCCACGGCCCGGCCATTTTGTTGACAGATCAAAGGGATGGTAGTGAGGTGTAGACGGCTGAAAGATGGCGGCCCGACCATGGGGAACCCGTAACAGGGATTGGTCGGAAACCGCCCTTCCGGCGCGCAAGGGTGGGATTGTGCGGTAACGATGGGGTCTATCGACAAGTACATTTTCCGCACGACGCTGGCGTCGTTTGCGCTTGTCCTGGTCAGCCTCACCGGCGTGATCTGGATTACGCAGGCGTTGCGCGGCATCGACCTGATGACGAGCCAGGGCCAGACCATCGTCACCTTTCTCGGCATCACTAGCCTCGTGATCCCGGCGCTGGTGCTGATCATCGCGCCGATTGCGCTGATGATCGCGATCTCGCACACGCTGAACAAGCTCGCTACCGATTCCGAAATCATCGTGATGAATGCCGCCGGCTTCTCGCCATTCCGGCTGTTCCGCCCGTTTTTCTTCGCCACCTGCGTGGTGGCCGCCGTCGTTGCCTTTATCGGTGCCTATCTCGCGCCCGACGGCATGCGCCGGATCAAGCAATGGGACGCGGAGATCACCGCCGACGTCCTGACCAACATTCTACAGCCGGGACGCTTCGCCCAGCTCGACACGAATCTGACGATTCGCATCCGCGAACGCCAGCCGGGCGGCGTGCTCGCCGGCATCTTCGTCGACGATCGCCGCGATCCGAAGGAGCGCGTCACCATCATCGCCGATCATGGCACGGTGCTGAAGAACGAGAGCGGCTCCTATCTGGTGCTCGAGGACGGCAATCTCGAGCGCTTCGAGGCGGGAAAGCGCGATCCGGCGCTGGTGGCGTTCGGCCGGTATGCCTTCGACATGTCGAAATTCTCCAATCGCGGCCGCGACGTCGCACTGGGAATTCGCGAACGCTATCTCTGGGAGCTGTTTTCGCCCTCGGAGGACGATCCGGTATTCAAGCAATTGGCAGGGCAGTTTAACGCCGAATTGCATGACCGGTTCATGTCGCCGGTCTATCCCTTTGCCTTCGCGGTCCTGACTTTTGCCTTTCTCGGCACGCCGCGCACCACGCGGCAGAGTCGCAATTTTTCGATCGGCGGATCGATCCTGGCGGTGTTCGGCCTGCGCATGGCGGGCTTCGCCTGCTCCGTGATGACCGTGAAGACGCCGGCGATGGCTCTTGTGCAGTACGCAATGTTGTTCGGTTCGATCGGCGTCGGGCTGTGGATGATTCTCGGCGGCATCGTCGTGGAACCGCCGGCTGCGCTGATGGAAGCCATCAACCGATCGAATGCGCGCCTCGCGCGGCTGTTTGGGCGGCCGGCCACAGCATGAGCATGATGACCAACACGCTTGGGCGATACTTTGCCGGCCGCTTCCTGGTCTCGGCGGTGGGCGTGTTTGCGAGCATCTTCGTGCTGCTGGTGCTGGTCGACTACATCGAAATGGTGCGCAAGACGTCCGGCCTGGCGTCGGCATCCGCGATCACGGTCGCGCAGACGTCGCTGTTCCGGGTGCCGCAGCTGCTGGAAAAGCTGATGCCGTTCTGCGTCCTGATCGGCGCGATGACTTGCTACCTCGCGCTGTCGCGGCGGCTCGAACTGGTGGTCGCACGGGCGGCCGGTGTGTCCGCCTGGCAGTTCATCTCTCCGGCACTGGCCAGTGCGATCGTTCTCGGTACCCTGGCGACGACCGCCTACAATCCGATGTCGGCCAACCTGCGCGAACTGTCCAAGCGGATGGAGGCCGAACTGTTCGGCTCGGCGCCCGGTGGCGGCATCCAGGATGCGTCGGGCTTCTGGCTCAACCAGATCAACAGCGACGGCCAATCGATCATCAATGCGGCCCGCAGCGAGCAGCAGGGTGCCCGGCTGACCGGGCTGACGGTGTTCCGGTTCGATAACGACCTGCAGTTCAAGGAGCGAATCGAAGCGCGGGAAGCCACCCTCGAGGAGGGGCGCTGGGCGTTCAAATCGGTACGCAGATACTCCCTCGACAAGCCCCCGGTCGATCAGGAGAGCTACTACCTCACCACCACCCTGACCCCGGCCCAGGTCCGCAACAGCTTCTCCACCCCCGAAACCGTGTCATTTTGGCAACTGCCGGGCTATATCCGTTCCTCCGAGAGCTCCGGCTTTGCAACCGCAGGCTACCGATTGCAGTACCATAAGCTCATCGCACAGCCGTTTTTGCTGGCTGCAATGGTGATGCTGGCGGCTTCCGTCAGCCTTCGGTTCTTCCGGATGGGCGGCGTGCAAAAGATGGTTTTAAGTGGCGTGGGCGCGGGCTTTCTGCTCTACGTTTTATCGAAAGTTACTGAGGATTTGAGCAAGGCTGAGTTGATGCATCCGATCGCTGCGGCGTGGTTACCCGTCTGTGTGGGTGGCCTCACCGGCTTTTTGGCCTTGCTGTACCAGGAGGACGGGTAGTGGCCGTTGTCGCCGCCCGCCAGTTGAGGCTGCCTGCGTGCAGGCGGCGCACCCGTGTGCGCCGCTATCGAGCGCGCTTGGCTGCCTTTGGCGTCCCTATGATCGCCCTGTTCGCCGGCCTCGTTTTCGCCGGAGCGATCGAGCTTGCCCTGACGGTGCCCGCTTCGGCGCAGAGCTTCACCTACAATCCACGGCCGCCCAAGCCCCCGCCGCGTCCCGCCAACAATGACGGCAAGATGCTGGTGCAAGCGGTCGAGGTAGATTACGACTACAACAACCAGCGCGTGTCAGCCGTCGGCAACGTGCAGATGTTCTACAACGGCACCAGCGTGGAGGCCGACAAGGTCATCTATGACCAGAAGACCAAGCGGCTGCATGCGGAAGGCAACATCCGCCTGACCGACGCGGAAGGCAAAGTCACCTACGCCAACATCCTGGACCTGAGCGACGACTACCGTGACGGTTTCGTCGATTCGCTGCGCGTCGATACCGCGGACGCCACGCGCATGGCGGCGACGCGCGCCGACCGGTCCTCCGGCAATTACACGGTGTTCGAGAACGGCGTTTATACCGCCTGCGCGCCCTGCAAGGACAATCCGAAGAAGCCGCCGCTGTGGCAGGTCAAGGGTGCGCGCATCATCCACGACCAGACCGAGAAGATGCTGTACTTCGAGAACGCGCAGCTCGAGTTCTTCGGCGTGCCGATGGCGTATCTGCCGTATTTCTCGACGCCCGACCCGACCGTCAAGCGCAAGACCGGCTTCCTGATGCCCGGCTTCTCGCAGGCGACGACCTTTGGCTACGCCGTGGAAACCCCGTTCTACTGGGCCATTGCCCCGGACTACGACGCGACCTTCAATCCGCGCTTCACCACAAGGCAGGGCGTGCTGTTCCAGGGCGAATTCCGCCAGCGCCTGATCAACGGCTCGTATCAGATCCGCGCCTACGGCATCGACCAGCTGGATCCGGGCGCCTTCGCCGGGCAACCGGGCGACCGCCAGTTCCGCGGCGGCGTCGACACCAAGGGCCAGTTCGCGATCAACGACAAATGGGTCTGGGGCTGGGACGGCGTTCTGCTGACCGACTACTACTTCTTCTCGGACTACCGGCTTGCCCAGTACAAGGACCCGCTGGGCTCGTTCCTGAGCCTGCCGACGGAAGCGATTTCGCAGCTCTATCTGACCGGCGTCGGCAATCGCAGCTTCTTCGATGCGCGCACGATCTATTACCTCAGCTATTCCGGTAACCAGAGCCAGGTTCCGATCATCTATCCCGTGATCGACTACAACAACGTCATCAACCACCCGATCTTTGGCGGCGAGTTCAGCTACAAGACCAACTTCACCAACCTCTCGCGTGACACCGCGGCCTTCGATCCGATCACGACGTTGGCCAACACTGCCAGCCTGTGCACGACCACGTCGGCCGATCCGCTGGCGCGGACGCCGTCGCAATGCCTGATGCGCGGCTTCCCCGGCACTTACACCCGCGTGACGGCCGAGGCGCAATGGCGGAAGTCGTTCACTGATCCCTACGGTCAGATCTGGACGCCGTTCGCGATTCTGCGCGCCGACGCCATCAATTCCTCGGTCTCGAACCAGCCGGGCGTCTCGAATTTCCTTCCGGTCGGCGACACCCAGGCGCTGCGGGCGATGCCGGCGGTCGGCCTCGAATATCGCTACCCCTTCATCAACGTCCAGCCGTGGGGCACCACCACGATCGAGCCGATCGCGCAGATCATCATCCGTCCCAACGAAACCTACGCCGGAAAGCTTCCCAACGAAGACGCGCAAAGCCTGGTGTTCGACGCCAGCAACCTGTTCGCCGTCGACAAGTTCTCCGGCTACGATCGCGTCGAGGGCGGCGGACGCGCCAATGTCGGCGTGCAGGCGACCACGCAGTTCGATCGTGGCGGCAGCGTCAACGTGCTGTTCGGACAATCCTACCAGCTCTACGGCCTGAATTCGTTCGCGGTGCAGGACCCGACCAATACCGGCCTCGATTCCGGCCTGCAGAACACCCGGTCCGACTATGTCGCCCGTGTCAATTATTCGCCGAACCGGACCTATACGTTCAGCGTCCGCTCGCGCATGGATGAGGAGACGCTGAACATCAATCGCTTCGAGGCCGAGGGACGGGCAGCGTTCGACCGCTGGTCGGTGAGCATGCTGTACGGCAATTATGCCGCCCAGCCGCAACTCGGATACCTGACCCGGCGGGAAGGCCTGCTCGGCAGCGCGTCGGTCAAGGTAGCGTCGAACTGGGTGGTGTCGGGCGCGGCGCGCTGGGATCTTGAAGCCAACAAGCTGAACCAGTACATCGTCGGTGCCGGCTATGTCGACGACTGCTTCGTGCTCGCCGCCAACTACGTCACGTCCTACACCTATTCGGCCGGAACGACGCCGCCGGTGCTCAGTCACGGCTTCATGCTGCAGATCGGCCTGCGGACCATTGCGAATTCGTCGACGACGTCCAGCAGCGCCGGCCTTCAATAGTACGAGGCCGGACCTTGCCGAAGACCACCCACCCCATTGCGGTACGAATTGGTTGATACGGCCCACATGACCATGACGACCATCAAGCTTCCCTGTCATCACCATGCCAGGTCCCTGATCGCTGGCGTCGGATTCCTGATCGCCGGCGTCAGGTTCCTGATCGCCGGCTGTGCCGTGGCGTTCGCGCTGCTGGCCGCCGGCGTTTCCCCGCTGCAGGCGCAGTCCGTGGCCTGCATGGTCAACGGCGAGCCCATCACCAACCTCGATATCGAGCAGCGCACCAAGCTCAACTTCCTGACCACACGCAAGCAGATGCCCCGGCAGGAAGTGATCGACGAGCTGACCAGCGAAAAGGTGAAGATCAAGGAGGCCAAGAAATTCGGCGTCGATCCGTCGGCGAGCGATATCGATCAGGCCTTTGCGTCGATGGGCTCGCGCATGCGGCTTACGGCCGACCAGTTGATCAAATCGCTGGAGAGCCAGGGGGTCCGGCCGGAAACCCTGAAAGCCCGCCTGAGGGCAGACATGGTCTGGACCAGCCTGGTACGCGGCCGGTACAAGGAGAGCCTCCAGGTCGGCGAAAAGGACGTCGCCGCCGCTGCAAAGGAAGGCGGCGAAACAAGCCAGGCGGAAGCGTTCGAATACAAGATGCAGCCGATCGTCCTGATCGTGCCACGCGGTTCGGCACCCGCTGCGGTCGACTTGCGGCGCAAGGAAGCCGAATCCCTGCGCGAACGCGTCCAGACCTGCGAGCAGGCCAACGCGTATTTCAAGTCGATGCAGAATGCCGCGATCCGCGAAGCCGTCACCAAGACTTCGGCCGACATCCCGGGCCCGCTGCGTGAATTGCTGGACAAGACGCCGATCGGTCATTTGACCCCGCCCGAGATCACCAAGCAGGGCGTGGAGATGGTCGCCCTCTGCGAGAGAAAACCGACCAAGATCGATACGCCGAAGAAGCGGGAAATCCGGGAAAAGATGTACGCCCAGAAATACGAGGCGAAGTCGAAAGCCTACCTCAGCGACATCCGAAAAGCCGCCATGATCGAATGTCGTTGATCGATGGCAAAGCCCCTCGCGCTGACATCCGGCGAGCCCGCGGGCATAGGCCCCGACATCGCGCTTGCGGCGTGGCTGCGGCGCAGCGAGCTTGACCTGCCGCCGTTCTATCTGCTCGGCGATCGCGCGTTCTTTGCCGAGCGGGCGAAAATCCTGGGATTGAAGGTCGAACTCGCCGACGCCGGACCTGAAGACGCGAGCGCGGCATTTCCGAAAGCGCTGCCCGTGGTCGCAACCGGCCAAATAGCCACCGCCCGCCCCGGACAGCCCGACGCAACCAGCGCCAACGCCGCCCTCGCCTCCATTCGCCATGCGGTCGACCATGTCAGGGCCGGGCGCGCCGGCGCCGTCGTCACCAACCCGATCGCCAAGAGCGTGCTCTACCGCGCCGGCTTCCGCCATCCCGGTCACACCGAGTTTCTCGCCGAGCTGGCGGCCAATGGCGGACGCGCACCGCAGCCGGTGATGATGCTGTGGTCGCCGGAGCTCGCCGTCATTCCTGTCACCATCCATCTTTCGCTGCGCGAGGCGCTCGCCGCGCTCTCGACCGACCTGATCGTGGCGACCGCCCGGATTGCCGTTGCGGATCTCGGGACTCATTTCGGCCTTGCCCGTCCGCGGCTTGCCGTATCGGGCCTCAACCCGCATGCCGGCGAAGACGGTTCGCTCGGCTGCGAAGACATCGACATCGTAGCACCAGCGGTCGCAGCGCTGCGCGCGGAAGGCATCGACGCCAGGGGACCATTGCCGGCGGACACCATGTTCCACGCCGCGGCGCGCAAGACCTACGACTGCGCCATCTGCATGTATCACGACCAGGCGCTGATCCCGATCAAGACCATCGCGTTCGAGGACGCCGTCAACGTCACGCTCGGATTGCCGTTCATCCGCACCTCGCCGGATCACGGCACGGCCTTCGACATTGCCGGCACCGGCAAAGCAAATCCATCAAGCCTCGTCGCGGCGCTGCGGCTTGCCGCGCGCATGGCGGCGACCAGACATTTATGACCGCGATCGACGACCTGCCGCCGCTGCGCGACGTCATTCGCGAACACTCCTTGTCGGCACGCAAATCCCTCGGCCAGAATTTCCTGCTCGACCTCAACCTCACCGCGCGGATCGCACGCGCCGCGGGCCCGCTGGAGGGCTCCACCGTGATCGAGGTCGGCCCCGGCCCCGGCGGACTGACGCGCGCGTTATTGGCGTTGGGCGCAAAGCGCGTCATCGCCGTCGAACGCGACGAGCGCGCGCTGGCGCCGCTCGACTATATTGCGAAGCGTTATCCCGGCCGGCTGGAGATCGTGCACGCCGACGCACAGCGCTTCGATCCGCGCCCGATGCTCGGCGGCGAACCGGCAAAAATCGTCGCCAACCTGCCCTACAACATCGCAACCGCTTTGCTCATCGACTGGCTCTCGATCGAGCCGTGGCCGCCCTGGTACGACATGATGGTCCTGATGTTTCAGCGCGAGGTCGCCGAGCGGATCGTCGCGCGCGAGAATGACGAGGCCTATGGCCGGCTTGCGGTGCTCGCCAACTGGCGCGCCGAAACCAAAATCCTGTTCGACATTTCGCCGGCCGCCTTCGTGCCGCAGCCCAAGGTCACCTCCTCGGTGGTGCGGTTGGTGCCGCGCGCAGCACCGGAGCCGTGCGACCGCCGCACCCTCGAACAGGTGGCGGCCGCGGCCTTCGGCCAGCGCCGGAAAATGCTGCGGCAGAGCCTCAAATCGCTCTCGGTCGATCCGGCCCGGCTGGCCGCAGCCGCCGAGGTCGACGCGACACGGCGGGCCGAGACGATTCCCGTATCAGGCTTTGTTGCCATGGCCCGTGAATTGACCGATATACGAAGCGCAAAGTCCCAAACGCCCTAAGAAAATTCCCAAGGAGAAATGCCATGGCGCTGATGCGTCGCCAGTCTCTGGTCAAGTTCGATGCGCCGTTGTGCGAAACCATCGTCGACACGCCGAAGCCGCAAGGCCGCGAAGTCCTCGTCCGCATCGAACGCTGCGGCCTGTGCCATTCCGATCTGCACATCCAGGATGGCTATGCCGACCTCGGCGGCGGCAAGAAGCTCGACACCACGCGCGGCATGACGCTGCCGTTCACGCTCGGACACGAGATCGCCGGCGTCGTCGACGAGGTCGGGCCGGATGCTCCGAAGGAGCTGATCGGAAAGAAGCAGGCGGTATTCCCGTGGATCGGCTGCGGCCAGTGCCGCGATTGCGCCAATGGCGACGAAAACCTCTGCGTCAAGCAGCGCTTCCTCGGCGTCTCCATCGACGGCGGCTTTGCCAGCCACGTGCTGGTGCCGGACGCGAAGTATCTGCTCGATTACGATCCCCTTCCCGTCAACCAGGCGGCGACCCTGATGTGCTCGGGCGTGACAGCCTATGGTGCGCTGAAGCGGCTGGTCGACCGTCCGCGGCAGCGCAACCTGCTGCTGATCGGGCTCGGCGGCGTCGGCATGATGGGGCTTGCATTCGCGCAAGCGATGTTCACGCAAAAGATCGCAGTCGCGGATCTGAGCGCGGCCGCGCGCGAGAGCGCGCTGAAGAACGGCGCCGCGGTGGCTTACGATCCGGCCGAACCCGAAATCGCCAGGCGCATGATCAAGGAGACCGAGGGCGGCTTTGACGAGATCGTCGATTTCGCCGGCAACGAGAAGTCGATGGCCTTCGCCGTCTCGGTGCTGGCGCGCGGCGGCAAGATCGTGGTCTCCGGCCTGATGGGCGGCAATTTCAGCCTGCCGATGGTGCAGTGGATCTACAAGCGCATGACCATCGAGGGCTTCATGGTCGGCACGCTCGCCGAGGCCAAGGAATTGATGGCGCTCGCCCGTGCCGGCAAGATCAAGCCGACGCCGATGAAGGAAGAGCCGATGGCCGACGTCCAGAAATGGATCGAGGAGCTGCGCGCCGGAAAGGTCGTCGGGCGGATCGTGCTGAAGAACTGACGCAGCGCCCCCGGTCGTCACCACGAATGGCGGCGACAGCGATGCTGTCGCCGCGCGGAGGCATATCGGCAAGTCTCGGTCGGCAAGTCTCGGTCGGCAAGTCTCGGCAAGTCTCGGGCCGCGTGACGTTTAAGTCACAACCGCGAAAAACCTGATCCTTGTGCAGCTTATAGTCACAAATCGGGCCAGTACTCGCGCTCGCATACTCCTGAGATTGCGTTGATCAAGCGACGCGTTCGGGAGAACTGAAATGCTTCGTCATTGGTGCTCTCGGCTACGACCCGCAGCGGCGGGATTTGCCGCGTTGGGTGCGATGGCGTTGATCCCGGCTGCAGCCCTTGCTGACGCTGGCGGCGTCGGCTTCTGGCTGCCGGGTGGCATGGGAAGTCTCTCCGCCGTACCGGGGCAGCCCGGCTGGAGTCTCACGACCCTCTATCTTCACCTCGAGGCAAATGCGGGCGCCGGCAAGGAGTTGCAGAACAACGCGTCCGTCGTCACGGGCCTGCATGCCCGCGCCGACGCGGTTGGCGTCCTGCCGGCCTATACCTTTGCGACGCCGGTGCTCGGGGGCCAGTTGACGATCGGTGCGGCCGGCGTGCCCGGTAACGCCGGGATTAGCATCGGCTCCACGCTGACCGGACCGCGCGGCAACCAGATTTCAGGCAATGCCCGCGACGAGCGGACCACCGTCGGCGACGTGTACTATCTCGGTACCCTGAAATGGAATCAGGGCGTCAACAACTACATGTGGTACGTGCTGGGCAACATCCCGAGCGGCACCTATGACTCCACGCGCCTCGCCAACCTGAGCCCGGGCTACACCGCGATCGACAGCGGCTTCGGCTACACCTACCTCAATCCGCAGACCGGGCATGAGCTGTCCGCGGTCGCGGGCTTCACCTACAGCGGGATGAACGACGCGCTGCAGTATCGCAACGGCATCGACTTCCATTTCGACTGGGCGATGTCGCAATTCGTCAGCAAGAGCGTGCATGTCGGCCTGGCCGGTTATGCCTACCAGCAGATCACGGGCGACAGCGGCGCCGGCGCCAGGCTTGGCGAGTTCAAGGGCCACTCCGTCGGCATCGGCCCGCAGATCGGTATCTTCTTCCCCGCGTGGGAAGGATACATGGGCTATCTGAACATCCGCGGCTATTGGGACGTCATCGCCGAGAACCGGCCGACGACACAGACCGCCATGGTCACGCTGAGCTTTGCGCCGGCCGCACCCGAAAAACCGGCGACGCCGCGCGGGCCGCGGCATCTCAAATAGATCGGCCGCAGGTCTTGGCGATCACGGTGACATTGCACTTGACCCGCACGTGATGTCCGCAACTTCTCAATTGAGTGTACTGTCATCGTGATTGAGATGAAACCGGCACCAAAAGGGATCAGTCATGAAGCGCAAGAGCAAGCTCACGATTGCGATGGCCACGGCAGCGCTCGCCGTCCTGGGTGGCGCTGCCGTTTACGCGCAGGACAAGTACGCGCTGAATTCACCGAGCGGAATCGCGTTCGCTGACTTCAGGGGATACGAGGACTGGGCGGTGGTGTCTTCCGCCCGGACCGACGAAGTGCTCAAGGTGATCGTCGCCAATCCGATCATGATCGAGGCTTACAAGGCCGGTATTCCCCAAAACGGCCAGCCCTTCCCGGATGGCTCGAAGATCGCAAAGCTTCAGTGGAAGCCGAAGAAGAGCACGGAGGCCCCCTTCGTCGTGGATGTGCCTGATGTCTTCACGCAGGCCTTCGTCATCGAAAAGGACAGCAAGAGATTTCCGCAAAGCGGCGGATGGGGATACGCGCTGTTCAACTATGACGCCGCATCCGACAATTTCACGGCCGATCCCAGCCCCTCAGACTGCGGACACGCGTGCCATGTGGCCGTGAAGGCGAAGGACCACATCTTCCATCCGTACCAGAAGCGTTGAACTCGCGATCGTCCAGGGAGGTGGCGCATGTTTGATTTTGGTATTTTGCGATCCGTTGCAGTTGCGGGAATACTCGTTGGCGCGACCACAACTGTCCAGGCAAAGAGTTGCACCGAACAAGGACGAGAATGCGCAAGCTGGGCTGTCGGTCAGTACACCAGCTACAAGGGTGCCTGCGCCAAGGAGGTTGGCGCTTGCAAGGCGCGATGCAAACAAGGGCAAAAATACTTTCTTGGCGTACTGGTCGGAAACCAATACCCGATCGATACCTGCAATTAAGAGACGGGCTCGCGGAGGCCGCCGGGTTTGGCGACCTCACCGCCGGTTCGGTTGGCGAGCAGCGGTAAGGCCGCCTCAGTTGGCGCCTTCAGCTCCCGATTACCTCTTTTTCCCGATTTTCCGTTCCTAAGTATCCTTGCGGGCAGACGCGGCGGGCTGGCACTGGTCTGTTGTTCCCATTACCGATGTTTGAAGTATATTTACGATCCGCCCGGCGTTCGCGCTGGGCTTTTCATTTGGTTGGTTCACCTGCTAGGACAGCCGAGCCGCGTTGGCCGCGACGTGCTTGCGGTAAAAGTCGATAACGTCCGCAGGCTTGCGGCCATTCACGAGCATCGAACCCGCTTCCAGAGCAGCGTCAATCTTTTCGCTCACCATCAAGCGGGTTTCCTCTTTGGCGTTCACCTTACCGGTGGCAATGCTCCGAAGCCGAATATCGATCACGTTATTCAACTCGACGGCCAACATCAGCGCTGGATACCACGGGTAAAAGAACATCTCGCTGCCTCTCCTCACAGCGGAAATGCTGCACCCGCTAACCGCGCGCAGGGACAATGGTTGCAAGGAACGACCTGTTTCGGCCTCCGTAAAACCACGGTGCTCCTTTGTCGGCACTCGAACCGCGAAACATCAGCAATCGCGTCGGTCCCTGCCGATGCTTACAATTGCCGCTCAACGAGCATTCATTCAGCACGCATGGAAAAGCCGCGCCGCAGGGAATAGCTAGCGGCGAGGTCTCGTAAGACGGGGGAGTTGGTCAGGCTTACTTGGCATGCCGTCCTTCTTTATGCCGGACGGCGATCCGTCCTTCGACATGCTGACGAAGACGCGGCGTAGTCCGGTCTCCGAATTAAAATAATGGCTGTGTGCACTATTGCGCTTATATTCGACAGACTGGACACCCACCTGCATCTCATCACCGCTCCATGTAGGGTAGCTATCGGTGACTGAGAGACAGTTGCGCTCCCGCCTGGTACGATGAAGGGCGCAGCGCGATGCGTAAACGATACTCGACACAGGCGAAATCTCTTGAAGCGCGCTTGGCTGAACATGCAACGCGGCTGCGTAAGGAAGCGAAAGCGCTTCCTCCTGGTGCCGCGCGCGAGGCGGTTCTGCGGCGGGCCGAGCAGGCAGAAACTGGCGCGGACATGAGCGACTGGCTGCGCCTGCCTGGCTTGAAGAGTAACGCGTGATGGCCGGCTATTACGCCTATCTCATCGGCGCCGACGGCCGTTTCTCGAAGCGCGTTGCCATCGTGTGCGACGATGACGAGGAAGCCAAACGCTTCGCCAGGCAAATGGTCGACGGCCACGCGGTAGAGCTATGGCACGAAGCCCGCAAGATCGCGACGTTCGAACCGGAGACATAAGGCCGCCTTGGCTGGCGGCCTCTTCCGTAGCTATGGTTGGCTGGGTCTGGCTGTTCCTTGCCGTTTTCGAGTGGTTTTTGTGACGCTCGCAGACCCCGCCGAACCCTCAACCTGGGCGATGCTCTGATGGGTAAGGCGAAGCAAATGAGCAATGCGAACGACGACAAGAGCCCGCTGATCGATCTCCTTACCTGCATTGTATGTAAGGTAACGATGAAGATTGCGAACAGCACCCCCGACGCAGACGGCAGCGACCTGGTTCAATACCATTGCCAATTATGCAACGGAACTGAGCTAGTGCGACTGTTCCGCCGAAGTCGAGATGCAGCGGCCTGAAGCCGGGAATTTCGGTTACATGACAGTGCACTTGCATGTGATGCTCGCGAAGGCGCGATGTGCCTATTGAGCGCACCTGTCACAGAAATTAGCGTGTCTCACTGACGGGGTGCAGTCCAGCACTGGCACCGTAATTTGTAATTTCGTTTACGGACCCGGGTGCGCGGCAGATACCGGAACATCAACGTTGCCCATGGTATCAAGAAGTAGTAAGATATGCTCCCTAGAAATATAGGAGGCCGGATGGCAACCGTCGAAAAAGTAAGCGTTGCGCTGACCAGCGAGCAGATTTCGGCGCTCAAGGCAGCGGTGGACGCGGGCGAGTACGCCACCACGAGCGAGATCGTGCGGGAAGCCGTGCGTGACTGGCAATTGAAGCGCGAACTGCGCCAGGAAGACATCAAGCGGCTGCGACGGATGTGGGACGAAGGCGTTGCCAGCGGCTCCGCAGGTACGCTGAATATGGCGAAGCTGCGTAAAGACGCGCGCAAACGTCTGGAAGGCGCGAAGAAAACCTCCGGCAATGCCGATTGAACTGGTCTGGTCGAACCAGGCCCGGACTGACCTGCTGGACATCTACGTGTTGATCGGAGTCGAACGGCCGGCCGTTGCCGAGCGTTATCTGGATCGCATCGAATCCAAGGTAGAACTGCTGAGATCGCAGCCGCGGATGGGCGTGCGGCGGTCCGATATCCGTCCCTCGATGCGCATGCTGGTAGAGAATCCTTATTTGCTGCTGTACCGCACCGCTCCTGACACCGATGAAGGCCCCATCGGCACAGTTGAGATCATCCGCGTCGTCGACGGCCGTCGGGACTTGCATGGCATGTTTTGAGTAAGCGTAGCCCGGATGAGCGCAGGATATTCGGGGCCGATCGGAATGTTATCCCGGATTTCGCTACGCTCATCCGGGCTACTACTCTTACCCAAGCCATGAGTTGCCGTGACAGCACAAATTCCCCGAGCGACTACAGGTTGATTTGCCCGTCGGGCAAATCAACAAAACCTGTCGAGTCCCGCACGCGAAAATATTTCGCTTAACCCGTCGGGCAAATCAAAAGTAAAATGCCGCCAACCTGTCCCGCCAGAGGGGCGTCGGCCGTCGTCACGAACGTTGGGGCAGGTTGCGGTGGACGCGGCAGCGTCGGGCGCGCGAGGTGGTCGCAGGGCGAGTTTCGGCTTGTGAGCGATGACGGCGCGCAGACGAACGGCGCTTAAACGCCCTCGCGGGAAATTTCGGCCGGCAGCACATGAGCCCGGTCGGGACGCCTCGTGAGGGAAGCTGCGGACGGCAAAACCGTGTGGTCCTGGCACCCGTTGCTGGTGTCAAGCCGGCGAAGATGCGTTCGATCCAACCGGATCGACACATCGTCAATTCGCCGGTGACGGAGGCAAGACGAATTCGTCTCCGAGGAGAGCGCGCCATAAGCCGTTAAAACCACTGCGCAGGGAAGGCCGGGTGTTCCGGCGCACCTGCGGTCTGTCATGTGCATCTTTGCGCATGACTGCGGGTGCCGAGGGCACCCGGCTTTCCCTGCGCCCTCTGCTTTCGAGAGGGTGTCGTCGATGAAAAACTTCGGGCGCTATCCGCGCCGCGAGATCGCGATGTCGTATCCAGTCGTCAGCCACGGAAAACACGCACAACGGAGATCGGATGGAGTGCCCCCACCCGCCCCTGTTTGCCGCCGTGCCGCTTTGCGCATGACGCCCAGACTGATAACCTGCCGTCATTGGATGACGGGATTATATTGAAGATGCGTGGCGCTTTTGAAGGTCAATGGTATTCGGCGCTGGCGTTCCTGATCGCGCTGCTCTTCGCTACGACGGCCGCCGCCGAAAAGCGCGTCGCGCTGGTCATCGGCAACTCCAGCTATCAAAACGTGCCGCGGCTCGACAATCCCCGCAACGATGCGGCGCTGATGGCAGACACGCTCTCCGCTCTCGGCTTCACGCTGATCGGCAGCCGCGCGCAGCTCGATCTCGATAAGCCGGCGATGGATCTGGCGGTGCAATCCTTCGGCCGGCAGGTGCAGGGCGCCGACGTCGCGCTGTTCTATTACGCCGGCCACGGCGTCCAGGTTTCGGGCTCGAATTACCTGGTGCCGGTCACCGCCAATCCCACGCGCGAGGCTGACGTCGATTTCCAGATGGTGGACGTCAATCTCGTGCTGCGCCAGATGCAGGGTTCGGGCACCCGGCTCAACATGGTGATCCTCGATGCCTGCCGGAACAATCCGTTTGGCGCGCGGGGCTTGCGGGCTTCCGACGGCGGCCTCGCCCAGATGCGCGCGCCGGAGGGCACGCTGATCTCCTATGCGACGCAGCCCGGCAATGTCGCGCTCGACGGCGCCGACGGCCACAGCCCCTACACCCGGGCGCTGGCATCCACCATCAAGCAGGCCGGTGTCGACATCTTCCAGACCTTCAACCAGGTCGGCCTCGCCGTAAAGCGCCAGACCGGCGGCTCGCAACAGCCCTGGGTGTCCTCCTCGCCGATCGACGGCAACTTCTATTTTGTGCCCCCTGCTCCCTCGGCGCAGGTCGCGGTGGCGCCGGCCCCCGATGCGCCGATCGCCTCGACGCTGCGCCCCGATCCCGACCGCATCCCGCTCAAGGATCCCATCCTGCTGCGCGAACTCAGCGACCGCCTGTTCGAGCTCAACTACGATCCGGAGCCGCCGGACAGCAAGAACGGCATGCGGCTGGCGATATCAAAGTTTCAGGAGAAGGCGAAGATGACGCCGACGGGTGAAGCCACCGAAGGCGTGCTGACGCGGCTGCGCAAGATGGAAGACCTGAAACCGTGGGCGTCGATCGTCTACGGCCCCGACAGCGCCAAATGGGGAATGTCCTGGAATCATGTATCGCGGCGGGCGGCCATCGACGACGCGCTCAAGAATTGCGGCGGAAGCAAATGTCCGCTCGAATTGAGTTTCTACGGATCGCGATGCGGCGCGTTTGCGATTTCGGACAAATCCTGGTCGCTGGTCCAGCGCGATACCGTTGCGCGCGCCAAAGACGCCGCGCTTGACGAGTGCGGCAAGACTGGCAAATCTTGCCGCGTCATTGGCGCAGTCTGTGCCGACGGGTCCGGCCGCTAATTTTTCATTCAAGATATTGGAAGCACCGCTTATGCGAGATGTCGTTCGACATTCCACCGGGATTGCGCTGCTCGCTGTTTTCGTCTCGGTCGCATCCGGAACCGGCGTTGCGCTGGCGCAATCCGGCAGCGCCGGTGGCAGCATCGGCAATGACGAGAAATCGCTTTCCGGTTCGCGAGAGCCGCCACGCGCGGCTGATGCTCCCGCACGCCGCAGCAAACCCGAGACGGAAGAACCTCAGCGCGCATCGCGGAAGAGCGGCGGCGGCAGCAACGGTTTCGATGGCGCGTGGATTGTGAGCTCCGTCGGCGTCACGTGTTCGGGCAGCAGCAGCAACGCGGTCGTCGTCACCAGCGGCAAGATAATCGGTCAGACCGCCAGAGGCACCGTCAGTCCCGACGGCAGGGTGTATGGCACCTCCAGCGGCAATGGCATCACGGTTATCACGGTCGGCCGCCTGTCCGGCCGCAGCGGAGGCGGAACGTTCCGGCAGTCGGACGGCTGCACCGGAAGGTGGACAGCGGCGAAACAGTAGCGCTGTTGCGCGCGCATTTTTGATGCGCGCCATTTGGATATTGGAACAAGTCATTATGAGAAGTTCAATTCAACGCACGATCGGAACGACACTCGTCTCGCTCTTGATCTCGGCCGCCGTAACGAGCACCGCGCAGGCGCAGTCCGGCAGTGTCGGCGGCAGCATCGGCAACGACGAGAAATCGCTTTCCGGTTCGCGCGAGGCGCCGCGCGCGGTCGAACCATCCAAACCGCCACGTCGCGCCAAACCTGAATCCGACGAGCCACGCCGCGCATCGCGGAAGAGCAGCGGCGGTGAAGGCGATGGCGGTGGCGGCGGCAATTTCGATGGTACATGGGTTGTCCGTCGCCGTGGGCACACCTTGCGGCAGCAGCAGCGAGCGCTTTGTCATCTCAGGTGGCAGGATTTCGGGCGAGCTGAGCTCCGGGTCGGTCAGCCCGAATGGCTCGACGAGGACCGGCGGATCCGTCCAGGGTCTGAGCTGGAACAGTACCGGCCGTTTCTCGGGCCGCACCGGCTCCGGCTCGTTCACGCGGTCCGATGGATGCACCGGACGCTGGACCGCTTCTAAACAGTAGAAAAACGCCCTGAACGGCAGCAAAATGCCGCGATTTTGGCGGCCTCGGCCCGCCTCAATTATGGCTGTCCACAGGCCTCAATTATACCCCATCCGCTCCGGAATTGCGGCTCATTGCGACCCAACTCTCCGACCAGATTGAGTAACCCAAGCGTTGCGTATCAGTACCGGGGAAGTAGATGTCAAAGCGTTCCGCGAAGTCCGTCGCGGCTCTATTCGTCAGTGTTCTGGCCGGAGCCCACCTCGCCACCGTGACGGATCTCCGCGCGCAAGCCGCCAGCGCCGACGACTGCCTGACCGCGCCAAAGGGCGCGACCACCGCCGGCAGCCATTGGTATTACCGCATCGATCGCGCGACCAAACGTCAGTGCTGGTATCTTCGGGAAGAGGGCGACAAGTCCACCCGCGCCACGCCGCCGGTTTCAGCGCCGGCGACTTCGGCCGCAGCCGCGGAGCCGGCCGAGCAGCCGTCGCGCACGATCACGCGCAAGGCGATTTCCGAAGCGCGCGCAGAATATATTTCCCAGCAATCCCGCGCCGAACAGACCCCTCCTGCTAATCTCGCTTCACAAACGACCGGCGCAGCGACCTCCACACCGGCCGTTCAGGATAGCAAGCGCACCGCAGGCGCAAATGTGCTCGCGCCAACCCCACTGGCCACGACACGATGGCTCGAAGGCACGGGCGCGAATGCTTCAAGCAATCCTGCCGATGTTCGCACCGCCGCCGTCGCCAATTCGTCCGCCGACCAGCAGCAAGCAGACGCCGAGCCGGTGCAGCAACCAGCCCTGCAGCAACCGGCGCTACTACAGCCCGCGACGGGGAATAATTTCGCCGCGGCGGACTCATCGACGAAGCCAACGGCGTCATTGCAGATGCTGCTCGTGGTGATGGCTGCCGCGCTCGCGCTGGCCGGCATCACGGTGAGCCTGGTCTTCAGGCTGGGCCGCATCCGCGCTCGGCGTGCCATGCAGCGTCAGCGGCGTGCGATGTGGGATTCAGTCAAAAACAAGCGGTCAGCGCCGCAACCGCGTTCGGCGCCGCAAACACGTGCAGCACCGCCCGCGCGGTCAGCGCCGCCGGTGCGATCAGCTCAGCCGACGTTCCATCGCGAGGAAGCCCGGGTGCGGCGCACTGAGGCTGCGCAACAACGTCCGCGCCAGGAAGCTGCCCACAATCCACGCCCGCAGGAGGCGCGCAATCCACGGCCGCAAGAAGCGCGGGACCGGCAGGTCACCGACATGCTGGCCCGGCTCGCCCGCAGCGCGCAGCACTGACGGAAACTGCGGTAACGGCTATTTTTCCAGCTGGCGCTGCAGGTTGCGAACGAACTCGGTCAGGCCGGTGCGGCGCTCGCGCTTGAGCCGCTCGGCCTTGAGGATCGACTGCACCTCGGCGAACGCTTCGTCGACGCTATGGTTGACGACGATATAGTCGTATTCCGCCCAGTGGCTGAGCTCGTGAGTGGCGCGGCTCATGCGCCCGCGAATCACCTCGTCGGAATCCTGCGCGCGGGTGTGGAGGCGTTTCTCGAGATCGGCGGCCGACGGCGGCAGGATGAAGACCCGCACGACATCGACGCTCGCCTTTTGATGCAGCTGCTGGGTGCCTTGCCAGTCGATGTCGAACAACACGTCCTGTCCCGCCGACAACGCCGCTTCGACCGGCGCGCGCGGCGTGCCGTAGAGATTGTCGAACACCGTCGCCCATTCGAGCAGTTCGCCCTGCTTCACCATCGTCTCGAATCTGGGCTTGTCGACGAACAAATAGTCGCGGCCCTCGACCTCGCCCGGCCGCATCGCGCGCGTCGTCGCGGAAACCGACATCTTCAGGCCCGGCTCGCGCTCCAGCAGCAACCGCGACAGCGTGGTCTTGCCGGCGCCCGAAGGCGACGACAGCACGAACATCAGTCCTCGCCGTTCAACTCCGTTGAAACCAGCAGCCGTCATCGGTCACTCCAAATTCTGGACCTGCTCGCGGAACTGCTCGACCACGTTTTTCATCTCGAGCCCGGTCTGGGTCAATTCCAGATCGTTCGACTTGGAGCAGCAGGTATTGACCTCGCGGTTGAATTCCTGGGCAAGGAAATCAAGGCGCCGGCCGACCGGCCCGCCCTTTCCGATCATCTCGCGGGCTTGCGTGACGTGCGAGGCGATACGATCGAGTTCCTCGCGGATGTCGGCCCTGGTCGCGATCAGGATCGCCTCCTGATTGAGCCGGTCAGAATCGAAACGCTCGGAGGTTTCCAATAGGGCAGCGACCTGCTCGGCCAATCTCGCCCGGATCGCTTCCGGCTTGCGGCCGGGTGCGGCCTCGGCCTTGCTGGCCAGCTTTTCGATTTCGTCCATGCGCTGGATGAGAATTTGCCCAAGCGTCACGCCCTCGCGGCGTCGCATCTCGACCAGATGGGCAAGCGCCTGCTCGAAGGCCGCCGCCGCCGCATCCCTCGCCGCCTTGTCCTCCGCCTCGTCACTTTCGGGTTCGACGACCTCGATGACGCCCTTGATGGCGAGCAATCCATCGATGCTGGGCGCCACGGCGTCGATCCTGCCGGCGAGCTCGCCCGCGACCTTCACGATCGAGGAAAGCACGTCTTCATTGATGCGTACGGCGGAGAGCGCGTTGGCGCGCTTGACGTTGAGGTTGGCATACACCGTGCCCCGCGACAGCACCTCGCCGGCGCGTTTTTTGGCAAAGGCCTCCAGTTCGTCCCAGCCGGGCGGCAGCCGCAGCCGCAGATCGAAGCCCTTCGCGTTGACCGATTTCAGTTCCCACTCGAACGTGTAGGGGCCGCTGGCGCCGTGGCTCCGGGCAAAACCGGTCATGCTTGATAGCGCCATCGCGTAAAACTTTCCAAAGGACAGGGGATTCGAGACTCGAAAGAGACAGGGCGACCTTAAAACGATTTCCGCGAAAGTGGAATTGCGTTCCGGGCGCCGTCTGACCGGCCGGGGCCGGAATCAGGGCCTATGTCAGCGCTGGACCACCGGCGGCGCGGCATTGGATTGCGCGGCGCCCTGGCGGCCCGGCGCCGTCGTCGCGGGCGCAGCCGGCCGCGCCGGCGGTTTCTTCGCCGCCCCCGGCCGCGTCGTGGTTGCGGTCGGGTTGGTGTCGGCCGGCGCTCCGGCCGCGGTTGGCGGCGGCGCGTCCTCGCCCGGCTCGACGGTGTCGTTCTGGATCTGCTTTTCCAGCGCCCGCAGCTTGACGACGTTTTTCTGATGCTGGTCGTAGGTTTCGGTAAACGTGTGCCCGCCGCTGCCGTCAGCGACGAAGAACAGGTCGCGGGTGCGCGCGGGATTGGCGGCGGCTTCGAGCGAGGCGCGGCCCGGATTGGCGATCGGCCCCGGCGGCAGGCCTTCGATCACATAGGTATTGTAGGGCGACGGCTGCTGGATTTCGGAGCGCCTGATCGGTCTGCCCAGCGTTCCCTTGCCGCCAACCAGCCCGTAGATGATGGTCGGATCGGATTGCAGCTTGATCCGCTGCCGCAGACGATTGGTGAATACAGCCGCCACGCGGCTGCGCTCGTCGGCCCGGCCGGTTTCCTTCTCGATGATCGAGGCCAGCGTGATGAGCTGCTCCGGCGACTTGACCAAAACATCCGGATTGCGGCGTTCCCAGATTTCGGCGAGCACTCGCTTCTGGGTCTGCTGCATGCGCTGGATCACCTGCTCGCGCGTGGTGCCGCGCGGAAATTTGTAGGTTTCCGGCAGCAGCGTGCCTTCACGCGGCAATTCCCGCACCGAGCCTGCGAAGATGTCGTTGTCGACAAGCCGCGTCACGATCTGTTCGGACGTCAAACCCTCGGGAATGGTGACGGAGTGTTGCACCACCTTGCCTTCGACGATGGTGGCGATGACGTCGCGCAGGCTGGCGTTCTTCTGGAAGGAATATTCGCCGGGCTTGAGATCGGAACTCGCCTTCAGCGCAAACACACCGCCGATGAACGCCCAGGGATTGACGTTGATCACCCCCTCGCGCAGCAGCGTGTCGGCGATGTCGCGCTTGCCGGCACGCGCCGGAATGTTGACGACCTTGTCTTCCTGCAGCGGCCCCGGCGTTTCCAGCATTTGCCTGCCGTAATAGTACGTCGTTCCCGCCGCGATCATCAGGATGATCAGGATGGTGAAGATGGCATTGCCGACCACCACGAAGGGATTGCGGGCGCGCTCCGACCGCCTCGGCGGCGGCGGCACCTGCTCGGGCTCCAGCGCAGCGCGCGGACTCCGTGGTGAAATGGGCGGCCTCTCACTCATCGATGCAACCTGAATCCTGTCGGTTCAATCGTGGCCCGGCAATCCCAGCCGATAGCATACGCCCAGATGTAGAAATCATCGCCGAATACGGCGAAACGGTGGAGTCGTGTCGAACACTTGCTAGTTAGTCACGCGCCGAACGATCACGGAGGCATTGGTCCCCCCGAATCCGAATGAATTCGACAACGCGACGTTGATATCACGCTTGCGCGCCTTTTGCGGCACCAGATCGATCGCGGTTTCCACCGACGGATTTTCCAGATTGATGGTGGGCGGCGCGATGTTGTCGCGAATCGCAAGTATGCTGAAGATCGCCTCGATCGCGCCGGCGGCACCCAGCAGATGGCCGGTCGACGATTTGGTCGACGACATCGACACCTTCGAGGTGTCGTTGCCGAGCAACCGCTCGACCGCGCCGAGTTCGATCTCGTCGCCGATCTGCGTCGAGGTTCCGTGCGCGTTGATGTAGTCGATATCGGAAGCCGACATTCCCGCACGCTTCAGCGCGGCGGTCATGCTGCGGAAGCCGCCATTGCCGTCCGGCGCCGGCGAGGTGATGTGATAGGCGTCGCCCGACAGGCCGTAGCCCACCACTTCGGCATAGATCTTCGCGCCACGCTGTTTCGCGTGCTCATACTCCTCGAGCACCACGATGCCGGCGCCCTCGCCCATGACGAAGCCGTCGCGAGCCTTGTCATAGGGGCGCGATGCCCTCTCCGGCGTCTCGTTGAAGGCGGTCGAAAGCGCGCGCGCCGCACAAAATCCTGCCATCGCCAGCCGGCAAATCGGCGACTCCGTTCCACCCGCGACCATGACGTCGGCATCGCCGAGCATAATCAGCCGGGAGGCGTCGCCGATCGCATGCGCGCCGGTCGAACACGCGGTCACGACAGAATGGTTGGGGCCCTTGAGGCCATGCTCGATCGAGACATAGCCGGAAGCGAGATTGATCAAACGCCCCGGAATGAAGAACGGCGATACCTTGCGTGGCCCGCGCTCCTTCAAAAGCAGCGCCGTATCGGCAATGCCGGACAGGCCGCCGATCCCGGAGCCGATCAGGGTGCCGGTCGCGCACTTGTCTTCTTCGGTGGCGGGATGCCAGCTGGCGTCGTCGAGCGCCTGGCGCGCCGCGGCCATCGCGAAGATGATGAAGTCGTCGACCTTGCGCTGGTCCTTCGGCTCCATCCACTGGTCGGGATTGAAGGTGCCGTTGCTGCCGTCGCCGCGCGGAATCACGCAGGCGATCTGGCTGGAGAGGTCGGCGACTTCGAAAGTATCGATCTTCCGCGCGCCGCTTTGACCGTCGAGGATACGCTTCCACGTGGTGTCAACGCCGCAGCCGAGCGGCGTAACCATGCCCAGCCCCGTGACGACAACCCGTCTCATGTCAAAACTCCAGCCCAAGGCTTGCGCACCAAAACAAGAAACCGGGGGACCGTTCGACAACGGCCCGTCCGGTTCTGTCGCTACCCGCCCGGGACGTCAGCTTTTCGCGTTCTTTTCGAGAAACTTGGTCGCATCGCCGACGGTCAGAATCGTCTCAGCGGCGTCATCGGGAATTTCGCAACCGAACTCTTCTTCAAATGCCATCACAAGCTCGACGGTGTCGAGGCTGTCGGCGCCGAGGTCGTCGATGAAACTTGCGTTGTCGACAACCTTTTCGGGTTCAACACCGAGGTGTTCGACCACAATCTTCTTAACCCGCTCGCCAATCTCACTCATCGTTTAACCTCGTACTTTGTTCCATTGGACCCGACCCCAAGACGCTATAGAGACGCTACGAGCTATCGTGGTCGTTAAACTTCCTTCGCTATCGTGCATAGTCTTGATTCGGCCCGGTGGTAGCCGACAAAGCCCGGCGAACGGCAGGCGTTGCCACGCCAATATACAGGGTTTCAAATTCCTGCAATGGCCTTCTTTGCCCATCCGTCGGGGGTTCGGTTATCATACTTCCCCAGCCTTGACTACAAGCCTCCTCCCCCGGCGGAACGGCCTTGGGCCGCATCCATCAGGGCCGTAAATGGCTCAAAACATGGCCATTCCACCGTTGACGTGAATCGTCTGGCCGGTGACATAGGCGGCCTCGTTCGAGCTGAGATAGACGGCCGCGGCGGCGATGTCCTCCGGCGTCCCCAGCCGCGCCGCAGGAACCTTCGTCAGGATGGTCTCGCGCTGCTTGTCGTTGAGCGCGTCCGTCATCGGCGTCTTGATGAACCCTGGTGCGATGCAGTTGGCGGTGACGTTCCGCTTGGCATATTCCGCCCCGAGCGTCTTGATCAGACCGATGATGCCGGCCTTCGACGCCGTGTAGTTGGCCTGGCCGGGGTTACCGGTCACGCCGACGACCGAGGTGATGGCGATGATCCGGCCGAAGCGCTTGCGCATCATCAATTTGGTTGCGGCGCGGGCTAGACGGAAGGTCGCGGTCAGGTTGACCTTGATGACGTCGTCCCAGTCCTCATCACGCAACTGCACAAACAGGTTGTCACGCGTGATGCCGGCATTGGCGATCAGGATATCGACCTGCCCCATCGCGGCTTCCGCCGCAGGCACCAGCGCCTCGACTTCCGCGCTGTCGGACAGGTTGCACGGCAGCACGTGAACGCGTTCGCCAAGCTTGCCGGCGAAGGCATCCAGCACCTCGCGGCGCGTGCCGGAAATCGCCACCGTCGCGCCCTGCGCATGCAACGCTTGCGCGATCGCGCCGCCGATACCGCCGGTCGCGCCGGTTACCAGCGCCGTCCTGCCCGTCAAATCGAACATCAATATCTCCTTCCGGGAGCTTTAGGCCGAAGCTGCCAATGCGTCCTTGGCGGCGGCAATGTCGTTGGGTCCCCCGACCGATACGCCGACGGCGCCGTCGGCGATGCGCTTGACCAGCCCGCTCAGCACCTTGCCGGCGCCGATCTCGAAGAATCGCGTGACGCCGTGCGTCGCCATGTAGGCTACCGACTCGCGCCAGCGCACGGTGCCGGTGACCTGCTCGATCAGGCGGCGGCGGATCTCGTCGGGGTCGGTGATCGATGCCGCCAGCACGTTCGACACCAGCGGCGAGGCCGGAGCCTTGATCGTTACACCGGCCAGCGCCTGTGCCATCGCATCGGCGGCAGGTTGCATCAGCTTGCAATGGAACGGCGCGGACACCGGCAGCAGCATCGCGCGCTTGGCCCCTTTGGCCTTGGCGATCTCGAGCGCGCGTTCGACGGCGGCCTTGTCGCCGGAAACGACAACTTGTCCCCCGCCATTGTCGTTGGCGGCCTGGCAGACCTGCCCTTGCGCGGCTTCGCTGGCGACGGCCATCGCGGCCTCATAATCGAGCCCGAGAAGTGCGGCCATCGCGCCGGCGCCGACCGGCACCGCCTTCTGCATCGCAAGGCCACGGGTGCGCAACAGGCGTGCGGTATCGCTGATACTAAGGCTGCCGGCTGCGGCAAGCGCCGAGTATTCGCCGAGCGAGTGGCCGGCGACGAAGGCTGCATCCCGCCCCACGGAAAAGCCCGCCTCGGTCTCCAGCACGCGCAGCGTTGCAATCGAAACCGCCATCAGCGCGGGCTGGGCATTTTCGGTGAGTTGTAGGGTCTCGCCCGGGCCATCCCAGATGATGGCCGTAAGCTTCTCGCCGAGCGCCGAATCGACCTCGTCGAATACCGCCCGCGCGGCCGGAAAGGCCTCCGCCAGGGCCTTGCCCATACCGACCGCCTGGGAACCCTGCCCTGGAAAAGTGAATGCAGCCGTCATCGGCGCTCCCTAATGAGAATGGGCCGTAAGACACTGTCCGAGGCCGGGATGTCAAGCTGCGCTGCGGAATCGCGCGGTCCGGTTCGGGCTCCTGATGCGGATCTAGAAGCCGCCGGCCGCCTGGTCGCCGCCCACCTTGGCGCCGGCCCGCGCGCGGCGGACGCTGCTCACCAGCTTGCCCGGCCGATCCTCTTGGTCCGGCTTGGCGGTCGCGAGCCGTAGCACCGCGGCGTAGTTCGGCTGCACCTCCATCCGCTCCGCGTACCGGCTCTCGGAGAGGATGCGGTGCACGCGCGGCAGGTTGTAGCAAGGCACGTAGAACAGCAGATGATGCTCAAGGTGATAGTTGACGTAGTACGGCGCAATGAACAGTCGCTCCAGGAAGTTCGCATGCGTGGTGCGGGTATTGCGCAACGGATCGGCCGAGTCAGGAACCACCGCATGTTCGGCGATGTTGCGGATGCGGGTAATGACCATCTGCCAGGTGAGCAGCGGCAGCAGCCACAACAGCGGATAGGCCCACCACACGCCGGCGGCGGCGAGGCCGGCAAACAGCACCGCATTGACCAAGAACTGCGGACCAAGCTTTTCCCAGAAATGCGCGGCGCGCCGCGCGAGCGGCCACTCCTTCGGCCCGAGCGCATTCAACAACTGCGCCTTGCGCTGCTGGTAGCCGGTCTGCCCGGTGATATCGCGAATGAACTTGCGGCGATAGCTTATCCCGGTAATCGGAAACGGCGCGGACAGCACCAGATCGGGATCGTCTTCCTGCTGCGTGCGCGCGTGATGCTGCAGGTGATAGCGGCGATAGGCGCGGGTCTCGGCAAAAATTGGATAGGCGCAGAACCATTGGCTCAGCGACAAATTGACCTTCTCGTCGGCCGACAGACATCCATGCGCGCCGTCATGCATCAGGATCGCGAGCCCGAGTTGGCGCGAGCCGATGATGCCCACCGCCAGCAGAAAGGTCAGCGGGTTGGGCCACCACGCCACCAGCGCGATCGCCCCCAATATCAGCGCCCACGCATGCGCGATCAGAACGACACCCTTCCACGTCACGCGCTGGCGTACGGCGATCAATTGATCCTCGTTCAGAAAGTCGCGGGCACGCATGCGGAGCGCGGTCATGACGATCTCTCCTCGTCGGATGTATTTGAATCGGAAGCATCGCGGTCGCCAACGAGACGCAGCCGGGTACTGTCGTCGGCGGTCTTTGTGGTCGCCTGATCGCCCAGCACGCGCAGCATCTCGCTGCACATTTCATCTGCCGAGCGGCCCATGGCATGGCCCTCGACCATCACGCCAACCGCGACCGCCCAGAACCGCCGTGAACTGACATCGGGATCGCGCAAGGTCTTCCAGCCGTGCCGTTCGATCTGGCCGGCATAGGCGCGCATCCCCTCGCCGTGCAGCCGCTCGATGGTGCGTTCGACCAAAGGTGCGAGATCCTGGCGGCGCCGCGTGAGCGTCAGCGCTTCGGTAAAGAAGGCGACCGAATCCGTCGCCGTGACCGTCTCGACCAGTGCGCGGGTGTATTGCCGCGGTGTCTTGGCCTGCAATGCGGCCTGTTCGGCCGCGCGCGCCACGTACAGCATGTCGCGGCAGGCGGCTTCGACGAACAGCGCTTCCTTGGTGCGGAAGTAATAGGTGATCTGGCTTGGAAACGCGTCCGCGGCCGTCGCGATGTTCGAAATCGAGGTGCCGGCCAGGCCTCGTTCCTTGAAAAGGCCGCTGGCCACGTCAAGCAGGCGCGACCGCATCTGGCGCCCGGCCGAGCGGGTCGCGCGGACGGCGTGCTTGGGATCCGCCCCTTCGGGAGCTATCTCGACGGACTTGGGGGCCATTTTTCCCTCTCGTCGTCTATTTGTATGCTATACAAACAAATAAATCAAGATTGGATATTAAGGCCCTCCCAAGCCTTGCCAGCGCGCTCAAAATCCTTATAAACCGCGCCATCCGTGGATCCCGGCCGGGAGCTGAACGGACGGTCTCAGCAATCTCTCCTTTTTGGGCGTTTTTGATGTGGCAGGGCCAGTCGGCCCGTCGTCCCGTGCTTCCGCCTTCTGAGCATTATCGAGTCCTTTCCGAAGGTCTCGAAGGGCTTGCCGCCGGGAACCGCGCCAACACAGGAAAGGACACCCATGCCTCTTTATGAGCATGTTTTTCTCGCGCGTCAGGATGCGAGCGCCCAGCAGGTTGAAGAGCTCCAAACCCAGATGACGGGCATCGTCGAAGGGCTCGGCGGCAAGGTCACCAAGACCGAGAACTGGGGCGTGCGCTCCCTCACCTACCGCATGAACAAGAATCGCAAAGCGCATTTCGTGCTGATGAACATCGATGCGCCCTCCGCTGCGGTCACCGAGATCGAGCGGCAGGAGCGGATCTCCGAAGACGTCATCCGTTACCTCACCGTCCGCGTCGAAGAGCACGAGGAAGGTCCCTCGGCGATGATGCGCAAGGCCGATCGTGACCGCGAGCGTGACGATCGCGGCGGCGGTTTCCGCGGTGACCGCGAAGGCGGCTTCCGTGGCGATCGTGAAGGCGGTGGCTTCCGCGGCGACCGCGGCCCGCGCCGTCCGCGCGAAGAAGCTGTCGAAGCGGCGGAAGAGGAGTAAGAATCATGGCTGAAGCTGGTGCACGCCGTCCGTTTTTCCGTCGCCGCAAGACCTGCCCGTTCACGGGTCCGAATGCGCCGAAGATCGACTACAAGGATTCCAAGCTGTTGATGCGTTACGTCTCCGAGCGCGGCAAGATCGTGCCGAGCCGCATCACGGCCGTCTCCGCCAAGAAGCAGCGCGAGCTCGCGCGCGCCATCAAGCGCTCGCGTTTCCTCGGCCTGCTGCCCTACGTCATTCGCTAAGACATCTTCGACCGGCGGCGTCCACGCCGCCGGTCGTTGTCAGACATAAGGCTTCCGGGTCGTCCGGTCGCCGATGGTTGGGGTCGAACGACCTCTAACCGCTCAAAGGGGGCGGGACAGCTGATGATCGCGATTGTTCTCATTGCCCTTGCGGCCGGCTGCGCGTCGGCGCTGATGTTCGCCTCGATCATCTCGGGCGCGCTGATCTCATTGCTGTTGTTCTATCTGGCGCCGCTGCCGTTGATGGTGGCCGCCCTCGGATGGGGACCGATCGCGGCGACGATCGGCGGCATCCTGGCGGCTTGCGGCCTCGGCGTGATCTTCGGCCTGCCCTACTGCATCGCCTTTGCCATCACCATTGCGCTGCCTGCCTGGTGGCTCGGCCACCTCTCGCTGCTGGGACGGCCGCTGCCCAATGCAGCTTCCGGCAATGGCTCGACGCCGGCGGCGCCGCAACTCGAATGGTATCCGGCCGGCCGCATCCTGCTCTGGATCGCGGGCTTTGCCGCATTGACCACGATTGCGGCCATGCTGACGCTTGGCACGGACGCCGAAACCATCACCAACGCACTGCGCCGCGGCCTGTCGCGAATTCTGGGGCCGCGCGATGCGGCATCGTCGGGCGACATCGAACGTTGGGTCGCAGCACTTGCCATCATTGCTCCAGCGGCCGCAACGATCGTCGCCATGATGACGTTGACGCTCAATCTGTGGCTCGCCGGCAAGATCACGGCGACATCCGGCCGGCTGCAGCGGCCCTGGCCCGATCTGAAGAACGCGGAATTGCCGCCGATGACGCTGGTGGCGCTGTCGGTCGCGCTGGCCTTCTGCTTCGTCGGCGGGCTCACTGCCATGTTGGCGCAGATCGCGACCGCCGCCCTGATGATGGCCTATGCCCTCATCGGCTTTGCCGTGCTGCACACGCTGACGCTTTCGCTCAACAGCCGCGGGTTCTGGCTCTGCTGCGCTTATGCCGTCGTCGTCACCTTCGGCTGGCCGGTGCTGGCGATGATCGCGCTCGGTCTTGCGGACGCGGTCTTTGGTATTCGCCAGCGCTATTTGCGCGGCAAGCCGCCGCCCTTGCCCGCATCCTGAAACGCCAACCATCCACTTTAAACCGAATACGTACACTCAAAAGGAGAAACGAAAATGGAAGTCATTTTGCTGGAACGCGTCGCCAAGCTCGGCCAAATGGGCGAAGTCGTCCGCGTCAAGGACGGGTTTGCCCGCAACTTTCTGCTCAAGCGCGGCAAGGCGCTGCGCGCCACCTCGGACAATCGCGCCAAGTTCGACGGCATGAAGGCCGAACTCGAGGCCAACAACCTCAAGGCCAAGGGCGAAGCGAGCAAGGTCGCGGAGAAGATCAACGGGCGCAACGTGATCGTGCTGCGTCAGGCTTCGGAAACCGGCCAGCTGTTCGGCTCGGTGAGCGTGCGCGACATCATTTCCTCGTTCGAGGCCGACGGCGTCACCATCAGCCGCAGCCAGGTTCTGCTCGATGCGCCGATCAAGACCATCGGCAAGCATCAGATCGCCATCGCCGTGCATCCGGAAGTCGAAGTCAGCGTCAGCGTCACCGTGGCGCGCAGCGCCGACGAAGCCGAGCGCATCAACCGCGGCGAGGACATCTCGACCCGTCAGGAGGACCAGGACGCCGCCGCCGAGGCGCTTGCCGCAGCCGGCGAGTTCTTCGATCCGGAAGCCCAGCACGACGACGAGGCGCCGGCGCCCGCGTCGACCGAGAAGTAACGCGCGTATCGCGCTAACGTGCTATGACGACTTCAAGCCCGGCCCATCAGGCCGGGCTTGGGATTCTGGCAGCCGCCTTCTCGTCGAGCATCGCGATCGAGGCCAGCGCGGTCGCGGTGTGCTTCTCGACGCCATCGGTTACGCAAAACACGTCGGCCGCAACCACGGCAACCTGACGTCCGGGCTTGATCACGCGCGCCCGGCAGATCAGGCGCTCGCCGGTCGCCGGCGACAGCAAATTCAACTTGTACTCTGCCGTAAGCGCCGCTTGCCCCCGCGATGTCGCGGCCGCTATCGTGGTCGCGTTGTCGACGAGGAAGGCAGTGACGCCGCCGTGGAACAGTCCGTGCTGCTGCAACAGCTCCGGCCGCCGGTCGACCGCAAGCGTGCACGTGCCGCGCGTCAGCTCGGATAATTCCGCACCGATGTGGGTCATGAAACCCTGGCGGCCGACATTGTCGCGGATGCGGGATGCAATCGGAGCGAAGTCGGGATCGGCATTCGCGTTCATACGGTTTCTCCCGGCTTCCGGCGCGCATCGGGCGCGACCACCGCGCGGATTGCGCACTCGATCAACGTCTCGGTCTGGTCTCTCGGGTCGGCGCGGTCGCGGCCTGACAGCCACCCGCGGCAGAAAACCTGCGCCGGCCCGATGATCTGGCTGAAGAACAACAACGCCGTCATCGGCAACAATTCGCCCCGCGCGACGAGCGGCGCACGCCAACGCTCGACGGCTTCCGCAAGACGCGAATTCTGCGCGCGCTGCGCGCCGCGAATCTCGTCGCTCCATTCGCTGCGCGAAATCTCGAACAAATAGCGGGCCTCGCGCCTGGAATTCACGACCCAATCCAGATGCGCGCGGATCAGCCGCGCCACGCCCTCCCGCGCGCCGCAGGGTTCGTCGAGTGCCGCCAGCACGGCTGCGTGATACCGCCCGAGGATTTCCAGGAACAAGGTACCGGCGAGTTCCTTCTTCGATCCGAAGAAATGGAAGAAGCTGCCATTGGACGCCCGCGCGCGGGTTCGGATGGCCGCCACCGTGGCGCCCTCGAAGCCGTCGCGGTCGAACACCGCGAGTCCCGCCGCCAGCAAATCCTCGCGTGCCGTGGTCAACCCTGCCCGCTCCCGGATTTCGTGTTGGATCATTACTCTAGAGCGATGCTCTAGCGCGGTCAAGCGATGCCGTCGAGCCTCCGTCTGGATAAGAAAGCTTATCGCGAAATCGGGGGGACCGGCGGACCCGCTGGCGCCATCGGCAGCGATTCAGGCGCCGCGGCCGTCGCCGCGGCAGGCTCAGGCATACCGCCAGTTGACGAGGAAGGCGGCGACGCCGGCGTGACCGACGGCACTGGATCGGGCCGCAGGGGCACTGGCTCGCTGCCGACACTTTCCTTGGGCGCATCAACCCTGGCGGTCTCGGATTTCGCCTCGCTGGCGGGCTTGCCTACGTCTCCCGATGGCTTGGCAGCTTCAGGCTTGTCACCCTCGGTCTTGGCGGCGTCCTTGGCGGCGTCGGTCGGTACGTCGCTTTTGGCAGCATCAGTCTTGGCGGCATCAATCTTGGCGGCATCAGTCTTGGCGGCATCAGTTCTGGCAGCATCGCCGGAAGGTCCGTCCTTCGCAGCTTCGCCCCTGCCCGCCTCCTCGGCTTTCGGGGGCTCTTCGGCGGGAGGCTTGGCGCGCTTGCCGAGCTTTTGCTTGGCGCCATATTTGCCGTCGGTCGCGGACTGCATCGGGGTTTGGCCATCCGCAGGTCGATTGGCGTCGGGCGTAGCAGCCGGCCTTGCCAGCCGCTTGGCATCGCGGCCGGCGCGCCCGCCTTCGCCTTGGCCTTGCGGCTTCGTCCCCTCTGATTCGGGTCGCGAGGCCTCCGTTGCCGGTACGGGCGGCTGTTGCCGGCGGCCGAAGCGGTCGGGTTGATCCGGCCTTCCGTCCTGCTTGGCGTCCTTCTGCTTCGGCTGATCCTTGGCCTGGTAACGCGGGTCCGCGGCGCCGTTGGAGATAAGGAACGACGCAAGCAGCGAAGCCATTTCGCTGCCCGTCGTATAGTGCTGGCGCAGATATCCCGGAAGCGAGGATGCCGGGACGTTCTTCAACAAGCCGCGCGGGCTTTTGTGGCAGGCGCTGCAGGTGCCCGAGAATATCTGGGAAGGGCTCTTGCCACGATCGAGATTTTCCTGCGCCCGCACGCCCACTGCCGTGATGCAGCCGATCAGGAGCGTCACCGTCGCTGTCATGAGCGCTCGGCTCAACATTCCCTGCTTCTCCAGATCTGGAATCGCTTCCGACAACACGCAACGCCGTCGGCGGCGGTCACCTTTTAGCCGATTATGCCGCGAATGGAAGCGCACTCATTGCGCATCTGCGTGATCCCCACATTTGAGAATATCCGCTTTGACTCCAACGCACTAGCGCCCCGTCATCATCGTAATTATCATGTTGTCGATGCACTTTGGAACCGTCCTTTCCACCGTGCGTCGGTTGTACCGGTTGTTCCATTGGTGCTTCGATGGATCGCTTGTTGCGTTATTTTCTGGGCCAGTTCATTCGCCGCGGCACGATGACCTTCACGGCCGCGAGCGGGGCTCAATTTACCTGCGGTGATGGCAGCGGCCGCCCGGTGTCGGCAAGGTTCCTGAGCAAGCGGACGGAACGCCGTATCCTCCTCAATCCCGAGCTGGCGCTCGGCGAAGCCTATATGGACGGCACGTTCGTCGTCGAGAACGGCTCGATCGCGGATGCGCTCGCAATCCTGCTCGACCAGCCCGAAATGGTGCCGCGCTGGGCCAGGCTGCAGTGGTGGCTGCGCTATTTCGGCCGGCACATCAGGCAATTCAATCGGCGCGGACGGGCGAGGAACAACGTCGCCCATCATTACGATCTCGACGGTCGGCTCTATTCCCTCTTCCTCGACGCCGACAAGCAATATAGCTGCGCCTATTTCGAGACCCCGGACGCCTCTCTCGACGATGCCCAACTCGCCAAGAAGCGTCACCTTGCCGCCAAGCTCCTGATCGGGCGCGGGACCCGCGTCCTCGACATCGGTTCGGGCTGGGGTGGCCTTGGCCTCTATCTGGCCGAAATGACCGGCGCCGATGTCACGGGCATCACGCTGTCGTCGGAACAATTGCAGGTCGCGAATGCCCGTGCGGCGGAGAAAAACCTGGCCGGCTCGGCGAAATTCCTGCTGAGCGATTATCGCGATATTCCCGGTCCCTTCGACCGGATCGTCTCAGTCGGCATGTTCGAACATGTCGGCGTCGGTTTCTACGAAACCTATTTCAGGCGATGCGCCGATCTTCTCAGCGACGACGGCGTCATGGTGTTGCACGCGATCGGCCGCTCCACGGGGCCCGACGTGACGAGCCCATGGACCACCAAGTACATCTTCCCGGGCGGCCACATCCCCGCCATCTCCGAGGTCATTCCCGCGATCGAGAAGGCAGGCCTCCTGGTCTGCGACATCGAGATCCTGCGCCTGCATTATGCGGAAACGCTGATGGCCTGGCGCGAACGCTTCATGGCGCGGCGGGAAGAGGCCGTGCGCCTCTATGACGAGCGCTTTGCCAGAATGTGGGAGTTCTATCTGGCGGCGTCCGAGATGTCGTTCCGGAAGCAGAACCTGATGAACTTTCAGATCCAGCTGACCAAGCGCCAAGGCATCGTGCCGATCACGCGCGATTACATCGCGCGGGAAGAAGCGAGACTGCGCGGGGTCGAACTGGGAAAACGGCCGCTGTGGCGGTTGGCGGGAGAATAACCGAGCGGTGGGAAACCGGTCTCTCAGTTCCGCAGGCTGTAGGGCGAGGCGTAAGGAATGCCAAGCGACGCCGGACGGGCAAGCTGCGCACGCAGGGCGGCAAGCAGCTGCCGGTCGCAAGGCACAGCACGCCGTTCAGGGCGCGAAATCTCTTCGGCGGTGTCGATCAACAGCGACAGCCACAAGCGCTGGCTGCTAGCTGATTGCCATCCCCTGAGTTGCTGAGCCATCGCCTGTCCTTTTTTTGTTCGTCGCTATCGGCAACCCGAAAGCCGCCGTCTCGTTCCCGATTTCGTAACCGCTGCCGCGAAGAAAATCAGACCGATGTGATCTACTTCACAGAAGCCATGAACGGTCTGCCGTAGACCACCGCCATGGCCGAGAAATCCTACCCAGCGTACGATACCGACATCAGGACCGACTACGCCTTGATCCTGATTGGCGTGGCCGCTGCCGTGTTCGCGTTCATCTATCTGATCCTGGTTTGATCAACGCTTAAGATCGCGGCTCGAATCGTCTGCAAGCTCGGGATATGTCCGTCCTGGCGGCGATAAGGTTCAGGCAATCCTAAAATTTTGTCCGGCATTTTCGCGATAGCGCCCCGCGATCGCCCGTTTTTGGCCGAAACCCCGTCAAGGGTAATGCGCCACCGGTTCGCGATTCACACCCCTCATGTGGGAATCGTGCATAAGGCACCTTCCCACTTTCACCGCGCCCGCGAGTGGCGCTTTATCGCCCCCCGCTTCCGGGATTCGTTCCGGAATCCAAACAACGCCAAAGAACGAAGCATAATCTGAAATCATGGCTCTGACTGATTCGAACGTCCTCAAGCTCGCGCCCGACGCGGGAACTCCGGCCTTCCGGAGCGCGCCGCACAATATCGAGGCGGAACAGAGCCTGCTGGGCGCGATCCTGGTCAACAACGACGCGTTCTACCGGGTTTCCGACTTCCTGGAGCCGAAGCACTTCTTCGAACCGCTCCATCAAACCATTTTCGAAACCGCCAGCAGCCTGATTCGCATGGGCAAGGTGGCTACTCCCGTCACGCTGAAGACGTTCCTGCCTGCCGACACCGACATTGGCGGCATGACGGTTGGCCAATACCTCGCCCGCGTGGCGGCCGAGGCCACCACGATCATCAACGCGCAGGATTACGGCCGCACGATCTACGACATGGCGCTGCGCCGGGACCTGATCCGGATCGGCGAAGACATGGTCAACGTCGCCTTCGACGCGCCGGTGGACTTCGCCCCGCGCGCGCAGATCGAGGACGCCGAGCGCCAACTCTACGAACTCGCCGAATCCGGCCGTTACGACGGTGGCTTCCAACGCTTCTCGCAGGCGCTCACCACAGCCGTCGACATGGCCGCCAAAGCCTTCCAGCGCGATGGAAGTCTGTCGGGCATCGCCACCGGCCTGCGCGACCTCGACACCAAGATGGGCGGCCTGCAGGCGTCGGATTTGATCATCGTCGCCGGCCGTCCCGGCATGGGCAAGACCGCGCTCGCCACCAACATCGCCTACAACATCGCCAAGGCACATCGCGCCGAGGTCCAGGCCGACGGCACGATGAAATCGGTCAACGGCGGCATCGTCGGCTTCTTCTCCTGCGAAATGTCCGCCGAACAGCTCGCCACGCGTATTCTTGCCGAACAGACCAGCATCGCATCGAGCATGATCCGCCGCGGCGGCATCAGCGAGGCCGATTTCGAGAAGATCCGCGACTACTCGATCGAACTGCAGTCGCTGCCGCTTTACGTCGACGAAACCGGCGGCCTGTCGATATCGCAGCTCACCGCGCGCGCCCGCCGGCTGAAGCGGCAAAAGGGCCTCGACATGATCGTGATCGACTACATCCAGCTGCTGCAGGGCTCCGGCAAGAAGTCCGACAACCGCGTGCAGGAAGTGACTGAGATCACCACCAACCTCAAGGCGCTCGCCAAGGAGCTCAACGTCCCCATTATCGCCCTGTCGCAGCTTTCGCGTCAGGTCGAAAACCGCGACGACAAGCGGCCGCAACTGGCCGACCTGCGCGAATCGGGCTCGATCGAACAGGACGCCGACGTCGTGATCTTCGTGTACCGCGAGGAATATTACCTCGCCAACAAGGAGCCGCGGATCGGCACCCCCGAATACGAGAAGTGGCAACTCGACATGTCGCTGGTGCACGGCAAGGCCGAAATCATCATCGGCAAGCAGCGCCACGGCCCCACCGGCACGGTCGAGGTGCAGTTCGAGGGCCAGTTCACCCGCTTCAGCGACCTTGCGCAGGACGGCAACCTGCCGGATCGCGGTTATTGACGCGGCTGCGCGGTTGAACCGCCGCGGCCTGCCGCGTAAAATGCGGCATGAACATCGCCCCCGATCCCAAATCCATCCCGCAAGGCACCCCGCTCACGCCTGAGGCGAGCGAGGCCGCCGCGCTCGCGAGCGCCACCGGCGTGCTGACGGTCGATCTTGACGCCATCGTCGCCAACTGGCGCAAGCTCGAGAAGACGGCGGTGCCCGCCGAATGCGCCGGCGTCGTCAAGGCGAACGCCTATGGCTGCGGCGCCGCGCAGGTCGCCGGCGCGCTTTCTGCGGCCGGCTGCAAGACGTTTTTCGTCGCCACCCTCGATGAAGCCCGCGTGGTCCGCGCCGCAGTGCCGGCGGCTGCGATCTATGTGCTCGACGGCTTCTTCCAGAACACCGGCGAGGCCTACGCGCAGATCGACTGCAAACCCGTGATCGGCGACCTCAATGAACTCGCCGAATGGGACGTGTTCTGCCGCCGCTCCGGCTGGTCGGGCGGCGCCGCCATTCATATCGATACCGGCATGAACCGGCTGGGCCTGACGGTAACCGAGGCGCAGGGCCTGATCCCGCGCATCCAGGCCGGCGATCACGGCATTACGTTGGTCATGAGCCACCTCGCCTCCGCGGAACTGCTCAACAATCCGGCCAACGCCCGGCAACTCGCGGCCTTCCGTGAGATTGCGAGCCTGTTCTCCGGCGTACCGAAGTCGCTTGCGAATTCGTCCGGCGTGTTCCTGGGCGCTCAATTCCAGTTCGATCTGGTGCGGCCGGGATGCGCCCTCTACGGCATCAATCCCACGCCCGAGGCCGACAATCCGATGCAGCCGGTGGTCGAGCTGAAGGCGCGCGTCTTGCGAATCCGCAATGTCGAGCGCGGCGAGACCGTCGGCTATGGCGGCACCTGGACCGCGCGGCGTCCGACCCGGATAGCGATCGTTTCCGCGGGCTATGCGGACGGATATTTTCGCGCGGCCAGCGCCAACGATGGCACCCGCGGCGCCGAGGTGGTGGTTGCCGGCAAACGCTGCCCGATTGCGGGCCGGATTTCGATGGACCTGATCGCGGTCGACGTCACCGATCTCGACAAGAATGCCGTGCGGCGCGGTCACCTGGTGACGCTGATCGGCGAAGGCATCACGGTCGACGAACTCGCCCACCATTTCGGAACGATCGGCTACGAAGTGCTGACCAGCCTCGGCAAACGCTACGCGCGGGTCTACAAGGGCGGTGCGGCGCCTGCGGCCGAGCCCGCAGCCGAACCGCCCGTGGCTTCCGGCTAAACCGGATCGTTTTCGACCCAAAGCCCCCCGCCCCCGCAAAATATGCAAAACAACCCCATGCAAAGTAGGACTTGCCGGGATGATGCGTTGCGCGCCGGCGCTTGATTTGACACGTCGGGCAAATCAGCGGCACCCTGTCATCATCACGCATGAAGATTGCTACCTTCAACATCAACAACATCAACCGCCGTCTGCCGAACCTCGTGCAATGGCTGCGCGCCGCCAGGCCCGATGTCGTCGCCTTGCAGGAACTGAAATCGACCGACGCTGATTTCCCGGCTTCCGCGATCGAGAAGGCCGGCTACGGCGCGGTGTGGCGCGGACAGAAAACCTGGAACGGCGTCGCCATCCTGGCGCGAAACGCCGAGCCGGTGCTGACCCGGACGGCGCTGCCCGGCGATCGCGAAGATCACGAGGCGCGCTACATCGAGGCCGCCGTCAACGGCATCATCGTCACCAGCATCTACCTGCCGAACGGCAATCCGCAGCCCGGACCGAAATTCGATTACAAGCTCGACTGGTTCAGGCGGCTGCGGGCGCATGCCGGCAAGCTTCTGAAGCAGGACATCCCCGTGGTGCTGGCGGGCGACTACAATGTCGCGCCGACCGAACTCGATATCTATCCGACCAAGTCCTGGGACAAGGACGCGCTGATCCAGCCGAAGAGCCGCGCGGCCTTCAAGGCGCTGGTGGCGCAGGGCTGGACCGACGCGGTCCGAACGCTTCACCCGTCAAAGCCCATGTTCACGTTCTGGGACTACAAGCGCAACCGCTGGCCGCGCGACGCCGGCTTGCGGCTCGATCACCTGCTGCTGAGCCCGGTGCTGGCGCCGCGACTGATCAAGGCCGGCGTTGATCGCACGGTACGCGGCGAGGAAGGCGCCAGCGACCATGCGCCGGCGTGGATCGTGCTGAAGTAGCTCCTCGCGAGCCTGGAGCAGGATGACTTTTCTTCGAATCGTCATCCCGCTCTATCTCTTTGATTTGAGCATGATCTTTTCGGAAAACCGGTACCCACTTTTCCGGATCATGCTCTAGCTGCCAAATTTCGTGCGCAGCATGACGCCGAGGATGTTGGAAAAGTCGTCCGTCCACAACGCGCTTGCCCGGTCCGGATGCAGCGGCGTCCAGCTTCCCGCAACGCTTCCGATATCACTGGCCTCGCGTGCCATCACGACGACCCTGGCATTGGCAGTGAACGTCGTCATCAAACCGCCCGCGCTGTCATCTTGACGGAGGAAGGTCACCAGCCCCTGAGACCGGGCGACGTTCGCCACCACGGGCGCGAGATCGAGGTGACGGTTGGAAATGTGCGCGACGATCACGCCATGGGGCGAGAGTTTCGAGAGATATCCTTTCAGGGCTTCGCGCGTCAGCAGATGCACCGGTATGCCATCGGACGAAAAGGCATCCAGAACGATCAGGTCATAGCGATCCGGCGCCGCTTCCAGCGTCAGGCGCGCATCGCCAAGCACGACGGGTGCGTCGGGCGCGCAGCTCGACAGGAACGTGAAGAGACGCGGATCGCGCGCTATGCGGATCACTTCGGGATCGATCTCGAAAAACGTCCAGAGCTCCCCTGCTTTGCGATGGCAGGCCAGCGTCCCGGTACCGAGCCCGACCACGGCGACACGACCGAGACCACCATGGGCTGCCCGGGTGGCGCTGATCGCTTCTGCGAACGGACCTCCCGGATAGTAGTAACTCACCAGTTTCGGTGCACCTTCGACCGGCGTGCCGTCGTCGTTGCGCAGCCGCTGAGCGCCGTGGATCGTGGTGCCGTGATAGAGGATGCGCGCCTTGCCGTCGGCAATTTCCGCGACCTTGTGGACACCGAAAAAACTGCGAGCTGTTTCGATCGGGGCTATCCCGGGGCGCCACAAGGCAGTGATCGCAAAGCTCATGACGACGAGCCCAAAGAAGGGTATCAGCCGCTGCCGCTGAAAAAGCATCGCGGCCGCCATCAGCGCCAGCAGAACTTGAAACGGCAGCTCCAGCGTCGCGGGCAACTGCACAGGAGTTGCGCACCAGACCAGCACCAGCGCCGCGGTCGGCACCAGCCATGGCCAGAGTTCAGTCATCGCCTGGCGGATGCCGCCCGCAAAGATGCCGGGCATGCACAGCAGCGCCAGCGCGATCAGGATCGGATATTCGTAGTTGCCGTTGAATATCTGCGGCGCCACGAGGCCTGCAAACGCTCCGCCAATCACCCCGCCGAACGAGGTGCAAAGGTAAAACTCCGTCAACCGGCGCGGGGTCGGACGGCGCGCGTAGAGTTCGCCGTGGCACATCAGTGTCAGCAGCGCAAACGCGGCGAGATTGAGAGCGATCATCGTCACCCAGAACACCTTGTCGCCGCCGATCAGGCTCACCGCGAGCGGCGCGACCGCGAACGGAACAAACCGGACGACATTGGCGTGCGCGATCCATGGTCTTTCGCGGAACACGGCGACGAAGGTGAGCAGATATATCGCCAGCGGAAGCACCCACAGGAACGGCGCGGCAGCGATATCGGTCGTCAGATACGCCGTGACCGCGATGACGAGGCCGGACGGAACCGCGGCAAGCGCTATCCAGCGCATTCGTTCAACGGTACTGGATCCAACTTCATCCTGCGGACCGCCCTGCGCGACGAGTCGGCACTGCGCGCGAGGCGAACAAGCCGGTGATACCCAGAAGCACTGCAAGCAGCGCAAATCCGAAGGACCAAGCCGCGGTCTGCGTCTTGAGCGTCAGGAACGGCTCGACGACGATGGGATAGGCGAACAGCGCGGCAAACGAGCCGAGATTGGACGCGGCGTATAGTACGTAGGGGTTGCTCGCCTGCTTGTGGCCACTCGCGGCAAACCAGGTTTGCAGCAAGGGCGCGCTGGCCGACAGCGCAAAGAACGGAAGCCCGATGGATACCGCAAACAATCCGAACAGCCAGAGTGCGGTCCCATTCGATGGTGGAGCGACCCATCCCGGCGCGATCGCGATCGGCAGCATCATCGCCGTGATCCCGATCAACAACAGATGGAACATCGCAGCCCGGCGCGGCCAAAGCACGCGGTTCAACAAATGGGCGTATGCATAACCTGCCAGCAACGCCGTCTGAAAGAACACCATGGCGACCGACCACACGGCCGGCGCGCCGCCGAGTTTCGGCAGCACCATCTTCGCAAACATCGGCTGGATCGAGAACAGCAGCAGCGCCGAGACGAACAGCGTCAACCCGTACAGGAAGGGCAAGAACCGAACGGCCGCGGCCTGCCGATCGAACGCAGGCGATACCCGGTCCGAAGCTTGGAAGAGCGACATCAATACCCCCGGCACCGGCAATTCCCGGCACGGTACCGATCCGCCCCTAAACAAGGCTTAACCGGTGCCCGGGTATTGTAGACGCCATGGTAAACGACGCCTTGATCAGGACAGGAAGGCGACCGGTCAGCCCTTTCGGGTGTGACCCCAGGTCTCGTCCCAATCCTCGCCCGCGGCGTCGATCACGCGCCCATCCGCCTCGAAGAACTTGTTCGGGACCTGGAAGATCGCCAGCATCAGCCCGCCCTGCGGACACCAGGCCACATGGCGGCTGCCCTGCTCGCGCCAGATGAATTCGCCGGCCTTGCATTCGATGCCCTGCGCCGGGCCTTCCTTGTCGACGAGCGAACCTTCGAGGACGTAAGTCTGCTCGATGTTGACGTGCTCATGGTCGGGCAACACCGCGCCCGGCGCGAACCGCATCAGCGCGGTCATCAGGCCGGTCTTGCGATCGAACAGCAGCGTCTTGGCTTCGCACCCCGGAAATCGCGTCTTCTGCCAATCCATGCTGTCAGGGCGAACGAGGTGCGAATGCGCGTCTGCAGTCTGTGCACTTGTCGGTGTCACGGCGTCCATGGCGATCCTCCATTGATTATTTTGACGCGATCCTAGCAGCTTTGCCTTCGGCCGCCAGCCGGCAGGTGTGCGCTGCGGTGGTTCTGTCTTGCTCGCCCCTGCAGCCGATTGTAGGATCGGGCGGCCAGCCAACACGTGAAGCACGGATGACAATGGCGGCTCTGCAAAATTCGAGATTCTGCAAGGGGTGCTGGGAACAGATGCACCTCCCGGTGCCGCTTCGCGGCGTGATCTCGGCGCCGTTTCGTGCCTTTGGCATTCGCCCGAGCCGAATGAACCCCAACACCTGCACCATCTGCGAACTGATGTTCACGAAGGTGATGCGGGCCCGCAAGATCACCATCGACGCAACCATCATGTTTGCCGATCTGCGAGGCTACACCAGCCTGTCCCAATCGCAGTCACCGGATGCCGTTTCGGGGCTGCTCGACGCCTTCTACGACGAATGTGCCAATGCGATCTGGGAGCATGATGGGCTGCTCAACAAGACGATCGGGGACGCCGTCATGGCGGTGTTCAATTTTCCCTTGAGGCGGGAGGAGCACGCCAGGAACGCCGTGCTCGCGGCGCGTGAAATTCAGCAGCGCTGGCGCGAGCGGCGCGAGGCCCTGGTCGAAGAACACGGCCTCACCGCAAGCGAGCTGGGGATCGGCATTGGCATCCACTCCGGCGAACTGAGTTTTGGCGAGTTCGGCCACTCGCACCGCGACCTGACGGCGATCGGTACCGTCGTCAACACCGCTTCCCGGGCTCAGTCCGTCGCTGGAGCCGACCAGATACTCGTCACACAGGCCGTGTTTCAGCGTGCTCAACCGGATTTAAAGGACAGTCCCTCGAAGGCATTCCAGCTCAAGGGGTTCGAGGCCCCGATCGAACTTTACGCCGCATAGCGCGGTCGGCTCACCACAGGTTCTTGCCGTCGATGACAGTCACCGGCACGGCGTCGAGGTCGAAATCGTCGAGCAGCCGGGAATTGACGCCGACCTTCGGATTGTCGAAGTCCGGCTTGCCGGTCGACCAGTCAGGCGATTCCGAATAGGTTCCGCAGCCGCAATTCGCGCAGAAATGGTGTTTGACGGTGCGGCTGCCCCAGAGGTACGTCGCGACGTTCTCCGGCGGCGACGTCAGCCGAAATTGCGCCGGCGTGTAATAGGCCCACAACGCGCCGCGCTTGGCGCACAACGAACAGGTGCAGCGCGTCACGCCGGCCGGCGGCTCGCTCACCTCGAATTGCGTCTGGCCGCAATGGCAGCTTCCCTTGATTGGCACGATCGGCTCCTTTCCCGGTGATGTTAAGACGTCGTAACCTGAGCCTGCTGCCACCATGATGTCAGCATCAGCGAATCGCGAAAGACAGCCGTGCTGGGTTTCTTCTTCGTCCTCGTTGTCGGCCTGCTCGCCGGCACCATCTCGGGCATCGTCGGCACGGGTTCGTCGATCATGCTGATGCCTGTGTTGGTCTATCAATACGGGCCAAAGGAGGCGGTGCCGATCATGGCGGTTGCGGCCGTGATGGCGAACTTCTCGCGCATTCTGGCTTGGTGGCGCGAGGTAGACTGGCGCGCCTGCCTCGCCTATTCGGTCACCGGGATTCCGGCCGCCGCACTCGGCGCGCGGACGCTGCTGGCGCTGCCGTCGCACGCCGTCGATATCGCGATCGGCGTATTTCTGATCGCCATGGTGCCGGTGCGGCACTGGCTGGCGCGGCATCAACTCAAGGCGCGCCTCTGGCATCTGGCGGTGGGTGGCGCGGTCATTGGCTATCTCACCGGCATCGTGGTATCGACCGGACCGCTCAGCGTGCCGCTGTTTCTGTTCTACGGCCTCACCAAGGGCGCGTTCCTCGCCACCGAAGCGGCGAGTTCGCTCGGTCTTTATCTGAGCAAGTCCATCACCTTCGAACGCTTCGGCGCGCTGACGCCTGATGTCGCGATAAAGGGCCTGGTCGCCGGTTCGTCGCTGATGTTCGGTGCCTTCATCGCCAAACGCTTCGTGCTCCATCTCAAGCCGGAGGTTTTCCGCCTGCTGATGGACGGCATCATGTTGGCCGCCGGTCTGTCGCTGCTGTGGACGGCATTTTCATGAGATCGGGCCGAACCGGCGCAGCGGTCTGACCGGCCTGATCTCGCCCAGCCTGAAATGTACATCCTCATTGCCGGTCGCTTCTGGTAGCGGCTGGACGCGAAGCTGTTGCCTGTCATGTGCTATCATGTCGGCAGCGGGGGATCCCGATCATGGCCAAAGTCTGAAGCCCGCGCTGTCGCTGTCAGCGCCGTGCGGATTGCTTGAGCCGATTTCCCAATGAAGGAGCGGGCGTTTTGAGCGTATTGGCGGAGGCTTCAGTTGTCCTCGATTCCGGCGACCGAACGATTGGGCGAACCGAGGTCCAACAAGACACCCTGAAATTCGCTGAGGCGGCGCTTGCGAACAACAAGCGCGAAGGCTTGCTGCTGGCCGTCCGCGCGCGCTGGGTCGCGCTCGCGGTGACGGCTGCGATGCTGCCGTTCCTCAACCCCCATTGGGAGGTCATTTATTACGTCCTGATGCTCGGCCTGTTTGCCGTCATTGGCTGGGCCCAGCTCAAGGTCGGCAAGGCCGGCCGATCCCGGCCGGAGCTCTTCCTGATGTTTTGCGATCTGGCATTGCTGACCTTCCTGACCGTCGTGCCCAATCCCTGGAGCACGGTCAATTGGCCGATTGCGATGCAGTACAGGTTCGACGCCTTCATTTACTTCTTTATTTTTTTGGCCACCGCGACGCTTGCCTATTCGTGGCGCACCGTTGTGGCGATGGGCTTCTGGGCTTCGGCCCTGTGGGCCGTCGGCGTCGGCTGGGTTTATCTGCAGCCCGAAACCCACGCCGCGCTGTCGGAACGCGTGCGAGCCGCCGTCGGCTCCGACGTCAGAATGTTCGATTTCATCAACCCCGCGGCGATCGATTTTGGGGCACGGTTCCAGCAGATCATCGTCTTCCTGATCGTCGCCATGACCTTGGCGCTGGCGGTGCGCCGCTCCAACGCGCTGTTGATCAGCCACGCCGGGATCGAACGCGAGCGGACCAACCTCGCGCGGTACTTTTCACCCAATGTCGTCGAGCAACTGTCGAGAAACGACGAACCGCTCAAGCAGGTCCGAACGCAGAATGTTGCGGTGTTATTCGCCGACATCGTCGATTTCACCGCCTATGCGGACGGCCGCAGTCCGATGGAAGTCATCGGAACGCTGCGATTGTTCCATGAACGGATGGAACGGGAGGTGTTCAGGCATGGCGGCACGCTGGACAAATACCTCGGCGACGGCCTGATGGCGACGTTCGGCACACCCTTCGCCAGCGATTCAGACGCCGTCAACGCGTTGCGCTGCGCGCAGGCCATGATCGGGTCGATAGATGAGTTGAACCTCGACCGAAAAAACCACAGCGAGCCACCGATCCGCCTCAGCATCGGATTGCACTATGGTGAAGTCGTGCTCGGAGATATCGGATTGAACCGGCTCGAATTCGCGGTTATCGGCACAGCGGTGAATGCGGCCAGTCGACTTGAGACCCTTACACGAGAGTACGGATGTGCCCTGGTGGCGAGCGACGACCTTGTGCGGCAGGCACGGAACGAAGCCGACAGTTCGAACGCCGACTTCATGCTTCTTGTCGAAAAGCCGCCCCAGACGATTCGCGGCCTCGAGCAACCGGTCGGTATCTGGACGCGGGATTACATAGCGGCTTGATGCGTTGATTGATCATTGGGTGCTTCGACGAAGCGCGATCCTCACTTCAGAAGAGTGCTGGCCACATCCGACATATGGAGCACATCCGATATAGCCCCAATCAATTTTTCTCTTGAAGCTACGGCCTTCGCCTTCGTGCGCGCCGTTGCGAAGAACCACATCCACATGGAAGGTGACGTTGTGGTGGGCTCATTTGGAAGGCAGAATTTTACCCACGTACCGACTATTTCGATCCTCCAGTGACAGGAACCAACTCGTTTGCGTAGCTCCGGCATCATTGCCTTACAGAGCCCATCATACTGAGCAGTAGTTGCGTTGCTGTAATTGATGGCCGCAAACTGGATATAGCCGCCAGCAACTTGCCGCTGGGCCGCAGCAAATTCTGGCTCCGGGTGACATCCTAAATCGCAACCAAGCGAGAAGTACACGTCCTTTCCCGCAATACAAACGAGGAGATCGTGCAGCGCTTTTGACTCTCCGCCCTCGGTGATTTGAGCGGCCGCATCGGGCCGCCCCCTCACATCCGTAAAGCCACGATTCTTTCGAACGCCGTCGAAAATCGCACCATACGGCACCGTAATCCCATTTCCTCCTCGCATAGAAACTTGGAGAGGCATTCGGTTTCACCTAAAGATCGAGCTCAGGCGACTTAGCTAGTGAAGTAATCTTCCTCCAGAAAGCATGTGGAAGTTCATGCTTTGCCAGAAACATCAGCCAGTAAAGTCGCTGGTTCCTTGTGCCGCGGATCAGTTCGCAGTGCTTTGCCCGCGGTAAACCTAAGGCGACAACCTTTTCCGTCCAGTACTCTAGGATGGCTGCACGGAGTGATACCTGATTCATATCAGTCCGAACGTGGTCGCGCCACCCAGGCGCAAAGCGGTCGAATTGCGCATGATCCTCGGAAGTATACCGATCCGCATTCCGCTGAAGGTCACCAAAACTCACATGCACGATCACGTCGATCCGCTGCAATTTAGCCAGGCATTCAAAGAGATCGAACGACAGTGTCCCAAGATTGTGAGGGTCCAACAGGGCCAGATGTAGCCCAGACGGGCTGAGGTCACTCACAATCTTGGGAAGAGATCTGCTCGCCGGCCCTTCGATCGGACTTACCCGCGCGCCTAGATCGCGCAATCGAGAAGCAGCTGAATCCAACAGGTCCTGATCCGCGTCCGAAATATAGATACTTGAAAACGCCTTGGTCTTTTTTGCCTGCTTGTATGCAGCAACGGGGCTGCCATCAATCAATTCGATTGTACCTCTGATTTTTGATTTTCCAGGTCCACTGAACACATCCACAAAAGCGCAGTGCGTATATTTTTTTCGTGTACTACTCGAAATCTGAATGTAGTCCGTAAGTATCTTAAGTTTTTCCTTGGCCCATGGGCCTACGTTCTCGACCCATAACCCCTCCTCATCCTGCCAATAATGCTCTCCCTGCACAGGCATCTTTGACGATCCGCCCCTTCATCAATACTGAAAGCTTTTGAGCTGGCGGAAATTCCCGGCACAGCTTTCCATCCAACTTTCCTCCGCCCTTTCCATTTTCGGGCGGATCCTTTTGCATTGCGTATTCAACCGTGCGTCCCTCTTCGACCACCAGAGGATTATTAGTGTAGGTGCCCCACTGTTTAAGAAATGGCGCAACGTTTTCACGGCGGCATTCAGCGATCGCATCTCGCGCCCACTGTGGATGCGTTCCGCGCAAGAGGTCCGCCCTAACGCCGCTTTCGCCACCGATGATGATCCAATCCGGCACCCGACCTGAGATCGAAATTGGCCCCAACGGACCGAGCGCGGGTTCGTAACTAACGAATCGAACTGCCGCTGGCAGCGTAAGCAAATGTGACACACGCTGCTGATAGGCGTCCGCATCCTCAGCAGTTGTCCCCAACCAAACATTCGCGTAACCCGTGCCCCAATCCGCCGGTAGCATCTTTCGGATATTCTGCGGTCGCTTCGTGAGCAAGAGCCAGTCTAGCTGATCACAGCCGCGAATGAGTTCAAAGAGATCCGCACGCCATATAGGATCGACCTGATTGTCGAAAACATCAGCGAGAGAGGCGCAAAACACGCGTTGTCGTCGTCCAAACTTCGACTGGAATTCTGCAGCATGCCTGTTCCAAGCTAAAGGCGCGTTCCAGTATGAGGCGGTAGTTCTCCGGCGCGGATGATCGCCCCAAGTCACCTGACCGCTTCGTTTGGCCCACTTTTCCGCATAACAAAAATCACAGGCGGATGGTTTGTGCTTGGCGCGTTTGATCTTCGTACAGCCCACCCAGGGGTTGAACGTCGAGTCGGTCCATTCGATTTTGGAAATTCCAGCCATTTTCAGTCCTTTCGGCTTGATTAAGCTGACAGACCATGGTTAATCGAATCTCAATGTTCGCTTTATGTTCTATCACTTCTCGATTGTTCGAAAGGACCAATTTCCTTCGGTTTTGCTTGGTGGCGAGAGAGGAGTTCATCGGAGCCTTCGTTTGAGAGCGAAGGTTGACGGGAAGCTGCGGCCGCTTCGCGTCGCCCAGCGGCGATGTAATTTGCAAGCCGACATTGTCGCTGATGTCGCCAGCTTCGGGCTGCAGTACTGCTCGGACATTGCCCGGCTGGTGACGGATAGTATCATGATCGCGGCGGGCTTAGTTATGCTATGGAGCGCTGCGGATTCAACGTGAATAGCGACTCACCCCTCCATGGCCAAATCCACCCTCTCCTTTGTCTGCCAGAACTGCGGCGCGGCGTATAATCGCTGGCAGGGGAAGTGCGATTCCTGCGGCGAGTGGAACACGCTGAGCGAGGAAGACACCACCGGCGCGACCTCGATGCCGGTGTCGATCCGCTCCAAGCGCAAGGGCCGCACGTTCAAGCTGGAATCGCTGACCGGCAAGAGCCAGGACGCCCCTCGCCTGTCCTCCGGCATGACGGAGCTCGATCGCGTCACCGGCGGCGGGTTTGTCCGCGGCTCGGTGCTGTTGGTCGGCGGCGATCCCGGCATCGGCAAATCGACGCTGCTGACGCAGGCAACCAGCCTGATGGCCCGCGCCGGCCATCGCGTGGTCTACATTTCAGGCGAAGAGGCCGTGGCGCAGGTGCGGCTGCGCGCCGAGCGGCTCGGTCTTGCGGACGCGCCGGTGCAACTGGCCGCCGAAACCTCGGTGGAAGACATCGTCTCGACCCTGTCGGAGGGTGCGGTGCCGCGCCTGATCGTGATCGATTCGATCCAGACGATGTGGACCGACACGGTGGAATCGGCGCCGGGAACGGTGACGCAGGTCCGCGCCTCCGCGCAGGCGCTGATTCGCTTCGCCAAGAAATCAGGCGCAGCGATTATCCTGGTCGGACACGTGACGAAGGATGGCCAGATCGCCGGCCCCCGCGTGGTCGAGCACATGGTCGACGCGGTGCTGTCGTTCGAAGGCGAAGGCTCGCAACATTTCCGGATTTTGCGCGCGATGAAAAACCGCTTCGGTCCGACCGATGAAATCGGCGTGTTCGAGATGACAGGCCTCGGCCTCCGCGAGGTCTCCAACCCCTCCGAATTGTTCCTTTCTGAACGTGATCTCGGCAGCCCCGGCACGGCGGTATTTGCCGGCATCGAGGGCACACGCCCGGTGCTGGTGGAATTGCAGGCACTGGTGGCCCCGACCACGCTCGGCACCCCCCGGCGGGCCGTGGTGGGCTGGGACCCGAGCCGGCTGTCGATGGTGCTGGCGGTACTGGAGGCCCATTGCGGGGTCAAACTGTCCGGCTACGACGTCTATCTGAACGTCGCCGGCGGCCTGCGCATCCAGGAGCCCGCGGCCGATCTAGCGGCAGCGGCAGCGCTGGTGTCATCCCTGGTGAACGCGCCATTGCCCACTGATGCGGTCTATTTCGGCGAGATTTCGCTCTCGGGTGCGGTCCGGCCGGTGGCGCAAACCTCGGCCCGGCTGAAAGAGGCCGCCAAACTCGGCTTTGGCCGCGCCGTTTTGCCCGAATCGGCCCGTGGTGAGATCGGCTCCGATGGTGGCCTTTCGCTGAACAGCGTCGGCGGATTGACCAGCCTGGTCGCCGAAATCGCCGCGCGCGGCACCCCGAGGAACGCCGGCACCGGTAATCGGGACGCCGGTGCCGGAACATCTGAGAAAAATGCCACACCGACACGATTCCGTCGTGAGAACGGGTAAAGCGGCGTGACGCGCCCGGCCCTCGCCGCTATACAACGCGCGCGAAAGGCGAGCGGGATGGCGCGATATCCAGCCTTGCGGGATATGCCGTCTGGCCCTCAGTTGGGGTGATACCGAACCGCCGATTTGCTGCTTGAGAACTTACGAGCGGACCTGACCAGCCGATGCCGATTACGATACTCGATCTCGTCCTGCTCGCAGTAATGCTGATTTCGGGGCTGCTCGCGATGGTGCGCGGCTTCATGCGGGAGATCCTGTCGATCGCGGCGTGGGGCGCAGCGGCGCTGGTCACGCTCTATGCTTTCTCGAAGCTGCTCCCGACGGCCAAGACTTATTTCAATAACGATACGGTTGCGGCCGTGGTGGTGGTTGCCGGCACCTTTATCGGTACCCTGATCGTGGTGTCGGTCATCACGGTGCGAATCTCCGACATGATCCTGGATTCCCGAATCGGTGCACTGGATCGCACGCTCGGCTTCCTGTTTGGGTTGGGTCGTGGGCTTTTGATCGTGGTGGTCGCTTTCCTGTTCTTCACCTGGCTGGTACCTGACAAGCAGCGGCCGGACTGGATCACCGGTGCGAAGTCCCGGCTGGTGCTGCAGGGAACCGGGGATTGGTTAATGTCGCTCTTGCCTGACGACCCCGAGAACACCATCTTAAAGAGATTCAAGAAGAATAAGCCTGAAGACGATCAAACTGACGCCGACCAGGCTGCCCCTGCGTCCGGCGATGGCTACAGTAAACCTGCCCGTGACAGCCTTAAAAAGCTGATCGAGAAACCCGCGGGCCGCTAATTCTGGCCAAAAGAGAGGCGATCGACGCGATGCAAAACCCTTCCGATCCCGCCGGCCAACTCGATCTGAACCTTGACCTGAATCGCGGCATCGAGTTGCAGGACGATCTCGAAGGCGACACGCTACGCGAGGAATGCGGCGTGTTCGGCATCTTCGGCCACCCCGAGGCCGCCGCCATCACGGCGCTGGGACTGCACGCCCTTCAGCACCGCGGCCAGGAAGCCGCCGGCATCGTCTCCTTCGACGGCAGCCGTTTCCATTCCGAGCGCCGCCTCGGCCTCGTCGGCGACACCTTCTCCCGCCGCGAAGTGATCGAGCGCCTGCCCGGCATTATGGCCGTCGGCCATGTCCGCTATTCCACGACCGGCGCCACCATCCTGCGCAATGTCCAGCCGCTGTTCGCCGAACTCAATGCCGGCGGTTTCGCCGTCGGCCATAACGGCAATCTCACCAACGGGCTGACGCTCCGCCGCGAACTGGTGAAGGGCGGCGCGATGATGCAATCGACCACCGACACCGAGGTGATCCTGCATCTGGTCGCGCAGTCCAAGCGCGGCCGTTTCATCGACCGTTTCATCGAGTCGCTGCGCGCGATCGAAGGCGCCTACGCGCTGGTCGCGCTGACCAACAAGAAGCTGATCGGCGCGCGTGATCCGCTCGGCATCCGCCCCCTGGTGCTCGGCGATCTCGAAGGCCGTCCGATCCTGACCTCGGAGACCTGTGCGCTCGACATGATCGGCGCCAAATATGTCCGCGATATCGAACCCGGCGAGATCATCGTGTTCGACGAGGCCGGCGCGCACAGCCACAAGCCGTTCCCGCCGAAGCCGCCGCGGCCCTGCATCTTCGAATACATCTATTTCTCGCGGCCGGACTCCATCGTCGGGGGCCGCTCGGTCTACGACGTCCGAAAAGCCTTCGGCGCGCAGCTCGCGCGCGAAAGCCATGTCGAGGTCGACGTCGTGGTGCCGGTGCCGGATTCCGGCGTGCCCGCCGCTCTCGGCTACAGCCAGCATTCCGGCGTGCCGTTCGAACTCGGCATCATCCGAAACCATTACGTCGGCCGCACCTTCATCCAGCCGACCCAGAGCGTGCGCGAACTCGGCGTGCGCATGAAGCATTCGGCCAACCGCGCCGCGATCGAAGGCAAGCGCATCATCCTGATCGACGATTCGCTGGTGCGCGGCACCACGTCGAAAAAGATCGTCCGCATGATGCGCGATGCCGGTGCGCGCGAAGTCCATTTCCGCCTCGCCTCGCCGCCGATCCTGTATCCCGATTATTACGGCATCGACCTTCCGGACCGCGGCGGACTTCTCGCCGCGACGCATTCGCTCGAAGAGATGCGCGAGATCATCGGCGCGGATTCGCTGGCCTTCCTGTCGATCGACGGCATGTACCGCGCCATGGGCGAACCCGGCCGCGATCCCGCCAATCCGAAATTCTCCGACCACTGCTTCACCGGCGCCTATCCGACCCACCTCACCGACCAGACCCAGGTCGAGCCGCAGCCCCGGCAATTGTCGCTGCTGGCGGAAGCGAGCTGAACTTTGTCGTCCCTGCGAAAGCAGGGACCCATAGCCACCGGCCTTCGTTTTTCGGACGCCATTTGATACGAACACCATCCGCCTCGTAGCACTCACGGCGTATGGGTCCCTGCGTTCGCAGGGACGACGATTTGCTAGAGTCCCTTCCATGACCAAACCCCTCGCCTCCCGTATCGCCCTCGTCACCGGCGCCTCGCGCGGTATCGGCTATGCCACCGCGCGCGCGCTCGCCCGCGCCGGCGCGCACATCGTTGCCATCGCGCGCACGCAAGGCGGCCTGGAAGAACTCGACGACGAGATCCGCAAAGACGGCGGCAGCGCCACGCTGGTGCCGCTCAACCTCACCGATTTCGACGGCATCGCCCGGCTCGGGGCTGCGCTGCACGAGCGCCATGGCAAGCTCGACATTCTCGTCGGCAATGCCGGCATCGCCGGCCCCTCCTCGCCGCTCGGACATATCGAGTTGAAGCCGTGGAACGACGTGATGGCGGTGAACGTGACCGCCAACTTCCAGCTCATCCGCTGCATGGATCCGCTGCTCAGGGTCTCGGATGCCGGCCGCGCCGTGTTCGTGACGTCGGGTACGGCCAGCAAGGCGAGCGCCTATCAGGGTCCCTACGCCGCCTCGAAGGCCGCGCTGGACACGCTGGCGCGTTCCTGGGCCAACGAGACGGTGAGCACGAAACTGCGCGTCAACCTGTTCAGCCCAGGGCCGATCCGCACCCGCATGCGCGCCAGCGTATTTCCCGGCGAAGATCCGATGACGCTGGATACGCCGGAACAGGCCGCCGAGTTCATCGTGCCGATGTGCGCGCCCGACTGGAACGAAACCGGCAAGCTCTATGACTACAAGGCCCGCACGCTGATGAGCTTTCATCCGCCAGCTTGAGCCCTCTCCACGTCATTGCGAGGCGCGAAGCGGCGAAACAATCCATATCCGAACTTGCCGCTCTATGGATTGCTTCCGCCTTCGCTAAAGCTACGGCGGACAAGTCGCTTCGCTCGCAATGACGCCAAACCGTTGACTCCCGGACCTCCCCGCGATTGACTGCCCTCCCAAGCGGGATAACCCGCCAAGAAAAAACATCGGGAGGCACCTATGACGCCGAAGCGTAATCGCGCCCGCCAAAATCTTTGCAAGGCCATCTCCGCCTGCTTCACCGCTGCAATGCTCATTGCAGCGCCGGCCACCTCGCAAGCCGGCGATATCCCGACCTTCGCGGTCGATGCATCCTGGCCAAAACCGCTGCCCAACAACTGGATCCTCGGCCAGGTCGGCGGCATCACCGTCGATTCCAAAGACCACGTCTGGGTGATCCATCGTCCGCGCTCGCTGACCGACGACGAAAAGGGCGCCGCGCTGAATCCGCCTCGCTCGAAATGCTGCGTCTCGGCGCCGCCGGTGCTCGAGTTCGACGCCGACGGCAATCTGCTGCGCTCATGGGGCGGGCCCGGCGAAGGCTATGAATGGGTCGGGCGCGAGCACGGCATCGAGGTCGACGAGCAGGGTTTTGTGTGGGTCGGCGGCAATGCCGACAACGACAACGCGATCCTCAAATTCACCCTCGACGGCAAGTTCGTGATGCAGATCGGCAAGATCGCGCCGAGCAAGGGCTCGAACGACACCACCCAACTCGGCAAGCCCGCCGAGACCGCGATCGACAAGGACGCCAACGAAATCTATGTCGCCGACGGCTACGGCAATCGCCGCATCATCGTGTTCGACGCGACGTCAGGCGCCTACAAGCGGCACTGGGGCGCCTATGGCAAGCCGCCGAATGACGACAAGCAGCCGCCCTACGATCCCAAGGGACCTGCCCCGCAGCAATTCGCCAATCCGGTGCATTGCGTGAAACTCGCCAGCGACGGGCTGGTCTATGTCTGCGACCGCATCAACAACCGCATCCAGGTGTTCAGGAAAGATGGAACCTTCGTTAAGGAATGGTTCTACGAAAAGAACACGCTCGGCAACGGCGCGGTCTGGGACATCGCGGTCTGGCCCAATCCGGGACAGACGTGGCTGCTGAGCGCCGACGGCGAGAACAACGAAATCCGGGTGCTGAAGCGCGACGACGGTACCGTGGTCGGCAGTTTCGGGCGGAATGGCCGCAATGCCGGCCAATTCCACTGGATTCACGCCATGGCGGTCGATGCCAAGGGCAACGTTTATACCGCCGAAGTCGACACCGGGAAGCGGATCCAGAAGTTCAAGCTGACCTCCGACGCGCTACGGTGACGCGCTACGATAGGCGGATTGCCGGGGTCGGCTGGAACCACTAACACGGTGGCAGTTTGCAAGATCAGCCAGGGCCGCAAGTCCTGGCGATGAGATCGCGCGACAGTCAAATACCGGGCCCGGCTCCCTCAAGAAAGCCGCCCGGCTACCGTAGATGGAGGACATATATGAACACACTCACCACGCGACGCCTCGCCGCGCTTGTCAGCGTTGCCGGCATCTGCCTGGCCGCGCCGGCCTACGCCCAGGAAAAGACCGTCAAGATCGGCGTGCTGAACGACATGTCGAGCCTTTATGCCGACATCGGCGGCCCCAACTCCGTTGTCGCGATCAAGATGGCAGTCGAGGATTCCGGTCTTACCAAGAAAGGCTGGAAGATCGACGTTGTCAGCGGCGACCACCAGAACAAGCCGGACGTCGGCGTCAACATCGCAAGGCAGTGGATCGACAACGACAAGGTCGATGCCATCGCCGATACGCCGAATTCAGGCGTGGCGCTGGCCGTCAACAACCTCGTCAAGGAAAAGAACAAGGTACTGCTCAACTCGGGTGCCGCGACCGCCGATCTCACCGGCAAGGCCTGCACGCCGAACACGGTCTCCTTCACCTACGACACCTTCATGCTGGCGAACGGCACCGGCAAGGCGCTCACCAAGGCCGGCGGCGACAGCTGGTTCTTCCTCACCGCCGACTACGCTTTCGGTCATGCGCTCGAGCGTGACACGTCAGCCGTCGTGACCGCAAATGGCGGCAAGGTGCTCGGCGGCGTCAAGGCTCCGATCAACACCGCCGATTTCTCGTCCTTCCTGCTGCAGGCGCAGGCCTCCAAGGCGAAGGTCATCGGGCTCGCCAATGCCGGCGGCGACACCACCAACTCGATCAAGCAGGCCGCCGAATTCGGCATCGTCGCCGGCGGCCAGAAGCTCGCCGCACTGCTGCTGTTCATTAACGACGTGCACGCACTCGGCCTGAAGACCGCGCAGGGCCTGACGTTCACGGAATCCTTCTACTGGGACATGAACGACGCGACGCGCGCCTGGTCGAAGCGGTTCTCCGCGCTTGCTACCAAGGGCCAGATGCCCTCGATGACCCAGGCCGGCAACTACGCCATGGTGCTGCATTATCTGAAGGCCATGGAAGCGCTCGGCGGCAATCCGAATGACGGCGCCAAGGTCGTCGCCAAGATGAAGGAATTGCCGACCGACGATACGCTGTTCGGCAAGGGCCCGCTGCGTGCCGACGGCCGTCGTCTGATCCCGGCCTATCTGTTCGAGGTGAAGAAGCCTGAGGAGTCGAAGGGTCCGTGGGACTACTACAAGCAGATCGCCACGATTTCGGCCGAGGACGCCGCCAAGCCGCTCGAAGCCAGTGAGTGCCCGCTGCTGAAGAAGTGACGGCGTAGCCGTCATTCCGGGGCGCGCGAAGCGCGAACCCGGAATCTCGAGATTCCCCGATGCGCAATTGCGCATCTGGGGTCTGGTGCTTCGCACCATCCCGGAATGACGAAGCACAAGCGAACGGTGGGTTACGCCTTCGGCTAACCCACCCTACTTTTTCAGCGTGCGCCACGCGATCACCAGTCCCAGCCCCAGCAACGCCGCGGCCAGCAGGAACGGCGCGCCCGGCATTTTCAGCGGCGCCTGCTCGCTGATGAAATAGGCGAAGGTCAGCGTAAACAGAAACGGTCCCAGCATCTGGGCGATGCTGTTGACGCTGTTGGTCGCACCCTGCAATTGGCCCTGCTGATCCGGTGCTACGAGTTGCGTCGTCAGTGCCTGGATCGCCGCGCCCGCCACGCCCCACAGCGACATCACGGGGATGCCGAGCCAGAACAGCGGCCCGGTCGGGGCGGCGCCGTAAATGAAAAAGCCGAGCGCGCCGCTGGCGAGCCCGAGCAGCAGCGCCCGGCGTTCGCCGAGACGCTTGACGATCGGGCCGACGCCCGCGCCCTGCACCACCATGGCGCAGACGCCGACCAGAGCCAGCGTCAGGCCGACCGTCGTCGTGTCCCAACCGTATCGGTAGGTGGCGTAGAGCACGAAGGTGGACGGCAGCACCACGTGCGCGACCTGCCCGAAGAAATTCGCCAGCGACAGCCCGGCGAGAATCCGGTTGGAGCGCAACAGATGCATCGCGCCAAGCGGGTTGGCGCTCTTCCAACGAAATGGTGCGCGCCGTTCCGGCGGCAGCGACTCGGGGAGGATCAGCCAGCCGTAAAGCGTATTCGCAAAGCTCAGACCCGCCGCGATCCAGAACGGCAGGCGCGGGTCCATGCCGCCGAGCAGGCCGCCAATGGCAGGACCGAGAATGAAGCCTGCGCCGAACGCTGCACCGATCTTGCCGAACACCGCAGCGCGCCGTTCCGGCGGCGTCACGTCGGCGATGTAGGCAAAGGCCGTCGAAATGCTGGCCGAAGTAATGCCCGAAATCACCCGGCCGATGAACAGCCAGGTGAGCGTCGGCGCCAGCGCCATCAGCACATAGTCCAGCGCCAGCCCGAAATTCGACAACAGCACCACCGGCCGCCGGCCGAACCGGTCCGAGAGCGCGCCGAGAATCGGCGAGAACAGGAACTGCATCAGCGCCCAGGCGGTGCCGAACAGTCCGAATATCCGCGCCGCGGTCGCGGTATCGTTGTCGACGAAACTTTCGACCAGTTTGGGCAGGATCGGCAGGATCAAGCCGAGCGCGAGCATGTCGAGCAGGATGGTGACGAAGATGAAAGCCGCCGCGCCGTTGCGTACCGGAGGCGTGTCGGCGGCTTGCGCGGACGCCTCTTCGCTCACGACGGCCGCTTGCGCTTGTGGGCAAACGGATTGGCCTTTTCGCGCAGCGTAATCCGTATCGGTGTGCCCGGCAGATCGAAGGCCTCGCGCATGCTGTTGGTGAGATAGCGCAGATAGGATTGCGGCACCGCATCAGCACGCGAACAGAACAGGATAAAGCTCGGCGGCCGCGCCTTGGCCTGGGTAATGTAGTTCAGCTTCAGCCGGCGGCCCGACACCGCGGGCGGCGGGTTGGCATCGACCGCCTGCTCGAACCAGCGATTGAGCGTCGCCGTCGGCACGCGCTTGTTCCAAACCGCGTAGGCTTCCTGGATCGCCGTCATCAGGCGGTCGATGCCCTCGCCCATCAGCCCGGACACCGCGACAACCGGCGCGCCCTTGACCTGCGGCAGCCAGTGATCGACATCGGTGCGCAGCGCTGAAATCAGATTTCCCTTGCGCTCCATCAAATCCCATTTGTTGACCGCAAGCACGATCGCCCGCCCCTCGCGCTCGATCAAATCGGCGATGCGCAGATCCTGCTCCTCGAACCGGTTCTGCGCGTCCATCATCATCACGACGACTTCGGCAAAGCGCACCGCGCGCAGCGCATCCGCCACCGAGAGCTTTTCCAGCTTCTCCTCGATCCGCGAGCGCCGCCGCAGCCCTGCTGTGTCGAACACGCGGAATTCCCGCCCGTGCCAGGTGATCTCGACGGAAATGGAATCGCGCGTGGTGCCGGCCTCGGCGCTGGTCAACAGCCGCTCCTCGCCGAGCAGATGATTGATCAGCGTGGATTTCCCGGCATTGGGGCGGCCGACGATGGCGACGCGTATCGGACGCTGCGCGATGTCCTCGTCGGACTCGATGATATCGTCGTCGTCGAACTCTTCAGCCTCGTCCACCGGCGCCGGCATCAGCGCAGCCAGCGCGTCATAGAGATCGCTCAAGCCCTCGCCATGCTCGGCGGAAATCTGGACGGGATCGCCGAGGCCCAGCGCGTAGGATTCCATCGCGCCGACTTCGCCGTGCTTGCCTTCGCTCTTGTTGGCGACCAGCACCACCGGCTTGTTGGCGCGGCGCGCGAAATCGGAGAAGGCGCGATCGTTCGGCGTCAGGCCTGCGCGCGCGTCGATCACGAACATCAGCGCATCCGCAAGGCCGATCGCGGCTTCGGTCTGCTCCTGCATCCGCGCGGTGAGTGAGCCCTTGGCGCCCTCATCGAGGCCGGCGGTATCAATGACGGTGAATTCGAGGTCGCCGAGGCGCGCACTTCCCTCACGGCGGTCGCGCGTCACGCCGGGCTCGTCATCCACCAGCGCGAGTTTCTGCCCGACCAGCCGGTTGAACAGCGTCGATTTTCCGACATTGGGCCGGCCGATGATGGCAATCGTAAAGGACATAAATGATCCAAACGCCCTTTTTCGAAGGGCGTGTCAATCGAACGAAAAGAAGAAATCAGCGCGTGAACGAGCCGCTCGGCACCGGCGCCGGGAATGGCGCGGCGGATTGCTGCGGGGACGATTGATCGGGCGGCGGCGCGGTGGTGCGCTTGCGTGCGACCTTCTGGGGCTTGGGCGCGGGCGGCGCGGCGGCCGTGCCGCCTTCCTCCTCGGGCGCGGCATCGGGCTCGGCAGCGGCCGGAGCGGCGGCCTGCTTGCCCTTGGCGCCGCGCTTCGACTTGGGCTCCGCCGGCGGCGGAGCCGCGGCGGCGGCCTGTGCGTTCGGGTCTTCAACCTGCTGCTGACGGGCGCCCTTGTAGAGATCCTTTGGCACGCCCTGGTCGAGGCCCGGCACGCCATCGGGGAATACCGCCTTGCGCTCACCCGGCAGCTTCTTCTTGGTATCGAGGAAGTCGAGCAAATCGGAGGGATCGAAATTGCCGAGGCCGCCACCGCCACAGCCTGCCAGCGCGCCGGAAAGTGCGACGAGAACGGCAGCTGCGATCAGACGTTGCGGGCGGCGCATGGTCGTTTTCCCACTCAACTCGTTTTCCGTCAGCTCTTTGCGACCGGCGGAAGCAAGGCCTGCAATGCTTCGGCGCGCGAGCGCATGCTCGGCGGCGTCTGGCCGTCATTGGCGATCATATCCAGCCATTGCCGCGCCGCGGAGGTATCGTTGGCGCGCCAGGCCGACAGGGCCAGCAATTCGCGCGCGGAATGGCGAAAGGTCGCTTCCGGTGCGGCGGAGGCTTCGAGGCGCGCTTTGATGTCGGGATAGCTGGTGCTTTCCAGCAGCAATTGCGCGGCGCGAATTCGCGCCAGATCCTGCTCGGCCACACCGACGCTGCGGTCGGCGGTAATTTCGTCGAACATCTTGGCGGCGGCCTTCGGATCGCGGGCGGCTATTTCCGCCGCCAGACGCAACCGCGACAGCACGCGGTATCCGAACGGCGCTTTCGCCACCAGATCGGCGAACGCCGCTTCGGCCTCGGTGTGCTTGTTGGCGTCCGAAAGCTCCACAGCTTTGTCGAAGGCAACCCCCGCCTCGGCCGCTTTCTTGGCTTCCACATACTGGTAGCCACGCCAGCCGCCCACCGAGGCGACGATCAGGATCGCGCCGGCGATGATGACAACAGAATACTTTTCCCACAGCTTCTTGAGCTGATCGCGACGGACATCCTCGTCGACTTCATCAAATAATTCAGACACTTAAGGCTATCCCATCCCCGAGGAACCGCAATTTGGGCAGCAGCATTCCGCGCCCGATCCCCGCATGGCCGGGGCGTACCCTAACGATATGGCGGTGGCAAGGCAAAGCGAGGTGGATCAAAGCGTTAACAGTGGGCCCGGACGGCTGCGAAACCGTCCGGCAATGTTGACACCGCGGTTCAAAGTTTGGCGTAATCCGCCCGCTTCCATTCCCGGCTTCGTCTTCGGATTTTCAGGTGATTCATGCTTCGCCGTGCCCTGGTTTCAATGCTTGCCATGGGGCTGGCATCCCTTCCCGCGGCGTCGCTGGCCGAGGACATCAAGCCGAAGACACCCGAGACCGCGTTCTCCGGAAAGCTGCACCCCGACATCCTCGGCATCTCCGGGGAATCGAACGCCGAGTTGGCGCGCGCGGTCTTTGACTCCCTGTTCAAGGGACGCAAGGACACCAAGACGGACATCCAGCAGCAAAAGCTCGGCAACATCAGCTTTGTTGCGGCCATGAATTTCAGCCTTCCTGCCGGCCCCACGCAAAATGGCGAGATGCTCTCGACCAGCTTTTCTTCGCCGGCCAGCGCCAACCGCGCCTATTTCGTCGCCCGCAATCTGACGTTCGCACAGGACCAGCAGCCTTCGAAGGCGGACATGATCAAGGAGATCATGGGCAAATACGGCATTCCGACCATCGTCGGCGACCAGCATCTGTATTACATCTATCGCAGGGGCTCGATCATATCCGTCGGCGCCAAGTACAAGGAAGCGACCGCGCTCGAAGCCATCGGCAAGCCGCTCGATCCGAAAACTGCCGTCAAACTCAACGGCGACACCATTCGCGGCAGCTGCGTGGCCGTCGTCAAACGCGCGCAGGCCAGGGCAAAGGAATTGAGCGCCATGCTGGCAGAGGCCAAGGGAGCGAACTGCGAGGGGGTGCTGAGCGTTCAACTCGTTCCGGGCGCCTCGCCGGATCGCGTCAGCATCGCCCAATTCACGCTGCTCGACGTCAAACAGGTCATCAGTGCGGCGGCGATCGACAGCGCGGCGGCGACCGAGCACCAGTTTATGCCGACTGGCAGCACGCCCAAACTCTAGCGGTTTGGCCGGATTCAATCAGAACCGAAACTCCAGGCCTGCGCCGCCGCCCAGGCCTCGCGCAACTGCCGTTTCATCACCTTGCCGTTGGCGTTGCGCGGCAGCGGATCGCTCCGCACATCCATGGTTTCCGGCACCTTGTAGTCGGATAGCCGCTCCGCACACCACGCGCGCAGCACCTCGCCGCCAACCGAGATGCGGGTCACCACGACGGCATGCACGCGTTCGCCGAGCACCGGGCATGGCTTGGCGATGATAGCGCTCTCGATCACGTCGGGATGGCCAGAAAGCACCGACTCGACTTCCGCCGAATAGATCTTCAGGCCCCCGCGGTTGATCATGTCCTTCTGGCGATCGAACACGCGGACGAAATTCTGCCCGTCGACGGAGCCGAGGTCGCCCGAATGCCAGAAGCCGGCCGTAAAGCTTTCCGCGGTGGCCTTCGGGTTGTTCCAGTAACCCTTGATGACCGAGCCGCCGTGGATCCAGATTTCGCCGATCTCGCCGCGCGGCACTTCCCGGCCATCGGCATCCATCACCACGATCTGCGCGCCCGGACACGGCAGGCCGACACTGTCGATGTGGCTGGCGGTCAGTTCGCCGGGCATCATGGTCGAGGGCGACGTGGTCTCGGTCGCGCCGTAGCAATTCGCCAGTTTCAGTCCGGGAATCCTGGCGTCGAGCTTTTCGATGGTGGCGATCGGCATCGGCGCCCCGCCGAAGCCGCCGATCCGCCAGCTCGACAGATCGTAGCTGTCGAAATCCGGCTGCAGCAGGCACAGATTATACATCGCCGGCACCATCACGGTGTAGGTGACGCGCTCGCGCGCTGCCATCTTCAGATATTCCGCAGCCTTGAATTCCACCATGATGATCAGCGCGCCGGCGCAGCGGACCATCGTCATGATATTGGCGACCACGCCCGTGACATGCCCGAGCGGCACCGCGGCGATGGAGCGATCCGCCGCGGTCAGCTTCAGGCAGGATGTGAACACCATCGCCGAATGAATGATGTTGCAATGGGCCAGCATCGCGCCCTTTGGTTTCCCCGTGGTGCCCGAGGTGTAGAGGATCATCGCGGTGTCCTCTTCGCCGACCTCGACCGGCGAAGTGAGCGGCGCGTTTTCCGCGAGTTCGGAAAAGCGCGAGACCCGTGCATCGTCGTCGACGGGGATCCGATGCGTCACATCGGGGATGTCGCGTGCGTCGGGCACGCGGTCGGCAAGCGCCGCCTCGTGGATCAATAGCCGCGCGCCGCAATCCGTCAGCACATAGGCGATCTCCGGCTTTTGCTGGCGGGTCGAAAGCAGCACGGTCACGAGGCCAGCATGCGCCGCGCCCAGCAGCGTCAGCACGAACTCGATGCGGTTGCCGAGCAGCACGGCGACGCGGTCGCCGCGCTTGAGGCCGAGCTTCTGAAGACCCGCCGCGATCTGCGCCGACTGCTGCGCGACTTCGCGCCAGGTCATTCGCCTGTCGCCGCAAACCAGCGCCTCACCATCAGGATTTGTGGCAACCGCATCGGCCACCATCGCCGGGATGCTTTTCGGCCGCTCGCAGAATGCCGGCACGACACGATCGCCAAAGCGTGGCTCGAGCCGCATCGGCGGTATGGCGTGCTGCGACCAGTCCATGGCTTGCCTTGCCTCGTCAGCTCTTCTTCATCTCGTAGACGTGTTCGGGTCCGGGAAATGCACGGGAACGCACGTCGGTGGCGTAGCCTTCGATCGCCGCCTCGATCGCGGGGCCGAGATTACCATAGCGGCGCACGAATTTCGGCGTCCGCGGCGACAGTCCGAGCATATCCTCGAGCACCAGCACCTGGCCGTCGCAGGCTGCGCTGGCGCCGATGCCGATGGTGGGAATGGCGATGGTCTCCGTGATCTTCCGTGCCAGCGGTTCGGCGACCGCCTCGATCACGACCGAAAAGGCACCGGCGTCCGAGATCGCCTTTGCGTCATTCAGGATCGGATCCCAGCTGCCTTCGTCGCGGCCCTGCGCACGAAACGATCCGAGCGTGTTGATCGACTGCGGCGTCAGCCCGATGTGGCCCATAACAGGCACGCCGCGTTCGGAAAGGAACGCGACGGTCTCCGCCATCCGCACCCCGCCCTCGAGTTTCACCGCGCCGCAATGGGTTTCCTTCAATATCCGCACCGCGGAATGAAACGCCTGTTCCTTTGAGGCCTCATAGGAGCCGAACGGCATGTCGACCACGACCAGCGCGTGCTGCGATCCGCGCATCACCGCGTGGCCCTGCAGGATCATCATCTCCAGCGTCACCGGCACCGTGGTCTCGAAGCCGTGCATGACGTTGCCGAGGGAGTCGCCAACCAGGATGACATCGCAGTAGCGATCCACCAGCGCCGCGGTATGCGCGTGGTAAGAGGTCAGCACCACGATCGGCTCGCCGTTCTTGCGCGCGCGAATATCCGGCGCAGTTTTGCGCTTGATGGCCGACTGAACTGACATGCTAGACTCCAACCACGGGGACGCCGATCACGACCGGGTGGAACGCGAATGCGAGCGCCAGATAGGCCACGATCCCGACCGCGATCGCGATCAGGTCGTTGCCGGGACCACCGACGGGTATCGGCGGCGCGCCGGCGTCGGTACGATGTTTTAGCGAGATGCGGTCGAACACCGCCCAAGCGAGAAACGAGCCGAACAAAACGATCGAGCCGAGATCGCCGTTGGCGAGCAGATGGGCCGCCGCCCACAGCTTGATTCCCGTCAGCATCGGGTGCTTCAGCGTCGTGTAGATCCGGCCGCGGATGTAGGAGGCGACCACCAGGATGACCGCGGGCAACATCAGCGCCACCGTGATGTGCTTGAGCGCCACCGGCGGGTTCCAGACGTTGATCCAGCCCGTCGCACGATAGACGCCAAAGCCCCAGATGATCAGCGCGAGGCCAACGAATGAGGCCAGCGTATAGCCGATCTTGTAGCCCGCCTCGCCCGTCGCAGCGATGACCTGCGCGCGCAGCTTGCGCTGGGTGGTGAGGGTATGGACGCCGAAAAACAGGATCAGACCCAGGATCAACACCAGCAATCCCACGATGTCCTCCCTTGCGCGGCTGTTTTTCCGATCACCCGGGTAACATCTAAAGGGCGCGGAGCGCAATGCGCCACGCGGCTGCCGGCGTCACGGCTTGCCCGCCTGCCTGCCGAGATCGCGGTTATCGACGTAGCGGATGGCGATCGGCCGCCCTGCGAGCGCGCCGCCGAGCCCGCCGGTGAATTTCAGGGGCATGCAGGCCGTGAGCGAGGCGTTGATTGCCTTGAGGTAGGCGGCGCGGGTATCCGCCGTGACACCTGCCGTGGCATACGTCACCTGCGGCGTGGCGATGATCTCGCCCGACCGCTTGAAACTGAAGCGCACCGACATCTGCATGCCCTCGCGCGCAGTGTCGTCCGGCGGCGGTGCCCAGCAGGATCGCAGCGCCGCAAAGAGGTCGCCGATGGTATCGAGGTCGTGGTCCGGCTTGCGGTATTTCTCCGCCTGGTCCTGCGGCGGCACGGTTTGGATCGTGAGCTGCAGGTTCTGGCCGTACGGATAGAAAATTTCCGGAATGCACGGGCCATCGTTGAACACGCTGCAAAACGTGGGCGTGCACGGCTGCCCGTCGAGCACGCTGCAGGGTGCATGCGCGAACGGCGTGGCATCGATCTGGCGGCGATGCTGCGCAGCGGCTGCGCTCAACCCGGCAATGATCACGATCAGGCAAACAATGACGCGCCGGAGCATGCGCCGATCCCTCGGGTACGGTCCAATCAATTTGATGCCGGCTTTGGCCGGTATCAAGGCGGGCGGCATTCACTTCCCCGCGTTCACGGCGCACAGTTCCGCGATCAGCACCTTCTCGCTGAATGCATGAGCAAGGTCTGGGCCGGGCCAAAGCCTCAACCGTCGTCCTCCGCGAAGGCGGGGGACCCGGTATTCCAGAGGCAGAAGTAGTCAGCGGAGAAGCCGCGGCGTACTGGGTCCGCCTTCGCGGGGACGACGAGAGGGTCGCGCGCCTTACGCCTTCTTCTTCACGTCCTTGACGTTGGAGAAGGTGATCCCCTCGGCCCGCTCGCGGGTATAGCCGAGATAGAATTCGTTCTTGGCCATGAATACGGGGTCGCCGTCGACGTCATCGGCGATGCCGGAGCCGTTGGCGGCGATGAAGGCGTCGAGTTTCTTGCGGTCGTCGGACGAGACCCAGCGTGCGAGCTGGAATTCCGAAACCTCGAACTCCACCGGCAGCGAATATTCGGCATCGAGCCGCGCTTTCAGCACGTCGAGCTGCAGCGGACCGACGACGCCGACCAGCGCCGGCGCGCCGTCGCGCGGCCGGAACACCTGCACCACGCCCTCTTCCGACATCTGCTGCAGGGCCTCCTTCAGCTTCTTGGCCTTCATCGCGTCCGTCAGGCGCACGCGGCGGACGATTTCCGGCGCAAAACTGGGAACGCCGACGAAGATGAGGTCCTCGCCCTCGGTCAGCGTATCGCCGATCCGAAGCGTGCCGTGATTGGGAATGCCGACCACGTCGCCCGCAAAGGCTTCGTCCGCCACCGAGCGGTCCTGGGCGAAGAAGAATTGCGGGCTCGACAGGCTCATGTTCTTGCCGGTGCGGACCAGCTTCGCCTTCATGCCGCGGCTGAGCTTGCCCGAGCAAAGTCGCGCGAACGCGATGCGGTCGCGGTGGTTCGGATCCATATTGGCCTGGATCTTGAACACGAAGGCGCTCATGCGCGGCTCGGCCGCCTCGACCTTGCGAAGGTTGCTGTCCTGCGCCCGCGGCGGCGGTGCGAACTTGCCCAAACCTTCCAGCAAATCGCCGACGCCAAAGTTGCGCAGCGCGCTGCCGAAATAGACCGGCGTCAGATGGCCCTCGCGAAACGCCTCCAGTTCGAACGGCTTGCAGGCCTCCGAGACCAGCGCGAGTTCGTCCTTGATCTCGGCGACGTCGAGATTGGGGTTGCGGCCGGCGAGATCGGCGATGTCGATCTGCTGCGCGGCACCGGTCTTGGCGCCCCCGCCTTCCAGCAAACGCACGCCGCCATCGATGACATCATAGGTGCCGAGGAAGTCGCGGCCGCGGCCGACCGGCCAGGTCATCGGCGTGGTATCGAGCGCCAGCGTCTTTTCGATCTCGTCCAGCAGTTCAAAGGTATCGCGGCTCTCGCGGTCCATCTTGTTGATGAAGGTGATGATCGGAATGTCGCGCAGCCGGCACACTTCAAACAGTTTTCGCGTACGCGCCTCGATGCCCTTGGCGGCATCGATCACCATGACCGCGGAATCGACCGCGGTCAGCGTGCGGTAGGTATCCTCGGAAAAGTCCTCGTGGCCCGGCGTGTCCAGCAGGTTGAAGACGAGGCCTTCGAACTCGAACGTCATCACGGAGGTCACGACCGAGATGCCGCGCTCGCGCTCGATCTTCATCCAGTCGGAACGGGTATTGCGCCGTTCACCCTTGGCCTTGACCTGCCCTGCCAGATTGATGGCGCCGCCGAACAGCAGCAGCTTTTCGGTCAGCGTGGTCTTGCCGGCGTCCGGGTGGGAAATGATGGCAAAGGTCCGCCGTCGCGCCACTTCAACTGAAAGCGGCGACCGGGACGGCGATTCGGAAGTAACGGCAATGTCGGACATGAGGTGTGAGCGTTTGGCAGGGAAAACCGGCGCAATCAAGGGTGATTTGGCGATTGTGGAACAAGGGGGCAAGCCCCATATCCAGCCCGGAAGGACGACCTTCCCCATAAACACATCCATTCGCGGGGACGACCCTGCCGGTAACATGGAGGGTTTGTCATGGCTTGGGCTGTGTTGTTTGCCGCGGGTCTGCTCGAGATCGGTTGGGCCATCGGTCTCAAATACACCGAAGGCTTTACACGACCAGTAGCCTCGATACTGACGCTCGCAGCGATGGCCGGGAGCATACTTCTGCTCGGACTGGCGCTCAAAACACTGCCAATCGGAACTGCCTATGCCGTATGGACCGGTATCGGTGCCGTTGGAACGGCGCTGCTCGGCATATACCTGTTCGACGAGCCTGCCTCCGCCGCCCGCCTCGCCAGCATCGGACTGATCGTGTCTGGAATTGTCGGGCTCAAGCTCGTCACCTGATCAGCGCAGCAGCACCACGGCGGCCCAGTAGGTCAGCGCTGCCACGATCCCGGAAGCTGGAATGGTAATGACCCAGGCGTATACGATCGAACTCGCCACGTTCCAGCGTACCGCCGAGACCCGCCGCGCCGCGCCGACGCCCACGATCGCGCCCGTTATGGTGTGGGTCGTGGAAACGGGAACCCCGAGATAGGTCGCCATGAACAGGGTCGCGGCTCCTCCGGTTTCGGCGCAAAAACCCTGCATCGGCGTCAGCTTGGTGATCCGCAGGCCCATGGTGCGGACGATCCGCCAGCCGCCCATCAGCGTCCCCATCGCCATCGCGGCCTGGCAGGACAGCACGACCCAGAACGGGATCGCGAAGTCGGTGCCGAGATGGCCCTGCGAATAGAGCAGCACGGCGATGATGCCCATGGTCTTTTGCGCGTCGTTGCCGCCATGGCCGAGCGAATAGAGCGAGGCCGAGACGAACTGCAGGATGCGAAAGGCGCGGTCGACCGCAAACGGCGTCGACCGCACCGACAGCCAGGACACGATTGCGACCAGCGCCAGCGCCAGCAGGAAGCCGACCAGCGGCGACAGCACGATTGCCAGCAGCGTCTTGGACAGGCCGCTCCAGACCGCCGCCGAAAACCCGGCCTTCGCCATCCCCGCACCGACCAGCCCGCCGATCAGCGCGTGCGAACTGGACGAGGGAATTCCTAAGCCCCAGGTAATCAGGTTCCAGACGATGGCACCCACAAGTGCCGCGAAAATCACGGTGGCATCGACGATATCAGGCTCGATGATGCCGGTGCCGATGGTGTTGGCGACGTGGAGCCCGAACACCAGGAAGGCAATGAAATTGAAAAAGGCGGCCCACAGCACCGCATATTGCGGGCGCAACACCCGCGTCGACACGATCGTCGCAATCGAATTGGCGGCGTCGTGCAGTCCATTGAGGAAGTCGAACAGCAGCGCGACCGCGATCAGAAAGATCAGAACCGGAAGACCGAGCGAGGCGTCCACTGGATTGGCCCTGCCCTATACCTGTTCGATCACGATCGAATTGATCTCGTTGGCGACGTCATCAAAGCGATCGGACACTTTTTCAAGATGCTTGTAGATCTCGGCGCCGACCACGAAATCCATCGTGTTGCCGCCACGATGCTTCAGAAACAGTTCCTTCAATCCGATATCGTGGAGATCGTCGATACGGCCCTCCAGCTTGCCGATCTCTTCGGTAATGGCCGTCAGCATCGCGACGTTCTTTCCGATCGACTGCATCAGCGGCAGCGCGCGGCCGACCAGATTGGCGCACTCGACCAGCAGGGTCCCGATCTCGCGCATCGGCGGCTCGAACGTGCGGACCTCGAACAGCACCACCGCCTTCGCGGTCTGCTGCATCTGGTCGATCGCGTCGTCCATCGCCGTGATCAGGTTCTTGATGTCGCCGCGGTCGAACGGGGTGATGAAAGTGCGGCGGACGGCGGTCAGCACCTCGCGGGTGATGCCGTCGGCGTCATTTTCGAACTGGTTGACGCGCTGGCAGAACACCGGCGTCTCGTCGCCGCCGCGCAGCATGTCCTGCAGCGCCAGCGCCCCCTGCACGACTGTCTGGGCGTGCTGGGCAAACAGATCAAAAAAGCGCTCCTCCTTCGGCAAAAAGGCGCGAAACCAGCCCAACATAGGCACTATCCATCGTTCAGGAGCCGCCGCATGGCGGCCTGTCACAAAACTGTCATAGACCATTCAGAGGGAGCGCGCGCAATGGCAGTCCCCGGAAGCCGGGGTCATCCACCGCTTTATGGAGCCGAAACAGGCGTCAAACTGGCAGTTCTACAGCGATCGCCGCAAATAATGTGCGATCTCGCCGATCACGCCGCGGCGGAAGGTCAGCACGCAGGCAACGAAGATGACGCCCTGGATCACCGTCACCCACTGGCCGAAACCGGCCAGATATTGCTGCATGGCGATGATCACGAAGGCGCCGACCACCGGACCGAACACCGTTCCGAGGCCGCCGACCAGCGTCATCAGCACGATTTCGCCCGACATCGACCAGTGCACGTCGGTGAGCGAGGCATTCTGCGCCACGAACACTTTCAGCGACCCCGCAAAACCCGCGAGCGTCCCGGAGAGGATGAAGGCGAGAAGCTTGTACTGGTCGGTCTTGTAGCCCAGCGAGATCGCCCGCGGCTCGTTCTCGCGGATCGCTTTCAGGACCTCGCCGAACGGCGAGTTGATGGTTCGGTAGATCAGGAGGAAGCCGCCGAGGAAGCCGGCCAGAATGACGTAGTAGAGCACCGTCGGTATGGCGAGGTTGAAAATCCCGAACAGATGACCTTGCGGAATGCCCTGGATACCGTCTTCGCCATGGGTAAACGGCGCCTGCAGATAGATGAAATACAGCAGTTGCGACAACGCCAGCGTGATCATCGAAAAGTAGATGCCCTGCCGGCGAATGGAGATGAAGCCGGTGATGACGGAAAGCGCGGCGGCGCCGGCGACGCCGACGAGAATTCCGAGTTCCGGCGACACACCCCAGACCTTGAGCGCATGCGCTGTGCAGTAGCCCGCGGTTCCCAGAAACATGGCGTGGCCGAACGACAGCAGGCCGCCATAGCCGATCAGCAGGTTGAAGGCACAGGCGAGCAGTGCGAAGCACAGCGCCTGCATCACGAAGAACGGGTAGATGCCGGTCAACGGCACCAGGCCCAGCAGCACCGCCATGGCCGCGAACACGATCATCTCATCGCGCACCGCGCGTGGCGTTACCGGCAGTGTGTCGTCAGTCAATGCGCTCATGTCAGGCCGCCCGTCCCGTCAGTCCCGTTGGCTTCACCAGCAACACCAGCACCATCAAAACGAACACCACGGTGTTGGAGGCTTCGGGATAAAAATATTTTGTCAGTCCCTCGATCACGCCGAGCGCAAAGCCGGTGATGATCGATCCCATGATCGATCCCATGCCGCCGATCACCACCACCGCGAACACAACGATGATCAGGTCGGCGCCCATCAGCGGCCGTACCTGGTTGATCGGCGCGGACAATACGCCGGCCAGCGCCGCAAGGCCGACGCCGAGCCCGTAGGTCAGCGTGATCATCCTGGGCACGTTGATGCCGAACGCGCGCACCAGCGTCGGATTTTCGGTGGCCGCGCGCAGATTGGCGCCAAGCCGGGTCTTTTCGATCAGGTACCAGGTGGCGATGCAAACCACGAGCGAGAACACGACCACCCAGCCGCGGTAGATCGGCAGGAACATGAAGCCGAGGTTCATGCCGCCCTTCAGCTCATCGGGGATCGCATAGGGCAACCCGGAAGAACCGAAATAATTCTGGAACACACCCTGCACGATCAGCGCGATGCCGAACGTCAGCAGCAGTCCGTAGAGATGGTCGAGGCCGGTCAGCCATTGCAGCATGGTCCGTTCCAGGATCATGCCGAAGATGCCGACCACGATGGGCGCGATAATCAGCGCCGGCCAGTAGCCGATGTTCAGCAGGTTCAGCAGAAAAAACGCGCAGAACGCGCCCATCATGTAGAGCGCGCCATGGGCGAAGTTGATGATGTTGAGCATGCCGAAGATCACGGCGAGCCCCAGACTGAGCAGCGCGTAGAACGATCCGTTGATCAATCCCACCAAAAGCTGGGCGTAAAGAGCTTGCATCGGTTTCGCACTCAATCTCGTTTGTGACGCATATCGCCTTGTGACGTGAGACGACGCCCGCCGGTACCTGGCCGGCGGGCCATCGTAATTACTTCTTTACCAGCGGACAGGCGCTTTCCGAAAGCGGCCTGAACGCCTGGTCCGCCGGGGTCGTCCCGATCAGCGTATAATAGTCCCACGGCCCCTTGGATTCGGAAGGCTTCTTGACCTCGAACAAATAGGCCGGGTGGATCTTGCGGCCGTCGGCGCGGATCGCCCCCTTGCCGAACAGCGCATCGTCGGTCGGGGCTTCCTTCATTTTCGCCACCACCTTGGCGCCATCATGCGGATTGCCGCCCATCGCATCCAACGTTTTGAAATAGTGGACCAGGCCGGAATAGACGCCGGCCTGCACCATGGAGGGCTGCGCCTTGTTCTTCATGCGCTCGGAGAAGCGCTTGGAAAACGCGCGCGTACCGTCGTTCAGGTCCCAGTAGAAGGTTTCCGTGAAGCTGAGCCCCTGCGCCACCTTCAGACCCAGCGAGTGCACGTCAGTGATGAACAGCAGAAGGCCGGCCAGTTTCTGGCCGCCGGCAACGATGCCGAATTCGGACGCCTGCTTGATGGTGTTGGTGGTGTCGCCGCCGGCGTTCGCCATGCCGACGATCTTGGCCTTGGACGCCTGCGCCTGCAGCAGGAACGAGGAGAAGTCAGACGAATTCAGCGGATGCTTGACGGTGCCGATAACCTTGCCGCCCGACTTCACCACGACCGCCGTTGTATCGCGCTCCAGCGCGTGGCCGAAGGCGTAGTCCGCGGTCAGGAAGTACCAGGTATCGCCGCCGGCCTTCACCAGTGCCTGACCGGTGCTGTTGGCGAGCATGTAGGTGTCGTAGACCCAGTGAATTGTGTTCGGCGAGCACTGGGCATTGGTGAGATCCGACGTCGCCGCGCCGGTGTTGATCATGATGGAATTCTTTTCCTTCACGACATTGTTGACCGCCAGCGCGACGCCGGAGTTCAGCACGTCCATGAAGATGTCGACCTTTTCGACGTCGATCCACTGCCGCGCGATTGTCGTGGCGATGTCGGGCTTGTTCTGGTGGTCGGCGGAGATCAGGTCGACCTTCCAGCCCTTGGCCGCCAGCCCGGAATCCTCGATCGCCATCTGCGCCGCCAGCGTCGAGCCGGCGCCGCCGAGGTCGGAGTAAAGTCCGGAATTGTCGGTGAGAACGCCGACCTTGACGTTCTTGTCCTGCGCCAGGGCGCTGCCCGCGGCAACCACCAGAGCGGCGCCGAGCAAGAGAGCTGAAATGCGATGTTTCATACTAACTCCATTAATACTGAGTGCAGCCGCAGTAACGATCAGACACCGAGATAGGTGTGGAGCTTGTCCATATTGGCCGACAGTTCCGAATTCGCAAAACCGTCGATGACCTTGCCGTGCTCGACGATGTAGTAGCGGTCGGCCACCGTCGAGGCGAAGCGGAAGTTTTGCTCGACGAGCAGGATGGTGAACCCTTCCGACTTCAGCCGCGCGATGGTGTGACCGATCTGCTGAATAATGACGGGCGCCAGGCCTTCGGTCGGCTCGTCCAGCATCAGAAAGCGCGCGCCGGTGCGCAGGATTCTGGCGATCGCGAGCATCTGCTGCTCGCCGCCCGAAAGTTTCGTACCTTGGCTATTCAGACGTTCCTTGAGGTTCGGAAACAGATCAAAAATCTGATCGAGCGACAGGCCGCCCGGACGCACGATCGGCGGCAGCAGCAGGTTTTCGCGCACGTCGAGGCTTGCGAAAATGCCCCGCTCCTCGGGGCAGAAAGCGACGCCCATCCGCGCGATCCTGTCGGACGAGGCGCGCGTGATGTCCTGACCGTCGAAGCGGATCGAACCGGTGCGCTTGCCGATGATTCCCATCACCGATTTCAGCGTCGTGGTTTTGCCGGCGCCGTTGCGGCCGAGCAGGGTGACCACTTCGCCGGCCTTCACGTTGAAATTGATGCCATGAAGGATGTGGGATTCGCCGTACCAGGCCTGCAGGTCGGAAACGGAGAGAACCTGCGCGTCCGCCGGTTTGGCTGCGGCCTCGGCCATTTTCAGATTAGCCATGACCGGCCCCCAGATAGGCTTCCTTGACGCGCTCGTCCCTGGACAGTTCGGCATAATTGCCTTCCGCCAGCACCTGACCGCGCGTCAGCACCGTGATGATGTCGGACAGGTTGGCCACGACGGAGAGATTATGTTCGACCATCAGGATGGTGTACTTCGCTGAAATACGCTTGATCAGCGCCGCGATCTTTTCGATGTCTTCATGACCCATGCCGGCCATCGGCTCGTCGAGCAGCATCATTTCGGGATCGAGCGCCAGCGTCGTCGCAATCTCGAGCGCGCGCTTGCGTCCATAGGGCATCTCGACCGCCGGCGTGTTGGCGAACTCGCTTAAGCCCACGTCGTTCAGAAGTTCGAGCGCGCGGCCGTTGTAGTGATCAAGCACGCTCTTGGAGCGCCAGAAATCGAACGAGCTTCCATGCTGGCGCTGCAGCGCGACGCGAACGTTTTCCAGCGCCGTCAGGTGCGGAAACACCGCCGAAATCTGGAATGAACGTACCAGACCGAGGCGCGCGACATCGGCCGGCGCCATCGCCGTGATGTCCCGCCCCTTGTAAAGTATCTGGCCTGCTGAAGGCTTCAGAAACTTGGTCAGGAGGTTGAAGCATGTCGTCTTGCCGGCGCCATTCGGCCCGATCAACGCATGAATGCTGCCGCGGCGCACCTTGAGAGCGACATCGCGAACCGCGAAGAAACCCGCGAACTCCTTGGTCAATCCGTGGGTTTCGAGAATGAACTCATCAGCCAAACAAATTTCCCCCATCAGCCATCGTCGCGACGTCCCTCGCGCGTGGCCAATTTTTCCCTATACGGGCAGGTTCTCCCGGACGTCCTTGGAATCCGTCCCGAGCCTGCCGCCTCCGGGCCGGAATATGCCGTCAATGGCGGGGATTAGGCAAGGTGGAAAGCTGACGCGGGGGAAGCACATATGCCGGTTCCGGTGCGCCATAAGTCGAATTGCCCCGGCACCCCGGTTCAGCCGGTCCACCGAGCGCATTCGGCCTGTCGGCCGGGCCGACAAGCCGCCGTTAACGGTGTTTTGCTGCGATCGGGCGCTTTCATACAATATTTCCCCCGCCGGGCGCATGGTCGCGCGATTTGGATAGCCAGGAATTGCCGCCTTGGAATTAATTGCCGCCTTGGAATTCGAAAGCGCCCAGCCGTCGATCGTCAAATCGATCAAGCAACGCGACCTGCTGAATACGTGGCTGCGGCTATACGCCCGCGACCAATCGATCCCGCGCATGTCGGAATACCAGCCGGCCCGGATCGAGGATGAACTCCCCGACCTCGTCTTCTACAGCGTCAACAACGGCGTGCAGCCACCTGGTCTGAAGATCGAGAGCGACGGCACGCGTATGTCGCACGCCTATGGGAATACCGGCAAGGGACGCTATCTCGACGAGTATCTTGGTGCAAGGCTCGCTCCAATTGTCATGCCGGTCTATTATGAATGCATCGCCCGCCGACTTCCGGCCTACACCATCGCCAATATCGATGACATCTACGGGCGAATCGTTGCCTATGAGCGGCTGCTGTTGCCGTTTTCCGATGGCGATGGCGTCACCCACATCATCGCGTCGCTGAAGACCATCAGCGAGGACGGCGGCTTCGAGATCAGGAACCTGATGCGTGGAAACGACAAGCTGCCGGTGCCCACGCTGCGCAGCATTATCGACCGCGATCTCTTCCATCGCGCGCCCGGCCGCATTTCGGCTGGCGACGTGTTCGAGTTCGGTTGAGCCGTGATGGAGTTCGAGAGCGCCGATCCCTCGGTAGTCAGATCGATCAAGCAGCGCGAGCTCCTGAACACGTGGCTGCGTGCGGTCGCCAAGCACCGCCCCCTGCCGCTGCCTGCTAACTTTCAGCCGGACCGCGTCGCTGACGAAATGGTCGACATGATGCAATACGAGGTCGTCGGCCAGGGCGACGCTGCACGTTTCCTGATTACGCATCAAGGTGCCAGGCTCGCCGAAACCTACGGCAACGAACGCGTCGATTCCACGGCGCACCCGCACCGCTTTCTCGACGACGCGATCGGGCCCGAACGTTATGCCAACGTGATCGAGCTGTATCGCGCCTGCCTGACGCATCTGCGACCGGTCTATTCGATTTCGACGGTGCAGGATGCCGACGGCAAGGACGTGTCCTATGAGCGGCTGCTGATGCCATTCGGCCGCGACGACGCCGTCACGCAGATCATCGGCTCCTTCAAGAGCATCAGCATCGAAGGCGGTTTCAAGATCAGCAACCTGATGGGACTGAGACCGAAGGCCGAGCCCGTGATTCTGGTCAGGGCAATCATCGATCGTGCCTTCGTGCCGGCTTTGGCCAATGCTCATTTGCCCGACGAAATCGTCGAGCTCGACTAGGCTTTGCGCCCGTGCGACTTCGACGCCACTTCCTTGGCATAGATGTCCGGCTTGAACCCGACCAGCAATTTGCCGCCGAGATCGAGCACCGGGCGCTTGATCATCGAGGGCTGCGCAGCCATCAGCGTGAGCGCCTTATGCTCGTTGAGGCCTTCCTTGTCGCCGTCGGGCAGCTTCTTGAACGTCGTGCCCGCACGGTTGAGCAGCGTTTCCCAACCGACGTCATCCGACCATTGCTTGAGCTTGTCCCTGGCGATGCCGGCAAGCTTGTAGTCGTGAAAGTCGTAGGCCACACCGTGATCATCGAGCCAGGCGCGCGCCTTCTTCATGGTGTCGCAATTCTTGATGCCGTAGATGGTGATGGGCTTTGTCATTCCGTCCCGCCAAAAGTTGATCCATTGATCCGCAATTATTTACGACGCGCCCGGCTCGAGCGCCTCTCCCAGTTCGATCGGATGAGCCATTGTCTCGTGCAGCTTGTCCTTGTCCAGTTCACCCTCCGAGCGGCTGATGACGATACAGGCAACGCCGTTGCCGATGAGGTTGGTTAGCGCCCGGCACTCGCTCATGAACTTGTCGATTCCCACCAGGATGGCGATCGACTGGATCGGTATGTCGGGCACGATTGAAAGGGTCGCCGCCAGCGTGATGAAGCCCGCGCCCGTGACGCCGGATGCCCCCTTCGAGGTGATGATAGCGATGCCGAGAATACCGAGTTCCTGCCAGATGGTCAGATGCGTGTTGGTCGCCTGCGCCAGGAACAGTGTCGCCAATGTCATGTAGATGTTGGTGCCGTCGAGGTTGAAACTGTAGCCGGTTGGTACGACAAGGCCAACCACGGACCGCGACGCGCCCAGATGCTCCATCTTCTGCATCAGCTGCGGCAAAACGGTTTCCGACGATGAGGTTCCGAGCACGATCAGCAGTTCGTCCTTGATGTAGGCGATGAAACGAACGATCGAAAAGCCGGACAGCCGTGCGATCGAACCAAGAACGACCAATACGAACAGAATGCTGGTGAAATAGAAGGCGGCGATCAGCGCGAACAAATTCCACAGCGAATCGAGGCCATAGGCGCCGACGGTAAACGCCATCGCGCCAAAGGCGCCGATTGGCGCGAGGCGCACGATCATGCGGATGATGCCAAAGAACATTTTCGCCGCCTGATCGACGGCACGGGAGATCGGCTCGCCCGCCTTGCCGAGAAACGCGATGGCAAATCCTGACAGGATGGAAACCAGGAGGACCTGCAACAGATCGCCGCGCGCCAGCGCGCCGAAATAGCTGTCGGGAATGATCGCGAGCAGATGCGAAACAATGCCTTCTTCCTTGGCCTTGGTAACGTAGGTCGCGACGGAATTCGGATCGATTGTGGCCGGGTCGATGTTGAAGCCACGGCCGGGTTGAAGGATCTTTCCGACGATGAGGCCGACGGCCAGCGCGATCGTCGAGACGACTTCGAAATAGATCAAGGCCTTCAGCCCGACACGGCCGACGCGCTTCAGGTCGCCCATCGACGAAATGCCGTGCACGACCGTGCAGAAGATCACCGGAGCGATCATCATCTTGATCAGGGCGATGAAGCCGTCGCCGAGCGGCTTCAGCTCCTTGCCGAGATGCGGATAGAACCGGCCGACAGCAACGCCAAGCGCAATCGCGACCAGCACCTGCACATAGAGGATTTTGTACCACGGCCGATGACGCGCGGCGGCACGGACGGCTTCAGTAGCCATAGGACTGCTCCGGGCTGAAGGCCCACCATGGAATAGAGCGACAAGGCATGACAATCACATTCATGTGGCAGCCGCTCGCTTATATGCGTCGTCGCTTTCGCCGCGAGCAGACCGATTATTGCAGAGCCTGGCGGCGAATTTATCATGGATTGGCATGTCACTCGCTTCCGGGGCCGACCGATGGAATTCACCGTTCGGCTTCGTCGCCGCGATCGTCCTGATTGCCGCCATCATGCTGTTCGACGGCCAGTTCGAGGACGACGGCGCTGCGCTCCCGGCCACCGGCGGCGCCTTTGCGCAAATCGCGGTGTGGCTGGTGATCGCACTGACCGCGGCCAATGTCGTGACGACGCTGATGGAATGCGGGTTCGGCGCCTGCGACGACAACCCCCGCGTCTACGAATTGCTCAAGCGCGCCGCCTAGCCAAGCGTTAAGGCCGCTTCGGGATCTCCAGCCCTCGCTGCACCGCCGGCCGCGCAAGGCCCCGCTCCAGCCATGCCGGCACCTGCTTGAGGGTATCGAACGCGACAAGTTCGCGCGCACCGTAGAAGCCGATCAGGTTGCGGACCCAGCCGAGCATGGAAATATCGGCGATGGTGTATTCGTCGTCCATGATCCACTGCCGGCCGGCGAGATGCGCTTCCATGACGCCAAGGAGCCGCTTTGACTCCGCGGCATAGCGCTCAAGCGGCCGCTTGTCTGCATACTCCTTGCCGGCGAATTTATGGAAGAAGCCGACCTGGCCGAACATCGGTCCGATCCCGCCCATCTGGAAGTGCACCCACTGGATGGTCTGGTACCGCCGCGCCGCGTCATCAGGCAAAAGCCGACCGGTCTTTTCGGCCAGATACTGCAGGATCGCGCCCGACTCGAACAGCGGCAGTGGCTTGCCGCCGGGTCCATCCGGATCGAGGATCGCGGGGATCTTGCCGTTCGGATTCAGCGAGAGAAATTCCGGTGTCTTCTGGTCGTCCTTGTTGAAATCGACCAGATGCACCTCATACGGTAATCCAATCTCTTCCAGCATGATCGAAACCTTGACGCCGTTCGGCGTCGGCAGCGAATAAAGCTGGAGGCGCTCGGGGTGTTTGGCGGGCCAGCGGCGGGTGATCGGGAAAGCGGAGAGATCGGGCATCAACCCTCGTTCTTTTGCTTGGTTTCCGTTGCGCGGGTAATGTACGACTGATGCCGCGCATAACAAGGCCTGCCGCGATCCATGACCGACCATCCCTCATCAACGAAGCTCGGCCTGACTGACGCGGAGCTCGCGGTTCATCCGACCGGCTTTGCAAGCGATGCATTCAAGGACCAGGTCATCGTCGTATCGGGCGGGGCCGGCGGCATCGGGCGGGCAATCGGCTGGCTGTTCGCGCGGCTCGGCGCGCATGTCGCGCTGGTCGGGCGCGACCAGGGCAAGCTCGATGCGCTGGTAACCCAATTGACCGGCCGCGGCCTGAAGGCCTCCGCGCACGCGGCCGACATCCGGGAGCCCGAGGCGGTCAACACCCTGTTCGACGCCATCTGGGACGAACAAGGGCGCATCGACAGCCTCGTCAACAGCGCCGGCGGACAGTTTCCGCAAGCGGCCATCGATTTTTCGGTAAAGGGCTGGAACGCCGTCATCAACACCAACCTGAACGGCACCTGGTACATGATGCAGGGCGCCGCGCAGCGCTGGCGCGACCACGAGCATCCCGGCAGCATCGTCAACATCGTCGTCGTCACCACGCACGGCCTCTACGGCATCGCGCACACCATTGCCGCGCGCAGCGGCGTGATCGGGTTGTCGCGCGCGGTTGCGGTGGAATGGGCGCCGTTGAACATCCGCGTCAATTGCGTCGCCCCCGGCGCGATCGAGACCGAGGGCTGGAACGTCTATTCCCCGGAAGCACGCGCCGCCTATCCGCGCTCGAACCCGATGATGCGCACAGGCTCGCCTTGGGACGTTGCGGAAGCGAGCGTCTTCCTCGCCGGCCCCTCGGCCAAATTCATCACCGGCGAAACGCTGACGGTCGATGGTGGCGGCCAGCTCTGGGGCGAGACCTGGACCACGGGGAAGCCAGCATACTTTCGCGGCGATGACGAGTGACCCGCTGAAGGCCCTTTCGCATGACCCGCTATCGCCTCGCCATCTTCGATTTCGACGGCACACTGGCCGACTCGCTTCCCTGGTTTCGCGCGTCGTTTCACGACATGGTTGCGCGGTTCGATCTCGCGCCGGTCAGTTCCGAGGAACTCGAAGGAATGCGCGGCCTGTCTGCGCGCGAAATCATGGCACGGCTCAAAGTCTCCATGTGGCAACTCCCAGCCATCGTCAGCGACATGCGGAAGCGCAAGCTCGCAGCCGCAAGCGAGACACCGCTGTTCGCCGGCATCCCGGCGATGCTGACCGACCTGCAGCGGCTCGGCATCAAAACCGCCATCGTCAGTTCCGACAGCGAAGCATCCGTCAGGCAAGTGCTCGGCCCGACCGCCAGCCTGATCACCCGCTTTGACTGCGGCGCCGCGGTGTTCGGCAAGCACTGGAAATTCCGACGCGTCGCACGGAAGCTCGGAGCGAAGCCTTCGGAGACGATCTGCATCGGCGACGAAATCCGCGACATCGAGGCCGCTAACGCCGCCGGCATGGATTCCGGCGCGGTCGCCTGGGGCTACGCGCTTCCGGGCGCGCTGCAGGCGGCGAGACCCACACATTTCTTCAATTCGATCGAGGAGATCACGCAGAGGCTTGCCTTGGCGAGATAGTGCCGCCGCGCGAAGCCATCCGGTCTCCTCGGCCAATATGCCGTTATGCCAGCAAAGACCAGCGTGCGCGATAGTCATGGCCCTTCATGCTATGAATGAGCACGAACTCCGTCACGGTCCAGAACACCGGATCGATTGGATACTCCTCCACGCTTCGTGCGTCATACAGGAGCGTGACGTGCGGCGTAAAATGGGTGTTTGCCACCCGTCTCAAACCTCTTCGCGTCAGCGCGGCGGCGAGCATCCGCCGAAAGGACCGTAGCCGACCCAGACCGTCGTCTCCGATCAGCACGAATGGACTGTTGCCCTCCCTGCCCCGAAAACTCGCGGTGCGGTCGAACGAAACCTCGAACCGCTTTGCTCGCACGTCCGCGGCAGCCTCGCATGCCGCGTGAACTTGGCGTTCCGGCACACCGCCGAGATAGAACAACGATATGTGCAATCGTTCTGGCGCGATCAGCTTGCCGTCGAATTTATATGCGCGCTTGAGAATGCCCGCCAACCGGTGAATTCGCTCCGCCGTGCCCGCGTCGGGAACGGCCGCGAGAAAAAGCCGGCCGCTACTACTGCTTGCAAACTTATCCATGGTAGACTAGAACGAAACATGAACCCGCTCGCTTGACAACGCAAATTTCTGTATTGTAAAATGCACTACACTGGAATACGTATTTCTTCTTCCGGAGTGTCCGAATGCCGCGCGTCAAAAAACGAAAAGAGCATCCGCTATCGATGCGACTGCCAGAGACAGACATAGCAATTATCGATCGTGCGGCCACCTTGCGCGGCCGTTCGCGGACCGATTTCGTGCGCGAGGCAGCGGTACGTGCGGCGGAGGATGTTCTGATGGAAACAACGCCGATTCGGATGAGTCCGGCCGACTTCAAGGCCTTTATTGATGTTCTTTCGCAGCCCGCCGGCCCGGTCCCTGAAATGGTCGAACTCTTTCAACGCACCGCTCCGTGGGAATCTAGTGACGTAAAACCCGAGTAGTGAAGGGTGGCTATTTCCGAGCCGGAACCACTTACGGCCGCTCACGACGTCTCCGGGTTCTCCTGCGGCAAGCCGGCTCTGGATCGGTGGCTGAAAACACACGCGCTCTCCAATCAAGCGAAGGGTTTCACGGCTGTCATGGTCGTACATGAAGCCAATAAGGTCGTTGGCTATTACGGCCTTGCGCCTACGGCGGTTCTTCCCGCGACGTTGCCGCGATCAATCCGGACCGGTCAGCCGCCCGATCCCGTTCCTTGCCTGTTGTTGGGACAGCTTGCGGCAGATCAGAATTACAGAGGAAAGGGAATTGGTACTGGATTGCTCAAGCATGCGCTGCAACGTTGCGTAACCGCGGCCAGCCTGATTGGCGGACGTGCACTCATCGTCAATGCTGTCGATATCGAGGCCGCGAATTTCTCGAACCGGCGCGGCTTTATTCCTTTCAAAGACGACCCGCTGATGTTGTTGAGGTCCATCGCCAACATTGCAGCATCGATCGCCCCACCTTCCGGATCTCGCGACTGAATGTGGATGCGGCCAGCGTGTTGGCCCCTCACAACACACATCCATAATGCGCCGACGAAACCAGCCGGATGTATTTGTCGTGCACCGATCCCGGCCGCACCGCAGCTAAGGATGCGGGTACACGCCAATCGGCCATGCGGCGGGCGATCTCTTCCGCTGGCACTTCGAGAGTAACGCTGCGGGCACCAGGATCGATCACGATGGTGTCGCCGTCGCGCACCGCCGCGATCGGGCCGCCGCGTGCGGCTTCCGGCGAGACGTGGCCGATCAGGATGCCGTGCGAGACGCCGGAAAAGCGCCCGTCGGTGATCAAGGCGACGTCTTCGCCGAGGCCCCGCCCCTGCAACTGGATCGTCAGCATCACCATTTCGGGCATGCCGGGTCCGCCGACGGGGCCGACATTGCGCACCACGATCACGTTGCCCGGCACGATTTCGCCGGCGCGGATCGCGGCCATCGTCTCGGCCTCGGACTCGAACACGCGCGCCGTGCCGCGAAACTGCCCTTTGTCGAGGGTCTTGCCTGATAGCTTCAGCAGGCAGCTCTCCGGCGCCAGGTTACCCTTCAGGACGCTGATGTGATTGTTTGCCGGCGCAATCGGTTTCGACACCGGGAAAACAATCTCCTGCCGGTCCATCTGTTCGAGCGTCGGCACCTCAGCGAGATTTTCCGCCAGCGTCTTGCCGGTCACCGTCATGACGTCGCCATGCAGCAGGCCAGCGCGCAGCAGTTCCTTCATCACGACAGGCACGCCACCGACGTTATGCAGGCTGCCCATCGCGAACGGGCCGTGCGGCTGCAGGTTGGCGAGCAGCGGGACGCGCTCGCCGATCTGCTGGATGCGCTCGATAGTGACCGGCACCTGGGCCTCGCGCGCGACCGCCAGCAGATGCAGATACATGTTGGTCGAGCCGCCCATGGCGTACACCGTCGTGATCGCGTTCTCGAAGGCGCGCTCGGTCATGATGTCGCGCGGCCGGATGCCTGCCTCCATCAGCCGGTACAGGGCGTCGACCGAGGCGCGCGCCTGCGCGCGGACGTCGGCGTGGATATCGCTGCTCGCATTGTAATCGGCGGGATGCGAGGCGCCGCGCGGCAGCATCATGCCGATCGCTTCCGCGATCGTACTCATGGTGTTGGCCGTGAACATCGCGCCGCAGGTGCCGCTGCCGGGCATCACGTTGCGCTCGACTTCCAGAAGCTCCTCGCCCGAGAGCCGGCCGGACTCGTTGGCGGCGCGCGCCTCGGCGTAATCCAGGATCGTGATGTTGTTGCCCTTGCCGGCCCAAGCCCCGAACGAGACGCGGCCCGGCGTACTGGTGCCGGGATAGAGCACCAACCCAAAAGCATTGGTCCGCGCCAGCGGCATCAGCGCGGCGGCGCCGGTCTTGTCGCAGCCGGAGATTACGATCATCGCATCGCCATGATGGGCGTAGTGGCCGATCTCGAAACAATCGGCGACGACGTCACGGGAGGCGAGGCTGTAGCCCGCCGTCGGCGTTCCCTGCGTCAGCGCATCCGAGACCGCCGGCGCGCCGACGATCAGCCCCTGGCCGCCGCGCTCGGCCAGGATTTCGACCAGGAGGTCGGTGATGGCGCGCACGCGATTGTTGCAGCGATGGGCATTGGTGTAGGCGCTGGCGATCGTCACCACCGCGCTGGTCTGTGCGGCGCGGTCCGGATCGAAACCGGCGGCGCGCAGTTCGACCCGCGCTTTCTTCCAATAGGTGCTGCTGTCCTGCGTCGTCATGGGGTGCTCCAGGTCTTCTGATTGAATGCGCGGACTTCGGCGTCCGGCCTGATTGGCACTGAGAAACTTTTTAGCCGGTCTTGCCGTCGTCGAAACTGACGATCACGGCGGCGTTCGCGATGATGATGGAATCGCTTCCGCTCTCGGCTGGCACTTCCAGCCCGCCCTTGACGGCCGTCACATTCACCGTGCCATACGGCAGTTCCTTGGCAACATCAGCGGTATCGACCCCGCTCGGGTCCGGTACCGCGACGGTGACCTCGACGAACATGTCGTTGGCGGTTTTGCCCAGCATCCGGAAAAAGCCGAGGCTGGAGTGACGGATGGCGTCCGAGACGGCGCGCTTGGCGGCCTTGGTGCCGTCGCGTCCGTGAACGTCGACGCCCATGCCCATTTCAGTAATACAGCGCACACGTGCCATCGGGTTTCCTCTTGTCGATGATGGGTGGAATATTGCTCGGCGAAGGCCTGCATTCTCAATCGTCGCTTGCGGCGGCGACGTCAAGTCACGGCAGACATGCAAATGCCTCTCACGGCGCAAACTCGTCCGAGGTTCTCCGACCGCTGTTCGCTGGACGAGGCGCGCGAACCGGCTCAGCATCTCAGAAAATGGGCCTTCATGCCGGGCCGTCGGCCGAATCGCTGCGCGGTTTGCGACGGAAGAACTGCACCACGCCCGCGCCCAGCACCGCCGCGCCGACGAAGATGATCTTGGCGAACTTGAGAACGAACGCGATCGCGATTGCAAACAGACCGAGCTTCTTGGCCGCAACGCCGCCGACCAGTGCCATCAGACCATATTCCGCGATCCGATCGGTGGAGGCGCTGAAGTCCGCGTAGCGCTTGCCGGCGTTGTAGGCGAGATCGCCGAGCAGCCCATGGGCCACCGCCTTGTCGCCGGCGATGCGTTCCGAGTTCGACAGCAGATTGAGGCTGAAGTAACCGTCGCGCCCCAACGCGTAGGTATTGTAATTGATGCTCTTCGCCACGTTGTCCGGCTCGCCCTTGTCCTTGGCGAGCAGCGACCAGACCAGACGATGGGTCGCGGCATCGTAACTCGGCGGCTGCACCCATCCGATCACCTGCATCTCGGGAAATCCGCGCGCGATACGGTCCTTGTTCGCTCTCCTCTGCCCCGTCCTTCAGATTGTTCAGGAGTTCGTCGGCATTCCAGTTCTTGGCATCATCATCCTTGATGTAGCCTTCCTTGATGTAGCGGATCACCACGATCCACCCGTCATTCGGCTCCGTGCCGACGACAAGGCCGACGAAGCTTGCATCGTTGACGACGTTGCCGAGCGCCCGCAAGACGCGGGCGCCTTCAGCCTGCGGCACGAAGAAATGGCTGGCCGGAAGCTTCAGCGTGGCCTGGTCGATCAGGGAAACATCCTTGGGTCCGCCGACACCAGCCTCGCTGGCAGCTTTCCAGGCGGCAACCAATTCCGCTTTTCGCGAGGCTTCACTCGGCGGCGCGGCTTGAGCAAAGACGGGAAGCGACGCAAACAGGGCAAACAGCAAGACGCTGGCCGCAGCAAACAATCTTTGCACCAGATACTCCTGGAAATATTCTCGATGAGTGGCGAAGACGCCGGCCGGTGGATTGGCGATGCTGAACCATATCCGAGCCAGGACAGCCCGGGAAGCGGCGACTACATCGAAATATACACGTTTTGCGTGTCCGCCAGATGACGCGAAACGAACCGCGCCACGCGGGTCGTTGTGCAACGACGCGCCAGCTCGCCGGAGCTCAGCGATTTCTGGTCCATTGCTTTCGGGTCGTCAAGCAAGGCAAGGCTTGACGTTCATGCATTCACCTCGGCGGCATCCTGTCGAATTTTTGCAAGGTCGGATCGAGATGGTCCCAGGCCTGACCGCCGGCGGTCCAGAGAACCATTTGCGGCTTGTATCGGGTGGGATCGTCGAGGCTGCCGGCATGGACGATGAAGATTTCGGGAATGCCAGGGAATGTCAGATAAACCGGTGACCCGCAGGTGGGACAGAAGGCGCGGGATTTGACTGTCCCGCCATCTCCGACCACCTCCCAATGTGTCGCCTCGCCCTGGGCCTTCACGGCTGCATGCGGGAACGTCAGGTAGGATCCGTGTCCGGTGCCGCTCTTGCGCTGACACTGGCGGCATTGGCAGTCATTCATCCCGATCGGTTCGGCAGTAATTTCATATCGGATCGTGCCGCAGGCGCATCCGCCGGTATAAGCTTCGCTCATGTTTCCTCTCCTTCTATCAATCACCGTTGGACACACGTAGTTCGAGCCACCGGGCGCGCGTCTTACGCCCGGGCCTTCATCAGCTTGGGATGTTCAGGTGCGGCTTATGATCAGCTTCAGCCACGGCGCCGCATGGAAGGCGCTCATCAGCAGATACATCGGGACCATGCCGCCGAGGTGCAGTGCGGTGCCCGTCGAACACAGCGTGTCCAGCGGAGCACCGCCGAAATGCGTCAGCAACGCCATAACCGCGAAGGTCGGCGCAGCCGCGAGCGACAGCCAGCCGGCTACGCCTGTTGCTGCTGCGCCGGTGCTAGCCTCGCTCATGGCTTCGCGCCCGCCTCTTTCCGGAACGCGGCCTCTCCGGCGTCCGACACCTCGACCCATCTCTTGTCGGGCGCGGCGTCTGCGACGTAGCTGTCGTGCCAGTTCCACCATTTGTAAGTCGGCGTCTGCGGATAGCCCTCAGGCGAGTCTTCCCACGCCTCCTGCCGGCCGAGCGGTGTGATGTCGAGGTAGTTCCAGGTGCCCCCCATCTGCTCGTCGCCGCGGTTATTGATGAAGTAGGTGCGGAAGATTTTGCCGCCGTTGCGGATGAACACGTTGGTACCGTGCCACTCGCCGACGCCGAAGTCGGCGTCGAAGCTGTCCGTGACGGTGTACCAGGGTATCGTCTCCCATCCCATTCGCGCCTTCAGGCGGGCGATGTCCGCCTGCGGCGCGCGCGAGACAAAGGCGAGCGTGGTGTCGCGGGCGTTGAGATGGGCGACGTGGGCGACCTGGTCGGCCACCATCGAGCAACCGCGGCAGGCTTGGTCAGGCCAGCCGAGCACGCCGGGCTCGTAGAACGCGCGGTAGACGATCAGCTGACGGCGGCCGTCGAACAGGTCGAGCAGGCTCGCCTTGCCGCCAGGACCGTCGAACGCGTACGCCTTCTCCACGGCCATCCACGGCATCCGCCGGCGCTCGGCGGCCAGCGCGTCACGGGCGCGCGTCATGGCCTTCTCCTTCACGAGCATCTGCTGGCGCGCGGCTTCCCATTCCTTGGCTGAGACGACGTTGGTCTTCATGGCTAACTCCTGTTTGTTGCGATGCCTGTTGCGTGCTTTCGACATGCCGCCTCAGGCCGGCAGCCGCTGTTGGTATTCCTTGTGCAGCCGGCTCCAGCCTTCCCAGAACACTGCCGGCTCCTCGCCGTTGGCGCGGGCGACCAGAACATCGAGATGCATGTGCCAGCCGGCGCTGACCTTGAGCATGGTCGGGCGATCGGGCAGACGGCGATGGATCACGGTGAGCAGCACGCCCTTGCCTTTGGGCTCCAGCTCGAACGTGACGTCGCCGCTTCCGTTCCAGGCAATCGTCAGTTTGCGGAGCGGTTCGAGCTCGGTGATCCGGCTCTGCATCCGGTGCTCTTCGGAAAAACCTTCCGGACGCTTGCCCGGCGGATCGTTGAGCTCGCCGTTGCGCCAGACCAACTCGAAGGGCGCGCCGACCTTCATTTCCATCGCGCCCGCCGCCAGCCATTTGCGGCGCAGGTCGCTGTCGGTGAGATAGGCCCACACGCGCTCGATCGGACCGGGCAGCAGCCGCTGGATCTTCAACGTCGTCGGTTCGATCAACATGCCATAGGCGTCGGGTTTTGACTTTGCGTCCATCGTTCTACTCCTTGATCTTCTTTGCTTTGGCTTCGTCTTCGGCACGCAGCAGGGATTCCAGCGCGTCGAGATTTTGATTCCAGAAGCGCTCGTAGCGCCGCAGCCACGCGTCGGCTTCCGCAAGCCGCGCCGCTTCAAGGCGGCACAGATGCGTGCGGCCGCGGATCGTGCGCGTCACCAGCCCTGCGCTCTCCAGCACGCGCAAATGTTTCGAGGCGCCCGCGAAACTCATGCTGAACGGCGTCGCCAGTTCCCCGATCGTGAGTTCGCGCATCGCCAGATGACCAAGCATCGCCCGCCGCGTTGGATCCGCCAGGGCATGAAAAACAGCGTCGAGATGGGCCGAATGTTCAACCATATGGTTTAGTATAACCGCGCGACGCAGATAGTCAACCATTCGGTTTAACGTCTTCGTGATCCGGCGCTTAAGGATCCGGCACGGTGAAGACCGCACAGGGAGCGGCGATGCCGCGCAGCACATGGGTTCCGAGCGGGATCAGTTTCGCTTCGGTTTCGGCCGCGACCGCGCCTGAGATCAAAACCGTTCGGCCGAGCGGCCGGCAAAGCCCTTCCAGCCGGCTCACCAGATTGACGGCAGGACCGATCGCGGTGAAGTCCAGCCGGTCGGCCGCCCCCACATTGCCCCAGAGAATCTCGCCGAGGTGCAGCGCCGCGCCGAACGCCAGCGACGGGAGCCCCTGCTGGCGCCTGATCCCATCAAGATGCGCCATGCCGGCCTGGGCGGAAGATACCGCGCGAAGTGCTGCGTTGCAGGCATCGCGGGGCTGTTCCCCGACGACGGGAAAGATCGCGAGCATGCCGTCGCCGATGAATTTCAGCACCTCGCCGCCAAAGGCGTGCACGGCACCGGCGATGCAGTCGAACCAGGCACCAAGCGCGGTGATGACAGCCGCCGGCGGTTCGGCCTCGGACAGCGCGGTGAAGCCACGCAGATCGGCAAAGAGCAACACGGCGCGAATGGTTTCGCCGACCTCGCGCCGCAGCGATCCCGCCAGCACGCGCGCGGCGCTGCGCCGGCCGAGATAGGCTTCAAGCGCCGCGGTCAGCGTCGCGCGCGCCGACAACGCGGCGAGTGGCGCTGCCGCAAAGCGCGCGGCGTCGCGCAGTCGGCCGACTTCTGCTGATGTGAACGGACGCGGCCCGATCCAGCCGAGCAGCGGCCCGTCCGGCCCAGCACCGACGGCGTCTTCATGCACCGCCCCGCTGGCGAGGGCGGCCAACCAGCCGCGGCCGGCATCGCCAGCGGAATCCCCGAGACCTGCGCCGCCGAATCCGGCCGAGGCAAATCCTACCGCCTCGATTACCTCGCCGCTCCCGGCCCGCCACAGCCAGGTGCGGCGGGCAATGAGCGGGTGCGGGACAGCGAGCGTAAGTGCACCGCCGGCGAGCGGCAGGTCATCCCCTATCAGGCGCGCCCCGAGTTCGCCCAGGAACCGGTCGGCGCCCGGCGAAGCGCTGGCCGCATCGACCAGCCATGTCAGCGTCGAACTCAGTTGCATGGCTCGATCATGCGGCAGGGAGGCTTCCGTGTCATCGTCAGCACTTGGTAAATCTTCGCGCGGGCCTATGTTCGTATCGCGGCGGCGCCATCGTCATGCCAACGACCACCGAGGTTTTCGATGACTGAATCGTTTGTAGTCCGGCGCGAGACTCACATTGCCGCGCCGCGCGCCAGCGTGTTCGCGTTCCTGACCGACCCCGACAAAATCGTGCAATGGATGGGCACCGAGGCGACGACCGAGGCGCATCCGGGCGGGATGTATCTGTTGAAAGGCGTCGGCAGCGCCACCGCGCGCGGCACGTTTCGCGAGGTCGTGCCGGTGCACCGCCTCGCCTACAGCTTTGGCTGGGAGGGCAACGAGGAAGTGTCGCCGGGATCGAGCTTGATTGAAATAGATCTGATCGAACAGGACGGCGGCACGCTGCTGCGCATGACCCATAGCGGCCTTCCTAATGCCGCAACGCAAGCCAGCCACGGCAAAGGCTGGGCGCATTATCTCGGCAGGCTGACGGAAGCAGCCGCCGGTCGCGATCCCGGACCTGACCGGGGCCCGAATGGCACGCGCAACGGCTGAGGATGGTGGCGTGGAGTGTCGATGCCTTCAGATGTTTTTCTTCAGCACCGTCACGTGGAGACGGCGGCGGACTTCCATCCCCTGCCGCCGGTAGAGTGCGATGGCCGAGTGATTGTTGGTGAAGACGTGCAGGAACGGAGTCTCGCCGCGCGACAGGATCTGGCGCGAGATGGCAGAGAGCAGCATCTGCCCGTAACCGCGGCCGCGGTGCGATGGATGTACGCAGACGGCGGTGATCTCGGTGTAGCGGGCGGGCTTCATCCGTTCGCCGATCATCGCGGCCAGTTTTCCGTCGACGCGGATGCCGAGAAAAGTGCCGAGTTCATGCGTCCGCGCGCTGAATGGTCCCGGCTTGGTGAGTGTGGTCAACTCGAGCATGTCAGGAACGTCGTCAACGCCGAGGGTGACGATATCGACGCCTTTGGCTGGCGTTTCAACTAATGTTCCGATCATCTGCTCACCGGTATCCGCCAGCACGATCTTCAAATCGGCAGGCGGATTCACCGGATCCGGCGTGAACAGCACGGCGACGTCTTGTGGCGACATCAGCGCGCCGAGCGCCGCAAAATTCTCGGCGGACATGTCCGGCATCGCCGCGAAGGGCGCGATCGCCGTGGGGTATCGCCGCGCACGGGCATCGCCTTCCGCCAACGCTTGCTGCGTGGTGGTGAGCGCGGTCCAGATCGGATGATCGAGCGGATGGCTGGGGGCGTCGCGAACGGTCATCAGGCTGCCTTCGCCCATCACCGCGCAGCGCTCCGTGAGAGCTCCGTCACGGCTTCCGCTCCGCCGTCGCGTCGATCAGATTGTCGCGGAGCGTCACGACGCTTTTCTGCAGCCGTGCGAACTCGTCTTCCCCGAGTCCGGTCGATTTCACGAGGTTCATGTGCATGCCTTTCTCGCGCAGCCGCCGGCCTTCGTCGGTGAGGCTGACGCGTACCTGCCGCTCGTCCGCGGGATCGCGCTGGCGGCGCAAATAGCCCATCGACTCGAGCTTTTTCAGGATCGGCGTCAGCGTGTTCGATTCCAGGAACATCTTGGTGCCAAGCTCGCTCACAGTTTGACTGTCCTGCTCCCACAGTGCGACGATAGCGATCCACTGCGGGTAGGTCAGGCCGAGTTGCTCGAGTCCCTGCCTGTAGGCCCGTCCGAAGGCGAGATTTGCCGAATAGATCGCAAAGCACAGGAAATCGCCCAGGCGGCGGTCGCCCGCGGGCGGCTTTTGCTTCTGGTTGCCCTTTGAATTGTCTCTGGAATTGTCCCCGGAGCCGGTCCTTGAACCGGTTTTGGGACCATCACTGGCCTTCATGGGGTCGTCCTTTCCGACACGAACATGTGAAGTCTCGCATCCATATATATCGCATCCGATTAAATCGGAAGTGTTGACAGTTGGCCCTATCGGGTATTTATACAGCGTACACGATTACATCGTATACGATCTAATAACAGAAAGAACCACAATCTTCGGGCCAACTCGGGATCCAGGACACCTCCATTCGTTCGCACTGCGGAACAGTGTCCACCGATCAATCGGTATTCGCGCGAAGATCGAAGCAACACGGTGCACCCGGAATATCCCGGCCACCACAACCATCGAGGAGAGAACCATGTCTGACCTCAAGGAACGCACCAGCACCACTTCCACCGAAACCAGGGCCGCGCCGGCGGTCGACCTGAAGCTCGAAATCGTCGTCATCCCCGTCTCCGACGTCGAACGCGCCAAGCAATTCTACGCCAGGCTCGGCTGGCGGCTCGACGCCGACTACGCCTCCGGCGACGACTACCGCGTGATTCAATTCACGCCGCCCGGCTCCGACGCCTCGGTCATCTTCGGCAAGAACGTGACCGCCGCAGCGCCCGGCTCCGCGCAAGGGCTGTATCTGGTCGTCTCGGACATCGAAGCCGCCCGCAAGGAGTTGCTCGGTCGCGGCGTGGCGATCAGCGAAGCATTCCACGGCGCCGACGGCGTCTTTGCCGGCCCGGATGAGCCCTATCTGTTCGGGCGGATCAGAGTTGGCGGAGCGGACCCCGAGCACCGCACCTATCGTTCGTTTGCCTCGTTCAGCGATCCCGACGGCAACGGCTGGCTGCTGCAGGAAGTCACCGCGCGACTGCCCGGACGCGTGGCCGCCGACAGCACGACGTTCGCCTCCACGACCGACCTCGCCGCCGCGTTCCGCCGCGCAGCCGCCGCCCACGGCGAACACGAGAAGCGGAACGGTGGCCAGCACGATGCGAACTGGCCGGACTGGTACGCCGAGTACATCGCCAAGGAACAGGCCGGCGAACCGCTGCCGTTGTGAGGTTCGACATCGCCACCCGGCCGGGACGCGAAGCATTGTCTGTGCCACGTCCCGGGCCGGCCCACCTCCCCCGTTCGCTGAAATTCCTAGAACCAAGGAGCTCAACATGAGCAAGCTGAAGAAGATTCAGATCATCGCGATGGCGGCGCTTGTCTCCGTGGCCGTCCTGGCGCCGCTTGGCGCGCAGGCGCAGACGCCCGGAGTTACGCGGACCGACCTGCAACGGCACGATCTGAGCGCACCCGGGCGCGAGGCTATCCAGGTGCGCGTCGACCTCGCTCCCGGCGTGGCGTTCGGCAAGCACACGCATCCGGGCGAAGAGATCATTTATGTGCTCGAAGGCCAGCTCGAGTATCAGGTCGGCGACAAGCCGCCGGTCACACTGAAGGCCGGCGACGTCCTCTTCATTCCAGCCGAGACGCCCCATTCGGCCAGGAACCCGGGCAGCGTGACCGGGAGTGAGCTCGCCACCTACATCGTCGAGAAGGGCAAACCGCTCCTCACGCTGGTGAAGTGACGGCGGCTGAAAGCCCGATGCAAGGCTGTCATCGTCCGGCTTGACCGGACGATCCACAAACGATGACCTTGAAGTTGATCCGATGACCATCCGTCCGATTGTCCGTTATCCCGACCCGCGGCTTGCGCTTCCGGCGCAGCCGGTGACCGTGTTCGATCGCGCGTTGCGCGAACTGGCTGACGACCTGCTGGAGACCATGCACGCCGCACCGGGGATCGGGATTACCGCGCCGCATATCGGGATCTCCCTGCGGGTCGTGGTGCTCGACCTCGACGCGAGCGATGGCGCGCGAACTTACGTCAATCCGGAGATCATCTGGGCCTCGCCCGAGATGATCATGCATCAGGAAGGCAGCGTCTCGATGCCTGGTGTAAATGACGACATAAGGCGTCATGCGCGGGTCCGGATCAGCTATCGCGACGTCAAGGGCAACATGCAGACCGAGGAATTGCAGGGTCTGCGCGCGGTCTGCCACCAGCATGAGATCGACCAGCTGAATGGCCTGTTCTGGATCCAGCGGCTGTCCCGCCTCAAGCGCGAGCGGCTGATCAAGCGTTTTGAGAAGGTTTCGCGGGGGTGAGATGGCTCCGTCATTCTCCGACGTGCAATTGCACATCGTAGGCGATGCGAAGCATCGAGCCCGGAAATCCATTCTACCACGGAGCTTGAGGCCAGATGGATTCCGGGCTCGCGCTTTGCGCGCCCCGGAATGACGAGGAGAGGAGCGAAGCCTCACGCCGGCACCGCCGCAGTCCGCGCCACCGGCACCGGCCGGAACGTCATCATGATCAGGAACGCGCCTAACCCCATGATCCAGGAGCCGATGTAGAGCCAAGCGTAGCTGGCAAACGTGTCGTAGATCAAACCTCCGGCCAGCGGTCCCGTGGCCATGCCGAGGCTGCCGGCCATGGCGGTGCCGCCGATCACGGTGCCCATCATCCGCAGCGGAAAGTTTTCGCGCGCCAGCACGGCATAGAGCGGCATGGTGCCGGCATAGATGAAGCCGAACAGCGCCGCCACCGCATAGAACGCGGCGAGTTCGCGCACGAAGACGTAGCCGAGCGCGCCGAACGCTTGCGCCAGCAGGCCGAGAACCAGCACGCGCTTGGCGCCAAAGCGGTCGCCGAGCAGGCCGAAGGCGATACGGCCACCCATCCCGGCCAGGCCCTCGACGCTGTAGATGGTAACAGCCGCAATCAGGGGAATGCCGCAACTGACGGCGTAGCTCACAGTGTGGATGATCGGGCCCGAATGCGTGGCGCAGCAGAAGAAGTTCGTCAGCAGCAGGATGATGAATTGCGGCGAGCGCAGTGCTTGCGCCAGCGACATCTCCGCCTGCCCCGCCTCGCCTGATGGAACGGACGCACTGCTTTCAAGCGCGGGCGCGCGGCGCACCAGCAGCGAGACCGGGATCATGATCGCACCCACGACCAGCGCCACGATCTGCATCGAGGTGCGCCAGTCATGGTTCGAGACCAGCCAGGCGGCGAGCGGCGACATGGTCATCGGCGCCATGCCCATGCCGGCCGAAACCAGCGACACCGCAAGGCTGCGATGGGTATCGAACCAGCCGGTGACGCAGGCCATCATCGGCGCGAAGATTGCAGCGGTGGCGGCGCCGACCAACAGCCCGAAGATGAACTGAAATGCGACCAGCGATGTCGCGAGACTGGCCAGCCCCAGGCTTGCCGCCAGCACGACCGAGCCGGTCAGCACCACCGGCAGCGGCCCGAGCCGGTCGGACAAGGTGCCCCAGACCATGCTGGTTGCCGCCATTGCAAGGAAGCCGATGGTCATGGCGCTGGACACACCGGTCACCGACCAGCCGGTATCCCGCGCGATCGGCTGCAGGAACACCGGCAGCGAGAACATCCCACCAACGGCGACACAGCCGAGCAAGCCGCCGGCCGCGACGATCACCCAGCGATAGCGAGAATTTTCCATTTCTGACCCTCCACCACAGTCCTCTCTGGGTGGAAGACGAACGGGATGGGCCGGAACCGACAGTTTGATGGGCGCAACGAATCATTTTTTGCCACGGCCCCTGTCACCCCTCGTGCACGCCGAATCAGCCAGCACCTGCCAGTTGTGTGCCGAGGCAAGCGCCAGGGCGATAAGAACCAGCCAGCAGTCGCCGTGCCATCGCGCGACGGTCGAGATCGACAGCGTGCGAAACACCCGCTCGTCGATATCAAGCAAGCCGTCGAGCGCGGCGCTCGATCCACCGGGCCACTTCAACGAGGCCTGCCGCGGAACAAGGAGTTCGGCTTGGCGGAGTGCCTGCGCGAAAGCTTCCGCCCGCTGACAGTCGTCGCGATAGGCCTGGCAGACCTGCATCGCGGTGCGCGCTGTGTCTGTCGGCCGTCCCTCATCGTCGAAGAATTCTGCTTGCGTCTTTCGCTCGGTCGACATCCCAGACAAAGCGGTCCGAGGCCGTGTCGATGGCAAGCATCTGCTCAACGCTATCCGTCACCGTCGTCAGGGCGAAGGGGTATCGGCGGATGTACCCGGGCACGTAGTGACGGGACCGCCATGAGCCATCGGCTTCAACGAAAAGGTTCGCGCCCCCTTTCACGCCCAGCACGACGACCGGGACAAGGTCCGTGGCGTCGAACACGATCGGATAGTGCCGCGCCGCGAGCGGGAATTCGCTGATGCCGATCGGAACGGCGACCGCCCCCTTGGCGAATTCGTAGCCCTTCGGGCCGGTCAGGCCACTCCGAACGTTCGGCCCCGAGCGCAGCAGCATCGGGTTTTTGTAGAACAGCGGCAGCGCCGACGACTTGATCGCCCTTGCCTGCGTCATTTTACCATTCACTTGCATCGAGACTGACATCTCAGGGCCGGATCACCGTTCGCAGCACACCGGCCCCCGTGCGCTGCTGCCCAACTTCAAACGTGGCCGAACCGCCGTGGCCCGTGTTCGTCAGAAGTTGGCGCGGATAGTCTGGTCGGTGAGGCTGGAGCCAAACTGACCACCATAGGACACGCCGAGAGCCGCATTCGACGTCAGGTTGAAATCGAAGCCCGGATCAAGCACGGCAGCCCGGCCGCGCACCTGACGCGCAGGCCTGCTCGACGCAGCGGCTCGCGCGGAAAATGTTCTGCTCGGCGAACATCGGCCCTACGATCTGCAGACCAATCGGCAGACCTTCGACAAAACCTGATGGCACCGAGGCGGCGGGCTGGCGGGTGAGGTTGAACGGCCATGTCATCGGCGTCCAGTCGAACCATTGCGGGAAGCGTGTGGCGTCGGGCGTGTCGACGCCGGCGGCGAAGGCAGTGATGGGAACGGTCGGCGTCAGCAGCAGGTCGTAATCGCGATGAAACGCGTGCATCGTCTGGCTCAGCGCGCGCATATCGGCATAGGCCGCCTGCAACTCGCTCGCCGAAATGTCCTGGGCGGCGATCACCAGCCGCAGCAGGCCGGGATCGAGCGCCGCCTTTTGCGCGCCGTCGAAATCACGCACCAGCGCGGCATGCGATGCGCCCCAGATCACTTCCAGAATCCGCTGCGCACCGGAGAGATCGAGCGCAACGCTCTGGACGTCGGCACCGCCCTGCACCAGCGCGTCGATCGCCGGCTGCATGCCGGCGACGACGGCGGGGTCCGCGACCGGAAAGCCGAGATCGGGCGACCATGCGATCCGCATATCCGCCACGCCGTCGTCGAGGCCGTCGAGATAATCGATGCCGCGATAGGGAATGGCGAAGGAATCGCGCGCGTCCGGCTGCGTCAGCACGTTCAGCAGCAAGGCGCTGTCGGCGACATCGCGCGACAGGCCGCCATGGACCGCGAGCGTGCCGATCGGGCCTGAGAAGTTCGGCACCACGCCATAGCTCGGCTTCAACCCGAACACGCCGCTGAACGCCGCCGGAATCCGGAGCGAGCCGCCACCATCGCCGCCGTTCGCCAGCGGCACGACGCCTGCTGCCACCAGCGCGGCCGAGCCGCCGCTGGAGCCGCCTGATGTGCGGGACGTGTCCCAGGGATTGCGCGTGATGCCGGTGAGCGGGCTATCGGCGATGCCCTTCCAGCCGAATTCGGGCGTCGTCGTCTTGCAGAAGAACACGGCGCCGGCCTCGCGCAGGCGCGCAACGCCGGGCGTATCCTCCGTACTCGGCGCTGTCGGCGTCGCGTGCGAGCCGATACGCGTCGGCCAGCCCGCGACATGCGAGGTGTCCTTGATGGCGACGGGCACGCCGTCGAGCGGTCCGAGCGGCGTGCCGCGCCGCCAGCGTTCTGCCGACTCCGCCGCCAGCCGCCGGCCCTGCGGTTCATCCAGCAGGCAGATGGCATTGAGAACCGGATTGACCGAGTGCAGTTGCGTCAGCGCAGCTTCCAGCACATCGACCGGCGACAAATCGCCCTTGGCGAAGCGCCGCGCCATCTCGCGGGCGGACAGCCAGTTCAAATCGTCAGACATGCGCCGATCCGGAAATGTGGTGGAGTTCTTCGACCATTGGCACGCGATCTTACCTTAAGCTCTCTTCCCGGTACGTTTGGTCATCGGCGCCTTACGCCGCTCGCGTTTGCCGCGCGCGATCTCCGTCTCCAGCGCGTCGAGCTTCGGCTCCCAAAAACTCCTGAACCGGCCGATCCACGCATCCACCGCCTGAAGCCCCGCGGCATCAACCGAATAGAGCCGCCTTTGCGCGTCCGCCCGCACCCTTGCAAAGCCGCTCTCGCGCAGCACCTTCAGATGCTGCGAGACCGCGGCCTGCGTGATCCCGAACTCGGCGCCGATCGCCTCCACCACTTCGCCGGACGCCATTTCGCCCGGACCGAGCAGTTCGAGGATGCGGCGGCGCACCGGATCGGCGAGGACTTCGAAGACGTGCATCAGCTTCCTGTGCCCGGGTGCGCCATATCAGGCGGGATCTCGCCGCGAAAGAAAGCAATGGTCCGGTCCGACCGCTCCTTTGCGGAGGCCGGATCGACGCCGCTCGCGACATGCGCCGCGCGCCAGAACTCACCGCTCTCACCCATGAACCCCTTGCCCTCCGGAGAGCCCATCCACGCCTCGGCTGTCTCGTGATCGACGGAGGCCCCCGTCGCAAGATAGCGCTCGAGTCCCGCGACGGCGAGATCCCAGCCGATCCCCACCGCGCCCGGACCGAACTGGTTCCAATGATCCTCGATGATCGCGGTGTGCTCCAGTGTCAAGCGCGCCTTGTCGCGCTCCGCCGCCAGCTTGACGTCGATCCAGCTCGTACCGCCGCCGAACTCCCACGTCGCTGCAAAATGACGCGGCGGCGCGCACGCCGTGATGGTCCCGCCCGCATTGCCCTTGAGCTGGTATCTTCCGCCCAACTGGAGGTCTCCCTCGACCGGCAAGAACCAGCGCGGAATGCGCTCTTTGCTCGTCAGTGCGTCCCAGAGATCATCGACGCTCGTGTCGTACAGCCGCGACAGCGTCACCGCGCTCGCTGCTTTCCCGTCCTTCTCGAAATTGCGCACCGAACGCGTGACAAGCCCCAACACCCTGGCGACGTCGATATCCATTCTGGACCTCCTTGCATTTTCCAGCCAAGGCATACCGGCATGGACTTATATAAGTCAAGACTTATAATAACGTTATGGCTACGGGTCCGCATTCTCGCGGCGCCTTGCGTCCGAGCCTTTGCATCTCGTTGGCCCTCTCTCGAAATGGAGGGCGCAGGGAAAGCCGGGTGCGCGCTGCACCCGCGGTCTCGTGTGCAATTGCGCACAGAAAACGCGCACACGAGCATACAGGTCCAGCGGAGAGCATCCGGCCTTCCCTGCGCAGTGGCTTTACGGCTTATAACGTGATCTCCCCGGTGAACGGCTCTTTTGCCACCGTCGCCCCTTAGAAAGCTTTGCTTCCCAAAGAACTTGACGCCAGCACCGCGGCGTCAGGACCACACGACTTCGCCGTACGCGTCAGGCGCGCTCGTCTGCTGCGCCCTTCGCGTCCACCGCATCTCACCGCAACGTTCGTGACGATCGCGACCCGCCCCTCTCTCGGGTGAGACGCGCGGAATTATGCCGCTGATTTGCCCGACGGCGCGAGCGGAATATTTTTGCGCGAAGGGATGGACAGACTTTTGTTGATTTGCCCGTCGTGCCACTTGGTCGCAGGCGACTTTCGAACTTCGTTATTGCGAGCGAAGCGACGCGATCCGTAGTCCGGCTTCGACGGGACGTCACTCATTTGCTCGTTGCAGATTGACTAGCCACCCAATCATGTAATATCATTAGTTACATGAGAAGAGACAGTCGATTATCGGGCGTGTTGCACGTCCTGCTCCACATGGCCGAGCAGAAGGCGCCCGTGACGTCAGAGGCGCTGGCGAAGGCGATGGATACCAATGCGGTGGTGATACGACGCATCATGTCCGGGCTGCGAGATCAAGGCTATGTGCGATCGGAGAAAGGCCATGGCGGTGGATGGACCCTCGCCCGCGAGTTGGCGACGATATCGCTGCGGGACGTCTATGAGGCGCTCGGCCAACCGTCGCTGTTCGCGGTGGGAAACAGAACGGAATCACCCGGCTGTCTCGTCGAGCAGGCCGTGAACGCCGCGCTCGACCGGGCGTTCGACGATGCGGAGGCACTGCTGCTGTCGCGCCTGGGCAACGTGACGCTCGCGATGTTGAGCGCGGATTTTCGAAAGCGCCTGGGTGACCGGCGCAACCGTCATCGTCTGGAGACAGTTCATGCATCCTGATGCGGCAGCCAAGGTGTGGCAGGCACACTACGCCGATCCCGAGGCCGTGACGCGCTATGCCGAAGGGCCGCCGCGCTTCGTGCCTGGATATGCGGACATGCATCGCATGACCCGCATTCTGCTCGCGGAACGGGTTGCATCAGATGCGGAAGTGCTGGTACTCGGCGCCGGTGGCGGGCTGGAGCTGAAGGCATTGGCGGAAGCAGAGCCGCGCTGGCGCTTCGTTGGCGTCGATCCCGCCGAGGCGATGCTGAAGCTGGCCGCGCAGACGCTGGGGCCATCAAATGCGCGCGTGCAGTTGCAGCAGGGTTATATCGACGATGCGCCCGACAGGCCGTTCGATGCCGCCACCTGCCTGCTCACGCTGCATTTCCTCGACGTTGACGAACGACGGCGAACGGCAAGGGAAATCCACCGACGTCTCAAACCTGGCGCGCCCTTCGTGGCCGCGCATTCGAGTTTTCCGCAAGCCAGTGGCGAGCGCGCACGATGGCTATCGCGCTACGCTGCGTACGCGATCGCATCTGGCGCCGATCCGGACAAGGCCAACAGCGCGCGTGCCGCCGTCGATGCCAGCCTGAACCTGCTCAGCCCGGAACATGACGCGCGAATTCTGAGCGAGGCCGGCTTCCATGACGTCGAGCTGTTCTACGCCGCCTTTACGTGGCGCGGCTGGGTTGGCTACGCCTGAAGCGGGCGCCTGTGACCAGCGACATCGCGAGGCTGGCCCGCGCTGGCCTTGCTGCAAGCATGCGTCCCGTGCAGCAGGAGGGGCATCTTGACTCGGCCTCATCTGAGGCCCATATTTGCATCAAATGATGCAGAGGGTTTCATGGGCTACGAGGCTGCAACCGCCGCCGAACTTCTCGGCGTCAAACCGAAGAAAACCGAGACGACGCTGACGCTGGCCTACTCCGTCGAGAAGGGCCTGCCGCTCTCGGCACTGGACAAATTTGCGGGCCGGGTCAGCCCGAACGACGTCCGCCGTTTCACCTATCGGGTCGTGCCCAAGCCTACCCTCGAACGCCGGCGCAAGCAGAAGCAGCTCTTGAGCAGCGAGGAAAGCAACCGCCTCGCGCGCGTTGCCAAGGTGTTCGCCTTCGGGATCGATGTCTTCCGAGACGAAGCCAAGGTACGCGCTTTTCTCGAGCGGCCCCACCCGATGCTGGACGACAAGGCTCCGCTTGAACTGGCGCTGGCGACCGGCCCCGGCGCCGATGCGGTGATCAACCTGATGGGCCGCGCGGCGTATAGCGGCGGCGTATGAGCGTTCAGAAGACCGACCGCGTCCTGAAATGCTATCGCATCGGGGACCCGGACGGCGCCTTCCCGATCTATGATGCCGAAGGCGCCCGCCTCTATCCGGGGCGCTGGAACACGCATACCAGCCCGGTCATCTACACCTCGGAGCACTATTCCACCGCGCTTTTGGAAAAGCTGGTACACGCCAATCTGGTGATGCCCGCCAATCAGCACGTCATCGAAATCACGATCCCGAACGGCGTGGCTTACGAGATTTTCCAGACCGCCGCGCATCCGGGCTGGGATTTCCGAAACGAAACCATCTGCAAGACGTTCGGGCAGGACTGGTACGAAGAGAAGCGTTCGGCGCTCCTGATCGTGCCTTCGATCCCGGCGCGGCTGGAGCGCAATTTCCTGATCAACCCGGCTCACCCCGACGCCAGGGGCATCGCGCACACGCTGCCAGAGCCGGTGTGGTGGGATGAACGGCTTTACGGGCGGTAGCGAAGAAAGATTCCTTATGGGTTTCGCTTTTCTCAGCATGCCTCGATACACATTTCAGAAACCTATTCCTACGGAGTGCTCGGCATGCAGGGCTTCCGCCCGGCACACTCAATCTTCAAACAACGCTCGCACGTCCTCTTCCGTGAGAGCTGAGGCGATCCGCCCGTCGCGATCGAACAGGCTGTCGGCCAGGGCCCTCTTCCGTTCCTTGAGCCCTTCCATTTTCTCTTCGACCGTGCCGGCGGCCACGAGCCGATAGACGAACACCGCCTTGTCCTGCCCGATGCGGTGGGCCCGATCGATCGCCTGCTCCTCGACGGCAGGGTTCCACCAGGGGTCAAAGATGATTACCGTATCCGCAGCCGTCAAATTGAGGCCGACGCCGCCAGCCTTCAGGCTGACCAGGAAGACGTCGTTCGTCCCGTTCTGAAAACCGTCGATCGCGCGCTTGCGGTCCTTGGTTTCTCCGGTCAGCACACCATAACGAACGGCTTCCGCGTCCAGGCGCTTTCGAACCAGATCGAGCATGGAGGTGAACTGCGAGAAGACAATGATCTTCCGTGCCTCGCTCAGCAGTTCCAGCACCATTTCCATCAAGCGGTCGAGCTTCGCCGACGGCCGCTCGACGCCGTCTTCGAGCTTCAGCAGCGCAGGATCGCAACAGACCTGCCGCATTCTGAGCAGCGCTTCGAGCACGACGATGTGACTTTTCGCCAGGCCGCGCTGCTGGATAGCCTTGCGAACCTTGTCCGACATCGACAGCCGAATTGCGTCGTAGAGATCGCGCTGCTTGCCCTCCAGGACGATCCGCTCGACGATTTCGCTCTTGGCAGGCAGTTCCGTGGCCACCTCCGCCTTGGTCCGGCGCAGCAGAAACGGCCTGACCCGCCGGGCGAGCGCGGCGGCGCGGACCTTGTCGGCGCGCTTCTCGATCGGCGTCCGCCACTGACGGGTGAAACCGGCCTTGTCGCCGAGATAGCCGGGGTTTGCGAAGCTCATGATGGACCAAAGTTCCCCAAGATGGTTTTCCATCGGCGTGCCCGTCAGGCAGAAGCGGTGCCGCGCCTTGATGTCGCGCAGCCAGCGGGTGGTGGCGGCATCGGGATTCTTGATCGTTTGCGCTTCATCCAGCACCGCCATATGCCAATCGTGCGACAACAGGACCTCGCGGTCGCGCGCGATCAAGGGATAGGTGGTCAGCACGACGTCATGTTCGGGAATCGCTGCGAAGCTGTGCTTGCGATCGGGACCATGCAGCACCAGGACTTTCAGATCAGGCGCGAACTTCTGCGCTTCGTTGAACCAGTTGGTCATCAGGCTGGTCGGCGCGACGATCAATACCGGCTGGGAAATATGCCCCCGCGCCTTTTCCAGGGAGAGAAAGGCCAGTATCTGAACGGTTTTGCCCAGCCCCATATCGTCGGCCAGCACGCCGCCCAGGTCGCTTTCGCGGAGCAGATCCAGCCAGGCGACGCCTTGCATCTGATAGCGCCGAAGTTCGGTGCGAAAGCTCTCCGGCAGGCGCGGATCGCCCAATCCATGGGCGTGAAGCAAACCGGCGAGGCGACGGAGATTGTCGACACCGCGGAATGCGAATTTGTCGTTTTCGACCCCGAGCAGCGGCACGACGTCCGCACGCGACAGCTTCAGCCTTCCCGAACCATCCGGGGAAATCCCGCTCAGCCGCAGACCATGCAGCGCCAACACCAGTGGAAGGAAGCGATCGGCAGCCAATGAAACATGGCGACCGTCGGCAAGAGGCAGGTAGAAATAATCGCCGTTTTCGGCAAGCTCCTTGATCAGGTCGGGAGAGAAATCCGGCTCCGAGACCAGCGCGGCCAGCATCGGCGCAAGATCGCGCCGCTCACCATCGATTTCGATTCCGAGAGCCAGTTCGAACCAATCGATGCCGCTGGATTCGAACTCCGCATCGAAGTCGCCCGATGGCGCCAGCCGATGGGGGAAGTCGTCGCCGACCTGGATCTCGAAACCCTGCGCCCGCAGTTCAGCCGCCTCCAGGTTGAGAAAGTCGAACCAGTCGTAGGGATCGCCGAGCGTCAGGTCGCGGGCATGGTCGGAATCAAGAAAGGGAAACTTCGACGCCGCGGCGACGAAACCCAGATCGGTCAGGCGCTTGCGCGCCTCCTTCTCCTTCGGCTGGCGGCGCTTGATCGCGTAGACCTGTCCGGCGTGGAATGCTTCCAACCGGCTCCCCCGTTCCGACGGGTCGATTTCGATCGGGCCGTAGCGGAAGCCGAGCTGAGCGACCGCGACCGGGCCGTTGCTTGCTCGCGGGTCACGGTAGTAGAAGGAACTCTCTCTCATCCGGCCCAGCCGCAGGCGCAATATCGGGACGGGCTGCTCCTCGATCTGCACAGCAGTCGCTGGCGCTGCCGGCAGCAGGCCGTGATGACGTTCCGGCAGACGTTGGCCAAGACGACGCGATACTTCCATGAGCTGGTTGCGCGGAATCTCCGGTGCCGACAGGAGCTGGCGGGCAAGCTTCGGCGGCAAGCTCAGCTCCACCGGTCCGATCATCCCTACGGACTCGTCGACATAGACCGGCGGCTCGGCATTGAGCGCAATCGTTCCCGGCACGAGCAGGCAAGGAACAACGCCACGCTTGCTGGCCTGGCGCCACTCGATCCGCCCCTCACGCGTGTTTCCCCACCGCAGCGGCTGTCGTTTGTGGTCGAGCCAGTAGGCGCGGCCGGTCGTGACGATCCGCTGCAATAGCTCGCCCGAAAGCGGCCGGGCGCTGTAATAAGCCCCTCTGGACGCCGCCGAAAGTTGACTTACAATCTCGATGTCGGTGTCGCGATAATATTTCGGTGCGCGCTCGGGCGCGAAATCGGACGCGTTGGGTTGCGCGTAATTGCCGCCGAACTCGCCGCCTTTCAGCACCCTCACCGACAGCAGCGATACCGCCAGAACCGGCGTCTGCACGCCCTCACCGGAGGCATGCAGTCGATAGAGCAGCCGCTGGTTCAGCTCGGCTGGATAATCGTCACCGTGCACCGCGTTGCCGACGTTCTCAAGCCAGTTAACGACTTCGTAGCCTAGAACAGGCGGCAGGGCCGCCGCACTTTGTTCGGCCGCCATCGCCTTGGGGGCCGATAGCGGCTTCCCGCCAGTGGCCTCGAGCAGGGTCGCAGCCACGTGCTTGCAGTTGAAGGTCATCGGACAGCTGCATTCGCCGTCGAGGTCGGAGAGCTGATCGCCGCTGAACTCGAGCTGAATATCGACGCGATATTCGTTCGATCCACTACCCCGCACCCTGGCACGAAGGTGCGTCAGGTCTCCGCTGACCTCAAGTCCCTTGACCCGTCCCTGCGCTTGATAGGCATGAGCCTTCTCAAACGCCGAACGGCTGAAATAGTCGTACAGATCCTTGCGCTTCAGTACGTCCGAGAGCACGGGATGAAGTTCCACGACGCGAGCGATTGGTTACATCAGAAGATGAGGCAAGGCCGCCACCCCTGCTCCCACCCGATGGTACTTTGACCATATAGCGCCCTGCAATTCCAAGAGTTTCCCTGGCGACGGCAACGACGTTGTTGATTTTCCCAAGGAAAGATTTCGCCATATTTTGCTCGCCGGGACCACGCGAGGGCATGGGCCCGCATTCTCGCGGCGAGATACGCCCGAGCTTTGCATGTTGCTTTGCCCTCCTTTTGTTCAGAGGGCGCAGGGAAAGCCGACAGACTTTTGTTGATTTGCCCGTCGTGCCAATTGGTCGCATGCAAAAACTCTCGTTCGTCATTGCGAGCGAAGCGACGCAATCCATGGCGCCCCTTCCCGTAGCGGCCGTGGACTGCTTGTGAGCAGGATAGAACGCAGCTTTGGGGCACAGTCTTCTCGTTTGGTGCGCTGCCCACCGTAATTCCGCGGGTAATGCAGCCTAATTTGCGGTGACGAAAAAAAGTTCTCAGTGATGTCGGGACGCGAGCCGTTCGGACGTCCTTTGCTGTGAGCCAGGAATGGCGATGCCGAATAGCCGACCTCACGCGGCCGCGGTGGGCTGGGCCAAATCAAGGAGAGCAAGGATGAACAAGAACACGATCTGCCTGTGGTACAACCACGACGCTGAAGACGCCGCGCGCTTTTATGCCGAGACCTTCCCCGACAGCTCGGTCGGCGCGGTGTTCCGCGCGCCGTCAGACTTTCCGGGCGGCAAGGCCGGCGCCGTCCTGACGGTCGAATTCACGGTGTGCGGCGTGCCGTGCATCGGCCTCAACGGCGGGGACATGTTCAAGCACAGCGAGGCGTTCTCCTTTCAGATCGCAACCGACGACCAGGCGGAGACCGACCGTTACTGGAACGCCATCGTCGGCAATGGCGGCACGGAGAGCGCGTGCGGCTGGTGCAAGGACAAATGGGGCCTGTCATGGCAAATCACCCCGCGCGTCCTGACCGACGCGATGGCCAAGGGCGGCGACGTGGCGAAGCGCGCGTTCGGCGCGATGATGACGATGGGGAAGATCGACGTCGCGAAGATCGAGGCCGCGGTGCGCGGATGAGGCGAAGCGGCGTCAGAGTTCGTAGCCCAATAGCCGACCTCACGCGGCCGCGGTGGGCTGCGCTAAAATCAAGGAGAGCAAGGATGAACAAGAACACGATCTGCCTGTGGTACAACCATGACGCTGAAGACGCCGCGCGCTTTTATGCCGAGACCTTCCCCGACAGCACGGTCGGCGCGGTGTTCCGCGCGCCGTCAGACTTTCCGGGCGGCAAGGCCGGCGCCGTCCTGACGGTCGAATTCACGGTGTGCGGCGTGCCGTGCATCGGCCTCAACGGCGGGGACATGTTCAAGCACAGCGAGGCGTTCTCCTTTCAGATCGCCACCGACGACCAGGCGGAGACCGACCGTTACTGGAACGCGATCGTCGGCAATGGCGGCACGGAGAGCGCGTGCGGCTGGTGCAAGGACAAATGGGGCCTGTCATGGCAAATCACCCCGCGCGTCCTGACCGACGCGATGGCCAAGGGCGGCGACGTCGCCAAGCGCGCGTTCGGCGCGATGATGACGATGGGGAAGATCGACGTCGCGAAGATCGAGGCCGCGGTGCGCGGATGAGGCGAAGCGGCGTCAGAGTTCGTAGCCCGCATGAGCGCTTGCGATATGCGGGAACAGCGGTCCCGGGTATCGCTGCGCTCACCCGGGCTACGGGGCCTGATCCGGAGCGGGCATACGGCGTCAGCCGTCCGCCATCAAATCCTTTGCCAGCGCCATGTAAGCCGGCAGCGTCACCGGGTCGTTGGCGGCGTTGCCCGCGGCCGGGTGCGAGGCGTAGCGGGCGATCACCATTTCGGCCTTCGGATCGATATAGATGCCCTGCCCGTGAACGCCGCGCGCCATGTAGGCGCCGTGCGCGTTGTGCGTGATCCACCATTGATTGCGGTACGAAGCGCCGGGCAATGTCGTGTAGCCGGCCGGCTTGAATTTTGCGGGATCGCCGCCGCGGGCGATGTCTTCCACCACGGCCGACGGCACGATCTGGCGGCCGTTGAAGCGGCCGTGATTGCGGATCGTCTCGCCGAAGCGGGCGAGATCGCGCAAGCTGGTCGAAAGGCCGCCGCCGCCGCTTTCGGTGCCGATGCGGTCGACGTGATAATGCGCGTCCTCCTCTGCACCCATCGGAATCCAGATGCGCATCGGAGAGCAGATCGGACAGCGTCATGCCGCTCGCCCGCCGGCAGATCCAGGCCAGCACGTCTGAATTGACGGTCTTGTAGGCAAACGCCTTGCCGTGCTCGCCCTGCTTCTTCTGCGCGCAAAGGAAATCGAAAATGTTGGTCGCGCCCTCATAGCCCGGCTCGATCGGCGCCATGCCGTTCGCCCGCCGCAGTCCAAACACGTCGGAATTCTTGATTCAGGTGACGCTCCTTCGAACATGACGAGGTCCCGGGTTGCGCTTCGCTCCACCCGGGCTACGGGCTGCTTCACTCACAAGTGTCATGTAGAAGCTGGTCTGAACAGTTCCCGCACTCGCTGCAGGTACCGATGTTCGGACGTGCTCCAGCGCAATTCTGCGAGCATCTTTGAATCGGCGCCGGCCGGATAGCGGATGCGCACGCCATCTTCTGTTGCCGCCGCAAGCACGGCCTCCGCGACTTCGGCTTCCGTGCAGTATGCCGTCGGATAGTTCGCCATCCTGGCGAAGCAGGCCTGCGCGAAGCTGGCATAGTCGGCCGGGATCAGCCCCTGCATTCGTGCAGTGCCATTCGCGGTGAAATTCGTGGTCGGCGCGTAACCGGGCTCGACGAGACGCGCCTTGATGTTGAAGCCTTCCAGCTCATAGGCCATCGACTCAGTAAACCCTTCGATCGCAAATTTGCTGGCAGCGTAGATCGCCACCAGTGGCATGACGCCGATGGTGACACTGGACGTGACGTTGACGATGACGCCCTGCCCCTGCTTGCGCATCTGCGGGATGATGGCCCGGCAGGCCGTGATCACGCCGAACGTATTCGTTTCGAAGAGTTCGCGGACCGTATTGTCCGGGGTGCTCTCGACCACTGAGCCGAGCCCGATGCCCGCATTATTCACCCAGACGTCAATCGCACCATGAGCGGCGACTCCGGTGGCGATCGCGTTCTTAATGCTCCGTTCGTCCGTTACGTCGAGCGGCAGCACCGTCAGGCGATCCGAGCCGGCTGCGAACACGTCCGGTTGGGGGCGCCGCATCGTGGCGATGACGTTCCATCCGTGCTGCAGGAAGAGGTTGGCCGTCGCCTTGCCGTAGCCTGACGATGCGCCGGTGATGAGGACTGTTCTTGGCATAGCTCTCTCCGTTGTGCTGCACGGAGAAATAGACGCATTGCTCAGGACGATATATAATCCAAAGTCCGTATTTCATTATTGATCGTCCAAATGGATCCTATCACTGACATCGTCACCCTGCTTCGCCCGCATGCGGTCTTCTCGAAGCCGATCACCGGAAAAGGCGGTTGGGGCGTGCGCTACGCGGCCTACAAGGAGCCGGGATTTGCGATCGTCCTGCAGGGTCAGTGCTGGCTAGCCGTGCGCGATCAGGAGCCTGTTCTCCTTGGACGAGGCGACTTCGTGCTGCTGCCTGCCTCGCCGGCCTTCGCGCTGTACAGCCGTCCTGGAGCCGAATGCTCGCCGGGCGATCCGTCGATCACCGGCATCAGGCACGGCGATCCGGACGGGGAGCCCGAGTTCGAAATGCTGGGCGGCGCATTCCGCCTCGACCCGCTCAACGCCTCGCTCGTCCTGGCCCTGCTGCCCGAGATGGTCCACGTCCGTGCAAGCAACGACGGCATGACGCGGCTCGCGCAAATCGTCGGCCTTATCATGGACGAATGCAGCGCCGACCGGCCGGGCAAGGAAATGGTACTGCAGCGGTTCCTCGACGTGATGCTGGTGGAATGCCTGCGGCGGCCCAGCGTCGCGCAGGGCGAGCTGCCCGCCGGCCTGTTGTCGGGAATGCAGAATCCAGCACTGGCGCGCGTGCTCCGCGCGATGCATTCCGACGTGCGTGCGGGCTGGACCGTTGCCGAGTTGGCGAAGCTGGCGGGCATGTCGCGGTCAGCCTTCTCGGCGCGCTTCTCGCAAACCCTCGGCTGCGCGCCGATGGAGTATCTGTTGCGCTGGCGTATGACGCTGGCTCAGGATGCGCTGAACCGCGGTGGAAAATCGCTCGACCGCGTCGCCGAAGAAGTCGGATACGAATCCGCCAGCGCCTTCAGCACCACCTTTCGTCGACGGTTAGGTTGCTCGCCGGGAGCATTCGCCCGGCGCAAGCGCGACGCAACCGGGCATCAGATTGCAGCCTCGTAAGCAGATTGTCGAATTCAACTCGTGGCAGATTGCAGGAAGAGAAAGGAGATTGTTCACCCCTACTCCCACTCAATCGTCCCCGGCGGCTTGCTCGTCACGTCGTACACCACCCGGTTCACCCCCTTCACCTCGTTGATGATCCGCGTCGCGGTCTTGGGATCGTTGGCCGCCGCCAGTGCGGCAACAAACTGCGCACCGACCTGCACCAACGCTTGCCACGGATCGGAAGCCGTATCGCGCGGCGGTGTCCCGAACCCATCAGTCTGCGCTATCTCACCAGCGCGAATTTTCCCATTGGTATTTATGTCTTCCGCCGATCCTGCATCGTCATCAGCAGCGGCGACAATGCTCCCCACTTCCTCGGGGGTTGTCACCGCTTCGCCCTCGCCCATGCTTCCGGTGACGCTTTCCACGTCCTTCATGAAGCGGTTGAGACGCGAACCGCCAAGCGAAATCTCGCCACTACCGCCATCGAGAATTCCCGCCGACAGCGAGCGCTTGAACGCCAGCACCGAAAGCATGCCCTCCTCGATGGTGCCCTTTGCCACGAAATTGATGACCCGCACCGGCCGCGCCTGGCCCATGCGATGGATGCGCGCGATGCGCTGTTCGAGGATTGCCGGATTCCACGGCAAGTCCATATTCACCAACGTTGAAGCATGCTGCAGATTGAGACCCGTGCTGCCGGCATCGGTGGACAGGAACACGCGGCAAGCGGGGTCGTCGCGAAACCGCTCGATCAATGCCGGCCGCTTCTCCGATGGCACGCCGCCGTGGAAGCTGACATAGCCCAGTCCATGCGCTTCGAGACGGCGGATGACGATGTCGTGGGTCCGCGTCCATTGCGAAAACACCACCGCCTTGGCCTCGGGATCGGCAAACAAATCATCGAGCAGTGCCGCCAATTCGTCGGCCTTGACGCCGTGGTCGGTTTCCTGGTCCAGCAGATAGGTGCTGTTGCACGACATCCGCATGTTCTGCAGGGCAATCATCAGCCGCCGCTGGTCCATCTCGGACAGAAACCTGGTCCTGCGCCAGCGCTTGACGATTTTCGCGACTTCGTCGGCGTTTTCCTTGTGATACTCCATTTGCAGCTCGGTCATCGGCACAAGCAGGTTCTGGTCGGTCCGGGCGGGCAGTTGCCGCAGCACCTCGGATTTGCGCCGGCGGATCATGACCGGCGCCAGCGTCTGGCCGATCTTCTCCAGCCCGGTATAGCCGATGACGCGCCCGGCTTCGTCCTTGACCTGATGCTCGTGCAGCAGCTTCCAGGTCGGCCCGAACCGATGCTGGTCGACGAACTGGACGATAGAGATCAGTTCCTCGAGCTTGTTTTCCAGGGGCGTACCAGTCAGCACGATCGCATAGGAACTATCGATGCGTTTCAGGGCGCGTGCCGCAATCGTGTTCCAGTTTTTCACCCGTTGCGCTTCATCGACGATGACCAGCTCGGGCGCCCACGCGGCGATCTGGTCGAGATCGGGCTTGAGCTTCTCGTAGTTTGTGATCTTGCAGAAGTCGTCCAGGGCATAATCCTTTGCCCTCTGCGCCCGACCGCCGCTGATGACGCGTGCCGCATGTTTGTCCTGCCGCCCCGAAAAGCGCGCGATCTCGCTTTGCCACTGGTATTTGAGCGAGGTCGGGCAGATCACCAGAACTTTCGAGACGCCAAAATGCCGTGCCAGTATTTCGGTCGCGGCAATAGCCTGTATGGTCTTGCCAAGCCCCATGTCGTCGCCGATCAACGCCCGGCCGGCCCGCACCGCAAACAGCGCGCCTTCGGCCTGATAGGCATAGAGCGGGACCTTCAGAAGCGCCCGCAGCTTTGGATCGGCTGCACCGCGCGGAAATAGCTGCTCCAGCTTCGAGGCCCGCCGATCCGCGTCCCGTCTTCCCGCGACAAAATCGAGCGCATCGTCATAAGCGCGCAGTTCATGGCCGCTCTTCGCCGCCATGCCCATGAAATGCTCGAGCTTGCCGAGACGCTCCTCCGGCAGCATCCCGTCGCGCTCGGCATCGAACAGACCGGCGGCGGCCTCGCTTACCTCCGGCGGGCAATCCGTTCCGGCACGAAAATGCACGCGGCGTTTGCCTTCATTGCGCAAATATAGTTCGGAAAAAGCAGGCTGGTAGCCGCGCGAGAACGCCGCCTTTGCGCCGCGCTTTTTCTCCAGCCGGGCAAGCGTGAATTCGAGGTGCTTGCAGGTCCCCAGTTCGCTGGTGGCGTAGTCGGGGCAAGAACAGAAATTGCCGCCCGGCCCCAAGCCTCGAATCGCGACGCGATAGCTGGACTTCGACGCGGGATTGCTGACCCGAAACTCGGAGAAAAACGGTTCGTCGGTCAGATTTTCAAGCCCGAAGGCCTGCTCGCGGCCGAACTGTCGGCGCAAGCCGCGCTGCCAGTCTACCGGCGACAGATCGGCCGGGGCATGGGTGCGGGAAAGCTTGGGTTCCTTGGTCGGCTTGGCAACGAGATTCGGTTTTCGGCGCGTGGATTTCATCAAGGTGCATTCCGTACAGAAAGTTTCATCAATCCAGCGTTCGTGCCCGCACGCGTTGCTGCCATTCGCGTAGCGACCGCGCCGAAGCCGCTTTACCTCACTCCCACTCAATCGTCCCCGGCGGCTTGCTCGTCACGTCATACACCACCCGATTCACCCCCTTCACCTCGTTGATGATCCGCGTCGCGGTTTCGCCGAGGAATTTCATGTCGAAGGCGTAGAAGTCGGCGGTCATGCCGTCAGTGGAGGTGACGGCGCGGAGGCCGACGACGTATTCGTAAGTTCTGCCGTCGCCCATCACGCCTACCGTCTTCACCGGCAGCAGCACCGCAAAAGCCTGCCAGATCTCGTCGTAGAGGCCGTGCTTCCTGATCTGGTCGATATAGACGGCGTCGGCGTTGCGGAGGATGTCGAGCTTCTCTTTCGTGATGTCGCCGGGGCAGCGGATGGCGAGGCCGGGGCCCGGGAACGGGTGGCGGCCGACGAAGATTTCCGGCAGGCCGAGTTCGCGGCCCAGCACGCGGACTTCGTCCTTGAACAATTCGCGCAAGGGCTCGACCAGCTTCATGTTCATGCGCGCGGGAAGACCGCCGACATTGTGGTGCGACTTGATCGTCACCGAGGGGCCGCCGGTGAAGGAGACGCTCTCGATCACGTCGGGATAGAGCGTGCCTTGCGCGAGGAAATCCGCGCCGCCGAGCTTTTTCGCTTCCGCATCGAACACGTCGATGAAGAGGCGGCCGATGGTCTTGCGCTTCTTTTCGGGATCGGTGACGCCTTCCAGTTCGCCGAGGAACTGCTTTGAGGCATCGACATGCACCAGCGGGATATTGTAATGATGCCGGAACAGGTCGACGACGGTCTTGGCCTCGTCGAGCCGCAGCATGCCGTGATCGACGAAGACACAGGTTAGCTGGTCGCCGATCGCCTCGTGGATCAGCACGGCGGCGACGGCGGAATCGACGCCGCCGGAGAGGCCGCAGATCACCTTGCCCTTGCCGACCTGGGCGCGGATCTTCTCGATCGCCTCCTCGCGGAAGGCGCGCATGGTCCAGTCGCCGGTGAGGCCGGCGACCTTGCGGACGAAATTGCGGATCAGTTTGGCGCCGTCGGGCGTGTGCACCACTTCGGGGTGGAACATCAGGCCGTAATATCTGCGCTTCTCGTCCTGGATCACGGCGAACGGCGCGTTCGGCGAGACGCCGGCGACGGTAAAACCCGGCGGCATCTTGGTGATGCGGTCGCCGTGGCTCATCCACACCGGATGCTTTTCGCCCATCGACCAGGTGGACTCGAACAGGTTGCTCGAAGCCTTCACCTCGACATCGGCGCGGCCGAATTCGCGGTGATGGCCGCCCTCGACCTCGCCGCCGAGCTGGGCCGCCATGGTCATCTGGCCGTAGCAGATGCCGAGCACGGGAACGCCGGAATCGAAGATCAGTTGCGGGGCGCGCGGCGAGCCTTCCTCATGCACGGACTCCGGGCCGCCGGAGAGGATCACCGCTTTCGGCTTCATTTCCTTGAAGGCCGCTTCGGCCTTCTGGAACGGCACGATCTCGGAATAGACGCCCTCCTCGCGCACCCGGCGCGCAATCAGTTGCGTCACCTGACTGCCGAAATCGACAATCAGAATCTTGTCATGCGCCGAGGCCATGGCTGGCGTCGACTCGCGGGCTTTCTGTGGGGCTGTCATGGCAAGCAGATACGCGACGGGGGGCGGCCTCGCAACCGGGAAAATCCCCCGTGGCCGGACCTTGTCAAGGCCATCCACGTCTTTTAGTGGGCAAAATCGAAGGAAAAGGAGGCAAATACGGGCCACGCGCGGCGCTCGACCCACATTGGGCTACATCAGTAACCATCCGCGCTGTTGCTGTAATCCGGCTGAAATCTACCTCATCCAGATTGGTGGGATGATCACCGACAGGATTGAAGATGCGCCGAACGCTGATTTTGTTTTTTCTTTTGCTCGCGATGCCGCTGCACACAGCGATGGCAGCCGAACGTTGGGAGGCGTTGCCGCCGACGCCGGCCCCGGTTCCGGGACTGCAGACCGGACACGCCGAGCTCAACGGAATCAGGCTGTTCTACGCCGAGATCGGTCAAGGCTCGCCGGTCGTGGTGCTCCACGGCGGCTTGGCCAATTCCGACTATCTCGGTAACCAGGTGCTGGCGCTCTCCGGACATCACCGCGTTGTCGTGGTGGACAGCCGCGGACATGGGCGCAGCACGCGCAACGATCAGCCGTTCGGATACGACCTGATGACCGACGACGTCGTGGCGCTGCTCGACAGGCTCAAAATCCAGAAAGCCGATATTGTGGGCTGGAGCGACGGTGCGATCATCGGACTGGACATGGCGATGCGGCATCCCAATCGCGTGGGCCGCATCTTCGCGTTCGGCGCCAATACGCAGACTTCCGGCCTTAAGGACGGGTTCGACAAGAATCCCGTGTTTGCCGCTTATATGGAACGCGCACGTCAGGAATATGCGCGCCTTTCATCGACGCCCGATCAATACGATGCCTTTCAGGAACGGATCGGCAAGATGTGGGAGAACCAGCCGAACTGGACGGATGCGCAACTCCGCACCATCAGATCGCCTGTCCTGGTCGTGGATGGCGACCATGATGAAGGCATCAAGCGCGAGCACACGGAATATATCGCCGCAACAATTCCCGGCGCCCGCCTGCTGTTCCTGCCCAATGTCAGCCATTTCGCCTTCCTGCAGGATCCGGTCCTGTTCAATACCGCGCTGCTGGATTTCCTCGGTGATCGGCAATAAGGCACCGAAGGCGCAGGTGACCTCTGACAGTAGTCAGGCGGAGGCCAGAATGAATCGTAGGGTGGGTTAGCGCAGCGTAACCCACCCATTTCCAGCAATCCGTTCGACCGGCGGTGGGTTACGCCTTCGGCTAACCCACCCTACGCGATCGCCGGCCGGCGCAACTGCCCGGTCGTGTCGGCGAGGCCGCCGAGGTAGTGCGCGGCTTCGGTGATGTCGGCGACGATCTCGTTTTCGGCGCGCTCCGCGTCGCCCGCCACGATCGCCTTCAGCGCGGCGGTGTGGTGATCCCAGCCCTTCAACAGCACGACATATTCGGGGATCACGAAGGACAGCACCGGGCCGCAGCGCAGCCACATGTTCTCGATGGTTTCGACCATCAGCGGGATGCCCGACATCGCGTAGATCCCGAAATGAAATTTTCGGTGATGCTCGAGATAGCTTTCGAGCTTTCTCTGCTGGATCAGCGACTGCATCTTCGCCAACCGCTCCTCGAGATGGCGAAGTGCGGTCGCGTCATGCCGGTGTAGCGCGGCTTCCCGCGCCGCACGGCCTTCGAGCGCGCAGCGCACCACCGTCAGGTCTGCCAGTTCCTTGCGCGTCAGGTTCGGCACGATCGCCGAATTGCGCGGTCCCTGCTGCAGCACGCCTTGCGCCACCAGGCGGGTGACGGCGTCGCGCACCGGCGTGATCGAGGTGCCGAAACTTTCGGCCAGCGCGCGCAGCGTCAACACCGTGCCGGGCTCGAACCGGCCGGCCAGCAGCGCATCGCGCAACTGCGCGTGCGCCAGATCCCACAGCGGCTCCCGTTCGATTCGCTTCAATGCCGTCGTCATCGGACGCTCGCTATCCCAGCGCGCCGCATGGCGCAAATTCCCTCGTCACGCGGTCTATTGACCGCCGCATGATGTTTGTTATAACAGACAACAAAACGGGAGGAAACAACAATGCTCAAGCCGAGCTCGATTATTCTGGCGTGTGCCCTGGCGACGTCCGCAACCGCCACGCAGGCCCAAACCTATCCTTCGCGGGACATCACCTTCATCGTGCCCTGGAATGCCGGCGGCTCGAACGACGTCGCGGCGCGCGCGCTGGATCCGATCCTGCGCGAGCACGGCATCAAGATCGTGATCGAGAACGTGGTCGGCGCCACCGGCACGATCGGCATGCGCCGGGTGGCGAGCGCGGCCCCCGACGGCTACACCATCGGCATGGGCACCAGTTCGACGCTGGCGCTGATCGCGCAGGGCAAGACGCCGCTGACCAATGCGCAGTTCACCCACATCGCTCGCGTCTCGACCGATCCGCTGATGCTGCTGGTGTCCGCCAAGGCCGAGCAGAAATCGCTCGACGATTTCATCAAGCTCATGAGGGCCAATCCCGACAAGGTGACGATCGGCACGCCTGGAAACTACAACCTCAACCACATCTTCGCGTCGATGACCGCGCGCGCCGCGGGCGTCAATTACGTCAACGTGCCCTATACCGGCGGATCGAAGGTGGTCGCCGACCTGCTCGGCGGGCACGTCGCTTCCGGCGTGCTCAAGCCGTCGGAAACGCTCGGGCAGATCCAGGAAGGCCTGCTCAAGCCGATCGGCGTCTTCGCCAACGAGCGGCTGGAGATGTTTCCCGACGTGCCGACCTTCAAGGACAAGGGGTACGACGTGTTCCCCTACGGCCCTGTGGTCCAGATGGCCTATGTGGTCGCACCGGCCAACCTGCCGGCCGATGTCAGAACCAGGCTGATCACGGCGTTCCGCGCGGCGATCCAGGATCCGCGCTTCAAGGAATTTTCCAAGAAGAACGCGTTCCTGGTCGACGACCTCACCGGCGACGCCCTGACCAAGGAAGTCGACAGCGTCGCCAGCGCCCTCGGCACGGTCGCGGCGCAGGTCTTCAAGGACCAGAAAGAATAAGCGGCGGCATCGCCGCCCTGCCCCTCCTCACATCAAGACAAAGGCCACGCGCTTGCCCATCAAGAAAATCACCTGTCACGTCGTTGCAGCCCCGGTCGCACGGCCCTTCACCTCCTCGCGCGGCTGGCTCTACAAGACCCGCGGCACGTGTCTCGTCGAGATCGAGACCGATGACGGAATCGTCGGCTGGGGCGAATGCTACGGCCCCTCCGCCGTCGCCAAAGCCTTCATCGACACCCAGCTGGCGCCGCGCGTGATCGGCCGCGATCCGTTCGACGTCGAGGTGATCTGGGAGGACCTCTATAACCGCATCAAGGATTACGGCCCGAAGGGCATGTCGATCGCCGCCATCAGCGGCATCGACATCGCGCTGTGGGACATCATCGGCAAGGCCTGCAACAAGCCGGTGCACAAGCTGATCGGCGGTGCGTTCCGCACCGAAGTCGACGCCTACGCCACCGGGCTCTATTTCACCGACATGGACCGGCTGGTCGACGAGGCCGTCGAGGAAGCATCGGGCTACGTCCGGAAGGGCTTCAAGGCGATCAAGATGAAGATCGGCTTAGGCTCGATCAAGCGCGACTTCGATCGGGTCAAGGCGGTGCGCGATGCCATCGGCCCCGACGTCAAGCTGATGGTCGATGCCAATCATTGCCTTACAGTGCCCGCCGCGATCCGGCTCGGCCGCAAGCTGGAAGAACTTGACATCGAGTGGTTCGAGGAGCCGATCTCGCCGGAGGACATCGACGGCTATGTCGAGGTGTCGCGGGCGCTCGACATGGCGGTGGCGGGCGGCGAAAATGAATTCACCCGCTGGGGCTTTCGCGACGCCATCGTGCGCAAGGCGATGGACATCGTACAGCCTGATGTCTGCGCGGCGGGCGGCATCACCGAATGCAAGAAGATCGCAGCCCTTGCCTCGACGCATGGCGTGGAATGCGTGCCGCATGCGTGGGGCTCCGCGGTCGGCCTCGCCGCCACCATCCACTTCCTGGCGTCGATCCCGAACCAGCCGCCGAGCCTGTTTCCGATGCCGCCGATGCTGGAATTCGAGCAGGAGGAAAATCCGTTCCGCGACCACCTGGCCGTCACGCCGATCAACCAGGTCAAGGGCGTCATCGCGGTCCCGACCGGCGCCGGCCTCGGCATCGAGATCGATCGCAGCGTGATCGACCGCTACCGCGTCGCCTGAACCGATTGGTCCCGTCATGAAATTCGTCAGCTTCAGCACGAAGGATTTTGTCCGCGCAGGCGTGCTGCTGGGGAATGGCTCCGGCGGGAACGACCAGGTCGTCGATCTCGCGCATCCGTCGATGCGCGCGGCGCTGCGAGACACCAAGCCGCAGATGCTGGCCCTGATCGATGCCGGCCTTGCCGGCGCCGTGGTGCGCATCGGCGCGCACGGCCTGGCGGAGGTTGCAAAGCTTGCACTCAACGCCGTCACCCTGACGGCGCCGCTGCCGAAGCCGCGGCGCATCTTCGGCATCGCGCATAACTACCGCGATGCGCTGGCCGAGCGCGGCATGGCGCTGCCGGACAAACCGGTGCTGTTCATGAAGGCAGCGCGCACCATCACCGGAACCGGACAGCCGGTGGTCCTGCCGCCGGGAATCGGCGGCGTTACCTATGAGGCCGAGTTGGCCGCCGTGATCGGCACCCGCGCCGAAAAAGTCAGCAAGGACCGGGCGCTCGATCACGTCGTCGCCTATGGCTGCTTCAACGACATCAGCGCCAGTGAGATCATCAAGGCCGACGGCCATTTCAACCGCGGCAAGAATTTTGCGACGTTCGGGCCGTTCGGACCGTATCTCGCCTCGCGCGACGAGGTGAAGGACCCGCACGCGCTGACGGTGTCGCTGAAAGTCGACGGCCGCACGCTGCAATCGGGTTCGACGCGGAACATGCTGTTCGACGTCGCCGATCTCGTCTCCTATTTGTCCACGCTGCAGGTACTCGAGCCCGGCGACATCATCGCGACAGGCACACCGGCCGGCGTCGCCGCCCTGCACAAGCCGCCGGCGTGGCTCAAGCCCGGCTCGACCGTCGAGGTCGAGGTCGAGGGCCTCGGCCGCCTGCACAATTCGATCATCGAAGGACCTGCGCCTGATGCCTGACAAACCGATCGTCCTGTTGACCAATGCGATGCATCCCGACGGCGAAGCGATCCTCGCGCCGCATGTCAAAATGATCGTGCCGCCCGACGCGCGGCCGGAAACCCTGCGCGAATGGGCTGGGGATGCCGACGGCATCATCGTGCGCGCAAAACTGCCCGACGATATCGTGGATCATGCGCCACGCCTCAAGGCCATCGTCCGGCACGGCGTCGGTCTCGACTTCATCCCGGTCGCCGCCGCCACTGCGCGCGGCGTCGCGGTGGCCAACCTGCCGGGAAGCAACACCAACGCAGTGGCCGAATATGTGATGTCGGCGCTGATGCATCTGCGCCGGCCGCTTTACCGCCTGGACCGGGGCTTGCGCAGCGATGGCTGGAATGCCGCGCGCCCGGCGGCGGACGGTCTCACCGAATTGAGCGGCACGACGCTCGGCATCCTCGGCGTCGGCACGATCGGTCGCCGCATTGCGAATATCGCGCGCGACGGTTTCGGGATGAAAGTGCTCGGCACCTCCCGCCGCAAGGGATCGCTGCCCGCCGGCATCGAGGAGGTCTCGCTGCAAGACCTGTTCGCACGCAGCGATGCAATCGCGGTCTGCTGCGCGCTGACTGACGAAACCCGCGGGATGGTCAGCCGCGAGCTCATCGCCCGGATGCGGCCCCACGCCGTGCTGGTCAATGTCTCGCGCGGCGCGGTGATCGAGACGCCTGCCCTCGTCGAGGCGCTAAAGGCGCAGAAGATCGGCGGCGCGGCGCTCGACGTGTTCGACGTACAACCGTTGCCGTCGAACGACGCGCTGTTCGATTGTCCGAACCTGCTGCTGACGCCGCACACCGCGGGGATCACCGCCACCAGCGGCCGCGCGATGGCAGTCGGTTCAGCCGAGGAAATGCTTCGTATCCTGCGCGGCGAGCAACCGCTCAATCTCGTCAATCCCGCCTACAAGGCGGCATGAGGTCCCACATGCGCATTACATCGATCAAGGCCGTCCCGATTTCCTACCGCGTACCGGAAGGGCAGAACGTCAGACTGGGCATCGGCCGCGCCGTCAAGCGCGACGCGGTGCTGGTGAAGGTCACCACCGATGAAGGCCTGACTGGATGGGGCGAGGCCCATCACGGCCGCTGCCCGGGCGCGATCGCCAAGCTGATCGACACCACGATATCAGAACTTGTGGTCGGCATGGATGCGATGAACGTCGTCGGCGTCTGGCAGCGCGTCTACCAGATGCAACTGGCGAGCCACGGTATGGGCTATGCCGCCGCGATGGCCCTGAGCGGCCTCGATCTCGCGCTGTGGGACATCAGGGCCAAGGCGGCCGGCTGGCCGCTGTACAAACTGCTGGGCGGCGCATCAAAACCGATCAAGGCCTATGCGGGCGGCATTTCGCTCGGCTACCAGCCGCCGCAATCGCTCGCGCAGGAAGCCCTCGGCTATGTCGCGCAGGGATATCGGGCAATCAAACTTCGCGTCGGCGACAATCCGCGCGACGATGTCGCCCGCGCCACCGCCGTCCGCGAAGCGGTCGGAGACGAAATCGAGATCCTGGTGGACGCCAACACCGGCTACACCGTCGACGACGTGCGCCGCGTGATGCCGGCCTATCAAGAGCTGCAGATCGGATGGCTCGAAGAGCCGTTCCCGGCGCAGGACTACCGCTCGTACCAGACGGCGGCATCGCTCGGCACCACGCCGCTGGCGGCCGGCGAAAACCATTACACGCGCTTCGAGTTCACGCGCCTGATCGAGGACGGCGCGGTGAGCTACGTGCAGCCGGACCTGTCCAAGACCGGTGGCGTCACCGAAGCGATGCGGATCGCCGGCATGGCCTATGCGTGGAAGCTGTCATACAACCCGCACACCTCGGCGACCGGCATCAACATGGCCGCGACCATCAACACGCTCGCCGCCGTCGATCTCCCGGGATATTTCGAGGGCGACGTCGCCAAGCACAACCCGTTCCGCGACGAGGTCGGCGGCGTTCCGTACACGCTCGACGCCGACGGATGCGTCAAGCCGTCGGAGATACCCGGCCTCGGCGTCGAGATCGATGAAGCCTTCATATACGCCCATCCACTGATCGAGGGACCTTGCTATGTCTGAAGCGCAGCGGGCTGAAGTACCATCGAGCGCACTACGTGTTGTTCACTTCGCCTGCCGCGCTCTCCTCGTTCTCCTCCTTGGCGGCACCGCCGCGTCGGCGCAGACCGCCGCGACACAAGCCGATCCGGACAAGTACCCTAGCCGAACCATCCGCTACGTCGTTCCCTACCCGCCCGGCGGATTCAACGACACGCTGGGACGGATCGTATCGCAAAAGCTCAGCGAGGCCTGGGGCGTACCCGTCGTGGTCGAGAACCGGCCGGGTGGCGGCACGCTGATCGGCACGGAATCCGTCGCCAAGGCCGCGCCCGACGGTTACACGCTGCTCGGCGTGGCGTTTCCGTTCGGCGCCAATCCGAGCATCTACAAGAACCTGCCCTACGACACGGTGAAGGATTTCACGCCGCTGATCTTCGCGGGCCAGACGCAAAATCTTCTCGTGATAAAGCCTTCGCTGCCGATCAATTCCGTGCAGGAGCTGATCGCCTACGCCAAGAAGAATCCCGGCAAGGTCAGCTACGGCTCCACCGGCATCGGCTCTTCCAACCATCTGTCGATGGAGTTGTTCAAGAGCATGGCCGGGATCGACCTCGTGCACGTGCCCTACAAGGGCAGCGCGCCAATGGTGAACGACATGCTCGGCGGGCACATCGATATCGCCTTCGACAACACGCCGAACGTCCTGCCGCAGGTAAACGGCGATAAGCTGCGCGCGCTCGGCGTCAGCAGCAAGGCGCGCTCGGCGCTCGCCGCGAACGTGCCGACGGTGTCGGAGGCCGGCGTTGCCGGCTACGAGGTCACGGTTTGGTTCGGCATCGTTGGCCCGCCAGGCATGCGTCCGGAGATCGTGCAAAAGCTGAACGCCGAGATGAATACGATCTTCAAGACGGACGATGTGAAGCGCCGTTTCGTCGACCAGGGCGTCGACCCCGTCGGCGGAACGCCTTCACAATTCGCCGACCACATTCGCGCCGAGATCCAGAAATGGGCCAAGGTGGTCAAGGACGCCAATATCCAGCCTGAATGAGCCGTTCCTCCCGTTCAGGCCGCGAATTGCGAGCAGCATCGGCCCGGCTGTCTTCAGATGAAACTCGGTGAGGGGTAATCTCACCGAGCCTATCCCCTAACCAGGATTGAAGGGTCAGGACTTCTTCATCAGCGGACATTTGCTCTGTTCGCGCGGAATGTTGGCGTCGTCAGCCGGCACAGTTGCGACGACATCATAGAAGTCCCAAGGTCCCTTGGATTGTTCCACAGTCTTTGCGCGCAGCAGATAGTAATCATGGATGTGCATGCCGTCTTCGCGGACATAACCCTTCTCCGAGAAGAAATCATTCACCGGCAACGAACGGAATTTTGCGAGCACCGCGGCTGTTTCGAGCGTTCCCGCCGCTTCAACTGCCTTTAAATAGTGCAGGGTCGCGGAGTACATTCCAGCCTGAACCATGGTCGGCATGCGCCCGACCTTGTCGAAGAATCGTTTCCCGAACGCGCGCGATGCGTCATTTCGATCCCAGTAGAACGCCTCCGAAGTGAACAGGCCCTGCAGATTGGCGAGACCTACCGATTTGGCATCCGTGATCTGGAACAGCAGCGCCGCCACCTTCATCTTGCTCTTCAGGCCGAGCAAGCCAAACTCGTGGGCCTGCATGAGCGAGTTGGAGGTATCGCCGCTGGCATTGGCGAGCGCCAGAACATTGGCGCCGGAGCTCTGGGCTTGCAGCAGAAATGACGAGAAGTCGCTGGTGTTGAAGGGGTGGCGTACCGAACCGACGACCTTGCCGCCTGACGCCTTGATCACAGCCGAAGCGTCGGCTTCGAATGCATGACCGAAGGCATAATCGGCCGTCAGGAAGAACCATTCATTTCCGCCCTGCCCCAGCAACGCCTTCGCCGTGCTGCGCGCCAGCGTGTTGGTATTATACGTCCACTGGAAGGTGTTCGGAGAGCACCGTTCGTTCGTGATCGTCGATGCCCCCGCCGACGACACGATCATGATCTTGTTCTTGTCCCGGACCAGGTCGGAAAGCGCCAGCGCAACCGCAGAGTTTCCGATATCGAGAATGACGTCGACGTTCTCGGTGTCGATCCACCTTCTGGCGATGCCAGACGCGATATCCGCCTTGTTCTGATGATCTGCGAAAGTGAGTTCGATCGGTTGTCCGAGCAGCTTGCCGCCGAAGTCGGCGATCGCCATTCTGGCGACTTCAACGGCCGCAGGCCCCGCGGCGTCGGCATATTGGCCCGACTGATCGTTGAGCACGCCGAGCTTGACCGGCTTCGAGGCCGCCGTCTGCGCGTGCGCCGAAGTCAGGCTTAAGAACACAATCAGCGATGTCAGCATTTTTTTCATTTTACGTTCTCCCATTGGACCAGATCGACAGTTGAAATACGCGTGCCTCAGCGGCGCTTGATGCCCGACAGATAATGTCGTCTCACTCGGCCGCCTCCTTGAATCTCTCCAGCCCATCCAGGCTTTCTCCCTTGGCCCTGAGGGCTCCGCCCCACTTGGCGAGCCACCATCCATATTGTTCGGGCCAGTTCTCGAAATCGCCGGTCAGGCCGAAATGTTCTGCAGCGTGGAGAGCCCAGAACGGATTGAACAGCATCTGACGGGCAAGGAAGATGAGGTCTGCACGATCATCCTGCAGAATCTTCTCCGCAAATTCAGGGGTCCGGATCATCCCGACCGCGCCGGTCGGGATGCCGGCTTCGCGGCGGATCTGTTCAGCAAACGGCACCTGGTAGCCTGGACCGCGAGAAAGATTGGCGTTGGTCGATCCGGCACGCAGATTCCCGCCCGTCGAACAGTCAACGAGATCGACGCCCAGTTCCTTCAATTTGCGGGAGAAGATGACGCTGTCTTCGATTTCCCAGCCACCGTCGATCCAGTCCGTTGCCGAAATGCGCACGAAAAGAGGTGTGGCCGACGGCAGCGCGGCTCTGACGGCGCGCGTCACTTCGAGCGGAAACCGCATCCGGTTTTCGAGACTGCCGCCGTATTCGTCGGTACGAAAATTCGCGAGCGGCGACAGGAATGATTGCAACAGATAGCCATGAGCCATGTGAAGCTCGATGACATCGAAGCCCGCCAGCACGGCTCGGCGAGCCGTCGCGACGAATGCATCGCGCACCCCCGACAGTGCTTCTTTGCTTAGTGGAATCGGGGTCTGGAAACCTTCGGAGAAAGGGATATCCGATGGTCCGGTCGGCACCCAGGTTTCCTCTCCCATTTCAATATCGCGATCCGTCAGGTGGCTATTGCCCCTGAACGCACGCTGCTGACTGGATTTTCTTCCGCCGTGATTGATCTGGATCGCCGCTTTTGCACCATGTGATTTGATCACGTGAACGATCTCGCGCATTCCTGCGATCTGACCGTCCTCCCAGAGTCCGGGATCACCGTTGGTGATCCGTCCCTTTCGGCTGATGGAGGTCTGCTCGACAAACACGAGCCCGGCCCCGCCCATGGCGAACTTGCCGTAGTGAACCAGATGGAAGGGCGTGACGTAGCCGTTCTCGGCCGAATACATGCCCATCGGTGAAACGACGATCCGGTTGTTGAGCTCAACGCCACGAAAAACGATGCTTTCAAACAGTTTGACCATGTCGCTCTCTCTTGGAATTGGCGGGCTTGGAAATTCGCGAGGCGCGCCTGCGTCGAATACGAAATGAAGTCCTCGTCTGGCATGGAGTGCTCGCCGTCACGCCTGCGAAATGGCGCCGGACCGGCGCAACGCGTCGATCTCGCCGGCAGACAGACCGAGATATTCCGAGAGTATCTCGCCGTTGTGCTCACCGAGACGCGCAGACGGGATGTATTCTGGTGCCGCGGTATCGTGGAGCACCAACGGGCTGCGGTGAACCAGAATGTCGCCGTACTCCGGATGCTCGATTTTGCGCAGCATACCTCGGGCGTGGAGGTGATTGTCCTCCGTCACCTCCAGCAAGTCGCGAACCGCGGCGCACGGCACTCGGTGGGCGCGGCAAATCTCGGCTATCTCGTTGCGCGTAAGCCGTGAAGACCACTCTGACACGATCTGGTCGGTAAGATCGATGTGCTTCAGCCGGTCGAGCACCGTCTTCAAACGCGGATCTTCGGCCAGTTCCGGCCGCCCCATCGCGCGCGCCAATCCGATCCAATGAGATTCGTTGACACTGATAATGGCGACATACCCGTCGGATGCCGGATAGACATTGTATGGCGCCTCCGCGAGCCCACCATGACGGTTGCCCGTGCGGGGCGCAGCCGCCTTGCGGTTGAACACATCTGCCAGATTCGAGGCCATCGCCGGATAGACGGTCTCGACCATCGCGATTTCGACCAACCGCCCGCGGCCGCTTTTCTCCCGGTCGTAAAGCGCGGTGAGAATGCCGGCGTAAAGATGAACGCCGCTGATGAAGTCAGTGATGGCGGGCCCCGCCTTGACCGGCGGACCGTCGGCAAAGCCGGTCACGCTCATGATGCCCGACACCGCCTGGACGGTCAGATCCATCGCCAGATTGTCGCGATTGGGCCCCGACAACCCATAGCCCGTAGCCGAGCCGTAAATCAGCCGCGGATTGATGGCGCTGAGAACGGAATAGCCGACGCCCAGACGATCGAGCACGCCCGGCGCGTAGTTCTCGATCAGCACATCGGCTTTTGCCGCGAGCTCTTTCAGAACCGTCACCCCTTCCGGTGACTTCAGGTTGAGGCTGATGTTGCGCTTGTTGGCATTGAGCATCGCGAAAGGGACCGCGTTGCCCTTGCTGATGCGGGCGCGATGACGCACCGGCTCTCCGTTCGGCGGCTCGACCTTGATGACGGTCGCGCCGGCCTGCGCCATCAGGAAGCCTGCATACGGACCTTGGTACACCTGGCCGAGGTCGATGACGACCACGCCTTCGAGCGGCAGCTTGTTGGTATGCTTCAAGACGTCCTCGGTACTGTCAGAAATTGTAGAGCCGCGTCGGATTGTCGATCAGGATCTTTCGGCGGACGGCTTCGTCGGGGACGCATTCGTGCAAGAGGCGAAGCAAATCCTGAAGATCAGGCATCGTCTCCGCGCTGTGGCCCACGTGAGGCCAATCGCTGCCCCACACGACCTGATCGGGTGCAGCCTGGACGATGGCGCGCATGAAAGGTGCTGTATCCGAATAAGGACGGCCTAAACGCGTATTGCGGTCTGCCCCTGAAATCTTCGTCCAGTAGCGACCGGTCTTCAGCCGCTCCGTGAAGGCGCGAAAGTCGGGGTGCTCGTGCCCCTTGTCGGCCATGGTCCTCGACATATGGTCGATCACGAAGTTCAGGGGGAGCTTCTCAAGGTCGGCTGCAGCGGCAGCCAAATCCGAGCTCTCGATCCAAAGCTGCGCATGCCAGCCTCGCTCGGCGAGACGAGGGGCGAGCTTGACCAGATCGTCGTAGCTTGTGCCGAGCGTCGAGACGGGCTTGCCATCCTGCCGGATCATGGTGACGCGCACGGCCTTGAAACCAGCGTCGGTCAGTTCGTCAAGCCGGCGATCGCTGACATCGGGCCGCAAGATCGCGACGGCACGAAGCCTGTCAGGATAACGACGCAGTGCATCATAAGTAACGGCGTTGTCTTCTCCCGAGCCGACCGCATGGACGATGACCCCGCGAGTGACGCCGAGCTTGTTCCAAATGGCAAATGCGTCTTCGATTGTGAACGGCTTCGCAGCGGAGAAACGGCCTTCATTTCCGGCCGGAAATCGATCGAAAGGTCCGTAAATGTGGAAATGGCAATCGCAGCTACCTTCAGGCAATCGATATTCCATCCAAGAGAACTCCCTATTCGTTTCTTAAAGGCTGGAGCCCGAAGCTGCGCGCCAGGTTTCAGCCGAACCGCCTATGCTCGCGCGGTCCATCGGGCCGTGACATCCCCGACCCGAAGCTCACGACCGCGGTCGGCGATCCGGCAGCGGGCAATATCGCGCCCGCAAGTTCCTGATAGTCGTGAGAAGGGTTTGACTAAGCGGCGCTAAGCCCGAGCGGCGACGCGTCGAACAGGACGACTTCAGGTGACCGCGGCAGTCACAATGTTCCTGAATTCATAACGGCTCCCCATAATCGAGCGCGCGTAAGCACCGTGCGAACGGCAAGTCGCGGCTCTTGTTGTTTTTGAACGGCCAACACGCACTGCGACTCCAGGGACCGGGTCCACGCGCGCTTGCCGTTACGCTTGGGGCAGACACTAAAAGGAGCATCGACTGAAGTCCACCGCTTTACTCGTATGTGTCTTTATTTCCATATATATGTAATTTGTCTTGTGAGATGCGACGAGTAGATGCATATCTCAGCCAGAAGCCACCTTGAGTGCCCCTTCTTGACACCGTCTCTTGCTACATTTCGGGACTTAATTACACATATATGGAAATGATAAATTCCAGCATCAAGACAGCCAAGCGAATTTTCGAAGTCCTCGAATACTTCGAGGATGTGAAGCGTCCGATTTCGCTGAAGGAAGTTTCGACGAAGTGCGACTATCCCACCTCCAGTGCTGCGGCGCTGCTGAAGAGCATGGTTGTCCTGGGGTACCTGTCCTATGACAGCTACAATCGCACCTACCTGCCGACGATGCGGATCGCCCAGATGGGCGGATGGCTGAACACCGGGCTATTCGGCGACAGCGCCATCCTCGCACTTGTCGACTATGTCCATCAGGAGCTGGACGAGCTCGTCAGTATCAGCACGCAGTCCGATCTGCATGCGCAATACATTCACTGTCTGCAAACCAGCAAGCGTCTGCGATTCGAAATCACGCCTGGCGAAGTCCGGCCGCTCGCAATCAGTGGAGTTGGCCGCACATTGCTCAGCGGCCACACCGACGTCGAGATTGCGCGGCTAGTGCGCCGCATAAATGCCGTTTGTCCTCCAGAAGAGCGGATCGAACTGAATGTGCTCATGAAGATCATCAATGGCATCCGACGTGATGGCTACATGTTCTCCAAGCACATCATCGTCCAGGACGCAGGAGTGATTGCCGTCCTGCTGCCAAAGCGTGATTTCGGACGCGATCTGGTCCTTGGTGTCGGCGGACCGGTATCTCGTCTCGAGGAACGACAGGACGAAATCCTGGCTTGTATTCGCAAAGGCATCGCCCAGTTGCTGAACTGACCATCTTCTGTCGAATGGATCACCTGTCCAGCAATAGGACTGCCAGGCTGCAGGATGGGTAGAGCGCAGCGAAACCCATCGACCTTGCCGACCTCCAAATGATGGGTTTCGCTGCGCTCTACCCATCCTACGCGATCACGCCTTCCTCAGCACCGAGACGAAGAACCCGTCCGTTCCGGTACGGCGCGGCGTCATCAGCCAACCCTCGGCGGATTGCAGCGCGGCATTCTCAAAATCTTCCGCCTTGTCCCACAGCACACTTGCCGTCTCGTGCGGCGGCACGACCGCGAACTCAGGATGGCGAGCCACGAAGGCGCGGACCTGCTCGTTGTTTTCCGCCGGGAGTACCGAGCATGTCACGTAGGCGATCCGCCCGCCCGGTTTGACCAGCGCGACTGCGCGATCAAGCACTTCCGCCTGGTCCTTCAACCGCACTTCCAGCGCGCCGGGGCGCATCCGCCATTTGGCGTCGGGGTTGCGACGCCAGGTGCCGGTGCCAGTGCAGGGCGCGTCGATCAGCACCAGATCGGCGGACGCCTTGATATCGGCGAGCGGGTCGGCGTCGCCTTTCGGCGCGCGAATGTCGGCGTTGTGGATACCGGCGCGCGACAGCCGCTCGTAAATCGGCGCGAGCTGTCGTTTGTCGTGATCGGTCGCGATCAGTCTTCCTTTGCCCTGCATCATCGCCGCAAGCGCCAGCGTCTTGCCGCCGGCACCGGCACAGAGATCGATCACCTGCTCGCCGGGCTTTGCGGCGGACAATAACGCGGCGAGCTGCGAGCCCTCGTCCTGGACTTCGATAGCGCCTTTTATGAAATCTTCCTCGGCGTGAATGCCCGGGTTGCGCGCGTCGGCGCCGAGCTCGATGCGCAGACCGATCGGCGACCACGGCGTCGGCGTGGCGCCGAGATGCGACAGCCGCGGCAGAACCTTTTCGCGATTGGCTTTCAGCGTATTGACGCGGAGATCGAACGGCGCGCGGCTCGCCATCGCCGTTGCTTCGGCCACCCTGTCATCGCCGAACACTTTTGCCAGAGGCGCATCCAGCCATTCCGGATAATCGCCGGCAATGTGCGGCGGCGCATCGTCGAGTGAGCGCGAGGTCAGCGCCGCGCGCTCGGGCCCGCTCAGCGGCTCCGGCGCAAATCGTTCGCCGTGGCACAGGTTGGAGATAGCATCGGTATCCATGCCGCGCTCGAGCCTGAGCATGCCGAGCACGCGCGCGCGCGGCGTGTCGGCGTCCATCAGCCACGCGCTCGATGCGCGCCGCCGCAGCACGTCCCAGATCAGGCCGGCAATCGCCGCACGGTCGCCCGATCCGGCATAGCGATGCGCGGTGCCCCACTCCTTCAGCGCCTTCGCCGCGGGAACGCGTTGCGCGTCGATGGTCTCGATCAGTTCGATGGCTGCGGACAGCCGGGCAGCGGGGGTCATGTAACGCTTTCTAGATCACAAGCAGCATTCGCAGCGCGAAGTAGATCCACATCGCCAGCAGCACCAGCACGCCGGCAAACCAGGCCATGCTGCGCTGCTGGATGTTGTTGGAGGTGACGAAGATGCCGGCATGGGCAAATCGTGTCACCACAAACACCCAGGACATCAGCACAATGAAGAGATCGGCATGGCGCAGCGGCAGCGCCAGCGCGATCAGGAAGTAGAACAGGACGGGTACTTCGAACTGGTTTGAGAAGCAATTGCCGATCTGGGCGACACGGCCCGGATATTTCGGCTGCCCCGCCGCGATGTCCTTGAGGCTGGTTTCACGCGCCTTCACCGCCTTGGTGCGGGCCGTCGTCATCCACAGCAGCAGGAAGAAAGTAAGCCCGACCTGAACGAAGACCGGCAGCAAAACCATTTGAACCGACATGAGAATCTCCCCCAGGCCAATGTGAGACCTTAAGTTCATAGCGGCGGGCCAGCCGCCTGCCAAATCCGCCGCAGGTCCAGCTTGAACCGTGACGCGAGCCCAGATGACCAACTATCGAGAACTCCGATGGTTCTGGTCTTGGACCGGCCCTGAAGCAACCCGCGAGCAGGCGATGAACATCACCTCCCCGATCATGACCGGCGCCACCCGCGCGGCCGAGGTGCCCAGCGATTCCGTGTCCTCCTTTCTCAGGGCATTCGGGGCCGGAACCGGCCTGTTCAGCGACAGCCCGGACGGCGGCCTCGGCGTCATCATGTCGGCGCTGGCCGGGATCGCCGCGGCGCTGGCGGTTGCGATCATGCTGTCGGTCTATTTCCGCAGCGGCTACCGCAGCCGGCGCGACCTGGTCAAACATGGCCTCGCCGCCTCCGCCGTGCTCGTCCTGCTCGCCTTCGTGATCTCCGACATGCGGAACGCGGCACTGGCCTATCTCGGCCTCAATCCGGCAAAGCCTGCGGTCGAGTTCGAAATCCGCCTGCCGAAATCGGCGCTGACCACCGCCGCCGAGACCCAGGTCGAACTGACCGCCCCGGTCTCGTGAAATAACCGCGCCTTATTTGCTTTGACGGAAAAACCTGACTCTACTGTATCCTTGACGGCTGCCAGAAGAAGAGCCCCGGGAGGACAGTAACTTGCGATTTCGCGATCAGGACATCGTCTTCAAGAACGGCTCCAGGGGACAGAATTTCGAAATTCCTACCGCCAATCCCCTCAATTACTTTCAAGTCATCAGCCGTGCCGCTGAACTGCCCAAATTGACGATCGACGGCAAGCTGTTCCTGCCACACTCAGATCATCGCAAGCGCAATGGAAAGCTCCCGCTTGTCATGGTGGTGCCGGGCAGCCTCGGCGTCGCCGCCCTCGCACCTTGCGCATGCCGAAGCGGTGTCCGACGACGGCTTTGCCGCGTTCGTGCTCGACAGCTTTGGCGCCCGCGATGTGACGTCCACCGTCGCCAACCAGACCCAGTTTTCATTTGCCGCCAGCGCCTATGACGTGCTGGCGGCCTGGAAGGTGCTGTCAGCCCATCCGGAGATCGACGCATCGAGGATCGGCGCGCAAGGCCACAGTCGCGGCGGGTCTGCGGTGCTGACCGCGGCGACGCGCCGCTTTGCCGACGCGGTGGTCGGCGACGGCGCGGGCTTTCGGAGCGTGCTGGCAGCCTATCCCTGGAGCGGTCACCAGTTCCTCGATCCCTCCGTCGATGAAACCGAGATCCGCGTCATCATGGGCGATGCGGACGAATGGTGCTCGCCGATGCAGGTGCAGGGCCATTGCCAGGCCATCCGCCTTTCCGGCGGCAAGGTCTCGATGCGGCTGATCGGCGGCGCGCAACACAGCTTTGACCGCGGCACTGACATCGAGAACGTCGCGGACGCTTCCGTGTCCCCCGCCGCGCCGACGATCTATATCGGCAATGACGGCGCCTTCATCCATCCGCTCGCCGATGTCGCGGACAGCAAGCTCGTCGATCGCGACCTGATGATCTACGCGCTGAAGGCCGGCTACGGCCGCAAGGGCGCCAGAATCGGCAGCCGCGATGGCGAGGCCGAGCTGTTTAAAACAGACATGCTGACGTTCTGGCGGCGGACGCTGCGCTGACAATCACGCCACCCGTCATACCCCGCGAAAGCGGGGTATCCAGTACGCCGCGGCTTCTCAATTCTATCGACAGTGCTCTGGGATACTGGGTCACCCGCCGCGGGCGATGACAGTCGTGGGTATTGTCACTATTTCGACGCCTCGCAGACGGTATGATCGCGCCGAAAGGAATGATCCATGACCGAATTCCGCCTGACGCAAATTTCCGATACCCACCTCGCCCGCCGCCTGCAGAAGCTGACCGATAATTTTCACCGCGTCAGTGAACATATCGACGCGACGCGGCCGGATCTCGTCATCAACAGTGGCGATATTTCATTCGACGGGCCGACCAGCCGCAGCGATCTCGAATTTGCCAAGGAGCTGCACGACGCCCTGCCGGTGCCCAGCCGTCTGTTGCCCGGCAATCACGACATCGGCGACAATCCGACGGCGGTCGGTCCGCTTCCGAAGCAACCGGCGACCGAGAAAGAGCGGCAGAATTATCTCGCTGTCATCGGCGAAGACCGCTGGCGCTTCAACGAAGCCGGTTGGTGTTTCATCGGGCTGAACTCGCTAATCATGAACACTGGAATTGAAAGCGAGACCGAACAGTTCGACTGGCTCGCATCAGAGCTGTCGAACGCCAACGGCAAGCCGGTGGCGCTGTTCCTGCACAAGCCGCTTTATCTGAACGCGCCCGACGATCCCGAGCTTGAAGCTTCCGCCATCCGCTACGTACCGCAGCCCCGGCGTAAAAATCTGATCGAGATGTTTTCGGCGGTCGATTTGCGGCTGGTCGCCTCCGGCCACGTCCATCAGCGGCGCGACTTCACCTTTGGCCACACCCGCCATGTCTGGGCGCCGTCCGCCGGCTTCGTCATTCCGGACCGGATGCAGGAAGTGATCGGCATTAAGGAAGTCGGGTTGGTTGAGTATCGTTTTGCGCCCGATAGTTTTGAGGTTCGTCACGTCCGCGCGCCGGGCCAGACCGATGTCTGGCTGGATGAGCTGCTCGGCAAGGCGGCGTGACAGCCCGCCGCGGATAGCCACGTCAAGCCGCGTAGTATCCGCCGTCGACGACATGCGCTGCGCCGGTCATGAACGATGCCCTGTCCGAACACATCCAGGCCACCGCTTCCGCGATCTCGCCGGGAACGCCCATCCGCCGCATCGGCACTTTTGCCAGGATTTCGTCGCCGCGCTCCGCGACCGTCTCTTTCGTCATCGGCGTGGTGATGTAGCCGGGATTGACGCAGTTCACGCGGATGCCATCCTGCGCATATTCGATCGCAGCACTCTTGGTGAGCCCCACCACGCCATGCTTTGCGGCGACGTAATGGCCTGATGTGGCGAGGCCAATCAGGCCCGCGATCGAAGCCGTGTTGACGATCGCGCCGCCGCCGCCCTGCGCCAGCATCTGCGCGACTTCGTGCTTGAGGCACAGAAACACGCCGGTCAGGTTGACCGCCAGCATGCGATCGAACGCCTCCTGGCTGAGCTCATGCAAGCGCTGGCCCGCCGGGCCGACGGCGCGTGGCGCGATGCCGGCATTGTTGAACGCGCAATCGATCCGCCCGAAGGCCGAGACCGTGCGGGCCACCATCGCGGCAACATCCGCTTCGCGCGTGACGTCGCCGCCGATGGCGATCGCCTGGCCGCCGGCCGCATTGATCAGTGCGACCGTCGCGGCGGCGTCCGCCTCGGCGCGGTCGGCCACCGCCACCCGCGCGCCTTCCCGCGCCATCACCACCGCGGTCGCCTGGCCGATGCCGGACGCGCCGCCGGTCACCAGGGCGACCTTGCCTTCAAGGATACCTGCCATGTTTCATCTTCTCCGAGATGTTTGGGACCGCTCACGCCTTGTCCGGCCCGACCCGCACCAGCTGCTTGCCGAAATTGGCGCCCTTCAAAAGGCCCATGAACGCGCCGGGCGCGCTGTCGAGGCCTTCGGTGACGAACTCCTTGTGCTTGACCTTGCCCTCGCGCACCCATTGCGACATGTCGCGCAGGAAGTCGCCGTGGCGCGCGGCGAAATCGCTGACGATGAAGCCGCGGATCGTCAGCCGCTTGGTCAGCACGTTGCGCATCATCGCCGCCGCCCATTTCGGCGCCACGGCCTGGGTGTCGTTGTAATGCGCGATCAGGCCGCACACGGGAATGCGCGCAAACGCGTTGAGCAGCGGGAACACCGCTTCGAACACCGCGCCGCCGACATTCTCGAAATAGACGTCGATGCCTTTCGGGCAGGCGTCCTTGAGCTTCGCCGCCAAATCCGGATCGCGGTGATCGAGGCAATCATCGAAGCCGAGTTCCTTTTTGACGTAGTCGCACTTGTCCTTGCCGCCGGCGATGCCGACCGCGCGCGCGCCCTTGATGCGCGCGATCTGGCCGACGGCCGAACCGACCGCGCCCGAGGCCGCCGCGACAACGACGGTCTCGCCCGCCTGCGGCTTGCCGATATCGAGCAGCCCGGTGTAGGCGGTCATGCCGGGCATGCCGAGCACACCGACCGCGGTCGAGATCGGCGCAATCTTCGGATCGATCTTGGCAAGACCCTTGCCGTCGGAGACCGCATGCGTCTGCCAGCCGGCGCGCGACAGCACGATGTCGCCCTTGGCAAAGCCGGGATTGTTGGACGCGATCACCTCGCTGACCGTGCCGCCCTCCATCACGCCGCCGATCGGCACCGGCTGCGCGTAGGACGGCCCATCGCTCATGCGCCCGCGCATATAGGGATCGAGCGAGAGCCAGATCGTGCGGAGGACGACTTCGCCCGCGCCGGGGGTCGGTACAGGACATTCCTCGAGGCGGAAATCGGAAGGCTTGGGTTCGCCGACGGGGCGAGAGGCGAGGACGATGCGTTTGCCTTGGGACATGGGGGCTTCCTCTTGGTTTTTGTTGTTCGTCATTGCGAGCGTAGCGACTTGTCCGCCGTAGCTCAATGAGCGAAGGCGGAAGCAATCCATGCCTCCGCAAGCGGCGAAATGGATTGCTTCGTCGCTAACGCTCCTCGCAGTGACGGCTCTGAGTGACGAAATCGTCAACCGCCGTCATTCCGGGGCGCGAAGCGAACCTCAGGTGTGCAATTGCACACCGGGGAAGCTCGAGATTCCGGGTTCGATGCTTCGCATCGCCCCGGAATGACGGTGTTCTATTACACCCCGCCCGGATAGTTCGGGCTTTCCCGCGTAATCGTCACGTCGTGGACGTGGCTTTCGCGCAGGCCGGCGCCGGTGATGCGGACGAACTGCGCCTTGTCGTGGAATTCGGCGAGGTTGCGGGCGCCGACATAGCCCATCGCGGCGCGCAGGCCGCCGGCGAGCTGGTGCATGACGTTGCCGACCGGGCCTTTATACGGCACCTGGCCCTCGATGCCTTCGGGCACCAGCTTGAGCGTGTCCTTGATGTCCTGCTGGAAGTAGCGGTCGGCCGAGCCGCGCGCCATCGCACCGACCGAGCCCATGCCGCGATAGGCCTTGTAGGAGCGGCCCTGCCACAGAAACACTTCGCCCGGCGTCTCGTCGGTGCCGGCGAGCAGCGAACCGACCATGGCGATGTCGGCGCCGGCGGCGAGCGCCTTGGCCAGATCGCCGGAATATTTGATGCCGCCATCGGCAATCACGGGCACGTCGGCTTTCTTCGCGGCCTCGACCGCATCCATGATCGCGGTCAACTGCGGCACGCCGACGCCGGCGACGATGCGCGTGGTGCAGATCGAACCGGGGCCGATGCCGACCTTGATCGAATCCGCACCGGCATCGATCAGCGCCTGCGCGCCCTCTTTGGTCGCGATATTGCCGGCGATCACCTGCACCGCATTGGAGAGCCGCTTGATGCGGTTGACCGCTTCCAGCACGCGCGAGGAATGGCCGTGGGCGGTATCGACCACGATCAGATCGACGCCGGCGTCGATCAGCAGCTCGGTACGCTCAAAGCCGCCCTCGCCGACGGTGGTTGCGGCCGCTACCCGCAGGCGGCCCTGCGCGTCCTTGCAGGCCAGCGGATGCGCAACCGCTTTCTCCATGTCCTTGACGGTGATCAGGCCGACGCAGCGGTATTGATCGTCGACAACAAGCAGTTTTTCGATGCGATGCTTGTGCAGCATCCGCTTCGCCTCGTCCTGGTTGACGCCTTCGCGCACCGTGACGAGGTTTTCATGCGTCATCAATTCGGAGATTTTCTGGCGCGGATCGGTCGCAAAGCGCACGTCGCGGTTGGTGAGGATGCCGACCAGCTTTCCCGGTATCCCCTTGGAAGCGCCGGTGACGACGGGAATGCCGGAAAACCCGTGATCGTTCATCAGCGCCATGGCGTCCGACAGCATCGCGTCGGGGCCGATGGTCAGCGGATTGACCACCATTCCGGATTCGTACTTCTTGACCTGCCGCACCTGGGCGGCCTGCCCCTCGGGATCGAAATTGCGGTGGATGACGCCGACGCCGCCGGCCTGCGCCATCGCAATCGCCATGCGCGCTTCGGTGACCGTGTCCATCGCAGACGCGATGATCGGGATGTTCAGCGGGATCGCGCGGGTGACGTGGGAGCGGATATCGGCCTCGGAGGGGAGGATATCCGAGAGGCCGGGCTTCAGAAGCACATCGTCGAACGTATAGGCTTCACGGATACCCTGAAGTCCCTGCGCCATTTGCCAACTCCTTTCGGCGGCGGTCCGCCGCGATCAGTTCTTATGGATGAACTTCGCCTTCGGCGATGCTACCGGCATCGCCGTCGAATCGAAGCCCATCGGTGGGGTTGACGGTGGTCGATAGCATGGCCGAACGCCGAATCAAAGCGTTTGACTGCTATGCACAGGCTTTTCGCGAAAAGCCCGCTTTTGAAAGGCTTTAGCGCTGATATCCGGGTGGCGGGCCGTGCTGGCGGATGGCCTCAACCACCTCCCGGTGCCGGCGGTCCTCCCGCTTCATGTGAACCGCAATCAGCGCATGCGCCGAGGGCACCAGCAGCAGGACGTGGAAAATCAGCCCGAAAACCAGGCAAAACACGATCAGGACCACGTTGAAGACAGCCGAAAACGGCTGCCCGTTCAGGAGCAGCCCGAACGGCGGCAACAAGGCGGCAAGGACGTAGATCATCGTTTCGGACCTCCGGCGGCTGGCGCGATGCATACCAGCGTCACGCAGGATTTAAGGGGTTTGCCCGGTTCCGCAATGGCCTGTGTGACGGCGGGATGATACAGGCCCCTCGCCTGCCTCTATTATTTCCGGTCTCCTGATTCCGATGGACAAGCAACGCCTGATCCCGCTCATCGTGGCCACCGCCCTGTTCATGGAAAACATGGACTCGACGGTCATTGCCACCTCGCTGCCGGCGATCGCGGCTGATATCGGCACCAGCCCGCTGACGCTGAAACTCGCGATCACGTCCTATCTGCTGTCGCTCGCCGTGTTCATTCCGGCCAGCGGCTGGACCGCCGACCGCTTCGGTGCGCGCATGGTGTTCTCGATCGCCATCGCGGTCTTCATGGTGGGATCGATCGGCTGCGCGCTGTCGCAAAACGTGACCCATTTCGTGATCGCGCGCATCCTGCAGGGCATGGGCGGGGCGATGATGACGCCGGTGGGGCGGCTGGTGCTCTTGCGTTCGATCGACAAGAGCGCGCTGGTCAACGCGATGACGTGGGTGACGGTGCCGGCGCTGATCGGACCAGTGATCGGTCCGCCGCTCGGCGGTTTCATCACCACCTATTTCTCCTGGCACTGGATCTTCCTGATCAACATCCCGATCGGGCTGCTCGGCATCTTCATGGCGATGAAATACATCGACCCGATCAAGAGCGAAGACCCCGAGCGCTTCGATCTCTACGGGCTGGTGCTGGCCGGCACCGGCCTTGCCGGCATCGCCTTCGGCCTCTCGGTCGCAGGCCTCAATTTGTTGCCCTGGCCGATCATCGCCGGCCTCGTCGCGATCGGCTCGATCTCGATGACGCTCTACGTCATGCACGCGAGGCGAACCGGCTCGCCGGTGCTGGATTTCTCGCTGCTGCGCCTTTCCACCATGCGCGCCAGCATCGTCGGTGGCTTCCTGTTCCGGCTCGGCATCGGCGCGCTGCCGTTTTTGCTGCCGCTGTTGATGCAGGTGGGCTTCGGCCTGTCGCCGTTCCAGTCCGGCCTGGTGACGTTTTCCTCCGCCGTCGGCGCCATGGGCATGAAGACGCTCGCCGCGCGCATCATCCGCACCTTCGGCTTCCGCAACCTGATGACGGTCAATGCCGTCGTCAGTTCGGTCTTCCTCGCCGCGTGCGCCCTGTTCACGGTGACGACGCCGCTATTGCTGATCTTCATCATCCTGGTGGTCGGCGGCTTCTTCCGTTCGCTGCAGTTCACCGCGATCAACACGGTCGCCTATGCCGAGGTCGAGCCGGCGCAGATGAGCCGCGCCACCACGCTGGTCAGCGTCAACCAGCAACTGGCGATTTCCGCGGGCGTCGCCGTCGGTGCATTCTCGGTGGAATCGACCATGCTCTATCAGCGCGTCACCGAGCTGAACGCCGACGTGTTCGGCCCGGCCTTCATCGTGGTCGCGATCATCTCGGCAGTATCGGCGTATTTCTTCTGGCAGATGCCCGATGACGCCGGTCACGAAATCTCGGGCCGCAAGGCCGTCGAGATCTCCAGCCGCAAGGGCGCGGAGAAGGCGGCGACCAAGGCCGCCAGCGAGGGCACCGAGGACGCGCGGGACCAGCGGCTGGGGTAGTGCCACCGATTCGCACCGTCACGGAAAGAGTAGCAGCCGATTCGCAACACCAAAAAACTGCTGATTTTCTACCCGATACAGGCTAAAGTATTGAAGCGGTCACGCCGCGTGACGGCTCTCTACCTTCGGGAGAGAGTAAGCCCTCGGTGACGATGGCTCGCGGTGTGACCGCAGTTTCGCTATTGCCGTTCGGCAACACGGCAACCCCATAGCAACGCCTCGGCGTGCATCGGTGGGCTTCATTTCACTCAACCGACCGTGATTCCTCCCGATCCTTCTGAACGCCCCGAAAACCCATCGCCAGCACATAACGCTCCGAGGAATCCTGCCGGCTCGAGGCCGGCTTGACGTGGCGCACGCTGGCGAAATCGCGCTTCAATTGCGCGACCAGTTCGGCGTCGGCGCCGCTCTGAAAGGCTTTGGCCAGGAACGTCCCGCCGGGATTGAGCACGTCGCAGGCAAACGCGGCCGCAGTCTCGATGAGGCCGACGATACGGAGTTGATCCGTCTTGCGGTGGCCGGTGGTGTTGGGCGCCATGTCGGACATCACGACGTCCGCGCGCCCGCCCATCATCGCGACCAGTTTTTCCGGCGCGTCCTCGGCCAGAAAGTCGAGCTGCGCGAAATTGACGCCGGGGATTTCCGGCATCTCCAGCAGATCGATCGCGACCACCTTGCCCTTGCCGCTGACCGCGCCGACGCGCTTGGCCGCGATCTGGCTCCAGCCACCGGGAGCGGCGCCGAGATCGACCACGGCGATGCCATGCTTGAGAAAACGATGCTTGTCGTCGATCTCGATCAGCTTGTAGGCCGCGCGCGAACGATAGCCGTCCCGTTTGGCCTGCGCCACATAGGGATCGTTGAGCTGCCGCTCCAGCCAGAGTTTCGATGACAGCTTGCGCTTGCCACCGCTCTTGACCGTGACGTGCAGCCGTCCGGTGGTGTCTTTCGCCATTGTTGGTGCCTTAAATTGTCATTCCGGGATGGTGCGTTAGCACCAGACCGCAGATGCGCAACTGCGCATCGGGGAATCTCGAGATTCTCAGGTGCGCAATTGCGCACCATAGTTCGCTTCGCGCCCCGGAATGACACTACCTGATGCAGAGCGCGCCGTCCTCGCGCATCATCTCGACCAGCATGCCTTCGCGCAGGCCCCGGTCGGCGACGCGCAGACGCGGCAGCGGGAAGGCTTCGCGGATCGCGTCGAGAATGGCGCAGCCGGCCAGCACCAGATCGGCACGCTCGAAGCTGATGCAATTATTGTCGGCGCGCTCCTGGTAGCTCATGCCGAGCAGCCGCTGGATCACGGCGGTGACATCGGAATCGCTCATCCAGACGCCGTCGATCCGCCGCCGATCGTAACGCGCCAGATTGAGATGGACCCCGGCAAGCGTCGTCACCGTGCCCGATGTGCCGAGCATATGCATGTCGCGCAAGTCCTCGCCGTGTTCGGCCGCGAACGGCGCGACATATTGCGCGACCTCCCCTACCATCCGCGCATAGGATTCCGCCGTCACGTCCCTGCCTCCGAAATGCTCGGCCAGCGTGACGACGCCGAGCGGGATCGACATCCAGGCCTTGATCCGCGGCGGCGCATCCTGCACGTCCGGATCGCGCTCGATCCGGACCAGTTCGGTCGACCCGCCGCCGATGTCGAACAGGATCGCGCCCCGCCCCCTGACGTCGAGCAGCGGCGAGCAGCCGATCACCGCAAGCGTCGCCTCGGTCTCGCGGTCGATCACCTCCAGCCGGATGCCGGTCTCGGCGGCGACGCGCGCCTGGAAGCTGTCAGCATTGGCGGCCGCACGGCAGGCCTCGGTTGCGATCAGCCGCAGGCGTTTGGCCTTGCGGTAGCGGATCTTGTCGCTGCAGATGCTCAGGGCTGCGATGGCGCGGTCGATCGCCGCCTCGCTGATCGAACCGGTGGCGGAAATGCCCTCGCCTAGCCGGATGATCCGCGAAAACGAATCCACCACGCGAAAACTATCGCCCGCCGGACTGGCGATCAGAAGCCGGCAATTATTGGTGCCGAGGTCGAGCGCGGCGTAGACGCCGTTTCGGGTGTCCGCCGCAATCGACCCTGACGGGCTAGCGCGGGCCTTAACGCCCTCGCCAAGCCGCGGATCCTCATTCATCAAAATTGTCTTTCCGCGGCCACGCACACCGGGCCGCCGAGAATTACCGTTCACGGAAACTTTAGCAGCGCCAAGGGGCTACGCAACAACCCATCACATAGGACTATGCCCAATCAGGCGTTGTCGGGGATGATGCAGTGCGTTATCTGAGCAGGAACCCGCAAAAGTGCGAGAATCCAAGCATTTCAGGTGTTTTTCGATGCAAGATCACACGTCGCCGTCCTCGCTGGAAAACGCTATCGCACTGCAAAAATACGGTGTCGGGCAGCCGGTGCGCCGCAAGGAGGACGACACGCTGGTCCGCGGCAAGGGCAAATACACCGACGACTTCACGCTTCCCGGCCAGGCCTATTGCTTCATGGTGCGCTCCAGCCATGCCCACGGAATCCTCAGGGGTATCGACACGGCCGCCGCCAAGGGGATGCCGGGCGTGCTCGGTGTCTGGACCGGCAAGGACCTGGAAGCCGCCGGCTACAACCCCTTCACCTGCGGCCTGCCGCTGAAGAGCCGCGACGGCTCGCCGCTGCTGCAGACCAACCGTCCGGCGTTGCCGACCGACAAGGTGCGCTTCGTCGGCGATCCCGTGGCCTTTGTGGTCGCGGAAACGCTGGCGCAGGCGCGCGATGCCGCTGAGGCGGTCGAACTCGATATCGAGCCGCTGCCAGCCGTGACCGATGCCGCGGAAGCCACCAAGCCCGGCGCGCCGCTGCTCTACGATCACATCCCCAACAACGTCGCGCTCGACTATCACTATGGCGACAGCGCCAAGATCGACGCGGCGTTTGCTGCTGCCGCGCATGTGACCAAGCTGGATATCATCAACACCCGCGTGGCTGTCGTCTCGATGGAACCGCGTGTGGCGCTTGCGGCCTACGACAAGGCCAGCGAGCGTTTCACGCTGCAGGTGCCGACCCAGGGCGTTGCCGGCAACAAGGCCGGCTTTGCCAAGATCCTGAACGTGCCGACCGACAAGGTTCGTATTCTCACCGCCAATGTCGGCGGTTCCTTCGGCATGAAGAACATGAACTACCCCGAATACACCTGCATCGCGCACGCGGCAAAAATGCTGGGCCGTCCGGTGAAGTGGACCGATGAGCGCTCGACCAGCTTCCTGTCCGACAGCCAGGGCCGCGCGCAGCTCATGCACGCCGAACTGGCGCTCGACGCCGAAGGCAAGTTTCTCGCGGTGCGCCTCAGGGCTACGGCAATCTCGGCGCCTACATCACCGGCGTAGCTCCAGGGCCGTTGTCGCTCAACACCGCCAAGAACCTCGCCAGCGTCTACCGCACGCCGCTGCTCGGCGTCGACATCAAGACCGTGCTGACCAACACCACGCTGATGGGCGCCTATCGCGGCGCCGGCCGGCCCGAGGCGAACTACTACATGGAGCGGCTGATCGACCGCGCCGCCGACGAGATGGGCATCAACCGGCTGACGCTGCGCAAGCGCAACTTCATCAAGCCGTCGCAACTGCCGTTCGCGGCCTCCTCCGGCGTCACCTATGACAGTGGCGATTTCGCCGGCGTGTTCGCCAAGGCGCTGGAGATTTCGGATCACGCCAATTTTGCCAAGCGGAAGAAGGAAAGTAAGAAGAGCGGCAAGCTGCGCGGCATCGCCGTCGGCTCCTATCTCGAAGTCACCGCGCCGCCGAGCGGCGAACTCGGCAAGATCACGTTCGAGCCGGACGGATCGGTGAAGCTGACGACCGGCACGCTCGACTACGGCCAGGGCCACGCGACGCCGTTCGCGCAGGTGCTTTCCGCCGAGCTTGGCGTGCCGTTCGAGAAGATCACGCTGGAACAGGGCGACAGCGATCTGGTCCGCTTCGGCAACGGCACCGGCGGCTCGCGCTCGATCACGGCGACGGGTCAGGCGATCGTCGAAGCTTCCGCGCTCGTGGTCGCGAAGGGCAAGCAGGCCGCCGCGCACCTGATGGAAGCGTCCGAAGGCGACATCGAGTTCGCCGACGGCCGCTTCACCATCGCCGGCACCGACCGCTCGATCGGCATCATGGAACTGGCGCAGCGCATGCGCGAGGGCAAGCTGCCCGAGGGCGCGCCTGACACGCTCGACGTCGACCACGCCACCAAGGAGACGCCGTCGACCTTCCCCAACGGCTGCCATGTCGCGGAAGTCGAGATCGATCCCGACACCGGCGTGACCCGGATCGTGCGCTACTTCGCCGTCAATGATTTCGGCACCGTCGTCAACCCGATGATCGTTGCCGGCCAGTTGCACGGCGGTGTCGCCCAGGGTATCGGCCAGGCGCTGATGGAGGAAGTGAGCTACGATTCCTCAGGCCAGCCGATCACCGGCTCGTTCATGGATTACGCCATGCCGCGCGCCGAGGACATTCCGCCGATGGAAGTCGGCGACCATCCCTCACCTGCAAAAACCAATCCGCTGGGCACCAAAGGCTGCGGCGAAGCCGGCTGCGCCGGCAGCCTCGTCTGCATCGTCAATGCGGTGGTCGACGCGCTGTCGGAATACGGCATCACGCATATCGACATGCCGCTGACGCCGGAGCGCGTGTGGCGCGCGATCCAGGATGCGAAGGTGAAGGCGGCGTGATAAGACAGGTTCACTCGCCACATCCTCAACTGTCGTCGCCCGCGCAGGCGGGCGACCCAGTATTCCAGAGACGTCAGCGATAGAACCGTGAAGCCGCGGCGTACTGGATTCCCCGCCTTCGCGGGGAATGACAGATGAGGTGAGGCGCGATGCCGTGCCTTGCTACGCCGCCGCCTGTTCTCTCGGCTGGTAGATCGCAATGTGATGGCAGTGCGCCAGCGGCGTCTTGCCGTTGGCGACGACCAGCGCGTCGAGCTCGACGAAGCGATGGCCCTTCTTGTCGTAATTGCCGATGACCTTCGCGCGCGCGGTCAATTCATCGCCGATGCGCGCCGCAGACAGCAGTTGCATCCGGGTGCCGACATGAATCCACGGACCCATGATGGCATTGTCGACGAGCACCTTGTTCATCACCCGCGGCAACAGGCCGGGGTGGCCGAGGCCCTCCCGGGCGTAAATTGTTTCGGTTTCGCGAATATCCCCCAGATATTCCTTGGCCGCATCCGCCGCCCAGGTGCGCGGCACCGCGCCCAGCCATTTGCCGAGGGCATAGGAGGTTGCATCCACCGGCTTGCGCTCGGTCACCGCCGCAACATCGACAAAGTCGGAAAGCGAAAATGATGGTGCGACCGGAGGCAGCGACGCCGTGCCGGTGGCACAAAGCTCTCCGCGACTCTCGACCTGGATCGCAAGGACGCCGTTGCTCTCCTCGCCTGTGACATCGGCCAATTCGCCATCGTACACCGGCTTTACAAAGCGCGCCTCGATCAGGCCGCGTTCGAGAAAGGCCCGGCCCCATTTTGCCACAGGCAAGTGCATCATATAGGCCATCACATCGACGCCGGGCACCAGCCCGCCGATGAAGCCATAACGCTTCGCCACGGTGTCATCGTGCATCTTGTTTTCGGAATGTTTTGACGTGTTGTAGGCCGAGACCCGATGCGGCTCGATGCGGCTTGGCATGCCCGTTTCCTCTGGTTTTTTGCTCTTTCCGGCCCGTTATCGTACGCGAAGAAAGTGCCGTGGCAAGCGTGTTCCATCAGCTGTTTTCCTCGCATTTTTCCGCCCGGTGGAGTACCACGCGCGGACGAGAAGACGTGACCGAATCCCAATCCGATTGACTGACCTGAAGTGCCTGAATTGAACCCCACCCGCATCTATGTCGATGCCGACGCCTGCCCGGTGAAGGACGAGATCTATCGCGTCGCGATCCGGCACGGCTTGCCGGTCAGCGTGGTCGCGGGCAATTTCATCCGCGTGCCGCAGGATCCGCTGATCGAACGCATAGCCGCCGGTTCCGGCATGGACGCCGCCGACGACTGGATCGCGGAGCGCGCCGGCAAAGGAGATATCGTCATTACCTCGGACATCCCGCTCGCCAGCCGCTGCGTCAAAGCAGGCGCCGAGGTGATCGCGCCGAACGGCAAGCCGTTCACCGAACAATCGATCGGCATGACGCTGGCGGTGCGCAATCTGATGACCGACCTGCGCTCGTCAGGCGAAGTCACCGGCGGTCCGAAATCATACTCCCCGCGCGACCGCTCGGCATTTTTGTCGGCGCTCGACCAGACCATCCGCCGCATCCAGCGCCAGCGGGCGCAACAGCCCGCGCAAGACGAGAGTTGAATCGCATAATGGCGCCGCCGCTGATCCAGTTGAAAGATATCCGGCTGACCTTTGGCGGCACGCCGCTGTTGTCGGGCGTCGAGCTGTCGGTCTCGTCGGGCGAGCGCGTATGCCTGATCGGGCGCAACGGCTCCGGAAAATCGACGCTGCTCAAGATCGCCGCCGGCCTCGTCGAGGCAGACGGCGGCAGTCGCTTCGTGCAGCCAGGCGCGACCATTCGCTATTTGCCGCAGGAGCCTGACTTCGGCGACCACAGGACGACGCTGGCCTATGTCGAGGCCGGCCTCGGTCCTGGCGACGATCATTATCAGGCGCGCTATCTGGTGGAGCAGCTCGGGCTGCATGGCGACGAGGACCCTGCGCATGTCTCCGGCGGTGAGGCCCGCCGCGCGGCGCTGGCGCGGGTGCTGGCGCCCTCGCCCGACATCCTGCTGCTGGACGAGCCGACCAACCATCTCGATCTTCCGACCATCGAATGGCTGGAAGGCGAACTGGAAAGCCGAAGATGCGCGCTGGTCATCATCAGCCATGACCGCCGCTTCCTGTCCAATCTCTCGCGCGCAACCGCCTGGCTCGATCGCGGCCAGATCCGGCAGATCGACCGCGGCTTCTCGGCGTTCGAGGCCTGGCGCGACGAAGTGCTGGCGGAGGAAGAACGCGACCAGCACAAGCTCGACCGCAAGATCGTCAACGAAGAGCACTGGCTGCGCTACGGCGTCTCCGGCCGCCGCAAGCGCAACGTCAAGCGGCTCGGCAATCTGCACGCGCTGCGCGACCAGCGGCGCACCTATCGTGGCGCGACCGGGAATGCCAACCTCGCCGCCGCCGAAGCCGACAAATCCGGCAAGCTCGTCATCGAGGCCAAGAATATTGCCAAGGCGTATGGCGACCGCACGATCGTCGACAGCTTTTCGATCCGCGTCCAGCGCGGCGACCGCATCGGCATCGTGGGCCCGAATGGCGCCGGCAAGACCACGCTGATCGAGATGCTGACCGGTGGCAGCGCGCCCGACAGCGGCACCATCCGGCTCGGCGCCAACATCGAGATGGCGACGCTCGACCAGCACCGCGAAAGCCTCGACCCCAAAACGACGCTGGCCGAAGCCCTGACCGGCGGACGCGGCGACCACGTCATGGTCGGCGGCAAGCCCAAACACGTCGTCAGCTACATGAAGGACTTTCTGTTCGCACAGGAGCAGATGCGCACGCCGCTGGAAGTGCTCTCCGGCGGCGAGCGCGGCCGGCTGATGCTGGCGCGCGCGCTCGCGAAGCCGTCCAATCTGCTGGTGCTGGACGAACCGACCAACGACCTCGACCTCGAAACCCTCGATGTGCTGGAGGAAATGCTCGGCGACTACGAGGGCACCGTGATCCTGATCAGCCATGACCGCGATTTCCTCGACCGCGTCGTCACATCCGTGATCGTGCCCGAGGGCAATGGCCGCTGGATCGAATATGCCGGCGGCTACACCGACATGCTGGCGCAACGCGGCGAGGATCTCGCACGGGAAGCGCCCAATGCAACGGCCGTCGAGGAAAAGAAGGAAACCAGGGCTGCCGCTCCCTCCGCAGCACCCAAGCGCCGGCTGAACTTCAACGAGAAGCACGCGCTGGAAACCCTGCCGAAGACGATGGCGAAATTGCAGGCCGCGATTGCGAAACAGCAGAAGCTGCTTGACGATCCTGATCTCTACGCCAAGGATCGGAAGAAGTTCGACGCGGCCTCATCAGCGATTGCAAAGGCGCACGAAGAGCTGGCGGCTGCCGAGGATCGATGGCTGGAACTTGAAGTGCTGCGCGAAGAGATAGAGCAGGCGTAGGATGGGTAGAGCGCAGCGAAACCCATCATGAACCATTGACGGAATTGATGGGTTTCGCTTCGCTCTACCCATCCTACGGTTCTACGATTTCGAGAGAGAAGAGCATGACAACGCCCCTCGCCGCCAAAATCGCCCGTGAATACGGCACGCCCTGCGCCGTGATCGACATGGACCGCGTCGAGCGCAACATCGCGCGTATCCAGGTGGCCTGCGACACGGCAGGCGTCGCCAACCGCCCGCATATCAAGACCCACAAGAGCCCCCTGCTGGCGCAGATGCAGGTCGCGGCCGGCGCGAAAGGCATCACCTGCCAGAAGCTAGGCGAGGCCGAGGTGATGGCGGAAGCCGGGATTGACGACATCCTGATCAGCTACAACCTGATCGGCGACGAGAAGATGGCCCGCCTCGCCGCGCTGCAGGGCAAGGCCCATATGACGGTTGCCGCCGATAATTCGACCGTGATCGCGGGCCTGCCGCAAGCCGCCGCCGCTTCCGGCCGGCCGCTCTCAGTCGTGGTGGAATGCGATACGGGCCGCAAGCGGGCGGGTGTCGAAACGCCGGGCGAGGCAATTGCCCTCGCCCGCGAGATCGCGGCGTCCAAAGGGCTGCAGTTCGCGGGCTTCATGCTGTACCCGACCGAAACCGGCTGGACGGACGCGCAAAAATTCTTCGACGAGGCGCTGGCCGGCGTCCGTGCGCTCGGGCTCGATGCGACGATGGTTTCGACCGGCGGCTCGCCGAACCTGAAGAATCTCGGCAAGCTCAAGGGCGCGACCGAGCATCGGCCGGGCACCTATATCTACAACGACCGCATGCAGGTCGCCGCCGGCGTCGCCGATTGGGACGATTGCGCGCTCAACATCTATTCCACCGTCGTCAGCCGCGCCGGCCCGGATCGCGGCATTTTGGACGCCGGCTCCAAGACGCTGACCTCGGATACCGGCGGCGGGCTTGAGGGCCACGGGCTGATTTTGGAGCACCCCGAGGCGAAGATCGCGCGATTTGCGGAAGAGCACGGCTTTCTCGATCTCGCCCGCAGCAACACGCGGCCTGTTGTCGGCGACGTCGTGCGGATCGTGCCGAACCATGTCTGCGTCGTCGTCAACATGATGGACGAGGTGGTGATGGTGCGCGGCGACGAGATTGTTGGAGTGTTGCCAGTGGCGGCACGGGGGAAGTTGCGGTGAGCCCTCGTAGGTTGGGTAGAGCGAAACGAAACCCATCGGGACTTGCCGGGGCTCGATGATGGGTTTCGCTTCGCTCTACCCATCCTACAAATTAAGCCACTTCAGCGCGCCCCTGCCCGCCGCCACTCCCGTCGCGAACGACGCCTGCAGCAGATAGCCGCCGGTCGGCGATTCCCAGTCCAGCATCTCGCCGGCGGCGAACACGCCGGGCAGGCGGCGGATCATGTAATCGGCATCGATCTCGCTAAAGCCGATCCCGCCCGCGGTCGAAATCGCGCGCGCGATCGGCGCGACACCGGTAAGTTCAATCGGGACGGCGTTGATCAGGCTGGCAAAACCGGCCGGCGACAGCGACGCAAGCGGAGTGCCGGATGCCTTGGCTACCTCCTGCAGCAGGCCGATCGCGACGGGTGAGAGGCTAACGGCCTTGCGCAGAAAATTCGACAGGGACTGTTTGCCTTTTGGCGCCGAGACCTTCGCGGTCAGGTCCTTCATGTCGAGATCGGGCCGCAGCGCCACGTGCAGTGATCACCCTCCCCCTGACGACCGCCTCGCGCAACTCGGCCGACAGCGCATAGACCGCGCCGCCCTCGATGCCGGTTCGGGTAACGATGGCTTCGCCGCGCACGCTGTGCAGCACCGAATGTCAGCGCCACGCCCTTGAGCGGCTGGCCCTCGAAGCGGTCGCGGAAAATCTCGGACCATGCCACGGTGAAGCCGCTATTGGCAGGCCGCAGTGGCGATACATTCACGCCTTTGGCGGCGAGTATCTTCGCCCATGCGCCGTCGGAGCCCAGCCGCGGCCAGCTTGCGCCGCCGAGCGCGAGCACGGTTGCGCGCGTCTCGATGGCGTGCGGTCCATCCGGCGTTTGAAAACGTAGACGGCCGTGCTCGTCCCAGCCGGTCCAGCGGTGACGCAGCGCCAGTCGCACACTCATCGAGTCCAGCTGCCGCAGCCAGGCTCGCAGCAAGGGCGATGCCTTGAAGGCCCTTGGAAATACCCGGCCGCTGGAGCCGACAAAAGTTTCCTGCCCCAGCGCTTCGCTCCAGTCGCGCAAGGCGCTCGGCGGGAACGCTTCGATGGCGGCGGCGAGATGCGGCGTCGCCTCGCGGTAGCGCGCAAGGAATGCAGGCAGCGGTTCGCTGTGCGTGAGGTTGAGCCCGCCTCGCCCGGCCATCAGGAACTTGCGGCCTGCGGAAGGCATTGCGTCGTAGACGGTGACGGTGGCACCGCCCTGCGCGAGGACTTCGGCCGCCATCAAGCCGGCCGGGCCGGCGCCGATGATGGCAATGTGCTGTGAAGGCGAAGACATGGCGGGAGTGTACGCGGTCGCCGCCACAAAGACAGTCGTCATGCCCGGGCTTGACCCGGGCATCCACGTCTGACTATCGAGCGCTGACAAAGACGTGGATGGCCGGGTCAAGCCCGGCCATGACGAGAAATTTCGACGTTGCAGCCCTACAGCTTGATCCCCGCCCGTGCCGCTGCCTGCGCCACGTATTTCTGCGTCTGCTCGAACGCGCCCTGCAATGCCTTGGCCTTCGAGACGTCGCTGATCTCGGCAAAGTGCGCCGCGACGGCATCGGGGGTCCAGTCGGACTGGGCCAGGTTGACGCCTTCGGTCTCGATGATCTTGATCACGGCGAACGAGCCGGCGCCGGCGCCCATGATGGTGCGGGTCGGCGCGTCCTCACTCAGCAGGAATTCCACCGCGGGCGTGATCGCCTCGGGGCGCATCAGGGCCAGCGCCTGCGGCGACAGCAACTCTTCCGTCATCCGGGTCGCCGCCGTCGGCGAGATCGTGTTGACGCGAATGTTGTTCTTGCGGCCTTCCTCGGCCAGCACGTTCATCAGGCCGACCATGCCGGCTTTGGCCGCGCCGTAATTGGCCTGGCCGAAATTGCCGAACAGGCCCGACGACGAGGTGGTGACGACGATGCGGCCGTAACTGCGCTCGCGCATGCCGGCCCACACCGCCTTGCAGCAATAGAAGGTGCCGGTGAGATGGACGTCGAGCACTTTTGCGAAATCGGCGACCTCCATCTTGGCGAACGACTTGTCGCGCAGGATGCCGGCATTGGCGCACAGAAGATCGACGCTGCCCCACTCCTTGGTGGCGCGTTCGACCATGGCGGTGACCTGCTCGAAGTCAGAGACATCGGCACCGTCGGCCATCGCCGTGCCGCCGGATTTGCGGATTTCCTCGACCACGGTTTCGGCCGGCGACAGCGAACCGCCGGTGCCGTCGCGTGCGCCGCCGAAATCATTGACCACCACCTTGGCGCCGCGGCTTGCCAGCCCCAGCGCATGCGCCCGTCCAAGACCATTGCCCGCGCCGGTGACGATAGCGACGCGTCCGTCAAACCTGATTGCCATGAGTGGAATTCCCGGATCCTTGTCATGCCCGGGCTTGACCCGGGCATCCATCAAATTGAAGGGCTTTTTTGAGCAGTGATGGATTGCCGGGTCAAGCCCGGCAATGACGAGGAAACCTAATCGAAATAGATCAGCCCGATCCAGTCGGCGACCAGCGCGGGCTTTTCCTCGCCCTCGATCTCGACGGTGACGTTAGTGCGCGATTGCAGTTCTTTCGGTTTGCGCAGCCTGGCCTCCATCAGCGTAAAGCGGCCACGGACGCGCGAGCCGGCGCGGACCGGCGAGAGGAAACGCAGCTTGTCGAAGCCGTAATTGACCCCCATCGCGGTGCCTTCGATGACCGGCATCACCTCGTAGGACATGATGCTCATCAGCGACATCGTGAGAAAGCCGTGGGCAATGGTGTTGCCGAACGCGGTTTCCTTTTTGGCGCGCTCGGGATCGACATGGATGAACTGATGGTCCTCGATCACGTCGGCATAGACGTTGATCCTTTCCTGGTCGATCAGGTGCCAGGATGACACGCCGATTTCCTTGCCGACCATGGCCTGATAGGCCTCAAACGAGACCGGCGGCTTCTTCCAGACTTCATTCATCGATCAGCTCTCCAGCCCGGCAGTCCGCACCTTCTGCAGCTCAGGGAATTCGTCTTCGCGGAATTCAGAACCACGCAGCGCATCGGCACGGTTATCGTCATGCTCCAGCCGCCGCAACTGCACGCGGCGTATCTTGCCGGAGATCGTCTTCGGCAGCTCAGTCACCAGCTCGATCTTCCGGATGCGCTTGAACGGCGCGAGCCGGGTGTGCAGGTGCTTGAAGATCGACAACGCCGTCTCCGGCGAACGTTCCACGCCCGACACCAGCAATACATAGGCTTTCGGGATGGCGAGCCGTATCGGATCGGGGCTCGGCACCACGGCGGCTTCGGCGACCGATTCATGTTCCAGCAGCACGCTTTCCAGCTCGAACGGGCTGATGCGGTAGTCGGACGATTTGAAGACGTCATCGGAGCGGCCGACAAATGTGAGATAACCTTCGTCGTCGGCAAACACCACGTCGCCGCTGCGGTAGAGATCGCCGTCGGCGCCGCTCAGTTTGCCGTCCTCGCCCTGATAGCCCTGCATCAGGCCCGCGGGGCGGTCGGCGCCGAGCACCAGCGTGACCTCGCCCTCCTTGGTGACGTGGCCGTCATTATCGGTGATCTGCACGCGGTAGCCCGGTAGCGGACGGCCCATCGAACCGACCTTCACCTTCTGCCCCGGCGAATTGCCGGCGAGCGCGGTGGTTTCGGTCTGGCCGTAACCGTCGCGGATGGTCAGGCCCCACGCCGCCTTTACCTGATCGATCACTTCGGGGTTGAGCGGTTCGCCGGCGCCGCAGACTTCGCGCAGGGTAACCTTGAAATCCGCGAGCCGCTCCTGGATGAACAGCCGCCACACCGTCGGCGGCGCGCACAGCGTGGTGACGCCGCAGCGGCCGACGGTCGCGAGCAGCGACTTGGCATCGAAGCGCGGCTGGTTGACGACGAACACGGTGGCGCCGGCATTCCATGGCGCGAAGAAGCAGCTCCAGGCATGCTTGGCCCAGCCCGGCGAGGAGATATTCAGATGCACGTCGCCGGGCTGCAGCCCGAGCCAGAACATCGTCGACAGCGCGCCGACGGGATAACTGCGCTGGCTGTGCCGCACCAGCTTTGGCTTTGCCGTGGTGCCCGAGGTGAAATAGAGCAGCATCGGATCGTCGGCGTTGGTCGGCCCGTCGGGCGCAAAGCTCTCGGACGCGCCGGCCGCCTCCTCGAACGGAAGCCAGCCGTCGTGCTTCGACGTCGCGCCGACCACGATGCGAACCAGATTGTCGCCGCCAAGGCCTGCGAACTTCGCGACCTGATCCTGCGAGGCCACCACCACCCTCGCCCGGCCGCGATCGAGCCGGTCACGCAGTTCGTCGGGCGTGAGAAGCGTGGTCGCGGGGATCACGACCACGCCGAGCTTCATCGCCGCCAGCATCGTCTCCCACAGCGGCACGACATTGCCGAGCAGCAGCAACAGATGATCGCCGCGCTTGAGCCCTTGCGCGCGCAGGAAATTCGCCACCTGGTTGGAACGGGCCGAGAGCGCCGCGAAGGAAAGTTTAGTTTCCCTGTGGCCGGCATCGACGATCCAGAGCGCGGTACGATCCCGGCTGTCAGCATTGCGGGCGAGTTCCGCGTCGAACCAGTCCAGCGCCCAGTTGAACGGAACCGGATCGGGCCAGCGAAAGCCCTTCACGGCCGCATCGTAATCGGTGCGGTGCTTGAGCAGAAAGGCGCGTGCGTCCTGGAAACTCGTCATCAGGTCTCCGTTATTTCGCGGCGAGACCCCTAACGTGCTGGATAATCCCGGAAAAATCCACCCCGCCATGGCCGGCGGCGTCGAACGCCTTGTAGAGTTCCTGCGCGTGCTTGCCCAGCGGCGTCGCGGCGCCGGTGGCGTTGGCCGCGTCCTGCGCCAGCGTCAGGTCCTTCACCATCAGAGTCGACGCAAAGCCCGGCTTGTAGCCGTTGTTCGCCGGAGAGGCCGGTACCGGGCCCGGCACCGGGCAGTAGGACGTCAGCGCCCAGCATTGCCCCGAGGAGGTCGAGGCGACGTCGAACAGCGCCTGATGCGACAAGCCGAGTTTTTCCGCCAGCGCAAAGGCCTCGCCGACCCCGATCATGGAAATGCCCAGGATCATGTTGTTGCAGATCTTGGCCGCCTGCCCCGCGCCCGCGCCGCCGCAATGCACGATCTTCTTGCCCATGTTCTCGAGCACGGGTTTTGCCGCCGCAAAAGCCTTGTCCTCGCCGCCGCACATGAAGGTCAGCGTCGCGCCCTTGGCGCCGCCGGTTCCACCCGACACCGGCGCATCGACCGAAAGCGCGCCGTGCTTGGCGGCCAGCGCGTGAGCCTGCTTGGCGCTTTCGACGTCGATGGTCGAGCAATCGATGATCAGCGCGCCCTTGGTCATGACAGGGATCACTTCGTTCCAGACCGACAGCACATGCCTGCCCGCGGGCAGCATGGTGATAACAACGTCGGCACCCTTTACCGAGCCAACCGAACTCTCGCCGATAGCGGCGCCGTCGGCCTTGGCCTGATCGCGCGAGGCCGCGACCAGATCGAACGCGGTGACCTTGTGGCCGGCCTTGACCAGATTGGCCGCCATCGGCCCACCCATGTTGCCGAGGCCAATGAATGCGATAGTTGCCATCTCGAATCCTCCGCTTGAACTTTTCTGTTTTTGATCAGTCGAATTTCAGCTCATTGGCGCCGATCTCGGCGAAATACGGCGCGACCATTGCCGGCGTCACGTCGTCAATTCGCGGCGGCGACCATTTTGGACTGCGGTCCTTGTCGATCACGGCGGCGCGTACGCCTTCGCGGAAATCGTCGCTGGCGAATACTTCCAGCGCGGCGCGATATTCGCGCACCAGGCATTCCTCCAGCGAGCGCGAAGTTCGCGCCAGCCGAAGCAGTTTCAATGTCACCACCATGCCGCGCGGGGATTTTTCGCTCAGCGTCTTCAGCGTCGATAGCGCCAGTTCAGAGCCATCGCGCTGCAAGGCCGCGATGATGTCTTCCATCCGATCGTGGGCAAACCATCCGTCGATCTTGCCCTCCATCGCCGCGACAGGGCCAGCTGTCTCGCCGGTCGCGAAGCCAGCGATCAAGGCTTTGACTTCTGCGGACGTTGCACCGGGCCGAACCTTGGTCAAAGCCTCGCGCAAGGCAGCGAGCTTGGCCGACGGCACGACTGCGTCGGCAAAGCCGGCATGGATCGCGTCCGGACCGTTCATGGTCTGCCCGGTCAAGCCAAAATAGGTGCCGATTTCTCCGGGCGAATGCGAAAGCAGCCACGTGCCGCCGACATCGGGGAAGAAACCGAGCCCCACTTCGGGCATTGCCAGCTTCGTCTTCTCGGTCACGACGCGGTGAGCGGAATGCGCCGACAGCCCGACACCGCCGCCCATGACGATGCCGTCCATGAACGCGACGTAGGGCTTTGGGAATTTCTTGATTCGCGCGTTCAGGATGTATTCGTCGCGCCACAGGATCTTGCCGAGGTCACCCTTCACCTTCGAGCTTTCCCACAGCGCGCGGATGTCGCCCCCGGCGCACAGGCCACGCTCGCCCGCGCCTTCCAGCACGATCACCGCAACAGCGGGATCAGCCTCGAACGCATCGAGCGCCTTGTCGATGTCGTGAAACATCTCCAACGTCACCGCATTGATGGCCTTCGGCCGGTTCAGGCGGATGATGCCGGCCGAGCCTTCCTTGCGCGCGATCAGGTCGCCCTCTGCAACAACAGCGTCCGTCATCGCGCGCCCTCGATCAGCTTGCGCGACACGATCAGCCGCATGATCTCGTTGGTCCCTTCCAGGATCTGGTGCACGCGCAGATCGCGCACGATCTTCTCGATGCCGTATTCGCTGAGATAGCCGTAGCCGCCATGCAGCTGCAGCGCCTGGTTGGCGACTTCAAAGCCGACGTCGGTGCCAAAGCGCTTGGCCATCGCGCACAGCATGGTGGCGTCGGCGTCCTTGCGGTCGAGCGCTGCGGCAGCGCGCCACACAAAAGTCCGCGCCGCCTCCAGTTCGGTCGCCATGTCGGCGAGACGAAACTGCAGCGCCTGGAATTCGTCGAGGCGCTTGCCGAAGGCCTTTCGCTCTTTCATGTAGGCCAGCGATTTCTCCAGCGCGCTTTGCGCGCCGCCGAGCGAGCACGCTGCGATATTGATGCGGCCGCCGTCGAGCCCGGCCATCGCGATCTTGAAGCCGATGCCCTCGTCGCCCAGACGGTTTTCGACCGGCACGCGGGCATTCTCGAAAATCACCGCGCGGGTCGGCTGCGCGTTCCAGCCCATCTTGCGCTCGTTGGCGCCGAACGACACGCCCGGTGTCTTGCCGTCAATGACGAGCGCTGAAACGCCGCCAGGACCATCGCCGCCTGTCCGCACCATCGCAACCAGCAGGTCGGTGCCACCGGCCCCTGAAATGAACTGCTTCTGACCGTTCAGGACGTAATGATCGCCCTCACGCACCGCGCGGGTCCGCAGCGCCGCCGCGTCCGAGCCGGCGCCCGGCTCGGTGAGGCAGTAGCTCGCGATCAGTTCCATCGTACAAAGCTTCGGCAGCCATTTCTGGCGCTGGGTGTCGTTGCCGTAGGCATCGATCATCCACGACGCCATGTTGTGGATCGAGATGAAGGCCGACACGGTCGGACACCCCGTCGCCAGCGCCTCGAAGATCAGCGCCGCGTCGAAGCGGGTCATCGCCGATCCGCCGACGTCGTCCTTGATGTAGATGCCGCCCATGCCGAGCGTGGCCGCCTCGCGCATTACATCAACCGGGAAATGCTTTTCCTCGTCCCAACGCAGCGCATGCGGCGCAATCTTCTCGGCGGCGAATTCGCGCGCCATGTCGCGAACCGCCACCTGATCCTCGTTGAGGGCGAAATGCATTCCGGGCTGCTCATTCTTGTCGTCATCGCGAGGAGCGAAGCGACGACGCAATCCATTCTTCCTTTTCGCGGCAATATGGATTGCTTCGCTGCGCTCGCAATGACGGCCGGGGGCTATACCGTCAGTTCATCGTCGGGATCGAGAATTCCGCGCCCTCCTTGACGCCGGACGGCCAGCGCGAGGTGACCGTCTTGGTCTTGGTGTAGAAGCGGATCGAATCCGGGCCGTGCTGGTTGAGATCGCCGAAGCCGGACTTCTTCCAGCCGCCGAAGGTGTAGTAGGCGATCGGCACCGGGATCGGCACGTTGATGCCGACCATGCCGACATTGACCTTGGCGGCGAAATCGCGCGCCGCGTCGCCGTCGCGGGTAAAGATCGCAACCCCGTTGCCGTAGTCATGGTCCGACGGCAGCGCCAGCGCTTCCTTGTAGTCGTGGGCGCGCACCACCGAGAGCACCGGGCCAAAAATCTCTTCCTTGTAGATCCGCATGTCCTTGGTGACGTTGTCGAACAGCGAACCGCCGAGATAGAAGCCGTTCTCGTAGCCCTGCATCTTGAAGCCACGGCCGTCGACGGCGAGCGTCGCGCCTTCCTTGACACCGATATCGATGTAGTTCTTCACCTTCTCGACCGCTTCGCGCGTCACCAGCGGGCCGTAATCGGCGGACGGATCGACCGAGGTGCCGATCTTGAGCGACTCCACGCGCGGGATCAGCTTTTCCATCAGGCGGTCGGCGGCGGTCTTGCCGACGGGCACCGCGACCGAAATCGCCATGCAGCGCTCGCCCGCCGAGCCGTAGCCCGCGCCGATCAGCGCATCGACGGTCTGGTCCATGTCGGCGTCGGGCATCACGATGGCGTGGTTCTTGGCGCCGCCAAAACACTGGCAGCGCTTGCCCGTCTGCGCGGCGCGCTCATAGATGTACTGCGCAATCGGCGTCGAGCCGACAAAGCCGATCGCCTTGATATCGGGGTCGTCGAGGATCGCATCGACGGCCTCCTTGTCGCCGTTGACGACGTTGAGAACGCCAGGCGGCAGCCCCGCCTCGATCATCAAGGCGGCCAGCATCATCGGCACGCCCGGATCGCGCTCCGAAGGCTTCAGGATGAAGGCGTTGCCGCAGGCGATCGCAGGCGCGAATTTCCACATCGGGATCATCGCCGGGAAGTTGAACGGCGTGATGCCGGCGACGACGCCCAGCGGCTGCCGCATCGAATAGATGTCGATGCCGGGGCCTGCGCCTTCGGTGTATTCGCCCTTCATCAAATGCGGAACGCCGCAGGCGAATTCGACGACTTCGAGGCCGCGCTGGATGTCACCCTTGGCGTCGGGAACGGTCTTGCCGTGCTCGCGCGCCAGAAGCTCTGCGAGCTTGTCGTAATCGCGCTGGGCGAGTTCGAGGAATTTCATCATCACGCGCGCGCGGCGCTGCGGATTGGTGTTGGCCCACTCGACCTGGGCGTCCCTGGCGTTCTCGACCGCGGCGCGAACCTCGGCCTTGGAGGCCAGCGCCACCTTGGCCTGGACGTCGCCGGTCATCGGCTCGAAAACGTCGGCCGTCCGCCCGGACGTGCCCTTGACCTCTTTGCCGCCGATGAAATGTCCGATGGAACGCATGAATACCTCCCTAGAAGTCCCGCTGGATCGCTTTGGGGACCTTTTTGACCTGCATTTCTTGGGATACAAGTCCGATAAATTGCACCATAGATGTGCGGAAATGCTGGATCAAGCAACCAAGACCATCGATTGGGATGACTTCCGTTTCGTGCTGGCGATCGTCCGCGGCGGATCGGTTTCCGCTGCCGCCAAGCAGCTCGCCGTCGATCATGCCACAGTGATCCGCCGTGTCGACCGCCTGGAGCGGCATCTGTCCGCAAAACTGTTTGATCGCCGCAAGACCGGCTACCTCCTGACCGAGGCCGGCCAGCGCGTCGCCGACAGTGCGGAAGCGATGGAATCCACTATTGTGGCCAACCAGGAGGCCGTCGGCGGCTCGCGTGCGCATCTGACCGGCACCGTGCGGATCGGCGCCCCCGACGGTTTCGGCAGCCACTTTCTGGCCTCGCGGCTGGTGAAATTCACCGAGCGGTATCCCGATCTCGACCTGCAGCTGGTCGCCACCGCGCGGCTTTTCAGCCTGTCGAAGCGCGAGGCCGATATCGCCATCAGCCTGACGATGCCGAAGGAAGGCCGCATCGTCGGGCGCAAGCTGCTCGACTACAGTCTCGGGCTCTATGCTGCGCCGGCCTATCTCGACCGCACGCCTGATATCACTGATCGTGGCGACCTGCCCGCGCATCGCTTCGTCGGCTACATCGAGGAACTGCTGTTCACGCCTGAACTGGACTACCTGCCGCAAGTCTCGCCAAAGATCTCCGCGAAGTTTCGCAGCGCCAACCTGATCGCGCAGCTCAACGCCACCATCGCAGGCTTCGGTATTGCGGTGCTGCCGCATTTCATGGCGACCGCGCATCCCGAGCTGCGCCCGGTGCTACCGGACGAGGTGAGAATATCGCGCACGTTCTGGATGCTGATGCACGCCGACAGCAAGGACCTGGCACGGATTCGCGCGGTTGCCGATTACATCCTCGAGACGGTAGAGAGTGAGCGCGCACTGTTTAGCGGGCACCTGACCCCACCTGCCTCACCCCCGGCGTAACCAGTCGGGACCCCTCCGCCATCGTCTCAAATGCGCGTGGTCCCTGGCTCCAGCCCCAGCTTCAGACGACCGGCGATGGTGTAGTTGTTCGGACTCATTGCCACATGCTTGGTGGCAGCATGGACGTCGCGAACCGAGCGCTCCAGCGTGCCAGTTTCGAAAATGGCCGCGGTGCCGGCGTCGGCTGCGATCGTATCGACAATCCGGACCGCGGTTTCGGCCGCGTTGGCGCAAGCGGCACGAAAGAAGGCCCGCGCCTGCAAAAGACGATCGCCTCCGAGATCGGTCGCCACCATCAGCTCTGCCATGGCGTCAACCAAATATGCCCGCGCGGCTCGCAGCATTGTTTCTGCACGCCCCACCATGTCCTGAACCAGCTCACGGTCACGCATCAGCATGGTGCTGCCCTGCCGCGCCTTCTTGCCGGCGAGCTCGATGAAGGTATCGATGGCTCCCCGTGCAATGCCGAGCGGAACGACCGAGACGGTCCATGCAAACGCCGACAGGCCAGGCAGGCGGTAAAGCAGCGCCGGATGCGTCGGCTTGAGATCCGCAAGTGGATGCATGTGATCCATCGGCACAAACGCGTTGTCGACCTCGAAATCGCAGCTGCCGGTGCCACGCAAACCGGACACGAACCAGGTATCGTGAAGCTTGACGTCGGATTTGGCGAAATAGCAGCAGACCAGCGGCTCATCCAGGCCCTCAGCGGTCTTGATTTTCGCCAGCCCCATGAACCTGGTCGCGTGATGGGCTCCGCTGCCGAAGGGCCAGCGCCCACTGACGCGATAGCCTCCCTCCACAGGCTCCGCAGTCCCGATAGCGCCAGTGGCGCTTGCGACAAATGCGTGAGGGTCGGCGAACCAGTCACGGGTCGCCTCATCCGGCAAGTAGCCACCGATCCGGCTCATCCCGCCGCCATTCCCGACCAACCAGCCAATCGAGCCATCGAGCGCGGATGCTGCCTCAACGACGGTCATGAAATCGAACGGCGATAGTTCTGGTCCGCCCAGAAGTCTTCGGCAGGTACAGGCGGAAAAGCCCAGCATCGGCCAGTGCCTCGAACACCTGATCGGGTATCCTGCGCCGCTCGTCGAAATGGCGCCGCTGCTGCTCGATCAGCGGCCCCAGCCGTTGGATGGCCGCGAGATATTCCGAGACACCGCCTTGAGCTGTCACGAGCACGAGTGTCTCCATTTCTCCCGACCGGCATCCTAGAGAGCGGGTTTTGACACGGCAAATTCGAAGAATTCAGGTGCAGATGAAATCAATTCATCTAGACTGCCCGCATGCGCAAACTGCCGCCATTGACCGAACTGCGTGCGTTTGAGGCAGCCGCTCGGCATCTCAGCTTCAAGCTGGCCGCCGCCGAGCTCGGCGTCACGCCGACCGCGGTCAGCCATCAGCTGAAATTACTCGAGCGTCACTGCGGGCAATCGTTGTTTCGACGCCGGCCGCGACCGCTGGCACTCACGCGGGCTGGTCAACAGCTCTTCCCTGTCGTTCGCGACGGCTTCGAGACGTTCGCCGAGGCGTTGAACAAGATACGCAGCGGCGGCGCCAGCGGACGGCTTAGCCTGACGGCGACCAATGCTTTCACCGCACGATGGCTGGTGCCGCGGTTACCCAATTGGCGTGAACTTTATCCGCGCTTGAGACTCGACATCATTGGTACCGACGCGGTGATCGATCTCGATGCCGGCGATGCCGACGTTGCGATCCGCTATGCCCGCAAGCCTCCGGCGGTCGGTCCCTCCATTGAGCTGTTTCGCGACGAATTTTACGCGGTGGCCAGCCCCAAGCTGGTTGGCAATTTGCGGCGATCACTCAGTCCGGCCGAGCTGGCCCGGCTTCCTCTGATCGAAGCCGAGTGGCCACCGGCCGATTTCGACGCGCCGCGATGGCAGCACTGGCAGCGTGTGGCCAGTCGGCGCCATGGATCCGTGCCAGATACCGCGACGCTTCCCAGCCTCAGCTTTCGCGAAGAGTTGCACGCCATTGAAGCCGCCATCGCAGGCCAGGGCGTCGCAATCTGCAGCAACATCCTGGTGCGACCCGAGCTGGCGAACGGCGCTCTTGTGCCGGTTTCCCGGGTCAAGCTGCCGGGCTACGGCTTCTACATCGTACACCGTGCGGAACACCCGAAGATGGATTTGATCAAGGCGTTCATCAACTGGGCTCGAGCCGCCGTTTAGAGGGTTCGATGACGTCCGGCCAACGTGGGGACCCATCACCACCGATGTGAATTGCGAGAGAAGCCGTCTCCCCTTGTGCCACTTCGTTGGGGCCGCGGCGTATGGGTCCCGGCTCAAGGCCGGGACGACGTAGAGGGAGGCTTCGTTTCTAATTCACCTTCGCGCGGGCCTTCTTCGCTGCCGGCTTCGACGCGGCCGCTCGTCCCAGCGCCGCCTCGCGGCCGGAGCTGAGAATTTCGTCGGAGAATTCGCCGCTGCCGGCGATGCGCGACAGCACCAGCGTGCCCATCATGGTGGTCAGCGCCGCGATGGCCTGCTTGCGGGCCGCCTTGCGTGGCACGTCGGGAATCTGATCGGACATCATGTCGATCATCTGTTCGAGCTTGGCGGCGAAGGCCTTGCGCGTCTTCGGGCTTTCGCGGGCGATTTCGGCGCCGAGCGCCGGCACCGCGCAGCCGTGGCCGGGATCGTCGCGGTGAACAGGCGTTAGGTAAGTCTCGACGATCGTCGAAAACCGCTTCTCGGGCGGCGTCTGCTCGGCCATCTTGCGCCAGCGTTCGTTCGCGCGGTCCATCGCATAGGCAAAGGCCTCGATGACAAGCGCCTCGCGGGAATCGAAATGCGCGTAGAAACCGCCATGGGTCAGGCCCGCTTCCTTCATCAGGTCGGCGACGCCGATGCCATGCGCGCCCTTCTCGCGAAGCCGAACCGAGGCCTTCTTCACGATCCGTGCGTGGGTCTCCTGCTTGTGCTCTTTCGAATAGCGCATCGACAATCCCATTAAATGTTTGCAGTCATATAATAGCAGTCGGACGCGCAAAAAGCTGCATCTATTTCGCTTTTCCGCCATCCCCGATCATCGAGAAGGTCGCGGTCGCGTGCACCGCAAGATTGCCCGCCGCATCGCGGACAAAACCCTCCGCATAGCTGGTCTGGCGGCCGAGCTTTACGACTTTACCTTCCGCCGAGATCGTGCCCGACTTGACCGATAACGGCCGTAGATAGGTCAATTTGAGATCGAGCGTCACCGAGGTCTGCCCGGCCGGTAGCATGGTCGAGATCGCACAACCCATGGCGGTATCCAGCAACGCCGCGGCGGTCGCGCCGTGCAGCAGGCCGATGGTGTTTTCCAGGCTCTCGTGCGGATCGAGTTCCATCACGATCCGCCCGGGTTCGGCAACGCGCATATCGAAACCAATCAGCCGGGCCATCGGCGGCGGCGGCAGGATACCGTCGCGGATCGCGCACATCGTCTCCAGGCCGGACATGCGTGCGGCGGCCTTTGCCACCGGTCCCGGCGCCTGCCAGTCCACCACCCGCTGCCGTCGCAGCGTTGGCGAAAACAGATCGACGGTGTCGGTCATGGTCATGGCGGCTCCTTTTAGATGACGATCATCATCTTACAGCTGCCTCTCCCGCTGTGCAACGCCCTGCTCGCCTGCCCTTGACAAGCCGGTGCAATGTCCTTGGAAGTGGCGCCAACCGCCAGACCAAGCCCGGGAAAACAACATGGAAATGCTCAATCCGCACTGCGGCATCGACCGCGACGAGAGAGCCGTCGTTCGCCTCTCGATCTGCAACGCTGGCTCGCTGAACATCCTCTCCTCGGCCGTCACCGACGGCGTACGCGAGGGGTTCGAGAAACTCGCCGGCGACAAGGAGATCCGCGCCGTGATCCTGGCCGGACAGAGCGAGAAGAGCATGATCGGCGGCGCCGACATCAAGGAGATGGCGCGTCTCGACCAGAAATCCGCGGAAGCCTTCATCACCCGGCTGCGCGACCTCTGCGAGGCGGTGCGCAAGTTTCCAGCGCCTGTCATCGCGCGGCTCCCCGGCTGGTGCCTCGGCGGCGGCCTCGAAGTCGCCGCCGCCTGTGATTTCCGGGTTGCCGCCCACGACGCCAAATTCGGCATGCCCGAAGTGCGCGTCGGCATTCCCTCGGTGATCCACGCCGCTTTGCTGCCGCGGCTGATCGGCTGGGGCCGCGCCCGCTGGCTTGTGATGACGGCGGAGAACATCGACGCGCCGACCGCGCTCGCCTGGGGTCTGGTCGATGTGGTAGCGAAGGAAGGCGGGCTCGATGCCGCGGTCGAGCATACGGTCAACGCCCTGCTCGAATGCGGCCCGGAAGCGTTACGTGCGCAGAAGGCGCTGATGCGCCAGTGGGAAGAACTGCCGCTGACCGAATCCGTCAATTTGAGCATCGGCGTGTTCGGGCAATCCTTCCTGACCGGCGAGCCGCAGCGGCTGATGCAGGGATTTCTCGACCGGAAGAAATAGGCGGAGGTACCCATGAGACCTGCCGGCAAGGGCCCGCTGGATTCGCTCTACTTCGATTATCCGAGGTTTGCGGCGCGACGCGTGCCCGAGCTTGACGGCGCCACGGCAAGACATCCGGTCCTGATCGTGGGCGCCGGCCCGATCGGCATGACCGCGGCGCTGGTGCTGGCGCGCTACGGCATCAAAAGCGTGCTGATCGACCGCAAGGACACTTTCAACGACGGCAGCCGCGCCATCTGCATCGCGCGACCCAGCATGCACATCCTGGAACGGATCGGGGTGGTCTCGCCATTCCTCAAAAAGGCGCTGGGCTGGCGGCTGGGCCGCAGTTACTACCGCGGGGAACAGATCTTCCGGCTCGAAATGCCGCATCCGGCAAACGAGAAATACCTGCCGATGTACAATCTGCAGCAGCAGTACATCGAGAAGTACCTGCACGACGCGGTCGCGGCAAACGACCTGATCGACATGCGCTGGCAGAGCGAACTTGCCGGCATCGAGTCCCATGAAGATAGTGTGTCCGGCCGCGTTACATCGCCAGCGGGCGACTATTGGCTCGACGCCCTCTATGTGCTGGCCGCCGACGGCGCGCGCTCCCCGATCCGATCGATGCTGGGGCTGCGGCTGAAGGGCGACAATTACGAGGGCCGGTATGTGATCGCGGATATCCGCATGGATCACGATTTTCCGACCGAGCGGCGGGCGTTCTTCGAACCGAGCGGCAACCCCGGCGGCACGGTGCTGATCCACAAGCAACCGGACGATATCTGGCGCATCGACTATCAGCTTCCCAAAGGTGAAAGCGAGGAAGAAGCCCTGAGGGAAGAAAATATCCGCGCCCGCGTCGGCGCGATCCTGGCCGATGTCGACCACACAAAACCATGGGAACTGGAGTGGTGGAGCGTCTATTCCGCCAACACGCTCTGCCTCGACGACTACCGCCACGGCCGCGTGTTCTTTATCGGCGACGCCGCGCATATCGTGCCGATATTCGGCGTGCGCGGGTTGAACAACGGGCTGGCCGATGCCGAAAACATCGGCTGGAAGCTTGCGCTTGTTCTGCACGGCGAGGCGGACGACCGGCTGCTCGACAGCTATTCGCCGGAGCGGCGCGGCGCCACGCTTGATGTGTTCGCCAATGCCACCAAGAGCACGCGTTTCATGACGCCGCCGACCCGCGGCTGGCGGCTGGCGCGCGAGGCCGCGCTGTCGCTCAGCTTGAAGCATGAATTTCCGCGGGGGCTGGCCAATCCGCGCCAGATGCAGCCCTACACCTATTCGGAAAGCCCGCTGACCCCCTATGCCAAACACGATTCGGAATTCGCCGGGGGACCTGGCTGCGGCAGCGTCGCGCCGAACGCGAAGCTCATCGACGGAAGCCATCTGCTCGATCACGCCGGAAACGGCATGACGGCAATCGTGTTTTGCGACGGGCAGCCCGCAGCCGAACAGGCCGCGCTGCTCAAACAACTCGGCAGGATCGACAAGCGCTTCGTTTCGCTGGTCGTCGGATCGCGCGATTCCGTCGCCGGCACAAAGGCCGTTGCAGACAATGACGGGGAAATCGCCCGCCTGTTCGCCGCCGGGCCCGGCACGCTCTATTTGCTGCGGCCCGACCTGCACATTGCCGGGCGATGGAAGACGGTCATTCCCGGCGAGATCCTGAAAACCGCAGGCATTTGCCTGGGAAGCGAGTCGCCATGAGCGCGATGCAATTTGAGGATTTCGAGAACGCGTATGAAGCCCTTGCGATGGCGATCGATTCGGCCGGACCCGAGCGCGAAGCGCTGTTCCTGACCCGGCTCGCACTGCTGCTGGGACACGAACTCGGCGATATCTCGGCATTCAGGAGGGCCATCAAGACAGCCCTTGAAGACCTGGAATAGCCCGACGCCATCTTCCCGATCGTCTAGGCCACGCGGATCGATCAATTTCTCTCATGCAAATCGCGCAATTTTGTCATGGAGCCATCCCGGTCTTTCATGGGAACGTCCGTTGCAATTTTTGCGGCGCATCATATGATGATAATCATCCAATAGATGCCCGCAACGAGGAGCACCCGCCATGGCCGCCGCTTCCGATCCCGTCGTCATCCTTTCCGCCGCCCGCACGCCTTTGGGCCGCTTCATGGGCGATCTGTCGCCTCTCAGCGCGCACAAACTAGGTTCCCACGTGATCGGCGCCGCGCTGGAGCGCGCCAAACTGGCGCCCGAGCGGATCGACGAGGTGTTCATGGGCAACGTGCTGCCGGCCGGACAGGGCCAGGCACCGGCCCGCCAGGCCGCCCGCGGCGCCAAACTGCCCGACGCCACCGGCGCCACTACCATCAACAAGGTCTGCGGCTCCGGCATGAAGGCCACCATGCTGGCCCATGACATCATCAACGCGGGCTCCGCCGAGATCGTGCTGTCCGGCGGCATGGAGAGCATGAGCAATGCGCCTTATCTGCTGGCAAAGGCGCGCGGCGGCTATCGCGCCGGCCACGACCGGATCATCGATCACATGATGATGGACGGGCTGGAAGATGCCTATGAGACCGGCCGCTCGATGGGCGATTTCGGCGAGGCCACCGCGGAGGCCTATCAGTTCACCCGCGCCGATCAGGACGCCTACGCGATCGAGACGCTGACGCGCGCGCGCAAGGCGGTCGAGGGCGGCGCGTTCAGGGCCGAGATCGCGCCGATCACGCTGACCGAAAAGGCCGGGCCGCGGATCATCGCCAATGACGAGCACCCGCTCAAGGTGGACCCCGCAAAAATACCCGGGTTGAAAGCCGCGTTCCGCGCCAACGGCACCATTACGCCGGCCGCCTCCTCGGCAAACGCCGACGGCGCCGCGGCGCTCATCCTCGCAAAGCGCTCGCTCGCCGATCGCGACGGGCTCCAAGCGCTGGCCGAGATCAGGGGTCACGCCACCCATAGCCAGGAACCGCAATGGTTCACCACGGCGCCAATTCCGGCCATTCGCAAGCTGTTGGACAAGGTCGGCTGGAGCGTCGGCGATGTCGATCTGTTCGAAATCAACGAAGCCTTTGCCGTGGTGGCGATGGCGGCGCAGAAGGATCTCGGCATTCCCAGAGAGAAGCTGAACGTCAATGGCGGCGCCTGCGCGCTCGGCCACCCCATCGGCGCCACCGGCGCACGGTTGATCGTGACGCTGCTGCATGCGCTGGAGGCCCGCAACCTCAAGCGCGGCGTTGCGGCCCTCTGCATCGGCGGCGGCGAAGCCACGGCGATTGCGGTCGAGCGGATCACACACTAGAACTCGTCGTCCCAAGGCTTGTCTGCCGATGTCCTGAAATGAGGGAAGTTAGGCATTTAAGTCACACGGCTGATACGTCAGAATGCGAAAAATCCTGCAATCCTTCCGGATGAAATTCTCCGAGGCTCAATGATTTCGAACTGGCTGTCGGCCACCATCGCCCGCCGTAACATCCATTACGGCTGGGTGATGGTCGGCGTGACCTTTCTCACCGCCCTGATCTCGGCCGGCACCGTCGGCGCGCCCGGCGTTTTCATCGTGCCCTTGCAGAAGGAATTCGGCTGGACCACGGCGGAGATTTCCTCGGCGCTGTCGATCCGCTTCATCCTGTTCGGGCTGATGGCGCCGTTCGCCGCGGCGCTGATGAACCGTTATGGCCTGCGCAACATTACGCTGTTGGCGCTGCTCGTCGTCGTATCGGGCCTGATCGCCTCGCTGGCGATGACCCAGGTCTGGCACCTGATGCTGCTGTGGGGCGTCGTGATCGGGCTCGGCACCGGCATGACGGCGCTGGTGCTCGGGGCCACGATTGCCGCGCGCTGGTTCGTGGCGCGGCGCGGCCTCGTCGTCGGCATTCTCACCGCGAGCGTCGCTACCGGACAACTTGCGTTCCTGCCGCTGCTGGCAAGCCTGACCGATCACTATGGCTGGCGGATCGCGCTGGGATTGATCTGCGTGATGCTCGGCGTTGCCGCATTCGCCGTGCTGATGGTGATGCGCGACCGCCCGAGCGATGTCGGCCTGCGGCCGTTCGGCGACGAAGGCACCGAGCCGTTGCCCGCGCCTCCCCCCAACACCACGCCGATCATGGCGGCGGCGCTCGGCACCCTGCGCGACGCCTCGAAATCGAGCGTGTTCTGGATCCTGTTCGCCACCTTCTTCATCTGCGGCGCCTCGACCAACGGCCTGATCCAGGTGCATCTGATTCCGATGTGCCTCGATTTCGGCATTCCGCAGGTGCAGGCCGCAAGCCTGCTCGCGGCGATGGGCATTTTCGATTTCGTCGGCACCATCGCCTCGGGCTGGCTGTCGGACCGGTACGACAATCGCAAGCTGTTGTTCTGGTATTACGGCCTGCGCGGCCTGTCGCTCTTGTTCCTGCCCTTCTCCGATTTCACGCTCTACGGCCTGTCGCTGTTTGCGATGTTCTACGGGCTGGACTGGATCGCGACCGTGCCGCCGACCGTGCGGCTCACGGCACAACGGTTCGGCCCCGAGCGCGCCAACCTGGTGTTCGGCTGGATTTTTGCCGGCCATCAACTGGGCGCGGGGGTAGCGGCGTTCGGCGCGGGTCTGTCGCGGACAGTTCTCAACACCTACCTGCCAGCGTTCTTTGTCGCCGGTGCGCTCTGTATCGTCGCGGCGCTGATCACGCTGGCGATCTCACGGCCGAAGCCGGCGGTAGCGGCGGCAACTTAGGAAAGTCCTCATCCTGAGGAGCGGCCGCTTGGCCGCGTCTCGAAGGATGGCCGGGGCGAGATCGGGGCCTCATGGTTCGAGACGCGCGAAGACGCGCTCCTCACCATGAGGGACTGAGACCTACGGCCGGATCGCCATATTCTGTCGCCGGTCCTATCGCTGCGGATCGGTTCCGCCAACCGGGCGAACTCGCACAACAGCGAACGCGTCTTGCGCGGGTCGATCACTTCCTCGACCCAGAATTTTTCGGCCGAACGGAACGGCGAGCGCAGCTTGTTGAGGCGGTCCTCGATCTCCTTCAGCTTCGCGGCCGGATCGTCGGCGGCGTCGATGTCGGCGCGATAGGCCGCCTCGATGCCGCCTTCCAGCGGCAACGAGCCCCAATAGGCCGACGGCCAGGCATAGCGCATCGAATAGCGGTTGGCCGGCTGATGCACGACACCGGCGACGCCGAACGCGTTGCGCACGATGATGGTGCACCAGGGAACGGTCGACTGGTTTACCGCGGCCATCGCGCGCACACCGTGGCGGATGGTTGCCGACTTCTCGGCCTCGAGCCCGATCATGAAGCCCGGACAATCCATCAGATAGACGACGGGCAGATGGAAGGTCTCGGCGAAATCGACCCAGCGCACCACCTTCTGGCACGCCTCTGCCGTCCACGACCCGCCATAGTGGAAGGGATCGCTCGCGAGCAGCAGCACCGCGCGGCCCTGGAGCCGGGCAAGCCCGGTAATGACCGGCCGGCCGAAATTGGCGTTGACCTCGAAGAACGATCCCTTGTCGACGACGGCATCGATGATCGGGCGCATCTTGTAGACTTGGCGCCGGTTGCGCGGCACGGCTTTCAAAAGTGACTCTTCCGCGCGCTCCGGGTCGTCGGTGCACGGTGTGTTCGGCGGCAGGTCGTAGACTGAGGACGGTAGATAAGAGAGGAAGCGACGGGCGCGTTCGAACGCCTCTTCCTCGGTATCGACCGCGTCATCGACGCCGCCGGCGCGCGTCTGAATATCGGCGCCACCGAGTTCCTGTTTTGTCAAATCCTGTCCGAGCCGTTTCACCACCGGCGGGCCGGCGACGAACATCGCGGAGTTCCGCGTCATGACCGAATAATGACTGGCGGCCAGCCGCGCCGCGCCAAGGCCTGCGACCGAACCGAGCCCCAGACCGACCACCGGCACCCGCGCCATGTTCGCCGTCGTGAACCAGTACCAGCGCGTGCCGCCGACGCCGCCGGGCAGATTGGCGGCACCCCTCGTTTCGATCGTCTTCACCGAACCGCCGCCGCCCGAACCTTCGATCACGCGGATGATCGGCAGGCGGAAATCATGCGCCATCTCTTCGGCCATCAACGGCTTGGCCGAGATCGAGGCGTCGGCCGAACCGCCGCGCACGGTGAAATCGTCGCCGACCACCACCACGGTGCGGCCGTCGATCTTGCCGCGGCCGAACACGCAGTTGGCCGGCGTCAGGTGCTTGAGTTCGCTGTTTTCGTCGTATTCGGCGATGCCGGAGATGGCGCCGATCTCGTGGAAGGAATTCTTGTCGATCAGTCGGTCGATACGCTCGCGAACCGTAAGCCGCCCCTGGTCATGCTGGCGCTTGACCTTGTCAACGCCTCCCATCTCGCGCGCGAACGCTTCGCGCCGGGCGAGGTCGTCGAGTTCCGGCTTCCAGTTCATTCGTATCCTCCGTCTTGATGATCTTGTTTTTATAGGTCGGAACCGGAAGTGGTTTTCTGTCCAGACGATTTGCGAAGATGTCGCCTTCGGCGCCTTCGAGCAGGCCGCCGAGCGCAGCACCCAGTTGAAGCATCTGCGGCGCCACTTCCCGGTGCAGCCGCTTTTCGTCGAACATTGCGGAGAGAAGGCCGATCGTCGCGACGACGAAGGTTTGATATTGCGGCGACCAGATCGGCACCGCCAGACCGTTGATATGCGGGCTCCAGGTGCCGCAGCCCACGACATAGCCGTGTTCGCGCAGGTAGCGGCGGTTAGCTTCGATGCGCGACTTCAACTGTGCGGCGTGTTCCGGGATCTCCCGCGCCATTTCCGCGATCAAGGCGTCGCCGACATCGGGGTCGAGGGCTGCGGTGTAGGCAAAGCCCGCAGCCGTGCTCGTCATCGAGATGCGGCTGCCGGTGCCTTCGTGCAGGCCGAGCGCATTCGCCGCGCGCGCGAACTCAAGATACACCAGCTGGAAGCGATCGGGGATCACGAAGCCGACGGTGCCGGGCAATTGCTCGGCGACATCCTGCAGGCGCAACCGGATCAAGTTGCGGAGCTGCAACCCCCTCATCATGGAAGTGCTCATCGCCACTGCGCTCGGGCCGATGCGATATTTCTGATCGCGCGGCAGGTAGACGAGTTGGCCCATCCGCGTCAGCGTGTGTGTCAGCCGCGACACCGTCGAGCGCGGCAGGCCGCAGCGGCTGGAAATTTCCAAATTGCCCAACCTTGCTTCATGACCCTCGAAGCAGCGCAGGACATCGAAGGCCCGCGACACCACCTGGATCACATCGCCCTCGCCCGTCAGGTCGCTGGCGAGCATTCCCTGCTTACTTAATCGTTCCGAGCGTCTTCCCATATTTTTGGCTCCATTCCGCTCTGCGGAATAAAATTCCACTTGCGGAAGAAGCTACCTCAGGCAATCTGCGGCTACAAACAAAAAGCCGTTCACGAGGACAAATGGTCCGTCAGACGGTCCCCGGGAGAGTGGCATGCCAGATATCAAGATCATCACCGAAGTCGCCGGTCGCGTGTGTGCACTTCCTGTTGCAACCGGTGGAAGCGTCGGTGATGGTGACGAGATCGCGTTCGTCGAAGCCATGAAGATGGAAATTCCGGTTACTTCGACGACAGCTGGAAAACTCAAGGCAATATTAGTCAATATCGACGATGTCATTGCCGAAGGACAGGTGGTCGCGATCGTCGAAGCCTAGCCGAGACGATGTCGGCATAGACTTTCTTCAACAACTTCCGCGACAATCTGTCCGTCGCCACCGCTCGCAAATGCTCTCGACATTGCCATCGCAGCACAGCCGATGACATGATCGGGTCAACGAGAAATTTTCGCACAGCGAAACAATCTGGGAAGGGGAAAACATGATTCGTCGATTGATGTCGCTCGCGCCAGATCGCCCTCGCAAGCGTCTCGCTGCTGACTTCGTCGGCGTATGCCGAGGACGTCAAGCTGCCGCCGACGATGACGGTCACCGCCTACGATACCGGCACCGCCGGTTTCAACATCGCCGTCGGCGTCGGCAAGATGATGAAAGACAAATATGGCACCGACGTCCGCGTGCTGCCCGCCGGCAACGACGTGGCGCGGCTGGCGCCTTTGCGCGCCAAGCGCGCGGCCATGTCGGCGATGGGCTCAGGCAGCTATTTCGCGCAGGAAGGCGTGTTTGAATTCGGTGCGAAGGAATGGGGTCCGCAACCCCTGCAGCTCGTGCTGTCGTCCGTCGATTGCAACGCCGGCTCGCTCGGCGTCGCCAAGGATAGCGGCGTGACCGAGATCAAGCAGCTCAGGGGCAAACGCGTGGGCTTCGTTGTCGGCTCGCCAGCCTTGAACCAGAACGCGCTCGCCATCCTGGCCTTCGGCGATCTCAAGCAGGGCGACGTCAAGGTGGTCGAGTTTTCGAGCTATGGCGCGATGTGGAAGGGCATGGTCAACAATGACGTCGATGCCGCCTTCGCCACCACCATCACCGGCCCGGCAAAGGAACTCGAGACCTCACCCCGCGGCATCATCTGGCCGCAGCTGCCCCATAACGACAAGGCCGGTTGGGAGCGCGTGAAGAAGGTCGGCTCGTTCTTCTTCCCGCACATCACGACCTGCGGCGCGGGCATTTCCAAGGACAAGCCGCTCGAGCTCGGCAACTACCCTTACCCGATCTTCGTGGCCTATGGATCGCTGCCGGCCGACGAGGTCTATTCGATCACCAAGGCGATGATAACGGGCTATGACGCCTACAAGGATGCCGCGCCCGGCGCGGGCGGTCTCGCTGCCGACCGCCAGACCAAGAACTGGGTGGTTCCGGTTCATCCCGGCGCAGCAAAGGCGCTGAAGGAAGCCGGCCAATGGACCGACGAACAGGAAGCCCACAACAAGGAATTGCTCAAGCGCCAGCAAGTGCTGACCGCGGCCTGGGCGGATTACGGCAAGAGCAGCCAGTCGTCCGATGACAAGGCGTTCCTCGATGGCTGGATGAAGGCTCGCGCCGCGGCGCTGGCGAAAGCCAACATGCCGAACGGGTTCGAATAACGCGGCCACTTCTGATTCGCTCGTAGGCGAACAACATCCCGGGATGAATGATGTCAGCTTCTGCGAGCGATAGCGCGGCCGCGCCAGCAAAGCGAATCGAGTTCGAAGATCCGCATGCCGGCGCCGGCAATATGCAGGAGGCCGAGGTCACGCGCGTGCGGATCTTGCGCGGGGCGTGGCGCTGGGCGCTGGTGATCGCGACTGCGGCGACCATCCTGCTGTGCATCAACCAGCAATTCTCGCTGCGCTTTTTCATCGGCTATACCCAGCTCAACACCGAATATTTCTATCTCCTCATCGCCTTGATGCTGCCGTTCACGTTCCTGATCTTTCCCGGCGGCGAGACCTCGCCGCTCGACCGAATTCCCTGGTACGACATCGTGCTGTTTATCGCCACGTTCGGCTGCGCCATCCTCTTGATGCGCAGCGTCCGCAAGGCGGCAGAAGCCGGCTGGGAATTCGGCGGCGCGCCGACCAATGTCATCGTGGCCGGCGTCATCATGTGGGCGGTGCTGATGGAAGCGTTGCGGCGCACCGGCGGCTGGAGCCTGCTGCTGAGCGTGCTTCCGTTTACGGTCTATCCCCTGTTCGCCGACGCAAAGTGGCTGGGGCCGTTTCGGGGCACCCAATCGACGCTCGAACAGGCTACGGCCTATCACGTGCTGTCGGGCGAGAGCCTCCTCGGCATTCCGATCCAGGCATTCGCCGATACCGTGATCGGCTTCCTGGTGTTCGGCACCGCCCTGATGATGACGGGCGCCGGAAAATTCTTCATCAACATCGCCTTTGCGCTGTGCGGGACCTTTCGCGGCGGCGCGGCGAAGGTTTGCATCTTTGCCTCGGGCCTGCTCGGCATGATGTCCGGCTCGATCATCTCCAACGTGCTGACCGCCGGCACCATGACCATTCCGGTCATGAAGAAAAGCGGATTCCGCGCCTCCTATGCCGGCGCGATCGAGGCCTGCGCTTCGACCGGCGCAGTGCTCGCGCCGCCGGTGATGGGTGCAACCGCGTTCGTGATCGCGCAGTTCCTCAACGTCAGCTACGCCGAGGTCGCTCGTCGCCGCGATCATTCCGGCGGTGCTGTATTATGTCGGCCTGTTCATGCAGGTGGACTCCTATGCCGCCCGGCACGGGCTGAAGGGCATTCCGCGCGCTGAACTGCCGAAGATCTGGGATACGATCAAGGACGGCTGGTACTACATCTTCGTCATCGCGCTTCTGATCGTGATGCTGTTGCACTTCAAGCGCGAGAGCCACGCGCCGTTCTACGCGACCGCGCTGCTCCTGGTGCTCAACCAGCTGTTCTCGAAGGACACGCGCTGGACATTTTCGACCATCAGCAAGTTCCTCGAGGTCAACGGCCGCACCTTCGTCGAACTGGTCGGCATCCTGGCCGGCTGCGGCCTTCTGATCGGCGCGTTCTCGATGACCGGCGTCGTCTCCAGCCTCGCCAACGACCTGCTGCGGATCGCCGGCGACAATGCGTTCCTGCTGCTCGGCATGTGCGCCTTCACCAGCCTCGTCCTCGGGCTCGGACTGACGACGACGGCCTGCTACATCTTCCTCGCCATCCTGGTGGCGCCCGCGCTGGAGAAGGTCGGCCTCAACCGCATGGCCGTGCACATGTTCATCTTCTACTGGGGCATGCTGTCGTCGATCACGCCGCCTGTCGCCATCGCGTCCTTTGCCGCGGCCGGCATCGCCGGCTCACCGGCGATGAAAACGGGATGGGAATCGATGTGGGTCGGCAGCATCATCTACTTCATTCCGTTCTTCTTCGTGCTGAACCCGGCGCTGGTGCTGCAAGGACCAGATCCCGTATCTCGAAGGGCTCGGCCTGATGGCGCTGGCGGGCTTCGGCACGCTGTTCATCTGCGGCGGCATTCAGGGCTATCAGGTCTTTGTCGGCGACCTCCGTGGTGCCGGCGCGCTCGAATGGCCGATCCGGGTACTGCTCGTCATCGGCGGCTTCGTCGTGGCCACGCCCGGAGGCGGCATCATGCCGCTGTCGCAGATGCAGGTCACCTTGCTCGGCCTCGCGATCCTCGCGCCTACCGTGCTGATCTCGCTCGTGCTGATACGACGCCAGACCTTGGCGCCGAAACAGTTGCGCGCATCCTGATTGCGATGCACAAAAGGAGGCGATGAAACAATCGCCTCCTGCGTTCGCGACCAGCGCTCCGGCCTGGGCCAGTTCGAAACCGCCCTTGCTGCGGTTCCTGAACGGCTGCCACGCGGAGTTCGCGTCCGAGACCAGCGGCGCGGTCGCCGATTACATCCCGGAACTCGGCAAGGCCGATCCTGCCCATTTTGGCATCAGCCTCGCCACCCTCGACGGCCATGTCTACGAGGTCGGCGACACCCAGATTCCCTTCACCATCCAGTCGATGTCAAAACCCTTCGTGTTCGCGCTGGCGCTGGACACGTTGGGTGCGGCGCGGGTCGAAAGCGTCATCGGCGTCGAACCGTCGGGCGATCCCTTCAACTCGATCCGCCTCAACACCGAAAACCACCCCTTCAATCCCATGGTCAATGCCGGCGCGATCGCCTGCTCCGGCCTGATCCACGAAGCCAAGGGCGACGCCGCGTTCGAATATATCAGGCAGGCGCTGGGCCGGTTTGCCGGGCGCGACCTCGACGTCGACGATGCCGTTTATGCCTCCGAAAGCACCACCGGCGACCGCAACCGCGCGATCGGCTATCTGCTGCGCACCAACGCCGTGATCAGGGACAACGTGGCATCGGTGCTGGACGTCTATTTCCGGCAATGCGCCATCCTGGTGACGGCGCGCGATATCGCCGTAATGGCCGCCACGCTTGCCAATCGCGGCGTCAATCCCGTGACCGGCGAACAGGTGATGAGCGTCTACGCCATCTCGCGCACGCTTTCGGTCATGACCAGTTCCGGCATGTACGACTATGCCGGCGAATGGATCTACCGCATCGGCATCCCCGCCAAGAGCGGCGTCGGCGGCGGCATCCTCGCCGCGCTGCCGGCCCGGCTCGGGCTCGGCAGCTATTCGCCAAAACTCGACAGGCACGGCAACAGCGTGCGCGGCATCAAGGTCTGCGAGGCGCTGTCGTCGCATTACGACCTGCATATGCTCAACCGCAGCGACGACGCCCGCAACAGCATCATCGCCGATTACAATATCGGCAACAGCCCGTCGCGGCGCGTCAGGCGCACGCATGAACAGAACATCCTCGCCGCGCATCACCAGGACGTCCGCGTCATCGAACTGACCGGTACGCTGTCGTTTTCCAATGTCGATTACGTCTCGCGCCAGCTCGCAGCCAAACCGCGTCCGCAACTCGTGATTTTCGACCTGCGCCGCGTCACGGCCATGACCCGCGCCGGCGCGCGCCTGCTCGCCGAGGAGTTCCGCGAACTTGCCGCCTACCACGTCACCGTGATCCTGTCCGGCATCAAGCGTTCGTCGCCGGACTGGAAGATGATCGGGGAATGGACCGAAGGTCTCACCAACATCCGCAACTACTATCTGCTCGATGCCGCGATCGAATGGGCGGAAGACCAGGTGGTGTATCGCCACGGCGGCGCGATCGACTTCCTCGAAGCGACCGAGATTTCCGAACAATCGCTGCTTGAGGGGCTGACGGATGAGGAACTGACCGATCTCGCCTCGCTCGCAACGATCCGTACCTACCAGGCCGGCGAGAAGATCATTGCGGCCGGCGATGCAGCCATTTCGCTGTTCTTTCTGCGCAGCGGCGTGGTGCATGTCACCCTGCCCGACGGAATCAGGCTGGCGACGCTGACGGCGGGAATGCCGTTCGGCGAGATGGCGCTGCTGGAGCCGCAGCGCACAGCCGACGTCCTCGCCGACATGGCCGCGACGGCCTACGAGGTCCCGCTTCGAGATTTCGAAAAGTTTCGAAAGCAGCACCCGCGCGCCGGCGAGCGCATCATGCGCAACCTCGCGCAATTGCTGGCCGATCGCCTGATCCTCGCCAACGCCAAGGTGAATTTGCTGACGTCGAGCTAGGATCGGCGTCGGGGGCCACATGGTTCGAGACGCACGGCGTTGCCGTGCTCCTCACCATGAGGGTCTAAGACCGCGTCATGCCGGCCCTGTGCCAGGCCTCATCTTCTGGTAGAGCGAGCGTGAGGCCGGAACGCGCGTCTCGAAGGATGAAGCCACCGACGGACAGTGCCGTCTCGTTACCCCGCCTTGCCGCGCCCGTTCTTTTCGGCTGCGCGGCGCAGCGCCTCGGCCAAGGCGCCGCCTTGTTCCTGCGGCTTGCCCGGCGCGGACGACGTCATCGACGCCTTGGAATATTCGCGCATCTTTGTATCCGACAGCTTGGGACCCTTGCTGCCGACTTCGTCATCGAGGCGCAGCGTCAGCGCGATGCGCTTGCGGGCGACCTCGACCTCCAGCACCTTGACCTTGACGATATCGCCCGGCTTCACCACCTCGCGCGGGTCCTTGATGAAGGTCTTCGACATCGCCGAGATGTGCACCAGGCCGTCCTGATGCACGCCAATGTCGACGAAGGCGCCGAAAGCCGCGACGTTGGTCACGGTGCCTTCGAGGATCATGCCGCGCTTGAGGTCCTTGATTTCCTCGACGCCCTCCTTGAACACCGCGGCCTTGAATGCGGGGCGCGGATCGCGGCCGGGCTTTTCCAGCTCGCGCAGGATGTCGGTCACCGTCGGAAGACCGAAGGTGTCGTCGACGAAGGCTTGTGGCTTCAGCTGGCGCACGATCTCGGCATTGCCGAGCAGCGCCTTGATGTCGCTCTTGGACGCGGCGATGATCCGCCGCACCACCGGATAGGCTTCGGGATGCACGCCCGAAGCATCCAGCGGATCCTCGCCATCGTTGATGCGCAGGAAGCCGGCGCATTGTTCGAATGCTTTTGGTCCGAGCCGCGGCACTTCCTTGAGCGCCTTGCGCGATTTGAACGGACCGTTGGCATCGCGATGTTGCACGATGCTTTGCGCCAGCCCGGCGCCGATGCCTGATACCCGCGCCAGCAGCGGCGCGGAAGCCGTGTTGGCATCGACACCGACGGCGTTGACGCAATCTTCGACGACGGCATCGAGCGAGCGCGCCAGCTTGGATTCGCCGAGGTCATGCTGGTACTGCCCGACGCCAATCGCCTTCGGATCGATCTTGACGAGTTCGGCGAGCGGATCCTGCAGGCGCCGCGCGATCGACACCGCGCCGCGCAAGGTGACGTCGAGCTCCGGCAGTTCCTCGGACGCAAAGGCCGAGGCGGAGTAGACCGAAGCGCCGGCCTCCGACACCACGATCTTCGACATTTTCAGGTCCGGCAGCAGCTTGACCAGATCCGTTGCCAGCTTGTCGGTCTCGCGCGAAGCCGTCCCGTTGCCGATCGCGATCAGGTCGACGCGGTGAGCGACCGCAAGCTTGCCCAATGTGGCCAGTGCCGCGTCCCATTGCCGTTGCGGCTCATGCGGATAAATCACGGCTGTCGCCACCACCTTCCCCGTCGCATCGACGACCGCGACCTTGACGCCGGAGCGATAGCCGGGATCGAGCCCCATCGTCACACGCGCGCCGGCCGGCGCCGCCAGCAGCAGGTCGCGCAAATTCGAGGCGAACACCCGCACGCCCTCGGTCTCGGCCGCCGTCCACAGCCGCATCCGGTGGTCGATGTTGAGATGCACCTGAATCTTGGTCTTCCAGGCCCAGCGCGCGGTCTCGACCAGCCAGCGGTCGCCCGGCCGCCCCTGATCGGTAATCGCAAAGCGCTGCATGATCTTCAATTCATACGCGCTCGGCACGTTGGCGACCGGGACTTGCGCATCGGGCAATATCTGCAGCTCGAGGATTTCTTCCTTCTCGCCCCGGAACAGCGCGAGAATGCGGTGCGACGGCAGCTTGTGGAGGGCTCCGTTGTAGTCGAAATAGTCCTTGAACTTCTCGCCTTCGGCCTTCTTGCCCTTGCGCACGGTCGAAGTCATCACCCCGTTCGACCACATTTCTTCGCGCAGCTTCCCGATCAGATCGGCATCCTCGGCAAAGCGCTCCACCAGGATCGCACGCGCGCCTTCGAGGGCTGCGGCAACGTCCGCCACCTGCTTCTCGGCGTCGACAAAGGACGCGGCCACGGCCTGCGGATCGTTCTGCGGCTGCGTCAGCAACAATTCGGACAACGGTTCGAGCCCGGCTTCCTTGGCAATCTCCGCCTTGGTCCGTCGCTTCGGCTTGAACGGCAGGTAGATGTCTTCCAGACGCCCCTTGCTGTCGGCTGCCATGATTGCAGCTTCCAGCGCCGCGTCCAGCTTGCCTTGTTCTCGCACCGAATTGAGGATCGCAACCCGACGCTCCTCGAGTTCGCGCAAGTATGTCAGGCGCTCCTCCAGCGTGCGCAGTTGCGCGTCGTCGAGCCCGCCGGTGATTTCCTTGCGATAGCGCGCCACGAACGGCACCGTGGCGCCGCCGTCGAGCAGTTCCACCGTCGCCGAGATCTGCTGCTCGCGAACGCCGAGTTCTTCCGCGATCTGTCGATTGATATTTGCCACGCCAAATCTTTCCCAAAACCATGGCGGCAGGTGAGTCGCCGGCCGCCGGACGCCGCTTATGGACCATCGCGGATTATTTCATCAAGGCGTTGCCGGAAACAAATTGATCTGTGGATGGCCCTAACCGAACAAATCAACAAGCGCGAACAACCCCTTGAGAGACGACGAGATAAAGGTGGATCGATGGCGTTGGAATGTGTAAACGGACGCTCCCTCCTGGAGCATTCATGTCAATCTGCGGCCTTGATTTCGGAACGTCGAACACGACGCTTGGCACCATCGAAGGCCAGGCGCCGGTTCTGGTGGCGCTGGAGGCCGCACAGACTACGATTCCGAGCGCGATGTTCTATGAGACGGACGGTGGCGTTCTGATCGGCCGCCGGGCCGTGGAAGCCTATGTCGAAGGCGCGCCCGGCCGCCTGATGCGGAGCCTCAAGTCGGTGCTCGGAACTCCGCTGATCGACGAAACCACCCGGCTCGGACGTCAACGGGTCAGCTTTCGCGATGTGATCGCCTATTATCTGGGCGCGGTCAAACGCCGCGCGGAACAGGCCACCGGTCTCGAACTGTGCGACGTCGTCCATGGCCGGCCCGTGCACTTCGTCGACAACGCGCCGGACGCCGATCGCAAGGCGGAGGATACCTTGCGGACGATTGCGCGGGGGATCGGTTTCGACGACGTCACGTTTCAGTTCGAACCGATCGCCGCGGCGCTCGACTATGAGCGGCAGATCACGTCCGAGGAAGTGGCGCTCATCGCCGACATCGGCGGTGGCACGTCCGACTTTTCGATCGTGCGTCTCGGGCCCGAACGCCACGGCAAGGCCAATCGTGCGGCCGATATTCTCGCCAATGACGGCGTACGCATCGGCGGCACTGATTTCGACCGCCAGCTCAGCCTCGGCGTGGTAATGCCGCTGTTCGGCTTCGGCAGCGCCATGAAGCGGCCCGGGCTTGACGTGCCATCGAGCTATTTCCACGACTTCGCAACCTGGTCGAGCATCAACCGCATGTATGAACCGCGCGTGATCGCCGATATCCGCCAGGTCCGGCAGGAGGCCAGCGAGCCCGAACTGCTCGACCGGCTGATCCGTGTGGTTCACGAACAGCGCGGCCATACGCTGGCGATGGAAGTCGAGGACGCCAAGATCGCCCTGTCCGAGAAGCGCCGGGCGGATATCCCGCTGGAATGGGTTGCGCCCGGTCTCAGCGCGGCCATCGGCCGGCCCGATCTCGTCAGCCATACCAAACAATTGGCCGATCGCATTGCGGGGCGCATCAAGAACTGCCTTGGTCAGGCGGGACTAGCCGCCGACGATATCGACGCGGTGTTCCTGACCGGTGGTTCCGTTAAGCTCGCCCACGTCCGTAACGCCATCACCAGGGCCGTGCCGTCCGCCCGCATTGTCGAAGGCGACATCTTCGGCGCGGTCGGCAAGGGATTGACGCTGGAAGCGTTACGACGATACGGGCCCCGGGCGTGAGGGAGACGCCGGTCGTCGCCATTCCATCACGACGAACCATGGCACCCTGCGATGATTGGCCTGGCGCGACGCCTCGCCGGACACGGCGGCCGGTTCGGCGAAGAACGTCAGGTTGAGACCGCTTTCGAGGAAGGCTGCCATATAGGCCGACAGCGGCCGGTGCCAGTTCTCGATCTGGATATCAGCCCATTCCATCTGAAATGAAAATTCATCGAGATAGCGATCGACCGGAAAGTGAAGGCGCCGGCCCTCTTCGTCCTTTACCCAGCCCTGATCGGCGCAGGCCGAAGTGAAGCCGGTGAGATTTGCGATCAGCAGCGAGCCGCCGGGTTTCAGCACCCGGGTCATTTCGCGGATGGCGGTCCTGAAATCGGGAATGTCGACCAGCGTCAGATAACTGACCACCAGGTCGAAACTTGCCGTCTCGAACTCAAGCTGCTCGGCGCGGCCGGGCCGATAGTCGCCGGTCGGATCGCGCTGCCGCGCAGTTTCGAGCAATTGCGGCGTTGGATCGATCCCCGTTACGCTGACGCCAGCCGCCTTCAGCATTCGGCAGAAGCGGCCTTCGCCACAGCCGACGTCGAGGGCGCGATCGAACCGGCCCGCCGCTACGCGGCCCAGCATGACGGGATCGAGAACGTGCTCGCGTCCCCAGTCGCCGCGCTCGCCCATGGAGTCTATCCAGGCTTGCGCTGATCGGCCCCACCCATTGTCCATCGGCGCGCTTCTGCCTGCTCAGCTCACGACTTCCGAAACCGGCTGCAGGTCGACGGCAAATGTTTCCAGAAACTTCGACGTCATGATGTAGAAGCCGACCGAGAGCTGCAGTTCGACCAGCGCGGCCGGCGTCAATTTGGAGGCAATCGCGTTGAAGGTTTCATCCGTCGGCTTGTGACGCTTGACGATTTCGTCGGTAAAGGCGAGCGCGGCGCGCTGCACTTCGTTGAAGCAGGTCGCCGGTTCCCAATTGTCAAGCGCCTCGTTCTGCTCATCGGTGACGCCGACATTCTTGCCGATCCGCTTGTGGGCGACGATTTCGTACGGCGCCTCGCAGAGGATGCCGGTGCGGGTGATGGCGAGCTCGCGCACGATCGGGTCCAGTTCGCCCTTGTGCCTGATTGCCCCGCCCAGCCGGCAATATTGTTCAAAATAGCTTGGCGAATGCGCCATCATGCGAAAGATGTTGGCGTTGCGGTTCTTGCCGAGAATTTCGCGGGTGCGATCGTTATGCTTGTCGGGATCGCTGTATTCGATGCGGGCCATTCATCACCTTGGGTGCATTTGGATTTTCTGATTTTTGAAGGCCGGATCATGCCCCGCGGCAGAGGGGCGATCAACCGTTGTATTGGACCGGATCGGGACCCGGAATCGCTATCGCGAGATTGCCGAGGCCGACATCCGCTATTTGAGGTCGCCGGCGATACTTGAGGTGTTCGGCTTCCTGCCGGACGTGTCGCTTGCCGAGGACGAACTGCGCAACGGGGCCGTTCACGTCACCATCGTCCGCCCTGGGATGATTCGCGCGGTGGCTCTTACCGCACCGCACTGGCCTCCTTCGCGCTGAAACGTGCCCGCAAGCCGCAATAGAAAGCGCCCAGTTCCCAAAAACTCCCTCTCTCGTGCACAAACCGGCTGCGAGCGAGCCAAATTGCCGCCTCAATGCTGGTCGATTTTGACACTGTCGATATTCGCTGAGTGGGGACTCTAAAGAGCGAATACTCGTCGCGGGGTGTTCCGAGTAAAAAAAACCAACAGAGCCATCAAGCCTTCGCCGGCAACGATGACTCATGCCCAGGTCTAGGGAGTCAGGCATGACGGAAGCCAAAAGGAAGGTGGCCTCGGAAGCACTCGCGCAGATGATGGCGGTGACGGCAATGCTCGTTATCGCCAGCGTCGTGTTCTACTGGCATTGAATGTTGACGCATCGAAGCAATTCAGATTTTTCACGGTTCCGCGTAGTTCTGAATTGCTTCGTAGCGTGAGCGTTCGACGCCTTTAGTTCATTTAACGTCTTGGATTCACGTCTTCTCGAAATACGGGATCAGCCTTCCCGCAAACGGCCGATAGCTCACGGTAACGTTGTCGCCGATCGCAAGATCGATGTCGCCATGGGCCATCATGCGAAAGCCCTCCACCGTGTCGACCAGAACGATGTTGTAGGGAACGTGCGCGCGCGTCTCCGGCGTCGCGGCACGGCATACCAGCGACGTCGCATAGACTTTCCCTGTCCCGCTGGCGCGATTCTCCACCAGATTTGGTTTGCCGCAGGCGGCGCAGAAGCTGCGGTGGAAATACTGCACGGCGCCACACGCACCGCAGGATTGATAGACGATGGCCTCGGCGCCCCTGGTCCAGTCTGCGAGTTTGTCGCTCATCGTACCCGCTCCAGGAACATGCTGACATGCGACGACAGCACGCCGCCGTCGCCGTGTAACAGCGCGATCGAGGCGTCGCGGACCTGCCGGGGGCCGGCACGCCCTGTCATCTGCAAATGCGTCTCGACCAGATGCGCCATCGCGCCGCCGACGCCGCAATGGCCGTAGCTGAGTAACCCGCCATGGGTGTTGAGCGGCATGGCGCCGTCACGGCCAAAATGCCCTGCCCTGACCCGCGCCGCCGCCTCGCCGCGCCCGGCAAGGCCGAGATCTTCCAGCAGCATCGCAAGCGTGATGGTGAAGCTGTCATAGACCGCGGCGTAGCGCACGTCCGCGATCGCGAGACCAGCCGCGCTCTTTGCCTTGGCAACCGCAATCTCGGCGCCGAGTTCGCTCAAGGCGGGCGCCGCCGTCACGTGCTGATGGGTATGCGCCTGCGCGCAGCCGCGGACGCGAATGCCGGTCGCAGAAGTCGGGTCGCGACTGACCACGAACGCCGCGCCGCCGTCGGACACCGGACAGCAATCCAGCAGTTTGAGCGGCATCGCCACGGGCTTCGAGGCCATTACGTCGGCGACCGTAATCGGTTCGTGGAACTGTGCGCCGGGATGGGTCAAGGCGTTGGCGCGCATCAGCACCGCGAATTCGGCGAGATCTTCCTGCGTCACGCCGTATTCGTGCATGTAGCGCGACGCCACCAGGCCGTAATAAGCGGGAATCGTCGGCCCCAGCGTCACCTCGTAATCGGGATGGCCGACCTGCGCCAGCGCCTGGATCGAGGCATCGCGGCTCTGCCCGGTGAGGCGGTTTTCACCGCCGACGACCAGCACATGCCTTGCGACACCGGCATCGACCAGCTGATGCGCGAGCATGGTCATCGCAAGCCCGGTGGCGCCACCGACCTGCACAGCGTGCGCATAGGACGGCTGAATGCCAAAGTGCTCGGCGAACACGGTCGCCAGCATGATATGCGGGGACACCGTCGAGTAGCCGCAGAGAATGCCGTCGATCTCGGACCGCTTCAGCCCGGCATCGGCAATCGCAAGCTCGGCCGCCTTGCTCATGAGATCGAGCGAGGAAGAGCCTTCGTGCTTGCCGTATGACGTCAGTCCGACGCCGGTGATGAAGCTCATGGTCGTCTCTCCTCGTCATTCCGGGGCGCCGCGAAGCGGTGAACCCGGAATCCATCGGGCCGCGCGCGACGGTGCTGAAATGGATTCCGGGTTCGCGCTCCGCGCGCCCCGGAATGACGAAGTACATTGCTGGACCGCCCTCTCATCATCAATACGACTTCGGCAAGCCCAGCACCTTCTCAGCAATAAAGCTGAGAATGAGCTGCGGGCTGATCGGCGCGATCCGCGGGATCAAGGATTCCCGCAGGTAACGCTCGACGTGATATTCCTTGGCGTATCCGAAGCCGCCATGCGTCATGACCGCCTGCTCGCAGGCGTGGAAGCCGGCCTCGGCAGCGAGGTATTTTGCGGCATTGGCGGCTGGACCGCACGGCATGCCCTGATCGTATTGCCAGCCGGCCGAGAGCACCATCAGCCACGCGGCTTCCAGCTCCATCCAGTTCTTCGCCAAAGGATGCTGGATGCCTTGATTCATGCCGATCGGGCGGTTGAACACGATGCGGTTCTTGGCATAGGCCGAGGCCCGCGAGAGCGCGATCTGGCCGAGGCCCACCGCTTCGGCCGCAATCAGGATGCGCTCGGGATTCATGCCGTGCAGGATGTATTCGAAGCCGCGGCCTTCCTCGCCGAGGCGATCCTCCACCGGGATTTCGAAGTTCTCGAAGAACAATTCGTTGGAATCGACGGGCTTGCGGCCCATCTTCTCGATCTCGTGCACGGTGACGCGCTTCTTGTCGAAGTCCGTGTAGAACAGGCTCAGGCCCTGCGTCGGTGCCTTCACCTCCTCCAGCGGCGTGGTGCGCGCCAGCAGCAGGACTTTGTTGGCGACCTGCGCGGTGGAAATCCAGACCTTCTGGCCGTTGACGACGTACTTGTCGCCCTTGCGCACCGCGCGGGTCTTCAACTGCGTGGTGTTGAGCCCGGTATTGGGTTCGGTCACCGCAAAGCAGGACTTGTCCCGGCCGTCGATGATCGGCGGCAGCATCCGCGTGCACTGCTCCCTGGTGCCGAACACGACCACGGGATTGAGCCCGAACACGTTCATATGCACGGCGGAGGCGCCGGACATGCCGGCTCCCGATTCCGCAATCGTCCGCATCATGATCGCGGCGTCGGTGATGCCGAGCCCCGACCCGCCATATTCCTCGGGGATGCAGATGCCGAGCCAGCCGGCATCCGCCAGCGCGCGGTGGAAATCGGCGGGGTAACCGCCCTCCTTGTCCTTTTTCAGCCAGTAGGCATCGTCGAAGCGCGAGCAGATTTTGCCGACCGCATCGCGGATCGATTCCTGGTTGGCCGACAGCGCGAAATCCATGTGTCCCGTCCTATGTGTTCGATGCGGCCCGGGTGACGCCGTCGCGTACCAGGGCGGCAATCTCATCCGGCGAGAAACCAGCCTCTTGCAGAATTTCGGCGCTGTGCTCGCTCAGGCGCGGCGCCAGCCGCTTGGTCTCGACCGGCGTCTCCGAAAACCGCGCCGAAGGTCTCATGTTGCGAATGCGGCCCTCGGTCGGATGCTCGATGACCGGGAAGAAATCGGTCGCGACGATGTGGGGATCGCCGAGCAGGCTTTCGAGATCATGCATCGGCATGACCGGCACGTCGGCCTTCTCCAGGATACTCGACCACTCGGCGGTGGTTTTCGTTTCGAGGATACGCGCCAGTTCCGCATAGACGACATCGATATTGCCAGCGCGGCCGGCGAAGGTCGCAAATTTCGGATTGGTGCGGAGATCGTCGCGACCGGTCGCATCGAAGAAATTCTGCCACTGCTTGTCGTTGTAGACGATCACGCAGATATAGCCGTCCGACGTCTTGTAGGGCCTGCGGTCCGGCGACAGATGCCGCGCATAGCCGCCCTTGTCGAGCGGCGGTTCATAGGTGAGGCCGCCCATGTGATCGCCCATCACGAAACCGGCCATGGTTTCGAACATCGGGATATCGACGCGCTGGCCGCGGCCGGTGCGCTCGCGATCGACGAGGCTGGCGCAGATCGCGCCCACCGCCGTGAGCCCGACGATGCGATCGACGAGGGCATTGGGAACGTATCGCGGCACGCCGTCCGCGGTCTGCGCCATCAGCGCCGGCAACGCGGTCGCGCCCTGGATCAAATCGTCATAGGCGGGCTTTGCCGCATAGGGCCCGTCCTGGCCGAAGCCGAACACGCCGGCATAGATCAGGCGCGGGTTGATTTTCGCCACCACGTCATAGCCGAGGTTCAGCCGCGCCATCGCCTGCGGGCGCACATTGTAGACCAGCACGTCGGCGGTTTCGATCAGCCGCAGCACGGCATCGCGCCCGGCGGGTTTCTTCAAATCGAGGCAGATCGAGCGCTTGCTGCGGTTGGTATTGAGGAACACCGGTCCCATGCCGGGATGGCGCGTCGGCCCGATCTGCCGCGTCACGTCGCCGTCGAGCGATTCCACCTTGATGACGTCGGCGCCGTAGTCGCCGAGCATCTGGGTGGCATAGGGCCCCATCAGCACGGTCGTCATGTCGATGACCTTGATGCCCTGTAATGGTCCCATGGATCAGCCTGCTCCCGGATTGTCGTTCCGGCCAAGTAACGGGAGGACAGTACCAAGATCAAGCGCGCTCGGCGTATGGGCGTATGCACGGAGTCCAGCAACCGGTGTCGTCCCCGCGAACGCAGGGACCCATAACCACAGGACTTGGTTGTGGGCACGCTGCCAAGACAAAGGCGACCAAAACCTCCCATAATTATCGTCTACCCGGCGTATGGGTCCCTTGCGTTCGCAGGGACGACGATAGAGCGGTGCTGGCAGCTACTTCTTCAACCTGGCGTCGCGCTCCCGGGTCAGCCTCTCCAGCTCTTCGTTCTGCTGGCTGAGCCGGTCGGCGATGCGGGATTCGTTCTGTTCGCCGGAAGCGGCGGCAGCCTGTTCGATCAGCTGCCGGATGTTGTCCTCCAGAATCCTGATCCGATCGTTGAGTTCTGCCTGTGACAACGAACTTTCGTTGCTCATGATGCACGCTCCGGAAATGGCTACCGTGACAAAGTATGTTGGTGGGCAAAGGCGCGATTGCGCCGTGCCCACCATCTATCGACAGCGTCATCCTGAATGGTGGGCACGCTGCGCTTTGCCCACCTACGCTAAGTCGTATTACTTCGCAGGCTCCAGCACGGAGACATAATTCGCCACCGCCGCGCCGCCCATGTTGAAGATGCCGGCGAGTTTCGCGTTCTTGAGCTGCATGCCTTCCGGCGCCTGGCCCACCAGCTGCATCGCGCTCATCACATGCATGGAGACGCCGGTGGCGCCGATCGGATGGCCCTTGGCCTTGAGGCCACCGGATGGATTGACCGGCAGCTTGCCGTCTTTCTGGGTCCAGCCTTCCTTGATGGCGCGGGCGCCCTGCCCGCGCGGCGTCAGGCCCATCGCTTCGTATTCGATCAGCTCGGCGACGGTGAAGCAGTCGTGTGTTTCGACGAACGACAGATCGGACAGTTGCACGCCGGCCTGTTCCAGCGCGCGCTGCCAGGCGACGGTGCAGCCTTCGAACTGCAGGATGTCGCGCTTGGACATCGGCAGGAAATCCTGCGCATGCGCGGTGGCGCGGAAGTTGACCGCCTTGCCCATCGTCTTCGCGGTTTCCGCATCCGTCAGCACCAATGCCGCCGCGCCGTCCGATACCAGCGAGCAATCCGTGCGCTTCAGGGGGCCGGCGACGAACGGGTTCTTTTCGCTTTCGGCGCGGCAGAACTCGTAACCGAAATCCTTGCGCATCTGCGCATAGGGGTTGGCGACGCCGTTCTTGTGGTTCTTGGCCGCGATCATCGCCAGCGCGTCCGACTGATCGCCATATTTCTGGAAATAGCTTTGCGCGATCTTGCCGAACACGCCGGCAAACCCGCCCACGGTGTCGCCATCCTCCGGCAGATAGGACGCCTTCAGGAGGTAGCGTCCGATATCGGCCGAGGGCGTCCGCGTCATCTGCTCGACGCCGACCACCAGCACGATCTTGGCCGCGCCTGCAGCAATCGCCCGGATGCCCTGATGCACCGCCGCCGAACCGGTGGCGCAGGCGTTCTCGACGCGCGTCGTCGGCTTGAAGCGCAACTTCGGGTCGGCCTGCAGCACCAGCGAGGCCGTGAAATCCTGCGGCGAGAAGCCGGCGTTGAAATGCCCGAGCACGATCTCGTCGACGTCTGCAGCGGAAATGCCGGCATCGGCCAGCGCATCGGTCGCTACCTTGACCACGAGGCTCTCGACGGTTTCCGCGTCGAACTTGCCGAACGGCGTGTGCGCCCATCCGACGATGCTGGCTGTCATTGTCGTTCTCCCTGTTTCGGTTCGGGTCGGTTTGTAACCTATCTTGGTGCCGGTTTCAGCGATTTCATCGCCTGCGCGCACATGGCGGTTATGCCGGCCCAATTGCCGGACCGGATGTCCGAAGCCGGGCAGAGCCAGGAACCGCCCACCGCGACGACATTCGGCTCGGCCAGCCAGGACGCCGCATTGGCTTCCCCAATGCCGCCGGTCGGGCACACCCGAATATTGGGAAACGGCCCCGCCAGCGCCCGCAGTGCCTTGATACCGCCGGACTGCTCGGCCGGGAAGAACTTGACCAGATCGAAGCCGGCCGCCAGCGCCTGCATCAGTTCGGAAGCCGTCGCGATGCCCGGTGCGAATGGCAGGTCGCTCTCCGCGGCGGCTTTCAGGAGATCCGGCGTCGCGCCCGGGCTGATGCCGAACCTGGCGCCGAGCGCTTGGGCCCGCGCGAGATCGTCGGCGTTCAGGATCGTCCCGATGCCGACAATGGCTTCCGGCACCGCTGCGATCATGGCCTTGGCGGCGTCTGCGGCCACAGGCGTTCGCAAGGTAACTTCCAGCACGCGCACGCCGCCTGCGACCAGCGCCCGGGCCAGCGGCACCGCGTCTTCCAGCCGTTCAATGGTCAACACCGGAATAACCGTGGCGGACTTGAAGATGGCGGCGAGCTTTTCCTGCCTTGCGGCTGCGGTCATGGGGATGCCTTGCGAGAATTGACATGGTTCGGGACCAGCCCGGGCGGCATTGCCGCGCGCGGGATGATCGCGCCGGGATGGCATACCACAACGCCGGCGAGACGATGCCCCGAGCGTGCGGCTTCAAGCGGATCGGCGCCCAGGAGGCGCGCGGCCACGTAGGCCGCCGCGAAACTGTCGCCGGCGGCCGTGGTATCGACGACGGGCGTCTCCACCGGCTTGGCCTTGATCGGATAAGGAACACCCCGAAGACGCAGCATGCTCGCCGGCTCCGAAAGCTTCAGCACCACCTCGGCACCCGGAATTCGCACCAGCAGGCTTTCCGTGCTTAGGCCCGGGTAGAGCGGCAGCAGATCTTCGGTGGACGCCAGCACGATATCGGCCGCGGCAAAGGCCTCCTGGAAAACGGCGCGTGCAACGTCGAGATCGGGCCAGCCACGGGCGCGGAAGTTGGTATCGAAAACAAAACGTGCCCCGCTTTCGCGCGCGCGTTTGACTGCCGCGAACAACCGCGACCTTCCCTCCCCGTCATAGAGCGAGAGCGTGATCGCGGAGAGATAGATCACGTTATAGCCTGCCAGTGAATTCAGAATCTCCGGCGTCTCCGGCAAGTCCATCAGGCTGCGTGCGGCCGCGCTATCGCGCCAGTGAAAGAAGCGCCGCTCGCCCTTTTCATCGGTCTGGATCATGTAGAGGCCCGGCAGCTTGCCGGGCAGCCGCAACACCCGTCCGGTCCCAACGCCCTCCGCCGCCCAGCCGGCGATCATCTCGTCGCTGAGGGGATCGTCGCCAAGCGCGGTAATGTAATCGACGCCGGCGCCCAGGCGGGCGAGATAGACGGCGGTATTGAGCGTATCGCCGCCAAAGCCGCGCGAGAGCAGGCCCCCGTCAGCCTGCTTCAGCTCGATCATGCACTCGCCGATGCAGGCTACCTTGGTCATGACTGCGTCCGCGCGAACTGGCGTGAAATCACGTTAGCCTGCGAACTTGCCGCCGAGTTCATCCTCGATGTGAATCCGGATGATATCGTCGAACGTCTTCTCGGCGGTGGTGAAGCCGAGCTTGAGCGCACGGTCGGTGACGAAGTCGCGTGGCCAGCCAGAGACGATGCCGATGATGGTCGGATCGGGCACGCGCTTGATGCGCGCGGTGACGTTCTTGCCGGCGACGCGGTCGAGCGCTGCGATCTGCTCGCCGACGCTCACCGACATGCCGGGCATGCTGAGATTGCGGCGCGGCCCCATCGCGTTGAGATCCATGGTGCCGGCGTGGACCAGAAAGCCCACCGCCGATTTCGGCGAGGCGTGCCAGTGCCGCACGTCCTCGGACACCGGCAGCACCGCTTCCTCGCCCGCGAGCGGCTCGCGGATGATGTTGGAGAAGAAGCCGGACGCGGCCTTGTTCGGCTTGCCCGGCCGCACGCAGATCGTCGGCAGGCGGATGCTGATGCCGTCGAGCAGGCCCTTGCGGGTGTAGTCGTTGATCAGGAGTTCGCAGATCGACTTCTGCGTGCCGTAGCTCGTCAGCGGCGTATGGAAGAATTCGTCGCCGATCTTTTCCGGGAACGGCGCGCCGAACACCGCGATCGACGACGTGAACACCAGCCGCGGCTTGTAGCCGCCGCCAGCGTGGCGGATGGCGTCGATCAGATATCGCGTGCCGTCGAGATTGATCCGGTAGCCCTTGTCGAATTCGGCCTCGGCCTCGCCGGAGACGATGGCGGCGAGATGAAAGATCACCTCGGGCCGGCCGGCGATCAGCGGCGCCGCGGCGCCGGCATCGGCGAAGTCGGATGCCACGACCTCGATCGGGATCGACGCGTTGGCGGGCTTGGTGGGCGCCACCACGTCCTGCAACGTCAACCGGGTAATTTCCTGCTTGCCGAGGCGGCCGTCGCGCAGCAGCCGTTCGGTCAGTTTGCGGCCGACCATGCCGGCGGCACCGAGAATAAGAATGTGCAAGACCCGTCTCCTTTTTGAACCCTGTTATTATCAGCCGGGCCTCGCGCGCTTACTCTTTAACGGCTCCCGTCATCGCCGACACATAATGCTCAACGAAGAAGGCGTAAAGGATAACCAGCGGCAGCGAGCCCGCCAGCGCACCCGCCATCAGCGAGCCCCAGCGATAGATGTCGCCGTCGACGAATTCGTTGACGATCGCGACCGGCACCGTCTTGTTGGAGGTCGATTGCAGGAACGTCAGCGCATAGATGAACTCGTTCCAGCACAGCGTGAAGCAGAAGATGAACGCCGAAATCAGGCCGGGGATCGCCAGCGGCAGCACGATCTTGACCAGGATCTGCCATCGGCTGGCACCGTCGATCAAGGCGCATTCTTCCAGCTCGAAAGGGATGGTCTTGAAGTAACCCATCAGCAGCCAGGTCGAGAACGGGATCAGGATGGTCGGATAGGTCAGGATCAGCGCCATCGGTGAATTGAACAGCCCGTACTGGAATACGACGGTGGCCAGCGGGATGAACAGGATCGACGGCGGCACCAGATAGGACAGGAAGATCAGCCCGCCGACCCATTGCGCGCCGCGATAGCGCAGCCGCACGATCGCGTAGGCTGCCAGCACGCTGGCGATGATCGACAGGATGGTGGCGCAGACCGCCACATACATCGTGTTCCAGAGCCACGTCGGATAGTGGCTATCGAACAGGAGCTTGTAAAAGTGCTTGAAGGTCGGATTCCAGGTCCAGAACGGGTTATACTTGTCGAGGTCGAGCAGTTGCTCGTCCGGTTTGATCGCCGTCAGTCCCATCCAGTAGAACGGAAACAGCAGGACGATGACGATGATCGACAGCGGCAGATAGAGCGTCACCATGCGGCGCGGCACCGACTGCAGATAGCTCATGCCCTCGCTGTGGTCGTCTTTGGCGACCGTCGGCGAGGTTCCGGAAAGTACGGCTTTGAGATCGATCCGCGAGGTCGGAAGATCAGTCATTGTTCTCACCCTGCTGCCACTTGCGACGCTGCAGCCCGAACCATGAAACCATGATCGCTGCGAGCAGGAACGGAATCATCGCGCTGGAGATCGCCGCGCCCTCGCCGAGCTGGCCGGCGATGATGGCGCGCTGATACGACAAAGTCGCCATCAGGTGCGTCGCGTTGACCGGACCGCCCCGCGTCATCGCCCAGATCAGCTGGAAGTCGGTGAAGGTGAACAGGACCGAGAACGTCATCACCACGGCGATGATCGGCGTGAGCAGCGGATAGGTGATGAAGCGGAACATCTCCCACTTCGACGCGCCATCGAGCGTCGCGGCCTCGTAGAGCGAAGGCTGCACGGTCTGCAAGCCGGCAAGCAGCGTGATCGCAACGAAGGGAACGCCGCGCCAGATGTTGGCAAAGATCACGCATATCCGCGCCCAGGTGACGTCGCCGAGGAAATTGATGTTCTGGGTGATCAACCCCATCTGCTTCAGCGACCAGGAGATGATCGAGAACTGAGAATCGAAGATCCACCAGAACGCCAGCGCCGACAGCACGGTCGGCACGATGAAGGGGATCAGCACCAGCGCGCGCAGGATCGCCTTGAACGGCATGTTCTCGTTCAGCAGCAGCGCGAGATAGAGGCCGATCCCGAATTTGATGGCGCTCGCGACCGAGGTGTAGAGCAGCGTATTGAATACCGACAGCCAGAAGATGCTGTCGCCCCACAGCCATTCATAGTTCTCGATGCCGATGAATTCGCCGGGCCGGCCGATCTTGGCATCGGTGAACGAAATCCAGATACCGAGGCCGAGTGGGTAGGCGAGAAAGAAGATCAGAAACGCCATCGCCGGCAACATGAACCAGAAGCCGAGCCAGTTCCGGTTGGTCTTGACCTGATCCCACGAGGTGGCCTCGCGGATCGGCGGCCGCGCCGCCCGGGGTTGCAGTGCGATGTCAGCCATGGGCGAAATCCTGCAATGTCATGAGCGGCGCTGCTTCCGTATCGATGTGGAATGGGGCGAGCCGCAATCGCTTGCGGCCCGCCCGTTTTGCTTAGCGATAGATGCGCTTCAACTGCCGTTCGGTCACCGCGATGGCACCCTTGGCGTCGTCGCGTCCGCTGCAGTAGTTGGCGAACATGTCGACCACCAGGAAGTCGGCGATCGCCGTCGCCGCCTTCTCGCCGGGCGTGCCGATGCCGGAGGCCGGCAGCGCGCGCTTGCTGGCCTGGGCGAACACGGCGTTCTTCGGGTCGGCCGTCCACACCGGCGAGTTATCGTAGGCGTTGAGCGTGTGGGTGAGATAACCCCGCGCACCGCTCAACCACTTGTCGTAGTTTTCCTTCTCCAGCATGAAGGCGACGAAGGCCTTTCGCGGCGTTCGGAGACTTGGTAAAGTTGAACGCCAGGATCGGAACCGCGAGCTGCAGTTCGGTCGGCTTGCCGACCGGCCCGACCGGCCAAAGCGCGTGATAGGTATCGTCGGCGAGTTCCTTCTTGGACGCGTCGTCCTTGGCGGCAACGTAGATCGAGATGCCGTTGGCGGTGCAATGGAGTTCGCCCGCAAGGTAGGCCTTGTTGTTGGAGGAGTCGTTCCAGGATGCGACTCCGGGAATGAACGTGTCCGACAGCGCCTTGGCATATTCCAGTGCCTTGACGGTCTCCGGCGAGTTGATGACGACCTTGTTGTCCTTGTCGACCGTGTACGCGCCGTGGCCCCAGAGGATCCAGTGCAGCCAGGCATTGGCGTCGCCGGTGGCGTGGCCGAGCGGGAAGCCGGCCGGGGTGCCGTTCTTCTTGAGCGCCTTGCACATTTCAAGGAAGCCCGGGAAGTCCTTCGGGAATTCACTGAAACCGGCCTTGTCCACCGCCGATTTGCGGTAGGTCATGTAGCCGCCGATGGTCGCGACGGGAATGCCGAGCCAGTCATTGCCCTGCTTGCAGGTAATCTCTGCCGCCGAGGTCCATCCGCCGTACTTCTTGCCGAGGTAATCGGCGACGTCGTTCATCTTCAGCACTTTGGTCGGAAACAGCTGCGGCAGCGTGTGCAGGCCCCAGGCGAGATCGAGGCCCGAGCCGGTGTTCGCCGCCACCGATGCCTTCGGCTGCACGTCCTCGAAGGACTCGCTGAACACGTTCATCTCGGTACCGGTCGCGGTCTTGAATGCGGCGACCATGGCGTTGAACGCGTCATCTTCCGCCGGCACGAACCGCTTCCAGCGCATCACTGTGAGCTTGGCGCCCTTCTCGGCCTTCCACGGCGCCGATTGCGCCCAGGCCTTGGCGAAATCGAGCAGCGCCGGTCCGGTTAGCGCGCCGGCCGCCGCCAGCGCGGTGCCACCCTGAAGCAGAGAGCGGCGGGTAAAGTCCTGCATAGTCCATCCTCCCTTTGAATATTTTTTGGTTGTTGCTCGGCCCTCGTTTCTTCTTGTTGTTAGGCCCTTCGTAGTCACTCAGCCATTCAGTCGCTTTCCAGTCGTCTCGTCGAACAGATGCACGAGCGCCGGGTCCGGCTTCAGCCGAACCTTGTCGCCCGGATTGAATTGGTGACGTTCGCGGAATACGGCGACGACCTGCTCGCCGCCGAGCTTGGCGAACACTTGCGTTTCCGAGCCGGTCGGCTCGACCACGACGATCTCGGCTTCGGCGCCGTCATCGGCAATGGTGAAATGCTCGGGACGGACGCCGTAGACCGCGGGCCGCCCTTCCGAATTGGCCGGCGCCGACTTTAGCGGCAGCTTGACGCCATTCGGTCCCACAAAGCCGGCGCTGCCGTTCGACTTCACCTGGCCCTTGAGGAAATTCATCGCCGGCGAACCGATGAAGCCCGCAACGAACTGGTTGGCCGGACTGTCGTAGAGTTCGAGCGGGGTGCCCATCTGTTCGACGATGCCGTCGTGCATCACGACGATCTTGTCGGCCATGGTCATGGCTTCGATCTGGTCGTGGGTGACGTAGACGGTCGTGGTCTTCAGCCGCTGATGCAGTTCCTTGATTTCGGTGCGCATCGCGACGCGCAGCTTGGCGTCGAGGTTGGAAAGCGGCTCGTCGAACAAGAACACCTGCGGATCGCGCACGATGGCGCGGCCCATGGCGACGCGCTGGCGCTGGCCGCCCGACAATTGCCGCGGATAGCGCTCGAGCAGCGGCGTCAGCGCCAGGATTTCCGCGGCGCGATTAACGCCTTTGGAGATTTCGTCGGCGCTCGCGCCGCGCAGCTTGAGCGAGAAGCCCATGTTGTCGGCGACCGTCATGTGCGGATAGAGCGCGTAGTTCTGGAACACCATGGCAATGTCGCGCTCTTTCGGCTGGACATTGTTGACCACGCGATCGCCGATCGAAATCGTTCCCGAGGTGATGTTCTCGAGCCCTGCGAGCATCCGCAGCAAGGTCGACTTGCCGCAGCCGGAGGGGCCGACGAGCACGACGAACTCGCCATCCTCGATCGGAATCGATACGCCGTGCAAAACTTCAAAGTTACCGAACGACTTCCGCACGTCGCGAATCTGTACCGACGACATCGAATTCTCTCCCCTTATTTTCTATTTTCTTGGCGCCACGCGTGGGTGGCCGTGCTGTCTTATCGACTTTAATGCCGGAAGCCGAATTCAACGGGCATCATCATCCGCAGTTTGAAGGTTTTTAGCAATCCGATGGTAGCGCTGTCAATAATTGTTCAAACGTCTAATCCGTTGTGATATGAGCGCAAGATGGGACGAAAACAGACAAAGTCTGGAAAAATCCGCCTCACCGAGGTCGCCAAGCTTGCGGGCGTCAGTCCGATTACGGCATCGCGCTTCTTCAGAAATCCCGAAGCACTGTCGTTGAGCAAGCGCGAGCGCGTCGACAGCGCCGTGAAAGAACTGGGCTACGTACCCAATCTGGCCGCGCGCGCGCTGGCTTCGCACCGCACGGAAGTCATCGGCGTCGTCATCCCTTCCCTCACCAACAGCGTGTTCGCCGACGTGCTGCGCGGCGTCTACAATTCTTCCGAAGGCAGCCGCTACAGCATCCAGCTTGCCAATACCCGCTACAGCATCCTGCAGGAGGAGAAGCTGCTGCGTCTGTTTCGGGCTCAGAAGCCGGCCGGATTGATCGTGACCGGCATCAACCAGACCGCGGAATCGCGCGAGATCCTGGAGTCGATGAATTGTCCGGTCACGCAGATCATGGAGATCGGCGACAGCCCGGTCGACATGATGGTCGGCTTCTCGCACTACGATGCCGGTTTTGCGGCGATTTCGCACATTCTCGATCAGGGGTACCGGCGTGTGGGGTTTCTCGGCGCGCGAATGGACCCGCGCGTGCAGCGGCGCTTCGAAGGGTATCGTGATGCCATGAAAGCGGCATCCCTGTTTGACCCGAACCTCGTCATCACCACTTCGGTGCCCACCACCGTCACGCTTGGCGGGACGCTTTTCGCGGATCTTCTCGCCAAGGCACCTGAAATCGATGCGGTGTTCTGCGTCAACGACGACCTCGCGCTCGGCGTGCTGTTCGAATGCCAGCGCCGCCAGATATCGGTTCCCCGCGACCTGGCCATTGTCGGCTTCAACGACCTGGAATTCATGGAGTCAGCGGTCCCGTCGCTCACCAGCGTGCGTACCAATCGCTATGAAATGGGCCGTCACGCCGTTACGATGTTGATCGAGGCGATCGAAGGCCGTCGCCCGCAGGAACCGGTGCTCGACCTCGGTTTTCAGCTGATGGTCCGCGAAAGCTCGACGCCGCAAAATGCCTGATGCTGGTTCCCGGTTCGGATCGCGGCCTGAGACAGAAAATGGTAGCGCTATCTTTTAGGCCGAACTAGGATCGGGTTCGCTGAGACGGCAATTCGAAACGGCGAACGCGTTTGCAGCGGATGAAATTTTCAGCATGGTGCAATCGCTGCCGTGATTTAGGCCGCCCAAGAGTTTGCAGTGCGTTTGCAGTGCGGGAGAAAACCAATGAAAAAAAACGACAACAAAGCTGCCACCAACGGCAAGGGCCGGAAACTTCGTTCCCTGGAGTGGTTCAACAACCCGCATAACCCGGGAATGACCGCACTCTATCTCGAACGCTACCTCAACTACGGCCTGACCCGCGAAGAATTGCAGTCCGGCAAGCCGATCATCGGCATCGCACAAACCGGCAACGACCTCTCCCCGTGCAACCGCCACCATCTCGAATTGGCACACAGGGTGCGTGAGGGCATCCGCGCCGCCGGCGGCATCGCCATGGAATTCCCGACGCATCCGATCCAGGAGACCGGCAAGCGCCCGACCGCGGCGCTCGACCGCAACCTCGCCTATCTCGGGCTGGTCGAAATCCTGTTCGGCTATCCGCTCGACGGCGTGGTGCTGACCACCGGCTGCGACAAGACCACGCCGGCCTGCCTGATGGCGGCGGCGACCGTCAACCTGCCCGCCATCGTGCTCTCGGGCGGTCCGATGCTGAACGGCTGGTTCAACGGCGAGCGCACCGGCTCCGGCACCGTCGTCTGGAAAGCCCGCGAGCGGCTTGCCGGCGGCGAGATCGACTACAACGAGTTCATCGACATCGTGGCGTCCTCGGCCCCCTCGGTCGGCCACTGCAACACGATGGGCACCGCCTCGACGATGAACTCGCTTGCGGAAGCGCTCGGCATGTCGTTGCCGGGATGCGCGGCGATCCCCGCGCCCTACCGCGAGCGCGGCCAGATCGCCTATGAAACCGGAAAGCGGATCGTCGAGATGGTGTGGGAGGATCTGAAGCCTTCCGACATCCTGACCCGCGAGGCGTTCGAGAACTGCATCGTGGTGAATTCGGCGATCGGCGGCTCGACCAATGCGCCGATCCATATCAATGCGCTGGCGCGGCACATCGGCGTCGAATTGTCGATCGACGACTGGCAGAAGCACGGCCACGACATCCCGCTGCTGGTGAACATGCAACCGGCCGGCTTCTATCTCGGCGAAGAATATCACCGCGCCGGCGGCGTGCCGGCCGTGGTGCGCGAACTGATGGCGCATAAGCGCATCCATGAAGACGCAAAGACCGTCAACGGCCGTACCATGGGCGAGAACTGCCGGGAGGCGGCCAAGCCCGACGGCGACGTGATCTGGACTTACGACAAGCCGCTGGTGAAAGACGCCGGCTTCCTGGTGCTGCGCGGCAATCTGTTCGATTCCGCGATCATGAAGACCAGCGTGATTTCGAAGGAATTCCGCGACCGCTATTTGATCAATCCCAAAGACCCGAATGCGTTCGAGGGCCGCGCCATCGTGTTCGAAGGGCCGGAGGATTATCACGACCGGATCGACGACGCCTCGCTCGGTATCGACGAGCACTGCGTCCTGTTCATCCGCGGCGCCGGGCCGATCGGCTACCCCGGTGGGGCCGAGGTCGTGAACATGCAGCCGCCGGCAGCGCTGATCAAACGCGGTATCCTGTCGCTACCCTGCATCGGTGATGGCCGGCAGTCCGGCACCTCGGGTTCGCCGTCGATCCTCAACGCTTCGCCCGAAGCCGCCGCCGACGGCGGGCTTGCGATCCTCAAGACCGGCGACAAGGTTCGCATCGACCTCAACAAGGGTGCCGCGAACATCCTGATCCCGGACGAGGAGCTGCGGAAACGTCACGCCGACCTGAAGGCGAAAGGCGGCTTTGCCTATCCGGCCAACCAGACGCCGTGGCAGGAGCTCTATCGCTCCACCGTCGGTCAGCAGGCCACCGGCGCCTGCATGGAACTCGCGACGCGCTATCACGACATCGCCGGTACCGTCGGCGTGGCACGGGATAATCACTAGGCAGTCACCGTCATTGCGAGCGCAGCGAAGCAATCCAGAAAGTCCCTCCGCGGAAGACAGTCTGGATTGCTTCGTCGCTTCGCTCCTCGCAATGACGAAAGAGAAAAACCAGGAGAAAAACCATGTCAGACCGCCTGAAGGGCAAGCGCGCCTTCGTCACCGCTGCCGCCGTCGGAATCGGCCGCGCCTGTGCGGTGGCTTTTGCGCGCGAAGGGGCGACCGTGTTCGCCACCGACATCGACGAATCCAAACTCGCCGCGCTCAAGAGCGAAGGCATTGCGGAAGTGGCCAAACTCGACGCCCGCGACAGCGCCGCGGTCGCCGCCATGGCCAAGCGCGCCGGCAAGACCGATATCCTGCTCAACGCCGCAGGCTTCGTGCATCACGGCACCGTGCTGGAATGCTCCGACGAGGATTGGGATTTTTCGTTCGACCTCAACGTCAAGTCGATGCACCGGACGATCCGCTCATTCCTGCCCGGCATGCTGGAAAACGGCCGCGGCTCAATCGTGAACATCGCCTCCGCCGCCGGCGTGTTCAAGGCCGCGCCAAACCGTTACGTCTACGGCGCGACCAAGGCTGCGGTTGCGGCGCTGACGCGCTCGGTCGCCACCGACTTCATCACCAAAGGCGTACGATGCAACTGCATCTGCCCCGGCACCATCGAAACACCCTCGATGCTAGACCGTGCGGCCGCCGCCGGTCCCAACGGACGCGAGATGTTCATTGCGCGGCAGCCGATGGGACGGCTCGGTACTGCCGAGGAGATCGCTTTGCTCGCCGTCTATCTCGCCAGCGACGAAAGTGCGTTCACGACGGGCGTCGCCCACGTCATCGACGGCGGCTGGACGCTTTAACCGCACCCTCATCCTGAGGAGCCGCGCCAGCGCGGCGTCTCGAAGGATGGGCCACGGGCCTCATGGTTCGAGACGCGCAAGAGCGCTCCTCACCATGAGGTACAACGAGTGAAAGGAAATCGCGATGAACAAGATCGATCTCAACGGCCGCTGCGCCGTCGTCACCGGCGGCGCGCAGGGTTTTGGCCGCGCGATCACCGAGCGCTTCGTGGCGTCAGGCGCGAAGGTCGCGATCTGGGATCACGACCTGCCGTTTGCGGAAAAGACCGCCAAGGAAATCGGCCCGGCGGTGTCGGCCTTCAAGGTCGACGTTTCCGATCTCGCCGCGGTCGAGAAGACCCGCGACGAAACCCTGAAGGCGCTCGGCAAGATCGACATCCTCGTCAACAACGCCGGCATCGCCGGTATCAACAAGTCGGTGTGGGAAACCGACATCGAGGAATGGCGCAAGGTGCTGCGCATCAATCTCGACGGGCCGTTCATCTGCTGCAAGGCGGTGGTGCCGGCGATGCTCCAGCAAAAGTATGGCCGCATCGTCAACATCGCCTCGATCGCCGGCAAGGAAGGCAACCCCAATGCCGCGCATTATTCGGCCTCGAAGGCCGGCCTGATCGCACTGACAAAATCGCTCGGCAAGGAGCTCGCGCAGCACGACATCCTCGTCAACGCGGTGACGCCGGCGGCGGCCAAGACCGCAATCTTCGACCAGATGACGCAGCAGCACATCGACTTCATGCTGTCGAAGATTCCGAAGGGGCGATTTGTGCTCGTCGAAGAACTCGCGTCGATGGTCGCATGGCTGGCGTCGGAGGATTGCGCGTTCTCGACCGGTGCGGTGTTCGACATTTCCGGCGGCCGGGCCACGTACTGACATGGGTACGATCCGGGAGGGCGGATGCCTCTGCGGCGCGGTGCGGTTCAGGACCGAGGGCGAGCCGGTCAACGTCCGCATCTGCCATTGCCGCAACTGCCAGAAGGCGATGGGCTCGCCGTTCTTTGCCCGCGCGCTGTTCGACCAGCGGGCGCTTTCGGTCGAGGGCGACACCGCGCGCTATCCATCTTCGGAGGCGCTGGACCGGGAATTCTGCAAAATTTGCGGAACGCGGCTGTTTTCCCGGCGGACCAACGGCACCATGGTCGGCGTCGCGCTGGCCGCCTTCGACGACCGCAACGCGTTTGCGCCGACCGAGCACATCTGGGTCTCGGAAAAGATCGACTGGGTGCGCCTCGATGACGGCCTGGTGCAGTATCAGGGAACGGTTCCCCCGGGGAAGTGAAGACCGTTGACAACGCACCGGGTCGCTTGCCGTCAGCGATCGAATGGCTCGCCGGGTCCGAGATGGTAGCGGCTCGAAAAGAACACCAGCGGGGTATTGTCGCGGTAGTCGCAGTTCGACACTTCGGCGATGATCAGCGTGTGGTCGCTGACGTCAACATGCCGGACCACCTCGCAGGCGAAGTAGGCCATGCAGCCGGACAGTCTCGGCAGGCCGTCCACGATTTCATAGTCAGGGACGGCGGTTGCGCCCGGCCGGCTGGCGAAATGCCGCGACAGTTCCCGGCCCTGCTCCGGCAGGACGTTGACGCAATAGCGGCCGCTTGCGGAAATCGCCCGATGCATTCGTCCCGGCATGACGGAAACCAGCACGGTCGGTGGCGAAAGGCTGACGGTGACGAAGCTGTTCGCGGTCATGCCGCAGACCTCGCCGTTCTCGTCGCACGCGGTCAGCACCGCGACGCCGGTCGCAAATCGCGATGCGGCCTGACGAAACGTCGCCGGGTTGGCGTGCCGCATATCAATCTCCGCCCGCGAAGCTGAAGCGCGCGGGCTTGTTGGGGTGCGGATAGGTCACTGCAGGGCAGTGCATCGATCGATCCTCACGCGATGGCGCGCACGGGTTCCGCAGGCGCGGACATCCGGCCGATCCAGGCATGGATGCGTTCAGCCGTCGAGACGCGGTCCCACTGGCGATCCGGATAGTTGAAATTCTCGGTGAACTCGTTCGCCAGCGCGGGATTCTGGCTCATCGTGCCGATCAGCATGCCCAGCGCCTCCGTAGGCGGCTGAAGCATGATGTTGGTCCAGCGTGACGCCGCCAGCACCCGATCTTGCCGCTTCAGGTCGACCTTTTCGCAAAAGCGCGCGTCGAGCACATCGGAATGGACGATCTCTTCGCCGAGCACGAAGGCCGCATAGGAGGCGACATTGGCGCCCTGCCCCATCATGGGATCGACGATCGAGTGGACGTCGCCGAGCGCGATGGCGCATTTGCCGTCGTCGAACTGGACGACCGTATTTCGTACCGTCGGCACCACGCCGCCCTGCAGGAGATCCTGAGGCTGCGCCAGACCGAAGCGTGCAGTATCGATCCGATCGTAGGTCGTCGGGTGGTGCTTCTCCAGCTTGCCCAGCAGCACGCTCAGGAAATGCCTGGGGTTGTCGTCATAGTTGAGCGTTGCAAGCTCCTCCATGTCGCCGCCGGGCACATTCTCCATCAGCAGCGCGTTCGCGACGCCATCGAAGGTAATGGTCGGGATCACGATCATCTCGCCATGTCCGGGAGACACCGAAAGCGTAACGTTCATGGGATCAGGCTGCCGCACGCCGGTGTAGAGGCCGACGCACAGGCGGCGTTGCGGCTGCGAGTAAGGCGTATGCTCCGGCCGGTAGGTAAAGAGTTGACCAAGCGGCCCCTTGCCGGTCGACACCACCAGAAGATCGAAACGTGCAACGAGCGGACCGATATCGCTCTCCTCGATGCGACGGTATTCGATCTTGCCGCCGCGCCGCGTGAAATCATTCATCAATGCCGGAAGATATATCCGGTAGTCGACGGCGCGGCTCGGCCGCGAGAAATCGCCGCGAAAGCCGAGCGGCTGCGGAAAATTGAAAAAATGATCGTGGTAGTAGTAATGGTCTTTGGGATCGGTCCAGTGATTGACGCCGAGATAATCTTCCCGCGCGATCGTCACGTGGTGATGCGCGACGGTGTTGAGGAGCCGGCTGTTCCGGTAATCCTCCGGCGCGCGATCGGTGATGATGGTCGCGTCCACCCCGTGCTTTTGCAGGTAGAGCCCCAGATGCAGACCTGCGATTCCCGCGCCGACGATCCCGATGTTGCGTGCCACGTCTGTCCTCCCCGATTTGATTTTGGCAAAGCCTAACGGTCGGCCGGCTTGCAGGCTACGGAATAGGTGGGATATGATTTATTCCCAATTGGAATATTTCATGGACCGAATTGATTGCCTGCGCGCCTTCGTGCGCACCTTGGAAGGCGGCAGCTTCTCAGCCGCGGCGAAGGAACTCGGCATCGGCCAGCCGGCGATCAGCAAGCGCATCGCGCTGCTGGAAGGCGAATTCGGCACGCAGTTGTTCCTGCGCACGACGCGCAAGCTCAAACCCACGGCTGAGGCGCACCGCATCTACGATCTCGCGCGTCAGATCATCGGGGCCTTCGATATGGCAAGGTCCAGCGTCGAGGAAGCGGCGCCTCGCCCTAACGGCACGCTCCGGATCGGCGTCCCCTCCTCGTTCGGGAGGCGCTACATGATTCCTGTCATCACCGACTATGTCAGGAATTATCCGGAAGTGCGGGTCGATATCCGATTCAGCGAGCGCTTCGTCAATCTGGTGGAGGAAGGCCTCGAGCTCGCGCTGCGGATTGGAAATCTGGAGGCGAGCACGCTTGTTGCCCGCCGGCTCGGCACGGTGCAGCGCCATCTGGTTGCGACGCCAACCTATCTGCACGGCCGTCCGACGCCGCGAACGCCGGAGGATCTGAGCGCGCACCAGTGCATCGTCTATTCGCGCGTGTCGCGGGCGCACGAATGGACCTTCGAATCCGAACATGGCCGCCACGTCGCCGCGATCGGCGGGTCGATCCTGGTCGACGATGCCGACGCCATGCAGGAAGCGACGATGCAGCATCTGGGCATCGCCATCCTGCCCGACTGGAACGCGGCGGAAGGACTCCGCAGCGGCCAGCTCGAAACGGTTCTTCCGGAATATTCGATTGCAGCCCTGCCGCTTCATGCGGTGTATCCGGAAACCCACTGGATGTCGCTGCGGGCCAGGACCTTTCTCGATCTGCTGATCAAGCGCGCCGACCGGTTCACGCCCGAAGCGGCCAGATGAAAATGCCACGCAGCGTTCACCTTAACGCGACAGGGCGCTCGATTGTCCGACCGATCCGTGATGCTGTAGCGTCGCCGGAACAACGGCGGGAGCGTTGAGTGAACTTCTCATTATACGACCTATCGGTTTGGGTGCTTCCGCTCCTGATCGCCATCACTTTCCACGAGGCCGCGCACGCGTTTGTGGCCTACCGGCTCGGCGACAACACCGCCTGGCAGCTGGGCCGCGTCAGTTTCAATCCCCTCAAGCATATCGACCCGTTCGGGACCGTGATCCTTCCGGGCGTGCTGCTGCTGTCACATTCGCCGTTCCTGTTCGGCTACGCCAAGCCGGTCCCGGTGAATTTCCGGAACCTGAACCATCCGCGGCTCGACATGGTCTGGGTGGCGCTGGCCGGGCCCGCCACCAACATCGTGCTGGCCGTGATCGTGGCCCTCGGCTTCCATGCCCTGCCCCTGGTACCGGCAGAGGCCGCGAAATGGACCGCGGACAACCTCAAAAATGCGTTCCTGATCAATATCGTGCTGGCGATCTTCAACATGCTGCCGATCCCGCCGCTGGACGGCGGCCGGGTCGCGGTCGGCCTGCTGCCGCGGGTGCTGGCTTACCCGCTGTCACGGCTGGAACCCTACGGCATGCTGATCCTGATCGGCCTGCTGATCCTGCTTCCGGTCATCGGCGCGCAGCTCGGCCTAAATCTTGATGTTATTTCGGCAATACTGCGGACACTTACCGGATATGTGATCGGCGCCCTTCTCTTCATCACCGGCAACGCCTAAATTTGCGATAGAAAAGAAAGCGACGCGGACGAAACGGCTTGGGGCCATGGCGATAAAAGCTGCCGACATGTTGATCGCACGACGCGCCGATACCCGCGCGAGGGCAGATTTTGCGACCTGGAAAATGCTGGCCAAGCTGAACGGCTTCTCCGCCCTGCCCGCCGAGGCGCAGAACTTTCTCGAAGGCTACAGGCAGTTGCTCGCGAAGATGACCGAGGCGGACGCTTCCGAGGCCACCATCCAGCTCATGTACAAGAGCTACTATGCGGAGATGGGCGGGACCGGGGTGCCGCCCGAAATCCCCTCACGCGCGAGCGAACCGGTCGCCGATAGCGGCAACGTCACTGCCTTTCGCCGGCCGCCGGCCCGGCCCAAGCCTGTCGCGTCAGGACCGCCGGCCAAACCGCAGCTCCCGGTGGCGCTGATCTTCATGTGCCTCGCCGTGGTTTATGTCAGCATTCGCTACTACTTTCGCTGACGCACGCGCATCCTGACATCGCTGAACATCTTCCTCGCGAATTCGCCGCGTGGCGGAATATTCGTGCCCAGTGACAGGCTGTCGCGACGGCTAGGCGGCCAAAGCGCGACCGGGCATAATGATCCTCTTGTACAGCCCGCATTCAAAATTTGAACGTTCAAAAATCATCCCCGGAGGACAAATGAAGCGATCCATTGCAGCCTTGGTCATGACCACGAGCCTGGTGTTTGCCGCCAGCGCTTTGGCGCAAACGCTCGACAAGGTCGTCAAGGTAGGAAGTCTCGGCGACCAGTCCGGCCTCTATGCTGATATCGGCGGCCCCGGTTCGACCGTCGCCGCGCAAATGGCGGTCGAGGATTCCGGGCTTCTCGCCAAGGGCTGGAAGATCGACGTGATCGCCGCGGATCACCAGAACAAGCCCGACGTCGGCACCAACATCGGCAAGCAGTGGGTCGATGTCGAAAAGGTCGACGTGTTCGTCGATCTCGCAAGCTCCGGCGTCGGCCTCGCCATTGCCAACCTTGCGAGGGAAAAGAACGTCGTCAACCTGAACTCCGGCTCGGCGTCATCGGACCTCACCGGCGCGCAGTGCTCGCCGAATACGATCCACTGGGTCTACGACACCTGGATGCTCGCCAACGGCACCGGCAAGGCGCTGGTGAAATCGGGCGGCGACAGCTGGTTCTTCCTCACCGCGGACTACGCCTTCGGTCACGCGCTCGAGCGCGATACGGCTGCTGTCGTCGTCGCCAATGGCGGCAAGGTGCTGGGCGGCGTCAAGCATCCGCTCAACAACGCCGACTTCTCGTCGTTCCTGCTGCAGGCACAGAGCTCGAAAGCGAAGATCATCGGGCTCGCCAACGCCGGCGGCGACACCACCAACTCGATCAAGCAGGCGGCGGAGTTCGGCATCGTGGCCGGCGGGCAGAAGCTCGCGGGCATGCTGATGTTCATCACCGACGTTCATTCGCTCGGACTGAAGGTCGCGCAGGGGCTGAACTTCACCGAGACCTTCTACTGGGACATGAACGACCAGACCCGCGCCTTCACCAAGCGCTTCAACGAGAAGTTCAAGAAGCAGCCGCCGACCATGGTCCAGGCCGGCGTCTATTCCTCGCTGATCCATTACTTCAAGGCGCTGGAAGCGCTCGGCGGCAATCCGCATGACGGACGCGCTGTCGTCGCCAAGATGAAGGAATTGCCGACCGACGATCCGCTGTTCGGCAAGGGCTCGGTCCGCGCCGACGGCCGCAAGATCCACCCGGCCTATCTGTTCGAGGTGAAGAAGCCGGCGGATTCGAAGTATCCGTGGGACTACTACAATCTCGTCGCCACCATCCCGGCGGCGGAAGCCTTCATCCCGCTCGAGAAGAGCGTCTGCCCGATGCTGAAGAAGACCTGAGCATCGCGATCTCTGGATGACGTTACTCAGCCCTCTCCCGCCCCGGGAGAGGGCTTTTGCATGAGGGCGTGCCGGCCCCTGTGCGGATGCCCTTCACCGCAGGCCCGCATACAAAATATCGAAAACAACCCCATGCAAAGTAGAGATGGGTTTGAATTCTCAGCACTTTTCGCCCGCCATGTGACCAGGCACGAGATGCTCAGCCGCCGCGGCAGAAACCGATCTCAACACTGCTCTCGTTCAGGCACCTTGCGGACCACGCAGTCGGAGCCGACCGTTGCAGGCGCTGGCTGCTATCGGGATACTTCGTCAACTTGGTGTTCGTCCCTAGGAAGCACCAACACCAGGTCAAGCGCTGGCGTCCGCTCTGGACCAGGAGGCAGCCGTTGACCACAGCTTGCACGATGTCCGCTGAGAGCCAATTCCGTAAATCGCAAGGCGGGCGACAATAGCCAATTTCGTTCAGTGCTGCCGGCTGTTGGGGACATGGGCGTCGAGAGAGCAAGGACGATATGGCTCCTGGAGCTGCTTGCCCTGAAGGACGATCATGAGGGTTACTAGCGGAAATTCCGAGAGCTATCGAACGGCCTCCGATAAACCGCCAGGAGCGGACATTGCATCCGCTATCTCGCATTTCGGCTTAGTGCCACATCCGGACTCATGCAGTGCAGCATCATTCGGTCAGATCGGCGACGCGGTCAGCAGCGATCGAGAGGTCGGGGCAGCAAAAGGCACGGCAATCATCCCGGTCCTAAACCAGTACAAGAGTATCGGGTGCAGTCCTGGTAAACACCCCGACACTCGAACGACGGCAACTGGTTCAGACGACGACAGTCGCGATAGCGTGCACGGCAGGCGCTTATGCATTGCTGCTTAGCGGTCTGTGCGCGCGCTAAGGTAATAGTGGCGTCATCGGCATCGCGCGCATTGAGTCTTCCAATACTCAAGGACAGAGGCACTGCTAAGACGATGCAGAGGACGGTAAACGACCGCTTGGTACATTTCATGGATCAGCTCCCATTGAAATCGATAGCGGCACAACGACCGCCAGCGGACTTGTGTGACATAGCGACAGCAATGCCCAACTTTGGCGTCAATCGCCATTTTCACCAACCTCGCCAACATGATCTCGCCATCAGTAATGTAGCGGTTGACGCGTTCGGTCTGGAGATTTTGGCCGGCTTGATACACTTGCTCCGCCTCGATAGATCGATTTTTCCTCAACTCACCGACAATATAGTCGCGCTCTGCATTCGTATCCGAGTCCGTGGCGTGGGTGATCTGAAATGTAAGGCGAGTTAGGGACAAGCCGGTGTCCCTGGTGCCGGCTCCTACCCACAGAGCGCGTTCATTGTCCGGCGGGCGTTTGGTGTTCAGCCAGAAGTCGGCTGCTCCCCAAGTGTCCCGGGCATGCGTTAGGCTCAAAGCCCAGAACCGGATGTGATGGCGCTTTCTTGGACTATTATCGATCGCCTTTTGAAAACCAATGTCTTGGCCACGGCCAAGAAGATAGAGAGTGCTAAATGGGGCGCTGGGGTACGGAGAGTTGAATACGAAAGCACGGATCATGCCCCATGAGCTTGCCAGACTGAGCCGATCTGCTTCCGACCAGCCGAGCGCTGCAAAGGCCGCGCGAAGCTGCTGGAGAGTGCCTATGAGTGCGACGTTCACTGGGTCTCCAGGCAAACCGTCGCCCGTAATCGTGTAACTAGGCACACGTTTGCGTTGAAGGATCTTCAGTCCCACGCGAATGGCGCGCGGCAGAACAATATACGCGGCGATTCCATAGGTGATGCCGACGGCCAGGATCCAAGGTAACCTGCGGTCCGCGGTTTCAAAGACGACAAAGACGATCAACCAGACACAAAAGATGCCTAATCCAAAAATCAGCAAACGTCGCAAAAGTCGTTTAATCAATCTCATGATCCCGGCACCTTAAGCAGGAATGGTGGTGGCGTTCGCCTCCTTCCGTTTCGTGCCCAACAACGGATTCATGCACCGCAGCAAACAGCATCGTCATTCGATCCACCTTTTCGGTGCGGACGACCTGCTCTGATCAAAATAATCGAGCCGTCCTTCATGTACATCGTCAAACAAATCTGGACTAACGGGAGCGAAAGGGCTTCTCCTGTTTCACTCAGAGCGACTCTGCCGTTGATGAAGAAGCTGTCCCGCAATCGTTGGGAACAGCAGTAAGGACAAAACCGCGGCACCCACGAGCACTGAAGCCATCTGAGGGCTCATGGTTTTCGCACGAACGCCGATCTCGGTGATAACCACCACCAGCGAAAGCGAGGCAACCGAACTGTAGAGTGCAAAAGCAGTGCGCTCCGCGGCCATTAGATCGCTGCGATACAGCAATGCAGGCGCTCCGCGCACGAGCAAAAAGAGCGCAAGGGAGAACGGGACCAACAACAGGGTCAAGGCGCCATCGGTTATCGACCTGAGGTCGAATTTGATACCGGTGCCGACGAAAAAGAATGGAATGAACCAGCCGAAGAAAATGGCATCAATCTTCGTCCGCGGCGCTTTGCCTTCGGCTCCCTGGGTCGCTAATCCTACGACCATTCCCGCGGCAAACGCGCCCAGAATGCTCTCGAAGCCAAATCGCTCCGATAGCACGAAAAAGGCAGCAAACAAGAGCAAAGTTACACGCACCGGCAGCTGCGAACTCGCGTGCATCGAGCGGCCCAAAAGCGCTAAAACGCGCGGCGGCCGTACTCCTAGGCTGATTGCCGCCGCTAAAATCACGACCACGAGAAAAACCATCAGGAAGCCAAACTCCTGCAAGGTGGTGTACTGCTGGCTAAGGAGTAACGACATCGCCACAATCGGCCCTAGCTCGCCCATTGTACCGGCGGCGATAAAAAGCCGCCCGAATGGTGTGCCGAGTTGATCGGCGTCGCGCAGAATCGGCAGCACCGTGCCCAACGAGGTTGTGGCTAGCGCCAATGCCACAATCATCGGATCATGGAGCGAGCTTACATGAAGTACGGCTGCGGCAGAAAGCCCAAGCGCGACCGACATTCCCCACCCGCCCACGGCCAGCCATAAAGGCCGACCGCGAATTCTTTCGAATTCGAGTTCCATGCCTGCCATGAAGAGGGTTGCGGCCATACCGAACGCGAACATCGAAGCCACGACGCCGTCGAAGTGCACCAACCCCAGCACCTGCGGACCGATGATAATCCCCAACACGACTTCGAGGACTACGGCCGGAATGCGAAATCCGACCGGAAGCTCGGCGAGCAACGGTCCGGCGACGGCCACCAACAGAACTAGCAAAACTGGAAAATGAGTATCGGCAAACATCAGGAGCCAACGGTTGTTCATCGTGCTTCGGGCGGCCACAAAGGCACGTCGTGTTCATTCGGAAAGTTGCGGGCACGTTTCGCCGCAATCGTGGATCAGCCGCAAACTCGCACCCGGCGGACCCGCCAGCCATGGCCGTCCCACAGGCGCTGTGCCACCCATTCGCAACTGCCAAAATCGTCGTATGGCCCGCGACCTGCTCCGTAAGGGACGGGCTCATAGTAGCGGCCCGGAGCGGCGACGCCGCGCTGTGCGCTTGCGGGGGTCGCGGCGAGCGAACCAGCAATCGTTGCGACCGCGACAAAGGCAGCAAATGTTTTCCTCATTCTGGGCCCTCCTGGCGTGCGCCTACGCGACCGCCGCACCATCAATGATGCCAAGAAATTCCTGCCGTTGCAGGTCACCCCCAGCGGGCCATTGTATCAGGTCAACTTAGCGCATTGATAGGGGCCGGCTTCGAGTTGCTTGTTGCAAAGTTCTGATGTCCGTTGAGGGTCAATAGCGTCGTTTTGGCCATGCGCTGAGCCCTTCCGGCCTTCTCCCATCAACGGACATTGTGAGAAGCGGTCGGCATGTCTCAAAAGTGCCAAAAGGCGACATCGACCGAGCGAGTAATTCAAAAGACAAAGCCGCCCGGAGGCGGCTCTTCAATTCATTGGCCAATAATCGGCATTCGCTATTTTAAAGAAACTTAGCTAGCCGGTCACATTGGGCCCATTGGCCGGACGCACATGACTTCAATTGATGATTGCGGGATTTGCAGGTGCGGGTGATTTTCGAAGGCCTTGGCCGCCGCCTCATGCGATTCGGCCTCGACGAACGAACATAAAATGATGTCGTTCTTGGTGTCGGAAACGCCGCTCTCTGTGACGCGCTTGGTTTTGCCGCCCGCTTCGGTGCTGATGATCATCTTGGCATGCTCACCCATCCACTTCCCCCATGCTACTTGCATTTTTTGTTCTTCGGCCTGCCGTATCGTGGGATCGGTTTTCGCCCAATCCGCCATTACGGTACTGGGGATGAGATACAGGACAAGAAACTTTTCTTTAGTTGAGTCAGTCATGGCTGCTTCCTTCCGCATGGCGGGCTGGTTTAAAAACACTTTCTAAGGACGAAGGAACCTAGCGCGTACCGACATCGGCCAAAAAGTATTTTGTCGAACATCCGTGCGCGGCCACAACGAGACCCCCGGCCGAATATATCTCGAACCACGTTACTTCCGGTATGGGTCTTGGCTGTGTGAAAACGCGAAGACCCTCAATCGCGATAGAAGAAGTTACTCGTCCAAGACCGCTTTAGTCGCTCAAGGCGCAAGTGGATTAGACTTGGCGGCTGGACTGGAAAATATCATTCTTCGCTGCGGTTCGATTTTTGAGTTTTTACACGGCCAGGGTCAGAAGTAGACCTTAACTGATGGCTCGATCAAGTCCGTTCAGGTGCCAATGGCGGACGGTAACACGGGCAAGTGTCAACGTGTCATGGCTGCTTGAAGACGCGCCTCGAAACGATCCGCGAGAGCATCAAGTGCCCCGACTGTGTCCCCCTGAAAAGCCGATCCGTGCATAAGGGCAAGCGTGGTTGGTCTTAACTCCGTCAGCTTTCTTATGTTGGGTCCGGTTGTGGGGCCGAGGCTTGTCAGCGCAAAGAAATCCTCCGCCTCCATCGCCGGGCCGACAATGTCGCTCCCAGTCAGGGGTGGACCGCCTCCAAGTCTCGTAAAGAGGTCGCCGCATAGAAGGGTGCCAGTGGTCTCTTCGAACACGACGCCAGCGTCCCATCCGTGCGGGACGTGCGGCGTATCAATATAGCGAACTCGCTTGCTTCCCAGATCGACAATCTCGCCATCAGCGAGCATTCGTGGCGGACGATCTGCCATATCCGAAATCGACACCCGGCATCCCACCGCGCCATGCGTCACCTGCGCATGAGGGGATGCGGCAAGCCATTCATTCATCGAACCGCACTCGTCAGCTTCGAAGTGACCGAAGCCCAGCCAGCGCAACTTCTGGATCGGGATAATTTTGCCGACGGCTTCCGAGACCAACGGAAACATCTTCCTCAGCCCACAATGGAAGAGCATGGGTTCGTCACCGACGATCAGGAAATGATTGAACATGAACCCGGCCCCGCCTTGCGCTTGGGGCAAAAACACCGACACTCGATAAACTCCTGCAGCGATTTCGTCGGTCCTGATGTCCATCACACGTCCTGCCATGCGCGTTGAGGCTCAATTGTGGGTTAGTGCCCGCGCCAAAACAAGGTCGGAAGTCCGCTTGTGGTCAACAACGGACCTAGACCGTCCGAAAAACGAAGACCGCTTTGCCCTCATAAACGGGGACATCGACAGGCTGAACGCTCGGGCATGAGGATGGTAATCGTAGCTCTGGGAACGGCCCTAATCCTGAATGTAACCCTGTGTAGTCTCAACGCTCTTCATCGGGATGCACCCACTTGTACGGCGTAATCTCCCGCTGCTCGGTCAACTTGATCATGCGGACCGGCGGCTTGTAGCGGCGGGTGCCGCAGGACCGGCATCGGAACGACGGCTCTATCTATGTAGGCCATTTGCCTGAAAGGCTGTCAATTCCCACGCTGAAGCCGCCAGCCGGAGACGTAATGCAGCGCAGGATCGAACACGCGACGACCGAGCCACGCCATCATCATGGAAAGGAAAAGCCAGCTCAAACTGACGATGGCCGGTGCCTGCAGCAAATAGCGCCGTGGTAAGGCAGACTGAAAGTGTGGGATCGCCACCAGATGTCAAAGGCCACCACGGCCAGACAGACCGGGTTGCGTTGATATCCAGACGTCACGGAAGTGCAGCCAGTTCTTGCTCGGTTTGGGCTCATCATCGGTCATGGCGACAAACATACTCCTGTTGGGTTGCGTCAGTTCATATGTTCGGCGAGCTTGGTGCGTATCCGCCGCAGACTGACCAGCCGTATCGAGTGGATGATACGTTCGTTGTCGCCGATGTCGCGTTCGAGGGTAGCGCGGATCGCGCGGACATTGATGTCGATCATCAGCAGCAGCAGTTCGACCTCGTCATCGTCCAGAACGAAGTGCATCGGCTTCTTCGGTCCAGATGATGCCGATGATGCGGAGGCTGTACTTACCTCTGACCCATCCGTCCCAGCCTTTGAGATCGCCATCGACACTACGGAAGGCGGCCACTTCTTCGGCCACGATGGTGGCTCCGGCAGCGCGCAGACGCTGCACGGCAATTTCATGCGTGACGTTGTTGCTTGACACTCGATATTCCTTTTCTGGGAAGTCACCGGAATGGCGCTTCGAACTGCGCCCATCGCGATGCGCAGCGACGAAACGTCAGATGAGGGGGATGATGGCCACGTACAGATATTTGGCCGCCTTGAAACCGAACTATGCGATGAAGGGCCACGCCCACATCGGGACTGGTGATTTCGTCGGCTCAGCGACGTCGTTGTCGCGAAGATACTTTTCGTACTCGTGGCTCATGCAACCTTCCGCGCGAGCACTTCCGCGACGGCGTTCTTTGCCGATAGTAGTTGCGACCATCGGCGATGCACGTGAAACGCCACTCCAAATTTGCCCGGCGTTCGCCGACGCGATGCACCGCGAACGAGAGCTTCAGGGCCTTGGCGACGCTATAACTGCACGCACGGCCGCCTGTAGCCCCGACTAGAAGCAAGCATTTGCGCTATATGAAAATCTGCTGGACGTCGCGTGGCGATAACGTGCCGCGCCACCAACCGCGCACTCCCAACAGCCTGCAATATAGGGTAGACCGGGCGGACAATCTCAGGATTGTCCGCCATTTATTTGTTTAATTGCGCCAAGTGAAATTGATCTAGATCAACCGAACGGTTGGTTGGCAACGCTCTATTCTGTCGGTCTTAGACCTTCGGATGAGGCCAGCCGCTGCAGCGGCCGTTGCCGGACGATGCGATCAGGATCGTCGTCCGAGGAGCAGACAAGGAAGACAAAGCCGCCGCATGACGGATAACGGTGGAAAACGCTGGCCCTGCTGATCAATGGAGGCGGCGCTCCCAGCACAGCAGCCACTCCGGCTTCACGTCGAGCGCATGACACAGCTTTACCAGCTCGATCGGGTACATCCGCGCACGCCCACGCTCCCAGCTCACAATCTGTTCCACACTGTAGCCTGTCAGTTCGGCAAGCTCGCCGCGATTCATGTGGGCCTTGGCCATCGCACGGGTCAGGCGCTCGCCGATCCGTTGCTGCTTGGCAGCGTGATTCTCGTGAGGCATCGCCGCGCCTCCCTTTGTCTAACTAGCCTACACCAAATGTTAGGAGACGGCAGGCTTTTCCCGCGCGGCGATTTCTGAATCGTGAAGTGCGACGGGCTCGGCGGCGGGATGCGGCAGCTTCTGCCGACCACGCAACGGACTACTGCTTCGCCTCTGCGGCGACGGCGGTCGCCATGTACTTCGAATAGAATTCAGCGACCCGCGCGCGCCACATGCCGACGAACGCCTCCGATGTCACCTTGTCCACCGATTTCCACGCCTTCTTGAGGGCCGGAAGGGTGTTGCCCCAGATCGCGCGTTTGCACCACTTCTGGCCCTTCTCCCTGCCTTCGCTGGTGGCGCACATGGATTTCCAGGCGATGCGATCGGGCTGGCTGATGTGCTCGGCGGCGCCTTCCCAGCCCTGCTGATGGATCAGGTAAAGATCGTTCAAGTCCGGCTTCCGGTGCGTGATCCACTCGAACAGGATGCCTTCGGTAATGACCTTGTAGGCGGCCGCAACGGCATTGTCGCGGGGACTGCGAATCTGCCCAAAGCCGAATTTGCTGAACTCATATTCGCTCAGCTGAAACAGGCCGATATACGACCCGGTGCGTTGATTGGGGTTGAAACCGGACTCGATCTTGGCAACCGCTTTCATGAAATTGAAATCGAGACCGAACGCGTCGGAAGCACGTTTGATTTCCTCGACCGGCGTTCCGACCGGGATGTCCTTGAGCGAACGCAGGACGGTCTCCGCCGGCTTCTCGGCGGGCGGCACTTCGGACCAGACGTAATAGATGAGAAATTGGAAATCCTGCGTCGCCGGCGCTGGGTTGGGGGCAACACCGGTCTCATCGCTCGTTGTCGGCGCCGGTTGGGTGGCATCATAGTGACCGAACGGCACCGATCTTGTCCCGATCAAATCGTCGCCTGCTTTGGCGTGGGCCGACAACGGACCGGAAGCAGCATCAGGCATCGAGCCAAGCGCGACTTCCTGCAATGGCGGCTCGGGCTGCGGCCGCGGCAGGGCCTGCATCATCTGCTCGCGTAGCTTGACCAGACCGTCGAGGCGGTCGGACTCCAGCGCCGGCGCTTCGTACGGTTGCTCGAGCGAGGCGACCTCGGCCGGGCGCAAGGCGCGTTGGTGAACCGCAACCAGGATTAGCGTACCTATCGCCGCACCGGTGAAGATGACCCTGAAGGCGAGCATGGCAATGATCTTGCCGCGCGAAACAGGGCGGGAACATGGCGAGATCACGTCCGGCCCAGAACTGGTGTCCGAACCACATATCAGCTAAGTGTCGCAAGAAGACTTCAGCGGCCCACCGCCCTATGTCAGAGCCGCCATGACTGATGCCTGGGGGTCGTTATGCCGTTGTGAATGCCACGTCGACGTACGCAGGCACCCGACGGCTGTGAGTACGTAGAGCCTGAAGGCACGTAAATCGCCGGCATTGCGACGGTCCTTGGTCACCCGTGAGAGTGACGCGCGTGTTGAAGCGGTTGTATCGCGAGGGCGAGCTTCGTCGCCTTCGACCGAACCCGCCGAGTGAGGATGAGCTATCACGTCACGCAGCGTCCGGGCTCCAAGAGCTTTGCGACTTCCGTGAGCGCGCTGACCACGGGCTCGCAGGCCAGCGTCGGCTTACGGCTCTGATTCCGCAGCAGCATCGGCGGCTTGGTGGTGCGAGCTTGTACAGACGGAATGCGCAGCAAGACCGAGGTATCGGCGAGATCGTTCAGGCGCAAGGAAACCGTTTTCACCGGCACTGCAAAGGGCTTGAGGTCGGCAAGGCGATCTGCCTTGCCGGGGTGACGGACGATGTGGCTTGGCTGTTCGGAGGCTGCCTGCCAGCGGTTTACGAGGTCGTGACCTGAAGCGAGCTGCACGGCACTGAGCGTTAAGGTGATCGCGATAGCACCTAAAGCGGCTTTTCTAATCTGTGACATCGCTATCCGTCCCTTGTCCCAGGGCGACCGTTGCCCTCTATGCAATGCCCCTTGCCCGTCCTCACCAACGCGCCTTACCTAATAGCCCGGCGGTTTCACTATGGCTTCGTTAGACCCAGAAAATGGTTTCATCCGTGTTTCGTCGCATTGAGCGAAATGTTGGGTTCCGGTCCGTACGTCTCGCCTGCGCTGACCTGTGCTCGCACGCGCCCGCCCTGAAGCTTCGTTGGAGTTGGGCTGCATATCCGCTAAGGGTCAAACGCTACAGGTCGTTTGTCGCCATGCCCTACCGAAGTCCGCTTAGACCCGAAAACCGACCTAATTCCAACGCATGATCAGGTGGCACATCCTTCTCGCCTTCTGTAACCAAGCCGAGGAGTATGGCCATGCAAGATCAAGCGAATGCCACCCCTGAGCCCAAGCGAGTGCCTTGGAATAAGGGAAAGCTCACCGGGGCAAAGCCACCGCTGCGACCCAAACACGTCTGGTCGATCCGGACCAAGCTTCAGATCGAAGGCTGCGCTCGCGACCTCGCCATTTTTAATCTGGCTTGGCAATCTCAGGGCCGTTCAGCTTCTGCTTGGACATACAAAGATCGAAAGCACGGTGAGATATCTCGGCATTGAGGTCGATGACGCGCTGGCAATAGCGGAGCAGGTGGATGTCTGAATTACCCGGGCAGAGCGGACATGCTCTGCCCGACTTTTAACAGCCGTTTCGTGCCACTGGCGGACATGCAGGTGCAGACCTTGATCGAGCCATCAATGAGCGAACGGAGCCTAGGAACGCCGTGCCGATGCTTTGAGCGGCTCGATGAGCGACTGCGCGGCGAAAGGCTTTGTAACAAATGCGATGCATCCAGAGGCCAGCGCAGCTTCGCGAATGGCAGGGTCCTCATTCCCGGTAATGTAGATAACCGGCACGGAAACGCCTGCGGCTTTGAGACCATGTCTCAGCTCGATCCCTGACCCGTCGTTCAGGTTGATGTCGAGGATGACGCAAGCCGCCATCTCGAAATCGGTGTGGCTTTTGAAAGTCCGCGCGGACGAAAACAGGATGGGTTCGTACCCATGCTGCTGGAGCAAGCGCTTTACGCACTTCAACATTCCTGGGTCATCATCGACCACTAGAACGAGGTTCCGATTTGGCATCTAAGATATCCCTGACCTGTCCGCCGACACGGCCTTGAAGCTCGTAGAAAGTCTGCCCAATCGGAATATCAACTTTGACGCAGATCAATGCCTTGCGGTTCCAGAGCGGGAACGCACGCTTCGTGCAAGACCTTTCTGAAGCGCTTTACTCGAAATTGCCTAGGGCGTCTGTCCGGCAGCCGACGCAATGCCGAACCGCTCGGCGAGGGACACAAGTTCCGGTAGGGACCGAACCTGCATTTTCTCCATCACCCTATGGCGATGGGCCTTGATGGTACGTTCGGTACAGCCTAACGCGCGGGCGACGTGCTTGTTGGTGTCGCCGCGAATGACAAGGTCAAAAACTTGCCGCTCGCGCGGCGTTAGCGCCGCTACATGGGCGCGAACCACGTCCAACTTGCTCTTCAGGCCACGTGTCAGTTCATGATGCGCAATCGCCCGCTCGATTGCCTGAAGAAGATCATCCGACGATACAGGCTTGGTCAGAAAGTCATCGGCACCCGCCTTGATGGCCCGTACCGTGGCCGGGATATCGGGATACCCAGTGAGGAATATGATAGGCAGCGTTGAACCGAGTTCGCTCAAGCGCTCTTGCAGCTCCGGACCGCTCAGTTCCGGTATCCGCACGTCGAGGAGAAGGCAGCTCCGGACACTTTCGCTCGGCAAGTCATCCAGCAAGTGCTGGGCCGAAGCATAGGTGGCGACTTCGTAACCGGCGTGCTTCAAACGACGTTCCATCGCTGTCCGGAAGGACGCATCGTCATCGACAATATGCACGCACCCCAACAACAGCCTCTCCAGAAAGTACAAGTGGCAGAGGAAGAAATAGACCAACCCAAGTTGAAAGTAACTGTAAGGACAAACTGCAAGGTTGTCTGTTCGCTTTCCGACATCCCCGGCGCAGGGCCGACCCCGATTTATTGGGAGGGCGAGCCGTTTGATGTCGCCTAAGGGTCAAAAAGCAGACCTCGGCGGCAGTCGCGTTGGACGTCCGCTTTGACTTCGCCGAAAGCCGGCCTGATGTCCGCTTTGGGTTTGACACTAGCGGACATATCCGACCTGTCCCTCGCACAGTTCGTTGCGTCCAGCGCCGGGCTTCGGAAACATCAACAGGCACCGTTCCACTATTTTCGAGTTCGTTGAACATTGCGCTTGCTGAACTCCCATTCGAATAATGCGACCCGGTTGACGTTCCGGCGTCCGAGCCTCATGAGGTCGAACGCTAGTCGTTGTGTACCGGCAATCAGTGTTCGCTGATTGATGAAATTGATCGAGCGATCCGGCGCGCTTATGAAGATGCGCATTGCTTCGGTATGCGTGCGCAATGAACGAGCCAACGATTAACCACGCATCCGATTCTGCTGCACCGCCATAGTTTCGCCGCGGCCGCCACCGATGGCAATGCAGTCCGCATGAGCGCAGCCAAGCTGAAATCGCAATCGAGATACCCTCCAGCGCTATCAGCCGATTGGAGTCCTCGAACGAGACTGATGATACGAAGGGGAGTCCATTTTGAAGGTTTTCAAGCGGGTGGCTGGTGGGGCGCTGTTGATGGCCGTGCTGGGAATTGGTGCCGTTGCGCAGGACGCAACGATTATCGGCGAGGTCAAGAAGATCGATGAGGGCAGCGGGAGCATCACGCTGAAACAGGGTCCTGCTCCGAGCCTTGGCTTCAAGGAAGACATGACCCTGATCTATGAGGTCAGGGATCGCGCGATGCTTAAGCAGCTCAAGGTCGGCGACACCGTCAGGTTCGAGGCAGAGAGCGGCGACAGCGGTTTCACGATCACGCGGATCCAGAAAGCCAGGTAGCCAGCGCTGGGGCGGCAACCTTCGCGTGCCATTTATCTGATCTTATCTAAGGGTCTGATCTTATCCGCCGTGCCAACAGCAAACTCATGCGCCGCGGCAAATTTCGCCCTATAGATCAGCCTGTCGATGCGGACGAGCACGGCTCATTCGGGCAATCCCGCTTTCCGAAAGCCCTCAATCATCAGCTTCGCACATTTTGATAGCTGGCTCCGAGCGATCCACGCCGATATTGTGAAAGCGGAGTCGATCTCAAGCATACGGGCCGCCGCCTCACGGGCCTCGGCGTCGCGCCCGAGATGGGCGAAAGCGGATGCGAGGCAGCGGTATGGTACTGGATAGGAAGGGTTCTGACGCAGGGCTTTCTTCCCTGCAACGATGGCCTCGTCAAAGCGACGAAGCTCAATAAAGGCAAATCCCATCCCGGTAAACGTCGTGTATAGTTGCGGGTCTACCGGACTCATGCGCATGGCACGTTCAAAGCTCCGGATCGCTTCCTCTGGCTGCCCCGCAATCTTATAGACCCAGCCTCTGCAGTTCCATGTGTAAAATGAATTTGGGTTAAGCGCGACCGCCCGATCGGCCATCTCAATCTCGGTCTCACAATCACCGACCAACAAAGCCGAGATTAATGCAGCAGGTGCTAACGTGTCTGGATCATGATCGTCGAGGCTCAATGCCAAGCGCATGAGCCGAGCGGTTTCCTTGCGTTCGAATTGAGGATCGATGGCATAGTTCCTGAGCACGTTCTCCAAGTGACAGGAACCTGCCAGAGCGGCGGCACTAGCAAACCGAGGGTCAAGCTCCAAGGCGCGCTGGACCAGTCGGAGTGCCTCGGCCAAACTTTCGCGGGTCGATCGGACGGCTTGCTGTACAGCCCGGAGATAAAGATCATACACGGTGAGGTCTTCCGGTCGCCGCCGCGACGCCAGTGCAATTTCTGCTTGAAACAACTTTGGCTGAATAGCCGAGACAACGGCGAGCGTGACTTCGTCCTGCAACGCGAAAATGTCTGTCATGTCTCGCTCGAACCTGTCCGCCCAAATGTGCGTGCCCGTAGCCGCTTCAATCAACTGGCACGTGATGCGAACTTTCCCCGACGCCTTGCGCACCGCCCCTTCAAGGACATAGCGCACGCCAAGCCTGCGCCCGACTTCCTTGATGTCGGCGGCTTTGCCCTTGAAGGTGAAACTCGAATTTCGAGCGATCACGAACAACCATTTGAACCGCGAAAGCGCGGTAGTGATCTCCTCAACCATCCCGTCCGCGAAGTACTCCTGCTCGGGATCGCCAGACATGTTCGCGAACGGCAGCACGGCGATGGAGGGCTTGTCGGGAACTGCAGGATCGCTCTCGGGTGCATCGCCCGGATTTGGGCCCGCAACTTCTCGCGCCTCCCGCACCTGTCCGACGAAACGGAATCCCTTACGCGGTAACGTCTTGATCAGGCGTTGCTCCGCGCCGGAATCGCCGATGGCGCAGCGGGCGGCGTTCAGGCGGGTCGTCAGTGCCGCATCGGACACGATCCGGCCATTCCAGATGGCGCCGATCAGATCGTCCTTGGTGACGACACGCTCCCGGTGACGGATCAGATAAGCAAGGAGATCAAACACCTGTGGGGTGACAGCAATCACATCCGGTCCGCGACAGAGTTCGCGACGGGCGGTGTCGAACGCGTACTCCTCGAAGAGATAGCGCAAACCGCGGATCTCCTGAACTTGCGTATTGCAGGCCATGGAATACCCCCTCGTTCGTTGAGACGACGCCAAATCGCCCGGGAACGGCGCGTTTGCAAAACAAATCAAGTTGGCTTGCCGTGGTCTGGTCCCGCTGGCATGCTGACGGCCGACCGTAGCGGAGACATAGCCCCGTCAGGGACGTGCGAATGTCCGTTCCGGGTCATCTGCTGCCATCGCCAGTCAGCCACTCCCTCTTCTGTTAATCATCCCAAAGCGGAAATCACGGTCAGTCTGACCGAACGGACCTGATGAAACCGCACGCGGCTATAGTTCAGGGCCACGCCGCATACGACGGACCGCTGCGTGCATGCTCCAGCCTTATCTGCCGGCGATAGTTGCCCGGTGATGCGCCGCGGTACTTGCGGAAGAAGCGGTTGAAATAGGCCGGGTCGCGAAAGCCCAGGCCGTAGCCGATCTGCTCGACCGGAAGATCGAGCTGCTGCAGACGCGTGCAGGCTTCGCGGACCAGCCGCTCGTGGATAATGGCGCGCGGGCCGCAGCTCTTCTCGCGCTGGCAATGCGCATGCAGCTTGTCCGAGGTGACGCCGAGCGCGTCCGCATAGCGCGCCACCGGCCAGCCGTCGCGGTAATGCAGTTCGACCATCTGCAGGAAATTGCCGACCAGCGCCGGACCGCCGCCGCGCGCCGCCATCTCGTGACGCTCGTCGTGCGAAGCGCTGAGCCGCCAGAGTTGCAAACAGAGCAGCAGCAAGTGCGAGGAGATCAGCGTCGCGCCGCCATAGCCGGGGGTGCGCAGCTCGGCCGCGATGGCGCGGCATGATTGCAGCGATGGCGTCGAGATGCGGCGCAAGCGCCTCGCCACCGATCAGCGCAACACGCTCGGTAGTCCTGCGTAGGTGCAGCGCCTCGGCATTGCCGGCGACGATCTTGATCAGAAAATCGTCGTCCATCGAAAGCAGAAATCCCTGCGCGCCGGCGCTCACTTCGACTGAGGCATCGACGTTCCCCGGCAACCACAGCAGCGTCGGCGCCGCGAGCGCAATTTCCGTCCCCTGCCATGACGCCCGGCCGCGATCCGACTGGAGCAGCAACAGGTGCGCCCGACGCTCGGCCTTCTGGCGGATCGACCATGACCGCGCCGCCAAAGCGGCCGAGAACGGCTCGGCGCGGACCGCCAGCGCGACGCCGATCGGCAATCCGTTCAACGCCAGCGATGCCGCCATCACGCCGCCTCCTGAGACAATCCGCCGCCTGTGGACAGGCCCGATTGCCAGAAAAGTACAATACTTCCCCGGTTACGTCCAATTCCAAGCCTCCCGCGATCTCCCCTAACGTCAGGGCGATCATGAGCGCCAGCCAATGGCGCCGGTCGAAGCAGCTCTGGGAGGAGAACATGATGAAATTATTGACGCGGCGCGCTGCGCTGCTCGCAGCCGCCACCTGCGCCGCCACGCTCTGCCTTTCCGCCATTGCCGAAGCACAGACCTCTATCAAGATCGGCTACGCGATCTCGCGCACCGGCCCGAACACCGGTGGCGCGGCCGTCACCACGATCCCCAACTACGAATTGTGGGTGAAGGAAGTGAACGCCGCCGGGGGCATCAAGCTCGGCGACAAGCGCGTTCCGATCGAGGTCGTGCAATACGATGACCGCTCCAACGCCGAAGAGGCCGTGCGCGCGCTGGAGCGGCTGATCAACCAGGACAAGGTCGATTTCATCCTGCCGCCATGGGGCACCGGTCTCAATCTGGCAGTCGGCCCGACGCTCAACCGCGAAGGCTACCCGCACCTTGCCGCGACCGCCGTCACCGACCGCGCGCCCGGAGCTCGCCAAGCGCTGGCCCAACAGTTTCTGGATGCTCGGCACCAGTGCCGACGCCGCCAAGACGCTGGTCGAATTGCTGTCCAAGCTGCGCGATGAAAAGAAGATCGGCGACACCGTGGCGATGGTGAGCATCGCCGACGGTTTTGGCATCGACTTGTCGAGCGCGGCGCGGCCGGCGCTCACCAATGCGAAATTCAAGCTCGCCTACGACAAGAGCTATCCGATCGGCACGCAGGATCTTGCGCCTGTCGTCAACGAGATCAAGGCGCTCAATCCCGATGTCTTCATCGCCTTCAGCTATCCGCCGGATACGCTGGCGCTGACCGAGCAATCGCGCATCGCCGGCTTCAATCCAAAAGTGTTCTACACCGGCGTCGGCACGGCGTTTCCGCTCTATCGCCAGAAATTCGGCAAGAACACCGAAGGCGTGATGGGCATCGGCGGCTGGAGCGGCGACAGCCCTGTTATCAAGGACTATCTCGCCCGCCACAAGGCCGCCGCCGCCAACGGCGCCGAGCCGGATCGCTGGGCGAGCGCGGTCACCTACGCCAGCCTGCAGATGCTGCAGCAGGCGATCGAGCGCGTCGGCAAGATCGACCGCGCCGCTGTCATCAAGGACTTGCAGACCGGCGCGTTCGATACCGTGATCGGCAAGGTCAAGCTCGAGAACAACATGCCGACGCGCTTCTGGTGGGTCGGCCAGTGGCAGGACGGCGAGTTCTACGGCATCGCCCCTGCCGGCAACGAGGGTGCGCGCACCGCGATCGTGCCCAAGCCGGCGTGGGTGGCTCCGTAACGCAAGCCGCATGCGGACGCAGTCGGTCTTGTCATGACCAACGCCATTCTGAACGGCCTGATGCTGGGCGGCATGTATGCGCTCATCGCCATGGGGCTCACGCTCCAGTACGGCGTTGCGCGCATCATGAACCTCTCCTACGGCGAGTTCCTGATCGCCGCCGCCTTCGCATCGCACTGGCTGTTCACGGGCTGGGCGATCAGTCCTTTTGTTGGATTGGTGCTGGTCGTCCCCCTCGCCTTTGTGCTGAACTTTGCGATCTACAAGATCTTGCTCACGCCGCTGGTGCGCCGCGCGCCCAACCGTGACGCACTTGAAGTCGACAGCATTCTCGCAACCTTCGGGCTTACCTTCGTCATTCAGGGCTCGATGCTCGCGCTGTTCGGCGGGGCCTATTACAGCTACTCGTTCCTCGCCTTTCCCGTGCAGTTTGTCGGCGAGACGGTCGCGGCCAACCGCCTCGCCGCGCTCGGCATCACCATCGTGCTGGGGCTGGCGCTCTATCTGGCGCTGACGCGGACCCGCGCCGGCACGGCGATCCGCGCCGTCGCCGTCGATCCCTTTGCCGCCCAGCTCGTCGCCATCAACGTGCCGCAGGCTTCCGCGCTGACCTTTGCGCTCGGCGGCGCACTGGTCGCCGCGGCCGGCGTGCTGGTCAGCACGTTCCTGACCTTCAGTGCATCGTCCGGCGTGGTGTTCACGATGAAGGCGCTGATCGTCGTGGTGATGGGCGGCGTCGGCAACATGCTGGGCTGCCTGGTCGCAGGGCTGGCGCTCGGTCTCAGCGAGGCGCTGGTTGCCTCCTATGTCGATCCCGGCTTGACGCTCGCCGTCAACTTCGCCCTGTTCCTCGCCGTGCTGCTGGTGAAGCCCGCCGGCCTGTTTGGCAGGGCTGTGCGATGACCGCGCGAGCCACCGGCTTCGGCCTCCTTGCGCTGGCGGCGCTTGTGCTGCTGGCTTTCGTTCCGCGTCTTGGCAACGCCTATTATCTCGCGCTTGCCATCAGCCTGCTACAATACACCGTGCTGGCGACGGCCTGGGGCATGTTCTCCGGCCCGACCCGCTACGTCTCGCTGGCAACGACGGCGTTCTTCGGCGTCGGCGCCTACACGGTGGCCGTGCTTGGCGAGGTACTGCCGTGGCCGCTGGTGCTGCTGATCGCAGCGGCGCTCGGCGCGGTCCTCGCCGCGATCGTCGGTCTCTCGACGCTGCGATTGAGCGGCGTCTATTTCGTCATCTTCACGTTCGGCCTGACGGAGCTGATCCGCCAGCTCGTGGTCTGGTTCGAGGTCAACAAATCGCGCGTGCTCGGCCGCTACGTCTTCGTCGACATCACCCAGAGCGACATCTACTGGCAATTGCTGGCGCTCACCGTCGCGGTGTTCCTGCTGGGCTGGCTGATCGCGCGCTCGCGCCTCGGCTTTGCGCTGCGCGTGATCGGCGAGGACGAGACCGTGGCAAAACATTGCGGCATCAATACCACCTTCGCCAAGGTCGCGTTGTTTGCGATCAGCGCCACCGTCATGACACTGGTCGGCGCGATCATGGCGCCGCGCTGGACCTATATCGAGCCATCTATTGCCTTCAACTCGATGATCTCGTTTCAGGTGCTGATCATGGCGCTGCTCGGCGGCGCGCACCGGCTGTGGGGGCCGGTACTCGGCGCCGTGCCGCTGACGCTCCTGTTCGAGCTCCTGAGCGCGCGGTTTCCGAATACGTTCACGATCATCCTCGGCTGCATCTTCCTGTTGATCGTCTACATGCTGCCGCGGGGCGTCGCCGGCCTGTTCGAAAAGCTGCCCGCGAGATTGCGCGGCGATAGCACCAAACGGGTGGCCGCATGAGCACGGAAACCCGCACGCAGGTTCTTCAAGTCAGCGGCCTGCGGCGCGCCTTCGGCGGGCTCGTTGCCGTCAACGATCTCGGCTTTGAAGTCGGGCAAGGCGAGATCATGGGCCTGCTCGGGCCCAACGGATCAGGCAAGACGACGGCGCTCAACCTGATGTCGGGCGTGCTGCGTCCCGATGCCGGCACCATCCGCCTGATGGGCCGGGATATTGCGGGCCTTGCCGCGTACAGGATTGCGCGTCTCGGACTGGCGAGGACGTTCCAGCTCGTCCGCGTGCTCGACGGCATGGATTGCCGCGAGAACATCAAGGCGGGGCTGGCATTCCAGAAGCCTCATCTGTCCGCCGCCGACGCGGAGGTGCGGATCGACAGGCTGCTGGAGCGCACAGGGCTTGGCGGACAGGACCAGCGGCCGGCGGCCGACCTCACCTATATCGACCGCAAACGGCTCGAACTCGCCCGCGCGCTCGCAGCAAAGCCGCGCCTGTTGCTGCTGGACGAATGGCTCGCCGGACTTAATCCATCCGAACTCATGATCGGCATCGACCTGATCCGGTCATTGAAGGCTGACGGCATCACCATCGTGCTGGTCGAGCATGTCATGAACGCGGTTCGCGCGCTGTGCGACCGCTGCGTCGTGATGAGCAGCGGCCGCAAGATCGCCGAAGGCGCGACCGCCGACGTTCTCAGCGATGCGGCTGTCGTCAAAGCCTATCTTGGCGGAGTGGCCGCCGATGCTTGAGGTCGCAAATCTCAGCCTCGCCTATGGCCTGCATCGTGCGCTCGACGGCGTGTCGCTGAATGTCGGCCGCGGAGAGATCGTCACCATTCTCGGCGCCAATGGCGCCGGCAAGAGCTCGCTTCTGAAAGCCATCGCCGGTGTCGCGCGTACGCTTCCGGGCAAGCGGGTGATCCTCGGCAGCCGCGATATCTCGGCGCTGCCCGCGCACGAGATCGTCGAAAGCGGACTGGCGCTGGTCCCCGAGGGCCGCGGCATTTTCGGCGACCTCACGGTGAAGGAAAATCTCCTGCTCGGTGCCAATCCCAGGCGCGCGCGCGAGGGCGAAGCCGCGCGGCGCGAGCAGGTGCTCGGGCTGTTCCCGCGCCTGCGCGAACGCGCCGCCCAGATCGCGCGCACCATGAGCGGCGGCGAACAGCAGATGCTCGCGATCGGCCGCGCGCTGATGTCCAATCCGGAGATCCTGCTGCTCGACGAGCCGTCGCTCGGGCTTTCGCCCGTCATGGTGCAGGAATTGTTCGCAACCTTGCTGCGGGTACGCGAGGCCGGCGTCGGGCTTTTGCTCGTCGAACAAAACGCACAGGAGAGCCTGCGGATCGCCGATCGCGGCTATGTGCTCGAGAACGGCGTCATCGTCGGCCACGGCACCGCCGATCAGTTGAAGGCCGATCCGGCCGTCCAGCGCGCCTATCTCGGCGGCGCACCGCCCGTCCCTGTCACGCCCTCATCGTAACGCCACTGCCCGAAGGAGAAAGCCATGTACGAAATCTCGCTTCTGCTCGAAAGCAAGGATGTCCCGGCCTCGAACGGCGCCACGTTCGACCGCCTGAACCCGGTCACGGGCGATGTGGCAAGCCGCGCCGCGGCAGCCCAGATCGCCGACGCCAGGCGCGCGGCCGACACCGCTGCTGCGGCCTTCCCGGCATGGTCCGCGACCGGCCCCAATGCCCGGCGCGCCATCCTGCTGAAGGCCGCAGATCTGCTGGCATCGAAGGCCCCGCAGTTCATCGAACTGATGGCGGCCGAGACCGGCGCGACATCAGGCTGGGCCGGCTTCAACGTTCACCTCGCCGCCGGCATGCTGCGCGAGGCGGCGTCGATGACCACGCAGATTTCGGGCGAGGTGATCCCCTCGGACAAGCCCGGCTGCATCGCGATGGCCGTGCGCCAGCCCGCAGGCGTGGTGCTGAGCATGGCGCCGTGGAATGCGCCGGTCATTCTCGGCGTGCGCGCCATCGCCTTGCCGCTGGCCTGCGGCAACACCGTGGTGCTGAAGGCGTCCGAGATCTGTCCGGGCACCCACCGCCTGATCGCGGAGTGCCTGCGCGATGCGGGCCTGCCGCCCGGCGTCCTCAATGTCATCACCAACGCGCCGGAAGATGCGCCGGCCCTGATCGAAATGCTGATCGGCCATCCCGCGGTGCGCCGGGTCAATTTCACCGGCTCGACCCGGGTCGGACGCATCATCGCGCAGGTGGCGGCGAAATACCTCAAGCCGGCGCTGCTCGAACTCGGCGGCAAGGCGCCGATGATCGTGCTCGACGACGCCGATATCGACGCAGCTGTAGCTGCCGCGGCATTCGGCGCCTTCATGAACCAGGGCCAGATCTGCATGTCGACCGAGCGTCTCGTGGTCGACGAGAAGGTTGCCGACGCCTTCGTCACCAAGCTCGCAGCGAAAGCCGGATCGCTGGTTGCCGGCGACCCCCGCAAGGGAAATGCGCCGCTTGGATCGCTGATCGGCGCCGATGCCGCGACCCGCATCCAGACCCTGATCAATGACGCCGTCAGCAAGGGCGCCAAGGTGGTCGCAGGCGGACGCAGCGAGGGCACGCTGATGTCGGCAACGGTGATCGATGGCGTCAACTCGTCGATGCGGATTTACGCCGAGGAGTCGTTCGGTCCTGTGGTCTGCGTCGTTCGCGTCAACGGCGCCGACGAGGCCGTGCGCGTCGCCAATGACACCGAGTATGGACTGTCAGCGGCGGTGTTCGGCCGCGACATCGCCCGCGCCTTCGAGATTGCCAAGCGCATCGATTCCGGGATTTGCCACGTCAACGGACCCACGGTCCACGACGAGGCGCAGATGCCGTTCGGCGGCGTCAAGGCGTCAGGCTATGGCCGCTTCGGCGGCAAGGCCGGCATTGCCGAATTCACCGAACTGCGCTGGATCACCATCGAGACCGGACCACAGCACTATCCGATCTAGCACCTGGAATCACAAATCGGTACTGCAGCCCATCCTTCGAGACGGCCACTTCGTGACCTCCTCAGGATGAGGTCCAACTTGTTGAAACACAACAACCTCATGCTGAGGAGCGAGCGACGCGAGCGTCTCGAAGCATGGGCAGCAAGCGACTCATCTATCTTTCATGGTCAGTACTAGCTACCTCGAAGCCTCAGCTCTTGCTCTTGATCCGGAAGATCACCGGCAAGGTGAAGCTGAGCCCTTCATCGGCGATCAACGGCGGCGGTGCCGGCACCGGGTCGGAGCGGCGTACCATCGCCAGCGCCGCCTCGTCGAACGCGGTATCGCCTGAACTTTTCTCGATGTTGGTCGCGAGCACGCGACCCGTCCGGTCGAGGGTGAAACGAATCTGGATCTCGGCGGATTTTTGCGAACGCTCCGCCGGGTAGCGCTTGTGCTTGTCGAGATGGGCGATCAGTTCCTTCTGCCAGGTCGCGCGCACGCGTCGTGCGCTCTCCCCGGTGCCGATCTGCGGCGCGACCGAACGCTGTCCTTCCGGGATGACCTCCGAACTCGGCGTCGCGGTCGCTTCGGCGGCAACCGACTCTGTCGAAGCCTGCGTCTGCACGGCTGCGATCTTCGGATCGTCTTCCTTCGGCTTTTTCGACTCGGTCTCCGTCACCACCCGGTCGGCCTCTTCGGGTTCGGTCGGTTTGTCCTGCGGCAGGTCGGTTTCCTTGACCTCGGCCTTCTGCTCGGCAAGCTGTGGCGATGCCGTGGAGGCATCGGTATCCGGACCGGGCGGAAGGTCGGTCACCTCACGCCGCACCGAGGCGAGTTCGAGTCCGATTTCGATCGCGGATGCGCCGAGCGCGTCGTCGGCCTCTTCGGCCTGCAAATGCGCGATCGCCAGCGCCGCGCCGCCGATGTGAAGCGCGAGCGCGATCACCGCGGCAAAAATCCAGAGCCGCCGGGATGGCTTCTGTTCGTCGAGATCGGTCACGGTTTTGCCGGCGCCGCCTGCGACGCCGTCGGATCCGGAGCACCTTCGAGCGCGACCAGCTTGATCTTCGAATAGCCGCCGGCGCGCAGGATTTCGAGGACGTCCATCAGTTCGCCATAGGGCACGGCGCGGTCTGCCCGGAGGAAGATGTGACGTTCCTTGCTGGCATCGGGCATCGCGTCGAGCGAGCGCACGAGATCGACCCGCTTGACCAGGTTTTCGCCGATCGCAACGGCGAGATCCGGCTTGATGCTGACATAGGTCGGCTTGTCCGGCTTCTTCTGCGGGGTTGCGGTCGAGGTCGGCAGATCGATCGGCAGGTCCACGGTCGACAACGGGGCTGCGACCATGAAGATGATCAGCAGGACCAGAATGACGTCGATGAACGGCGTGACATTGATCTCGTGCAATTCCGCAAAATCGCTGTCGTCATCGACGTCGGACTCGGTGATCGAGGTGCCCATCGCCTACTCCGCCGCCGTCGCTCGGGAATGCTGGCCGCCGCTGACATGGGTACGATCGAGATCGCGCGACAGCAGCCGTCCCGCGGCGCCCGAGGCGCGGCTGACCAATTCCATGTAGCCCTTGGTGACGCGCGTGAAGTGGTTGTAGATGATGACGGCGGGAATGGCTGCGACCAGACCGATGGCGGTGGCGAGCAGCGCCTCGGCGATGCCGGGGGCCACCACGGCAAGGTTCGTGGTCTGCGCCTTCGAAATCCCGATGAAGCTGTTCATGATGCCCCAGACCGTGCCGAACAGTCCGACGAAGGGCGATGTCGCGCCGATGGTCGCCAGCAGGCCCATGCCGAGCCGGACCCGCCGCGCTTCAGCCCGCACGATTTCAGCGAAACTGGAAGCGGCGCGCTCCTTGATACCGGCGTCGCTCGATATACCGGCCGACAGCCGCGCCTCGCGCATCGCCGCCGCCAGGAAGGACGCCAGCACGCTGCCCTTGGCGCCCAGCGCGAATTGCGCTTCCGCCAGCGACCGTGCATCGGCGATCTTGGTCAGTGCCGAGCGCACCTTGCGCTGAACCACGCTCAGCTCAAGCATCTTGGCGATGAAGATCGTCCAGGTCACCAGCGACGCAAAGGCAAGGCCGATCATCACCGCCTTGACCACAATGTCGGCCGACTTGAACATCGTCCACGGCGACAATTCCTTGAGTTCGGCGGTGGCCGCCTTCAGCAGTTTGTCACGCTCGCCCGGCGTGGCAGTGGCGTCTGCGGGCGCTACGGCCTGGGCCGGCTGCGCCGCCTGGGCGGGCGCGATGGGAGCTTGCGAAGCGGCGGGCGCCTGCTGAACCACAGGCGCGGCTACAGGATTCATGCCCTGCTGGGCCGATGACGGCACCGCCAGCATCAGCATTGCCAGCGCCGGGATGATCGCAAGTGTCACGCGAGAAATTGACATATTCATACTTCGGCCCAGTAGCGGATCAGGTTGTGATAGATACCGGTCAATTTGACCGTTTCGGGGTCGTCTCGCCCCAGTCGCTCCACCAGAGCCTGGATCGAGGTATCGAGATCGAAAATGAGGCTGCGGGCGTGTGCATCCCGTACCATGCTCTGCAACCAGAAAAAAGACGCCACCCGCATACCTCGCGTGACCGGCGTGACCAGATGCAAACTAGACGCAGGATAAAGAACGAGGTCCCCGGCCGCGAGCTTGATTTCGTGGGAACCATAGAGGTCCTCAACCACCAGCTCGCCGCCATCATACTCCTCCGGTTCGGACAGAAACAGGGTTACCGACAGGTCGGTCCGGATCCGCAAACCCGTCAGACGATCTCCCCTCACCGCGTTGTCGACATGGAGGCCGAAATGGTGCCCGCCGGAGGCCACGTAGCGATTAAATAGCGGCGGAAAGATCTGCAGCGGGATCGCCGCCGAGATGAATCTCGGGCTGGCGGTCAGCGCTGAAAGCACGCGATGGCCGAGCGTGCGCGCGACCTCGCTGTCCGGCGGAAGCTGTTCATTGCGCTTGACCAGCGCGGACTGCGCACCGGCGGTGGAGCGGCCGTCCTCCCAGTCGGAGGCATCCATGATGCGGCGGAAATCCGCCACATCAGCCTTGCTCAGCACATCAGGGATGCAAATCAGCATTCCACTTGCATCCCTGGAATTCCTCTAGAACCGTGCGGACAGCACCATGCTCACGCTGCGGCCCGGCGCCACGAACACGAACGGGGTCGCGCTTTGATAGAGCGCATCGTAGTAGAGCTTGTTGGTGATGTTGGCGACGAACAGTTTTGCCGTCCAGTTCTCGTTGACCTTGGCCTCGACGAAGGTGTCGAAGCGCCAGAAGCTCGGGATCGACGTGCCCTGGTTCGCCGCCAGGAACGTTCCGCCGAACATCTCCGACCGGTACACGGCCTGCCCGCCGATCTCCCAGACGTCGGTGAGCTGATACTTGCTCAACAGGCTGAACGACTGATGCGCAACGTTGGCGAGCTTGAGACCGACATTGGTCGGGAAGAGCAGCGGCTGCGGCGACGGAACGCGAGACTGCGTCACCTCCGACTGCATCAGCACCAGTCCACCGAACACGCTCCATTTGTCAGTGATCTTGCCGCCGACGCCGAGATCGATGCCCCGGATACGATAAGCCGCGCCCGCCGTGATACAGGACACGTTGCCTGATCCGGCCGGCAGATTATACGAGCAGCCCGGAATGGCAGCCGCGGCCGCAGCGCTGTTGACGTTTTGCGACTCGCGCGCGTTTTGCTTCTCCGTCTGGAACAACGCCGCGGTGACCAGCAAGCGCCGGTCGAACATCTCCCATTTGGTGCCGATTTCGATCGCCTTGTTCTTCTCGGGCCCGAAGATCTGGTTGGGATTTCCGTTCAACGCAGGCGCCAGGCCACCATATTGCGCGCTCGTGCCATCGAATTCAGAGCCGACCGGATTCGACGATGTCGCATAGGCCACATAGACGCTGCCATTCGGCAGCGGCTTCAGCGTCAGGCCGAGGTTGAAGTTGGGCAGGCCATATTCCTGCTCCTGTGCACTAAACGTGTTCGGCCGGTTGTTCACCGTACCGAAGCCGCTGGCCTTGATGTTGTAGTTATCGTAGCGAATGCCGCCGTTCAGAATGAGGAAATCGTTATAGTTGGCGGTGTCGATGAGATAGGCGCTCGTGGTATCGATGGCGGTCTTGGTCGGAAGGCCGGTAAGCGACGTCGCTCCATTGAATGGCAGGAACGTGAATTGAGGGTTGAAGATGCTCACGCCGGTCAATGAGCCGGTGCCGCTGAATCCACCCGGCAGCGCTTCCGAGCTCAAGCCGGTATATCTATCGATGCTGGCGATCTCGCGCGAAACCTCGACCCCGCCCAGGGCCGTGTTCCTCCAGCCGCCGAGGTTGAATTTATAGGTTGCCTCGGTCTGGTTGGCGATGTTCTCGGTGACCTGATAGCGGCTCTGCGGATTGGCGCTGACGGTCTTGGTCGCATCGATGGGCGCTTCCGGAAGCGTCCCGATGTAATCGAGGACGGAACGCTGAACTCTCGTCTTGTTGCTGAGCGTCAGATCCGGGGTGATCGCAACCTCGCCGCCGAACGTTCCGATGTCCTGCTTGATGCTGTAATAGTCGCGGTTGACGAAGCCGTAGAAATTGCTGCGCCTGGCGCCGAAATCGGGATACGGGCCGCCTGCAGTGGTCGTGTATTGCGCGATGGGAGACCCGGGCCGGTAGTACGGCACGCCGAAATCGGGCAAGCCGTGCAAATTGGTGTGAATGTAGTTCGCGTAAAGCTTCACGGTGTCGAGCGGCGTCCACTTTGCCGCTACGAAGCCGCCGTCGCGGTCGTCCTTGATGTAGTCGCGGCCGGCAACGCCGGCGTCCTGGAACAGGCCGCCCGCGCGAATAGCCAGCGTCGGGCTGATCACCTGGTTGACGTCCAGCACGACCCGCTTGGTGTGGTCGGTGCCGAACGTGGTGTCCATGTTGTAGAAGCTTTTCTCGGTAGTCGCCGCCTTGGTCACGATATTGATCGCGCCGCCTGTGACGCCGCGGCCGGCAAAGGACGAGCCGGGACCGCGGAAGATCTCGATCTGTTCGGTGAAAAAGTTCTCGCGGACGCTGACGCCGGCATCACGGATGCCGTCGAGGAAGACGTCGTTGCGGGCATCGAAACCGCGGATGAAGAAGCGGTCGCCAAAGGCGTTGCCGCCCTCGCCGGTCCCGAGCGTCACGCCGGCGGTGTTCAGCACGGCCGACTTCAGGGTGGTCGAGTTCTGGTCCCTCAGGACATCCTTTGTCAGCACCGTAACCGATTTTGGCGTGTTGAGGAGCGGTTCGGGAAATTTGCCTGACGCCTGCACCCGGGTGGCCATGTAGGGCGCCGCCGGATTTGCGTAGGGATCGCGGTCCGCGGGCAGTCCGCCGGCATTCGGAAACGGCACCGCTGCGACCCGCGCCGGTTGCGCCTGGCGCGCCGCGCGCCGCAGCGCTGTCCGGGCGCGGACCTGGTCCGGCGAAGGCCTTGCAGCAACAGGACGCGGGCGAGCGACCGGGGCATCGACCGTCACCGGCGGGAGGCCAGTTTGCTGGGCTTCGGCACCAGAGAAGGATGCAACTGCAATCAGACCTGCGACCGCCGAAACCGTCTTGCCGGAATTGTTTTCAATGACCTGACCGACCGAGTTGATCGCCACCTCGAAACGTAGTGACTTCGGTGCTTTTGCTTTGTTCATTGCGCGCCCCTGAATGAAATTTAGAATCGTGCGCAAGTTTGTCGCGCGACGATCCGTCCCATTCGGTGCTATCGGGCGAAGAAATTCAGGTCAATGTGACAGCCGCAACACCACGGCTAAATCGAACGAATTAAAAGGAATTCTAATCTGCAGTTTGAAAACGTTCTAATCTAAAGCTTGAATCATTCTAAGCCACTTTTGGAAGCGTTCTAAACTGATGCAAAAAGTGGCTGCGGCAGAAGGCTTTCTCGATTTTTCGTTTTGCTCAGTCCGCGCTCGGCGGCTTCATCAGCGAAAACAGTTCATCGACCTTCGCTTGCGCGATTTGACGGACGCGATCCGTGTTGTCCAGACCGGCGATGTTGACGCCCTTCACCACCGCTCTGATCTCATCGCGGAAGTCGGTGAGGAATCGCAACGGATCGGTCGAGTTGTTGGCAACGTGCGCGATCAGTCCTGTGACCAGGATCTCGCACGCCATCATGCGTCCGTTCAGTTCGTCCATCACGCACTCCGATCTTGTCGGTTTTGAATCTTCGATTGCCTTGGCTGCGCGCGATATGGACGACATCCACACCGTATACAACCCTGCCTGAAATGGAGCGGTCGAGGCGGCCGGCCAAGCAAGGCTAGCAGCCCGCTCTGGGACGCGCGGCTTCAAACCTTTCCAATTGTTTAGGATTCTCAAGCCTTAGTGTTTGTACACCCCGGGCGCGCCGACATTATATTCGAAACCTTGGGGGCCCTTTCGGGGCAGCATCGTTACATCCTGAACCAGTGAGTCGGCATGTCGAGGTCGCGCACCATCCGTGGGGTTTTGCTGGTCGCAGCGATCGCAGCGCTTGGCTATTTGGGTTGGCAGAAGTTCCACGGCGAGACCCATCCCGCCCAGGCGGACGCCCGGAAGGCCGCGCCAACCAGAGCCGCGGTCCCTGTCAAGATTGCGCCGGTCGAGACGGCGGACTTTCCGGTGTATCTGACCGGCCTCGGCACCGTTCAAGGCTTCAACACCGTCCTGGTTCGCACCCGCGTCGACGGCCAGATCAACAGGATCGCGTTTCAGGAAGGCCAGTTCGTCAAGGAAGGCGACACCCTGGTCGAGATCGATCCGCGGCCGTTCCAGGCCGCGCTCGACCAGGCCAAGGCCAAGAAGGTCCAGGACGAGGCCAATCTCGCCAACGCCAACCTCGATCTCCAGCGCTTCACCAAGCTCGGCGAATTCGCGACCCGGCAGCAGACCGACACGCAGCGCTCCACCGTCGCGCAGCTCACGGCGCAGATCGCAGCCGACACGGCGTCGATCGAGAACGCGCAGACCCAGCTCGATTACGCCACCATCAAGGCACCGTTCTCCGGCGTCGCCGGGCTGCGCCAGGTCGACGTCGGCAACATCGTCAACGCCTCGACCCAAACCGGCATCGTGACCATCGCCCAGATCGAGCCGATCGCGGTGATCTTCACCGCCCCGGAAGATCAATTGCCCGAGATCAAGGCGGCGCTGGCCGTCTCCCCGCCAAAGGTGATCGCGCTGTCGACCGACGGAAAACGCGTGCTGTCGACCGGCACGCTGGCGCTGACCAACAACCAGGTCGACACCACGAGCGGCACGATCCGGCTGAAGGCGGTGTTCGACAACAAGGACCATGCGCTGTGGCCGGGCCAATCGGTTTCCACGCGCCTCTTGATCAAGACGCTGAAGGACGCGACCGTCATTCCTGATGATGCGGTCCAGCACGGACCCGACGGTCTTTATGCGTACGCGGTCAATACGGAAAGCAAGGCCGAGCTGCGCAAGATCAAGGTGACGAATTCGTTCGACGGCCGCTCGGTGGTCGATCGAGGGCCTGTCACCGGGGCAGCAGGTGATCACGTCCGGCCAGTACAAGGTGCAGCCCGGCGCGCTGGTGAGCACGGCGGTTGCCAGTACCGATACCGGCTTGCCCAAGGTCAAGCAGGAATGAGCGACGGAATTTCAGCGCCGTTCATTCGCTATCCCATCGGCACCTCGCTGCTGATGGCTGGCATCCTGTTTGTCGGCCTCGTCGCCTATCCGCTGCTGCCGGTCGCGCCATTGCCGCAGGTCGACTTCCCGACCATTCAGGTCTCCGCCTCCCTGCCCGGCGCAAGCCCGGAAACCATGGCCTCCTCGGTGGCGCAGCCGCTGGAGCGTCAGCTCGCGCAAATTCCCGGCATCGCGCAGATGACCTCGACCAGCTATCTCGGCACCGCAGCGGTAACCATTCAATTCGACCTGAACCGCTCCATCGACGGCGCCGCCAACGATGTGCAGGCCGCGATCAACGCCGCCGGCGGGCAATTGCCGAAGAACCTCCCGTCGCCGCCGACCTATCGCAAGGTCAATCCTGCGGATTCCCCGATCCTGCTGCTGTCGGCTACTTCAGACACACTGCCCCTGACCACCGTCAGCGACGCCGTCGATGCCCAGCTCGCCCAACAGATCAGCCAGATCTCCGGCGTTGCCCAGGTCACGATCGGTGGACAACAGAAGCCCGCGATCCGGGTCCAGATCGACCCGGCCAAGCTCGTCGCGAAGGGCCTGTCGCTGGAGGACGTGCGCGCTCAGATCGCGATCACCACCGTCGACAGCCCGAAGGGCAATATCGACGGCGACACCCGCGCCTACACCATCTACGCCAACGACCAGTTGCTGGATTCCAAGGACTGGAACGACGTCATCGTCGCCTACCGCAACGGCGGCCCCTTGCGGATCCGCGACATCGGTCAGGCCGTCACCGGCCCGGAAGACGCCAAGCAGGCGGCCTGGGCCAACGGCAAGCGCGGTGTATTTCTTGTCGTATTCAAGCAGCCCGGCGCCAACGTCATCGAGACCGTCGACAAGATCAAGGCGACGCTGCCGCGGCTGGTCGGCGCGATCCCGCCTGCGATAAAGATTGAGGTCATCAGCGACCGCACCCAGACCATCCGGGCCGCCGTCGAAGACGTACAGTTCACTTTGCTCCTGACCATCGCGCTGGTCGTGATGGTCATCTTCGTCTTCCTGCGCAGTTTCTGGGCCACCGTGATCCCGACCGTAACGGTGCCGCTGGCGCTGCTCGGCGCCTGCGCACTGATGTGGGTGTTCGGCTATACGCTCGACAATCTGTCGCTGATGGCATTGACCATCGCGGTCGGCTTCGTGGTCGACGACGCCATCGTGATGCTGGAAAACATTACGCGCTATATCGAGGAAGGCGAAAAGCCGCTGGCCGCGGCCTTCAAGGGCGCCAAGGAAATCGGTTTCACCATTGTTTCGATTTCGATTTCGCTGGTTGCCGTGCTGATCCCGCTGCTGTTGATGGGCGGCATCATCGGCCGCTTGTTCCGCGAATTCGCCGTCACGCTGGCGATGACGATCTTCGTCTCGATGGTGGTTTCGCTGACGCTGACGCCGATGATGGCCTCGCGCTTCCTGCGTGCACATAGCGAAACCAGGCACGGCCGGTTCTATCAATGGAGCGAGCGCGCCTTCGACGCGATGCTGCATGCCTATGAGCGCGGCCTCGATCTCGCGATCCGCTGGAAATTCACGACGTTGATGGTCTTCTTCGCGACGCTCGGATTGTCCGTCTATCTGTTCGTCATCATCCCCAAGGGATTCTTTCCCCAGCAGGACGTCGGCCTGATCAGCGCGACATCGGAAGCCAATCAGGATATTTCCTTTGCCGACATGAAGCGGCATCAGGAGGAACTCGGCAAGATCGTCATGGCCGACCCGGATGTGGCAACGATCGCCATGAATATCGGCGGCAGCGGCAGGGCCGTCAACAACGGCAATATGTTCATCACGCTCAAGCCGCGCAACGAGCGCAACGCAACCGCCCAGCAGATCATAGCCCGGCTGCGTCCCAAGCTCGAGAAGGTCGAGGGCGCCCGGCTGTTCATGCAGGCGGCACAGGACGTGCGGCTCGGCGGCCGGCCGACGCGCACCCAGTTCGAGTTCACGCTGCAGGACGCCGACCTCAGTGAACTGAACGAATGGGCGCCAAAAATCCTGGCGAAGATGCAGACACTGCCGGAGCTGCGCGACGTCGCGACCGACCAGCAGACCAAGGGCACCACGCTGGAGCTGAAGATCAATCGCGACACCTCCTCGCGCTATGGCATCCAGCCGCAACTGATCGACGACACGCTGTACGACGCCTTCGGCCAGCGCCAGGTGACGCAGTATTTCACCCAGCTCAACAGCTATCACGTGATCCTTGAAGTGCTGCCGGAATTGCAGGGCAATCTCGACACCCTGAACAAGATCTATGTGAAGTCGCCGACCACGGGCGACCAGGTGCCGCTGTCAACGTTCGCGACCTGGACCAGCGTGCCGGTGCGGCCATTGTCGATCAGCCACCAGGGCCAGTTTCCGGCGATCACGATCAGCTTCAACCTCGCCCAAGGCACAGCACTGGGTCAGGCGACTGACGCCGTGCAGAGGGCGATGGTCGAACTCGGTGCGCCCTCGACGCTCAATTCAAGCTTCCAGGGTACCGCGCAAGCGTTCCAGCAATCGCTCGGCACCGTACCGCTGTTGATCCTCGCCGCGCTCGTGGTCGTGTACCTGATCCTCGGCATCCTCTACGAAAGCTACATCCATCCGATCACCATCCTGTCGACGCTGCCCTCCGCCGGCGTCGGCGCGCTGGCGATCCTGATGTTCTTCGGGTTCGACTTCAGCCTGATCGCATTGATCGGCATCATATTGCTGATCGGCATCGTGAAGAAGAACGGCATCATGATGGTCGACTTCGCGATCTCCGCCGAGCGCGACGAGCATCTGGAGCCCGAGGCAGCGATCCGCCAGGCGGCGCTCTTGCGGTTCCGCCCGATCATGATGACGACGATGGCGGCGATGCTGGGCGGCGTACCCTTGATGCTCGGCACCGGGACCGGATCGGAAATCCGCCAGCCGCTCGGCTATGCCATGGTTGGCGGCCTGATCGTCAGCCAGGCGCTGACGCTGTTCACGACGCCGGTGGTCTATATCTATCTCGACCGGCTTTCGAACATGTTCGCTGGCTGGGGGCGATCGGGCGAGTTCTGATGGGCATGCGGACGCGCAAGACCCCGTCAAGCAAGCCGCAGAGTGATCTCGCCGCGTCATTGCGAGCGCACGACGGCATCTGCCAGAACGTGTCGTCATACCCCGCGAATGCGGGGTATCCAGTACGCCGGGACCTATCGGATCCATCGCTTGCGTCTCTGGAATACTGGATCGCCCGCCTGCGCGGGCGATGACAGCTAAGACTAGAACTCGCTACTGCCTCGCCATTTCAGCCGCGCCTACACCCTCGCCGTCGAGCTTCTGGTCGGGATGCATGTCGACCATCACCCGCAGCAACTGCCCGGTGAATTCGAACGGCACCTTGCAGCCGCGAGACCACCGCCGCCCTGCTCCAGGCCGGCGCGGAGCTGTTGCGCACCCATAGCCTCGCGGAATTGTCGATCAAGGCGCTGTGCCGGCAGGTCGGCGCCACCGTCGGCGCGTTCTACAGCCGGTTCGAAAGCAAGGACGCCTATTTCAACGCCCTGATCGAACTCGCCGCGCGCGATGGCGAAAGCATGCTGGCCAACCTGTCCGGCGGCGATTTGCTTGTCGAGACGGGCCTTGCCGAACGCTGCCAGTTTCTCGTGGCGGGGATCGTCGGCTGGATACGCAAGCACGAGGGCGTGCTGCGCGCCGCGCTCAAGCACGACGACACCCGCCCCGATCGATGGACCACCTTCAAGGGCCGCGCCAGCACTGCGCGTGCCACGCCCCTGCTGCTGCCGGCAATGGGCAAAGGCCGCGAGGCCGCCAAGACCCGCAGCATCGCCATCGGCTTTCAGGTCGTGCTGGGAACGCTGGTCAACGCCATCCTCAACGATCCCGGACCGCTATCCATTCAGGACCGCGAGATGGAGGTGCGGCTCGGCCATTGCCTGCTGCTGTTGCTGCAGGCCGAGATGACGCCGCCGGCGACGGGTGCTTCGCGCCAACGCAAGCGATGAGCACGTCCGGATCGGCGTGTGCCGGCACCGGTCCAAGCCCACCCTTTTCGCCCGAAAACGCCCCTCCTTCCGTGCTTGCCAAGGCCCGGACCGAACGAGTAGAACGGCGCACCGGCGAAGGCGGCGATTTGCACGATCCCGCTCCAGCCGATTGCCCGGACATCGATGCAACCTATTGATGTCGTTGAGCAATTATTGGGGAATGGTGTAACGGTAGCACAACAAACTCTGACTCTGTTTGTCTAGGTTCGAATCCTAGTTCCCCAGCCAAGTCACGCCCCTCTACTTAATTCATTGAAATCATTTGACAAGTTTTGGGCTGGCGTCCGACGTACCCCAACGCCGCCCCTAACGCTTACCCCCAACGCCTCGTCCAGAGCGGTACTTGGGACTCAACCGCGCCGTTTTTGCCAGTCTCATCGGCATCATGGAAAGTTTTCCTTCCGCCACTTCATCGGCGGCAGGCCGGTGAATCTTTGGAACGATCGACCAAAAAGCGTCGGGTTTGAGTATCCAACGCGGGAGCCAATTTCGCTAACCGAAAGGGCCGGCTGATCAGTCATCAGCGCAATCGCTTCGCTCATTCTTAGCTGCAACAGATAGGCATATGGTGGCACGCCCAAACTCACGCGGAAGCGGCGGCTGGACTTCACGCCGATGCTCTTCTCTAGCCAAGTCCAGTATTGACGTAAGGCGGATAGCTTCTTGTTTGCCGTCTTGAAGTGAACGCCAGCCTTGACGAACGCCTCATCGCGGAAATCGGCGGCAACCCGATCGGTCGTGGTCTCAATGAAGAAACCTTGGCTCGCCCTCGTGCACCAGTCCTTGAACTGCGTAAGCGCCGTGCGGGCGTCTGCCTTGGTGCGCTCGCTGTACGTCGAAGAAGCGAGCCATCGTTCGACGTAGAGGTCGGCGGGTGTAACCTTAGCGGACGCCAGTTGAACGAACCTGGTGGCCTGCTTGCTGGCCTCCCGGGGTTCTGCGAAAGGCTCGTAATCGTCCCTGGACCCGCCAGCCGCGAGATCGATCTCCTCGGCCCGGTCCGTGATCTGATACATAAGGTCATTGCGCCGCGCGGCCTCTGCACGGACGAATTCCTCCCGGAGCGCCATGGCCTCCAAGAGCAGCGGGTCCTGATCCTCGGGTCCGGGTGTCCGGTGTTTGGCAATCTCGGATTTTAAGTCCGCGACGGCATTCCAGTGGGCTATGCGGGCCATCCGGAGGTCTGTGGTCTCTAGGGACTTCAGGAGCCGCTTCTTGCCGATTGCACTCCGCAGCGTCCGAGGAACCTCAGCGATGGCATACCAAGTCGTCCCTTCGCCCCGGGGCCGGGTCAAGTAGCGCCGATCGCCGCCACCTTTTTCCGCTCTCAAAATAACGTTCACTTGGCCTGCCCCTAACGGTGCCCCCAACGGGTTGCCCCCAACGCAGGCACTGATATAGGGCTGTTTCGGCAGTATTTCTAGGCTTTCTGAGACACTCGCGTAGGGTCCTAGTTCCCCAGCCAGACTTCGAAAATTGCAAAGCCGCCTTAACGCCTTGGATCGACCGATCTGAAAACCGGCGGCCGACGGCTCCCCAAACGCGATGATCACTTCGGCTTGGGTCGGCGCGGGTCCGGCCAGAACGATGTGTTGGCGCGCGCCAATCCGCCACCCATCCCTGCCGGCACGCCGTCGGCGCGCCAGCAGCCTGCACCCGTCATGGTCCCGTCGGGTGCGAAAGTGATGGCGCACATGCCGCCGCCGACATGATCGACCGGAACGACATCGTGCCCCCGTGCGGCAAGCTCGCCGCGCACGCTTTCCGGAAATCCGCGCTCGACTTCGGCCTCTAACCCCCAGCTGAAAACGCGCGGCGCCTCGACGACTTCCTGCACGCTCATGCCGTGATCGACGATGTTGAGCACCGCCTGCAGCACGCAGGACGGAATCCGATGCGCGCCCGGGAGTCCAAGAGCGAATAGCGGCTTGCCGTCCTTCTTGCCGATCAGCGCCGAGATGCCGCTGGTGATGCGCTTGCCCGGCATCAACGACAGCGCCAGGCCGGGATGCGGATCGAACAGGAACATGTAGTTGTTGGGAATGATGCCGGTTCCGGGAATCACGAGACGCGCCCCGAACAGGCTGTTGATGGTCTGCGTCGACGTAACGATGTTGCCGTCGCCATCGGCGATCGTGACATGCGTCGTGTTGGCGGATTCGTTCGACAGCACTTTCGACGTGTAGGCGCCCGCGCGTTGCGGATCGATTTCCGCACGGCGCTGCTTTCGCGTAGTCCTTGGAAATCAGCTTCGCGATCGGGACATCGAAAAATGCCGGGTCGGCGGTCACTGCGCGGCGATCGGCGGCGGCGATCTTCAGCGCTTCGAGCACCAGATGCAGCGTTTGCGGCGTGCCGAAGCCGGACGCGGTTATGTCAAAGGCTTCCAGGATATTGAGGATCTGAATGGTATGCACGCCACCTGAACACGGCGGCGGCGGGCCGATGATTTCAACGCCGCGATAACTGCCGCGTACCGGCTCCCGCTCGATGGTCCGGTAGTTGGCCAGATCCTCCAGCCGTATGAACGATCCGGCCTGCGCGAGCTTGCCGGCGATGGCGCGGCCAAGTTCGCCGCCATACATCACACCAGGACCGGATTGCGCAATCGTACGCAGGGTTGCGGCATAGTCGGATTGAACGAGCCGGCTGCCCGCCCGAAGCGGCTTGCCATCGGGCAGAAATATCGCAGCGATGGCCGGATCGAGCGCGAGATCCGTCGCGGTTTCTTCGATGCAGGTGGCCAGATAGGGCGTCACTTCAAAGCCCCGCGCCGCATGGCGAATGGCCGGCTCCATCAGCGTCGGCAAATCGAGCTTGCCGAAGCGCGCCGCGATCTCGCACCACGCCATCAGATTGCCGGGCACCGCGATGGCCTTGGCGCCGACGCGATTGGCGCGGCCTTCGGTCTCCATGTAGTCCGGCCATTGATCCGAGACCGGCGTATAACTATCCGGCCGCGTCATCGCCGGCGCGGTGGCGAGACCATCGATCACCAGTTCGCGGCCGTCAGCCAGCCGGATCACCGCCGTGCCGCCACCGAAGATGCCGACCATCATCGGTTCGACCACGGTCAGCGTGAACAGCGCGGCCACCGTGGCGTCGACGGCATTGCCGCCCTGCGCCATGATTTCCAGCGCGGCAGCGGAAGCCAGCGGATGATTGGTCACCGCCATGCCGCGCGTTGCGGACACCGGGGTTTTCTCGCAATCAAACGTGCTGGTGGTTCGGTCTCGCCATTGTGCCATGAACTGGTGGATCTCCCTGATCGCCGTTGCGGTCGCAATGTCGCCTATCACGCGAAGCATCCGCGCGAAAGCCAGTGCGATCGAGGGGGAGCCGATTAGCGCAGCACGACCTCCTGGTCGGCCCAACGCAGGTAGCGGCGCGGCGCAGCGCCGAGTTCGCGCCTGAACATCGCCGTGAAAGCGCTCGGGCTGTCATAGCCGACATCGAGTGCGACGTTGGTGACGGATTCACCGGCACCGAGGCGAGCGAGTGCTTCCAGCAAACGGACGCGCTGGCGCCAGGCCGAAAAGCTCTGGCCGGTTTCACGGCGGAACATCCGCGTCAGAGTACGCCGGCTGATGCCGCTGCGATCGGCCCAATCGTCGAGGGTAAGGTCGGAGCTGGTGTCGGCGATAACAGCTTCGCAGATCCGCGCGAGCCGCGGGTCCAGCGGGATCGGCACGTGCAGCAAGACCTCGGGCATGCGGCCGATCTCGCCAAGCAGCAGTTCAACCAATTGCCCGTCGCGCCCGTTCTCGTCGTAGTCCACCGGCATCCGCACGGCTTCGTCCATCAGCGCCTCGAGCAGCGACGAAGCGCGGATCAGGCGGCAGGTCGCCGGGTAGTTCGGTACCCGATCCGGCTCGATATAGATGGTCTGGGTCTCGACATCGCCCCAGGCGCGCGATTGATGCACGACTCCGGCGGGAATCCAGAGGCCATGGCCCGGCGGAATGACGAAATTGCCGCGTTCCGTCATCATCGAGGTGACGCCGCCCGTCTGCAGGATGAACTGGCCGCGCCGGTGCGCGTGCCGCGTGCTCATGCTCTCGGAGGGGTATGTCGCCGCCATGGCGACGACAGGCCGCTTTTGCGTCTGCAGATGGCCGGCATAGGTCGCCGCGGCCTGCGGCCCGCGTCGCTTGTGGCATACGCGCTCAAAACTGTCGTTGCCGGCCGGTGCCGTGTCTACTCTTACGTTTATATTCATCTGAACTCTTGATATGAGGTGCCCGATCTCCTCATAGCCCCATGCATCTTCCGGGCCAGATGGCCCGATCGCGATGGTTGCTGTCCCCTACCGTGTAGCACGGAACTTGCGGCTCGGTCACGATGGGCCAATCCGGAACTGAGGGGATTGGTCCATGAACAGGCGCGAATTCACTGCTGCGATGCTGGCCGCGGGTGCGGCCATCCCGCTCGGCATCACCAGGGCGGCCGGTCAGACCAAAGGCGGTACGCTCAACACCATCATCCAGCCCGAACCGCCGATCCTCGTGACGGCGTTCAACCAGCAGCAGCCGACGCTGACGCTGGGCGGCAAGATCTACGAGAGCCTGCTGAAATACGGCGCCGACCTGAAGCCGATGCCGGGCATGGCGCAATCCTGGGAGATTTCGCCAGACGGCCTGACCTACACGTTCAAGCTGTTCCCGGGCATCACCTTCCACGACGGCAAGCCGATGACGTCAGAGGACGTTGTCTTCAGCTGCATGAAGGTGCTCACGGAGACCCATCCGCGCGCGCGGCAGAATTTCGCACGCGTCGCATCGGCCGAGGCGCCCGATCCGCTGACCGTCGTCTTCACGCTGAAGCAGCCTTTCGCGCCGTTCCTCGGCTGCTTCGATTGCACCTCGGCCCCGATCGTGCCGAAGCACATCTACGAGGGCACGGAGTTCCGCAAGAACCCGATGAACGACAAGGCGATCGGCACCGGTCCGTTCAAGCTGAAGGAATGGGTGCGCGGCTCGCATGTCCACCTCGTGCGGCACGACGGCTATTACCGCAAGGACGAGCCCTATCTCGACGAGATCATCTACCGCATTATTCCGGATGGCGCGTCACGCGCCCTGGCGCTGGAGAACGGCACCGTGCAACTCGTGCAATGGTCCGATGTCGAGTTCTTCGACGTTCAGCGTTTCAAGTCGCAAAAGAATCTCGAATTCACCACCAAGGGCTACGAGTATTTCGCGCCGCATCAGTGGCTCGAGATGAACAACCGGGTCGCGCCGATGAACGACAAGCGCTTCCGGCAAGCGATCATGCATCTGATCGACCGCGACGCGATGAACAAGCGCATCTATTTCGGCAACGCCAAGGTCGCGACCGGCCCGATCTCGTCGAAGACCCGTTTCTATGACGGCAAGGTCAAGCGCTACGACTTCTCGGTCGAGAAGGCCACCGCGCTGCTCGACGAGATGGGCCTGAAACCCGGCGCCAACGGCAAGCGGACCGAGCTCAAATACCTCGTGCCGCCTTATGGCGAGGTCTATCAGCGCGCCGGCGAGTTCTTCCGCCAGAGCTTCTCCAAGGCCGGCATCGATCTCGTTCTTGTCGGCACCGACATGGCGGGCTGGGCCGAGAAGGTCGGCAACTGGGACTACGAGATGACCCAGAATTTGCTTTATCAGCTCGGCGATCCCGCGCTCGGCGTCGCCCGCACCTACATCTCGTCGAACATCAAGAAGGGCATCCTGTTCTCGAACACGCAAGGTTATTCCAACCCCGAGGTGGACAAGCTGTTCGAAGAGGCCGCCCTCTCGCTCGACGAGGCCAAGCGGCAGGAACTCTATTCCAAGGTGCAGCAGATCCTCGTCGAGGACGTGCCGGTCGCCTGGACGCTGGAACTCGAATATCCGATCATCTACGACAAGGCGTTCAAGAACATCGTGACGTCAGGGATCGGCTCACACGAGACCTTTGGCTCGGTCTACAAATCGTGACCGGGACCAGGGGCGCCGTGCGGATCGCGCTCTTGATCGTCACCTGGGTGATGCGGCTCGTCGCCGTGATCCTGGTGATCGCAACCTTCAACTTCGTGCTGGTCCGCGCCGCGCCGGGCGATCCGGCCATGGTGATGGCCGGGCAATCGGGCGGGGCCGATCCCAAGATCCTCGACGATCTGCGCAAGGAATACGGGCTCGACAAGCCGTATCTGGTGCAGCTCGCCACCCATCTCGGGCGCGTGCTCACGCTGGACCTCGGCTATTCCTATCGCCAGCGCCGGCCGGTCCTCGACCTCATCCTCGAGCGGCTGCCGGCGACGCTGCTGCTCACGCTCACGGCGTTCTGCCTCGCGCTCCTGATCGGCACGACGCTGGGCGCGCTCGCAGGCCTGGCGGCAGGAAGCATCGTCGATACGCTGTTCACGGTGCTCTCGCTGCTGCTTTACGCCACGCCGGTGTTCTGGCTCGGGCTGATGCTCGTCCTCGTCTTCTCGGTGACGCTCGGCTGGCTGCCGCCGTTCGGCTACGAGACCATCAACGCGAAGATGACGGCGATCGAACGCGTCTTCGACATCGGTAAGCACATGATCATGCCGGTCATGTCGCTCGCCGCGATCTATCTGGCGATCTACGCCCGCCTGATGCGCTCCTCGATCATCGAGGTATCGCACCAGGATTTCATCAAGACGGCGCGGGCCAAGGGCCTCGCGCCGTCGCGCATCGTCGTCGGCCACATGCTGCGCAACGCGCTGGTGCCGGTCGTGACGGTCGCCGGCATGCAGGCGGGCGCGCTCGTCGGCGGCGCGGTGGTGATCGAAACGGTGTTCGCCTGGCCCGGTCTTGGCCGGCTCACCTTCGAGGCCGTGCTGCAGCGCGACTATCCGGTGCTGCTCGGCATCTTCCTGATCCTGTCGATTATCGTGATTGCGCTTAACCTCGTGACCGACCTGATCTACCGCCTGATCGATCCGCGCATGACGACGGAAGCCGCCTGATGGACGCGGTCAGAGCCTTCCTGCGGCACCCCAGCGGAATGGCGGGGCTTGTCCTGCTCACCATCGTCCTGATCGTCGCGATCACGGCGCCCGTGGTCTTCCCGGTCTCGCCGTGGGAGATGAGCGGCACGCCCTTCGCGCCGCCGGGCGAGGACGGGATGTGGCTCGGCGGCGATACGCTCGGCCGCGACGTCGCGGCGGGCGTGGCGCACGGCGCACGGGTCTCGCTGCTGATCGGCATCGCATCCGCACTTGCCGCGATGACGATCGGCGTCGTGATCGGCGCCATATCGGGATATTTCGGCGGCAAGGTCGATCTCGTATTGATGCGGGTGACGGAGCTGTTCCAGACCGTCCCCGCCTTCATCCTGGCGATCCTGCTGGTTGCGACCTTCAGCCCGTCGCTGCTCACTATTATCCTCACCATCGGCGCGGTGAGCTGGCCGCCGCTGGCGCGGCTGACACGCGCCGAATTCCTGCGGCTGCGCGGGCGCGAGTTCGTCGAGGCCGCCTTGTGCCAGGGCGAGAGCACCGCCCGCATCGTGCTCGGCCACATCCTGCCGAACGCGATCTCGCCGATCCTTGTCGTCGTCTCGCTGACGGTCGCGACCGCGATCCTGCTGGAGAGCGCCCTCTCCTTCATGGGGCTCGGCGATCCGAACCTGATGTCCTGGGGCTTCATGATCGGCGCCGGGCGCACCGTCATCCGGCAGGCCTGGTGGATGAGCGTCTTTCCCGGCCTCGCGATCCTGATCACGGTGCTTGCCATCAATCTGTTCGGCGAGGGCCTGTCCGACGTCCTCAATCCGCGCGTCTCGAGGCGACGCGCATGACAGGTCCAGGCGCGCAGAACCTGACATCCGTGCTCTCGGTCGAGAGCCTCTCGATCGCGTTGCCCGAAGGCGGCGACCGGCCGTTCGCGGTCGAGCAGGTCTCGTTCGCGATCAACCGTAACGAGGTGGTGTGTCTGGTTGGCGAATCCGGCTCCGGCAAATCGATGATCGCGCACGCGATCCTCTCGCTGCTGCCGAAGGGCGTCGACATCGTGTCGGGCGCCGTGAAGGTCGCAGGGCAAGATACCGCGGCACTCGACAGGCGTGCGCTCCGCCGTCTGCGCGGTGGCCGGGCCGCCATGATCTTCCAGGAGCCGTTGTCGTCGCTCAATCCGCTGAAGCGCGTCGGCGAACAGATCGAGGAGACGATCCTCACGCACCAGCGCCCGGCGCCGTCGGCCGCCGATATCAAGGCCAGGGTGCAGGAGCTCCTGACCCAGGTCGGCCTGCCGAACCCGTCGCTTCTTGCCAACAGTTATCCGTTCGAACTCTCCGGCGGCCAGCGCCAGCGCGTCATGATCGCGATGGCGATGTCGAACCAGCCCGCGCTTTTGATCGCAGACGAGCCGACGACGGCGCTCGATGTCACCACCCAGCGCCAGATCCTCCGCCTGATCGACGATCTCAGGCGCGAGCGCGGCATGGGCGTGCTGCTGATCACGCATGATTTCGGCGTGGTGGCCGACGTCGCCGATCGCGTCGTCGTGCTGCGCCACGGCAAGGTGGTCGAGCACGGCACCGTCGACGAAGTGTTGCGCCACCCGCGCGAGGCCTACACGCGCGAGCTGATCGACGCGGTTCCGAAGGCGCGCGTGAAGCACCGCGAGACCGCCGCGCACGCCGCGCCGCTGCTCGACGTCGTGGGTCTGCGCAAGACGTTCAGAGTCAAACGCGGCTGGTTTCAGCCGCCCCGGGAAGTGGTCGCGGCCGACGGCATCTCGCTGACGCTGCATGAGGGCGAAACGCTGGCGGTGGTCGGCGAATCCGGCTCCGGCAAGTCGACCCTGGGCCGCATGATCATGCGGCTGACGGAGCCCGATTCCGGCGCGATCCGGCTCGGCGGCGAGGACCTGCGGCAGCTGCGCGGCGAGGCGCTGCGGCAGGCGCGCCGAGGGCTGCAGATCATATTCCAGGATCCCTTCTCCAGCCTCGATCCGCGCCAGAAAGTCGGCGACGCCGTGGCGCGTGGCCCAATGGCCTATGGCACCACGCGCGCCGAGGCGATGGCGCAGGCGCGGCAATTGCTTTCGCGCGTGGGGCTGACGCCCTCGGCCGCGGATCGCTACCCGCACGAATTCTCGGGCGGCCAGCGCCAGCGCATCTGTATTGCGCGCGCGCTTGCGCTGCGGCCAAAGGTGCTGATCGCCGACGAAGCGGTATCCGCGCTCGACGTTTCGGTCCAGGCACAGGTGCTGGCGCTGCTCGCCGAGCTGCGGCGCGAGATGCGGCTCGCGATGATCTTCATCACGCACGATCTGCGCATCGCGGCCGAGATCGCCGATCGCGTGATCGTCCTGCAGCACGGCCGGATTGTCGAGGAAGGACCGACTGCCGCCGTGTTCACCCATCCGCGCGAGGCCTATACGCGCGACCTGCTTGACGCAATTCCAGGGCGTCGCTTCTTCGAGCAGCCGAGCTTCGCGCGTCAACGCGAGGTGCTCGCATGACGCCAACGCGCGGCATGGTCTCGGGACGCCCTATCGATTATGTTTCCGCTCCAGAACTCTGCAAGGACTGATCCGTGTCGCAAAGCAACATCATCCCCCTTCCCGCCGGCGCCCGCGAGCGCATCGAAGCCGCGGTCGAAGCCGCCTTCGAAACGCAGATATCGACGACGATCGCCTTCTCGGCGATTCCGAGCACGCGCAGCCAGGAAGCCCCGTGCCAGGACATGATGGCGCGGCTGTTGCGCGAGCGCGGCTACGAGGTCGACGACTGGATCATCAATCAGGACGACCTCAAGGACCTGCCCGGCTACGGTCCGGTCGAGACCGATTTCTCGCGCGCCCGCACCGTCGTCGGGACCTATCGGCCCGCAGAGGAGACCGGGCGATCGCTCATCCTGCAGGGCCATTGCGACGTGGTGCCGGCCGGCCCGCTCGACATGTGGCAACGTCCGCCGTTCCGGCCCGTCGTCGAAGATGGCTGGCTCTATGGCCGCGGCGCCGGCGACATGAAGTCCGGCACCATTGCCGCGCTTTACGCGCTCGATGCGCTGAAGGCGGCGGGGCTCGTACTGAAGGGCCGCGTTCATCTGCAATCGGTGATCGAGGAGGAAAGCACCGGCCTCGGCGCGCTCTCCACACTGCAGCGCGGCTATCGCGCCGATGCCTGCCTGATCCCCGAGCCCACCGACGGAAAGCTGATGCGCGCCCAGGTCGGCGTGATCTGGTTCCGACTGAAGGTCAAGGGCTTGCCGGTCCACGTCTCGCGCGCCGGCACCGGCTCGAATGCGATCAAGGCCGCCTATCACCTGATCCAGGCCCTCGAAGGGCTGGAAGCCGAGTGGAACGAGCGCGCCAAGAGCCATCGCTTCTTCGGGAAGCTCAACCATCCGCTCAATTTCAACCCTGGTATCATCAAGGGCGGCGACTGGGCCTCGAGCGTTCCGGCCTGGTGCGACGTCGATTGCCGCATCGGCATCCTGCCGGGCTGGACCATCGCCGACTGCCAGGCCGAGATCGTCGCCTGCGTCGCGAAGGCCGCCAAGACCCATCCGTTCCTTGCCGACAACGCACCTGAGGTCGTGTGGTCCGGCTTTCTGTCGCCGGGCTACGAAGTGACCGGCGCGCAGGAGAGCGAGGCGGTGCTCGCCGCGGCGTATGAGGAGGTATTTGGCGGTCCACTCGAGGAAGCCAGCTTCACCGGTCTCACCGACACCCGTTTCTACGGGCTCGATTACGACGTTCCCGCCTTCTGCTTCGGCGCCAGGATGGAAAATGCTCACGGCTTCGATGAGCGGGTGGAACTTGAATCCGTCAAGAAAGTCACCAAGACGCTGGCCCTTTTCATCGCCGGATGGTGCGGTGTCGAGGTAACGTAAACACGCAACGGGAGGAGGTCTGTCATGGAGGGCAACGATGCGGGCGGCAAGCCCCTGGTCCGGACGCCGGATGACTTGCGTGCGCATTTCGGGCAGCTGAGCCCGCTCGCCGAGAAGAAGGTCCTGCATCATCTCGACAAGTTCTGCCGCGACTTCATCGCGCTCTCGCCGTTCCTGGTGCTCGCGTCGAGCGATGGCAAGGGCAACGCCGATGCCAGCCCGCGCGGCGACGGGCCGGGCTTCGTCGCGGTGCTCGACGACAAGTCGCTGCTGATCCCGGACCGGCGCGGCAACAACCGGGTCGATACGTTCGGCAACATCCTGGCATCGCCCGGCGTCGGCCTCATCTTCCTGGTGCCTGGCATCAACGAGACGCTGCGCATCAACGGCAAGGCGGAGATCACCCAGGATCCGGCGCTGCTGACGCCGCTGGCGGTGCAGAATGTCGTGCCGACGATCGGTCTCAAGGTGCATGTCGACGAGTGCTATTTCCATTGCGGCAAGGCGCTGATGCGCTCAAAACTGTGGAATCCCGAGGCGCAGGTCGAACGCCACAGCTTCCCGACGCTGGGCCGCATCATCGCCGAGCAGACGGCGGCCGTGTCGGTGGACGTGGCCGAGAAGACCATGGAGGAAGCCTACCGGACGCGGCTCTACTGACGATCTACACGCGCACATTTTCGGCCAGGTGCTTCCCGCAGATATATCCAAACGTCATCGCGGGGCCCAACGTCGCTCCCGCACCGGGATAGCTGCCGCCAAAGATGGAAGCGGCATCGTTGCCCACCGCGAACAAGCCCGCGATCGGCTTTCCGTTGAGGTCCAGAACGCGCGTCAACTCGTCGGTGACCAGGCCGTGATAGGTCGCGATGTCTCCCGGAACGATCTTCACGGCGTAGAACGGCGCGACCGAGATTTCGCCGATACAGGGATTTGGCGCGACGCCATCGTCGCCGAGAAGCCGCTGATACGACGTCTCCCCCCGGCCGAACGCACCGTCGCGCCCCTCCCTGGCATCGCGGTTGACCTCAACGATGGTCTGCTCGAGATTCTCCGGATTTATGCCGGCCGACAACCCGAGTTCCCGAACGGTGCGGCCCGTCTTGAGATATCCGGAGCGGACGAAGGGCGAGATCGGCAACGGCGAAGGACGGACGGCGCCAAGCCCGTAACGCCTGACGGTTCGATGGTCGCAGATCACGAAGGCCGAGACATCCTCACGCCCGGCACACGCGTCGATCATGGCCCGGACGAAGTCGTGGTAGTTCTGGCTTTCATTGGTGAAGCGGCGACCGTCGCGCGTGACCGCGATGACGCCCGGCTTCGCCCGGTCGATCAGGTGAAAAAATCTCCCGACGCTGCCGTCCCTTCGCGTGATGAGCGAAACCGGCACCCACGCCGCAGCATTTGAAAAGCTGTCCTCGATCGCGGCGTTGACCTCCTCGGCCATCCGGAGCGCATCTCCGGTGTTGGCCTCCGGTGTCAGCGAAGCGTGCACCGTGTTGGGCTGCAGATGCTTGAAGTGCGTGCGCGTGCGGTTCGCATCCTGCGGAAAGCCTCCGGCGGCAAACACCACGCCGCGGCGGGCATCGACACGAATTTTCTTGCCGTCCTTCTCCACGATTGCACCCGCAACCCGGCCGTTCTCGTTCACGAGGCTGATAGCCCTCGAAGACGACCAGAGCGGTATCCGGCGATCCAGCGCCGTCCTTAACAGGCGTGCCGCCAGTGCATTGCCGTTCACAAGGCGCGTGCCGCGCCCGTTGACAAGGACATCCCGGCCATGGGCCAGCATCCGCGAGGCAACGAACAGCGCCGACTTGAACGAACGCGTGGCGTTCAGAAAATGCTTGAGGTCGGGGCCGCTGTTCAGGCCCATGCCCATGAACGTCAATTCCCGCATCGGCTGGGCGAGCGCAGCCAGACTGGCCCCGAGTTTTCGTCCATCGAACGGAAGCGGATGGATCGATCGACCTTCCTCGGCGCCACCGGGATGATCGGGATGATAGTCGGGATAGTTCTTGCCGAAGCTGAACTTGACCTCGGTGTTCGCTTCGAGGAAGCCGACCATCGGGCCGGCGTTCGTCAGAAACGCGCCGACGCGCGCTTCGTCGAAGTGGTTTCCGGCCTCGTGCTGGATGTAGGCTCTCGCCTGCTCGAGCGAGTCCTGGACACCTGAGCGCGACGCGAGCGGGTTTCCCGGCACCCAGAGCCACCCTCCCGATCGCGCCGTGGTGCCGCCAAACTCCGCGGCCTTCTCCACAACAAGGACATCGGCTCCCGAATGATGGGCCGTGATGGCCGTCGTCATCCCGGCAGCGCCGGAGCCGATGACCAGCACGTCGCAAGCAGTCGATTCCATCTTTGTTGGCTTCTCCCCGCCTCAGGTTGCTTCTTATAGCGACATTGGTCACGGCGCCGGAAGTCGTAATCGGCTCAATGGGCCACCTTCTCCCACCGACGGCGGGCGATCGCGCACCGATTGGCGCACTCGTCAATCACCTGCCGCGACCGGCAGCCTTGCAATCATGCGAATGCCGGGCCGTCGCCGCCAGCGAACCTGCGACGGCTCGACCGCGAGTTGAAGCCTGGGCCAGCGTGTGAACAGCGCCTGCAGGGCACAGATCGCCTCGATGCGCGCGAGCTGGTGGCCGAGGCAGAAATGAATTCCCGTTCCGAACGACAGATGCCGGTTCGGCCGCCGCTCCAGATCGAGCCGTTCCGGGCACTCATTGGCCCCCTCGTCCAGATTGGCGGCGACGATCATCGCCATGACCCGATCGCCCTTCTTCAGGGCGACGCCGTCCAGCTCGACGTCGTGGCGCACGTAGCGCGGTTTTGAAAACTGCACCGGCGAGACGAAGCGCAGGAATTCTTCCACGGCAAGGCCGGCCCGGCTCCAATCCGCCGCCAGCCAATCGCGCCGATCGCTATCCTTGAGCAGCTCGAACACCGATCCGCTGATCAGGTGGGTGGTGGTCTCGGATCCCGCGCCGAGCAGCAGAAACACCATCGAGACCATCTCGTCCGGCGTGATGCGCCCGCCCTCCTTCTCGACACGCACGAGCTCGGCGATCAATCCCTCGCCGCCCTCCTCACGGGCGAGCCGCAAGCGCTCCTGCAGATAACGCCGCATCTTGAGGAGGCCACCGATCAGCCGCAGGAAGCCGAGTGCACTGGTGAGGTTCGCCACCGAATTGGCCCATGCGATGAATTTCGGCCGGTCGGCCGGCGGCAGGCCGAGCAGTTCGCAGATCACCGCAAGCGGCAACATCCGCGCATAACGCTGCACCAGGTCGGCGGGGCTGCCATCGGCGAACAATTCACCGGCGAGGCGATCGGCGATGGCACGAATGTGCGGCTCCATGTCGAGCACCGCACGGCGGCGGAACGCTTCATCGACGATGTTTCGCAGCCGGGTGTGATCCGGCTCATCCATCGTCAGCATGTTGTTGGCGAAGGTTGCGACGAATTTTGGCATCCACCAGGGCAGGCCGACTACCGACCCGCCTTCCTTGCGGAGCGTGAACACGCTGCTGTCCTTCAGCACGCGCGCGGCCGCCTCGTAGGTCGTGGTGACCCAGACCCGGCCAATGATCGGAAACCTCGTCGCGACGACAGGTCCGGATGACCGCAGCAACGCCACGCCCGCTTTGGGATTACGAAGAAACGCCTCGCTGGCGAAATCCACAAGCTCTGCCATCGACGACCCCATGATTCACGCGTCCGCATCAACATGGTGCGCAACATCGTGGCCGCAAGGTTCAGGACATGCCTTCGCGGTCTCGCGGCGCGATGCGCCCGAGTCTTGATTGGGTTCACCCCCGAAAAGAGAGGGTGCAGGGAATGCCGGGTGCACGCTGCACCCGCGGTCCCGTGCGCAATGAAGTGGGTAGCTGCGCGCACGAGCATACAGGTGAAGCGGAGGCATCCGGCATCCCCTGCGTGATGGCTTTACGGCTTATGCCGTGCTCTCCTCGGCGACGAATTCGTCTTGTCACCGTCGCCGGCAGATTGATGGCCTTGCGTCCCCGGTTGGGTTCGCAACACCTCCGCCGGCTTGACACCAGCAACGGGTGCCAGGACCACACGGTTTTGCCGTACGCTCAAACGCCGGTCGTCTTGCGCGCCTGCCATCGCTCACGAGGTTCAACCCGCCCTGCGACATCAATTGCGCGCCGACGCTCTCACGTCCACCACATCCGGTCCCGCGTTCGTGACGACGCGCGACCGCCCCTCTTACCGGAACGGGATGACCGGAATTAAACCATTGATTTGGGGTCCGCGTGAACGGGAAGTTTGCCCGTCGTGCCAATCTGCCGCAAGGCGTCGGGCAACGGGTTGGCCGCTCAAGTAGAACTTGTAAGAGGCACTTTTCTTCCCGAGATCGCAGACTTACAAGCAAGGCAAGCGTGGACAAAGCTGGACGGAGGCGGATGATGGCAAAAACAAAACCCTTCAGGGATCTCGTCCAGGCGCGGGTCAAAAAGGACAAGAAATTTGCGGAAGCGCTTCTTCGCGAAGGCATCGATGCCATGCTCAGCGGCGATGTCGAAACCGGAAAAACAATCTTGCGCGACTACATCAAGGCGACGGTTGGCTTCGAGAAACTGGCTGAGGCCACCGGCGCGCCCGCAAAGAGCCTCATCCGCATGTTTGGCCCACGCGGCAATCCGCAGGCCAAAAATCTGTTTAGTGTGATCGGATACCTTCAGAAGCGCGCGGGCGTGGAGTTGCATGTCACGTAATGCCAGGACATTTGAGATCTACGATGGTAAGGAAGATTAGTCGCGTAGGCGGGTTCTCTTAACCCGCCATCTCGCATGGAGCGGCGGGTTAAACCCGCCCTACGCAGCTGATTTAGGGTCCGCGTGAACGGCAAGTTTGCCCGTCGTGCCAATGTGCCGCAAGGCGACGGGCAAGCGTTAGCACGCCAGAGGCACGGCCTGCAGGCGCGCGTGAAGCACGACGCCCCGATGACGTAACGGCGTGAGCGTCATTGTCGGGCGCCAACACGCCGCTACGCCACGCGGTCCGGAAACAGCACCTTCAGCTTCTGCTGGAACAGGTCGGCAAACTTTTCGAAGCCCGCGCGCGCGGGATGAAGTTCGTTGTGCCAGGAGGCTGTCTGCTGCAACAACGTGCCCTGCGTGTTGATGAACGTGACCTTTGGGCCGGCTAGCGTCGTCAGCATCGCCGCAAACTGCTGCAGCATCGCCTTGATCACCGCCTCGCCCGCCGCAAGCGTCGGGAATTTGCGCAGATCGAACGTCGGCTTCAGCCAGGGACCGAGGAAGCAGATTCCCCGGCCGTCTGGAATGGGGAAGTCGTAGCCCTGAAACACCAGATGGGTTTGTGGGCTGAGTTGGTCGCGCAGCGTGATCAGGTCTTCATAGCCGGCGCGCACCAGCGCCAGCGCGGCATCGAAACGCGGCTGGTTGATGTTGCTGGCGGGCGGAATCGCCGGATTGAAGTCCTTCACCCAAAGCGCCATCGGATTACCGACGATGTCGTTGCCACCGCCGGAAAACAGCACCACGTCCCAGGGTCCACCCGCCGGCGAGCCGCCGGAGAGCTGGTCGGCAAGAACGAGGCGTTCCTCGACACCGAGCATATAGCGCACTTCATCACCGGCCTTGGCGAGATTCAGGATGGGAACACCGAGCCGACCAGCCAGCCGAGGGATGATGCCGCCGCCAATAAACGCCGGGTAATCGAACCAGGAATCGCCTTCAGCGAGGATCTGCAAGGGCACGAATGATTCGGCGTCTTCCGCAGTCGGCTCGCCCTCGCCCGCCTTGAAGCCTTTCAACCGCGGCCGCCGGGCGCCGCGCGCCTTCATGATGGTCATCGTCGCCTTGTATTCGCGAATGCGGCGCGCATGTTCCTCACGCTGCTCCTTCCTCAGCTTCGCACGCTCGGCGCCGACCGCCGCAGGTGACGGAGGCGCGGCAGTCGCGCGCACCGCCTGAACCGCCAATTCAGGTCGCTTGATTTGTGCCAGCGCCATCGCCTCATCCAGCGTGACCGGGCCGGTCGCGGGCGCGACGGCCTTGGCGCGCGTCTGCGCGGCCTTGACCGCTTTCTTGGCGCTCTTCCTGCCGGGTTTTGTCGACCTCTTGCCGGCTCGCGCCTTTGCCTGAACTGCCTTCTTGCGTTTGGCCATGACAAATCTCCTGATGGTAGCAGCTGAAACTTTTCAGCGCGGCAAAGCCGTCTATCGCCGGGGATTCACAAATGCTCCCTCTCAACAACAGCAATGCTACCATAGGCTGCAAGCGCCGGGGTTTACTTTCTGCGCCGGGCGGCGGCCACAGCCCGCATAGGGCGGGTTCTCTTTAACCCGCGATCTCGCGTGGAGCGGCGGATTAAAGGGAACCCGCCCTACGAAGCGGGGCATGGCAGCGCGAGCCAGCTCGAACGGCCCCGCCCCTCACACCGGCGGCGTGCCGTGGGTGTGAAACAACTCGATCGTCTTCAATCCCCACGCCTGGCCCTTCTTGCGCTCTTCCTCGGTCCACACGATCGGCTTCCAATCGGGCGCAAGAATGAGGCGGGCGCCGGCGTTGGCGACTTCGACGCGGTTGCCGCCGGGTTCATAGACATAGAGGAAGAACGTCTGCTGGATCGCGTGCTTGTGCGGGCCGGTCTCGATGTGGACGCCGGCTTCGAGAAAGATATCGGCGGCGCGCAAAATCTCCTCGCGGCTGTCGAGCGCGTAGGTGACGTGATGGAAGCGGCCGGGCTTGCCGTAATGGTCGCGGGTATAGGCGAAGTCGTAGCTCTTGTTCGCACATCGTCATCCACATCGCGGCTTCGGTGCCGTCGTTGAGCACGATTTGCTCAGTCGTCCGCAAGCCGAGATAGTTTTCGAAGAACAGGCGGTTGGCCTTGATGTCCACCGCAAGGCAATTGAGGTGATCGAGCCTTCGGACGTTGACGCCGCGCGCGGGAAACCGTTGCGCCTGGTTCTTCAGGGCGGGCTTCAGTTCGGGCGGCGCCTGGTACCACTCGGTCTCGTAATAGAGCTCGACGATGTGGCCATCAGGATCGCGGCAGCGGAACGCCGGCCCCTGCCCCATGTCGCCGTCAACCCAGCCGATGTCGAAGCCGGATCCCTTCAGCGCGGCAACGCGGCGCTCCAGCGCCTGCGGGCTGCGCGCGCGCAACGCCATGTGCTCCATGCCCGAGGTGTTCGACGCCGTCAGCTTGAGCGAATAGCGCTCGTAATCGTCCCAGCCGCGCAGGTAGACTGAATCGCCCTTCTGTCCGCTGACCGTCATGCCCATGATGTCGACGAAGAATTTCAGGCTCGCGTCCGGCTTCGGCGTCAGCAATTCCATGTGGCCGAGATGGGCGAGATCGAAGATTGGCTCGGGGGTCATTGTGTTGCTCCTGATGACCATGAATATTCTCGGACGTCATACCCCGCCACCGGGTCTCGCCTTTGGCGAGCCCGATGACAGGCTCCAGCGGGGTATCCAGTACGCCGCGCCGTCGAGGACGACCGAGACGTCTCGGCGTACTGGATCATCCGCCTTCGCGGATGATGACGGCGTGCGGATGCTACCAAAGCGTCCGCGTGACGTCGTCGAACAGTTCGTCCACGGTGAACGGGCGCGGAATGAGCTTTTGCTGCGCGCTGTAGTCGATGATCAGTTCCAGCGAGCGCCGCATCTCGTCCGGACCAAGGCCTGGCGCGGAAGCTCGCGGCGGATGCCGTCAGCAGCCGATGAACTTCCCGCACGATGTCCGGGTGTTGCTCTGACAATGTCTGGCTCACCACCACCATGTGATTGATCGGAACGACCCTGTGTTTCCCGAACCACGCCTCTTCCTCCGCGACAACATCGCCAAACAGCGGCTTGAGGTCCGGATGATCGGATTTCTCGCCGAGCACCGCATCGAGTTCGCCGTCGATCAGCATCTGGATGATCTGCTTGCCCGCGGGCGCGCGTTTGGTCGTGTCCTTGAATTCGGCAACATGGGCGTCCTCGAACGTGACCCAGTCGACCCTGTCGAGATCGACGCCATGGTCGTTGGCGAGGATGCCGCGCAGCCATGCGCCGGTCGTGGTGGTAAAGGAGCGGATGCCGACGCGCTTGCCGTTGAGATCGCGCGGCGCGAGTTTCCCTGCCTTTGCATTGTAAAGCGCATGCGCATGCTGAAACCGGGCCAGCACGACATCCGGCAGCAGCACCATCGGCTTCCCAAAGCTCTTCGCCATCAGGTAGGTAACGATCGCCATCTCCGAGACGTCAAACGCGCCCTCGCGGACCATCGGCTTGAAGCCCTTGTTGGTCGGCGAATATGGCGCGAAATCGAACGCGACCAGATCGGATTTGACCGAGCCATTCTTCAGCGCGGCCGTACCGGGATGGTCGCCGAGAAGCGTGCGCAGGCGCATCACCACCTCAGTCCTCCTCCGGCGTGTCGATAATTCCGACGACGACCGTTTTCATGCCAGTTCCTCCATCGCCATCGGGAACAGCCGCTGATAGGCCTCGCCATAGGTCATCGGCTTTCCGGTGTTGCGTCCGCCCTGCACGCCGCGCTGCAGCGCGACCCGCTCATAATAGGCCCACAGGTGCTTTTGCGCGGCGAGTATTTCGAACGTCTTGCGCTTGATCTCCCAGACCTCGTCGATGTTGAGGATCACCTGCGGCTTGAAATTGCACATCTCCGGCTGGTGCGGCTCGAACAGAAATACCGGCGGGGCCGAGTAGGTGTATTTGGCGCCGGGCTTGTGGCCCATCGCCTGGGCGACCACCCGGGTTTCCTGGGCGAAATGCGCGGCGTTGGGATGATCGAAATTATAGGGGTCTTCCAGCGCGTGGGTGAGCACGAAGGAGGGGTTGAGTTCGCGGTAGATGTCGACCATGCGGTCGAAATGCGCCTCCGTCAGCCGCAGCGGATAATCGCCGGCGTCGAAGAACTCGATCTCCGCCCCCAGCATGTCAGCCGCGCGCTGCGCCTCGTCGCGCCGGCCGGCCTTGACCTTCTCCATGGTCGCGCCGGCTTCCTTCCAGGCGAACTGGCTCTCGCCGCGCTCGCCGAACGACAGGCAGGCGATCTTGATGCGATAACCCTTTTTGGCGTGCAGCGCGATCGCGCCGCCTGCGCGCCAGACGAAATCGCCGGGATGCGCCGTGACGACAAGGCCCGTTTTGCCAGTGTTGCTCATGATCGGAATTTCCTCCTTCGCTTGTTGCGTACTGCCGGTCGCACCGGAAGTGCTGCTATTGCTTTGCAATTCCTGCCCGTTCGATCACCGCGGCCCATTTGTCGATATCGCCCTGCAGCCGGTCGCGGATTTCCTCGGGCGAACTCGCCTTGGCCTCGATGCCGAGATCGAGCGCGCGTTTCTTCAAGTCCGGCGTATCGAGTACCTCGCGCAGCGCGACGTTGAGCGTCCCGATTACCTCGGGCGGCGTACCCTTGGGCGCGAAGATCGCGTTCCAGGACCGCGCCTCGAAATCACCGCCACCGGCTTCCTTCACCGTCGGCACGTCGGGCAGAAACGTAGTGCGCACCCGTCCCGATGATGCCACCGGCGTCACCGCCTTGTCGGCAATGTTCGACTGTACCGCGCTGTAGTTCTCGATCGCCATCTGGATATCGCCGCGCAGCAGCGCGATCAGGACCTCGGGCGAACTGCGGAACGGAACGATGGTGACATCGACGCCGGCGGTCGATTTGAACAATTGCGCCGAGAGATTCTGCGTCGAACCGACATTGATGGTGCCGACATTGAGCGCGCCGGGCCTTTGCTTTGCCGCCTTGATGAATTCGGCCAGCGTCCGGTATGGCGAACTGGCCTTGGTGACGAAGATGAAGTCGAAATAGCCCATGCTCGAAACCGGCACGAAATCGGTCGCCGGATTGAACGTCAGGTTCTTGAACAGCGAAACGGAGATGGCGGTGCCGTTGCTGAGCAGCGCCAGCGTATAGCCGTCGGCGGGCGACGACAGCACCGCGCGGGCGGCGGCGATGCCCCCGGCGCCCGGCATGTTCTCGATGATGAAGCGCTGGCCGAACTTTTCGCCGAGTTTTTCCGTGACGATCCGCGCGGTGACGTCGGCGACCCCGCCGGCGCCGAACGGCAGGATCAGCCGCACCGGACGATTTGGATAGCTCTCGGCCCGCGCGAACTGCGGCATCAGCAATGCCGCGGCCAGCGCCATCGTTCCGGCGATCGATGCGCCACGCCGGCTTACATTGAATCCATTCTCGCCTGCCATCTGTCATGCCATCTCAGAATTCAAACAGCCGCGCCGGATTGTCGACCAGGATCTTGTGCTGCAGTTCGCTCTCCGGCGCGAACAGCGGAATGAGATCGACCAGGTCGCCGTCGTTCGGCATCGCCTTGACGTTGGGGTGCGGCCAATCGGTTCCCCAGATCACACGATCCGGTGCCGTCTCGACGATGCGGCGCGCAAACGGCACCGCGTCATGGAATGGCGGCCCGCTGGAAGACACGCGCTCGCAGCCGCACACCTTGACCCAGCATTTTTCGTCGCGCGTCATCAGTTCGATCAGCGTGCGGAACGGAAGCTGGTCGAGGCCGTCGGCAGCCTTGACGCGCCCCATGTGATCGATGGTGTAGCGGACCGGAAGCTTTTGCAGCATGCCGGCATATTCGGCAGGTCGATCGCATCGAAATGCAGGTCGATATGCCAGCCCAGGGGAGCGACCATCGCGACGATGCGATGAAACACGGCCATGTCGGGCACCCCGCCGAGATGGCGCACGAAGTTGAAGCGGCAGCCGCGAAAGCCGCCGTCGTGCAATTCGCGCAAGGAGCGCTCGGTGATGCCGTCATCGATATTGGCGACGGCGCGAAACGTTCCGTCGCTCACGGCGATGGCATCCAGCGCCACCCGGTTGTCGGTGCCATGCACGCTGGCATTGACGATGACTGCGCGGCCGATCCCGAGTTTTTTGTGCAGCGCCCGAAAATCCCCGAGCGGTGCATCGGGCGGCGTATAGGGCCGACCGGGGGCGTAGGGATATTTGTCGCCGGGGCCAAAGATGTGGGTGTGCGCGTCACACGCCAGCGGCGGGAGCCTGAATTTCGGCGTTCGCGTATCGGGATCGGGTCCCGGAATGGTGGGCGTGTGCATGACGTCTGCTGCCGGGTGTTTCACCGCTCGTTCACGAAGCCGAATCTTCGTTCCGCTTCCTGGCGACGGCCATTGCGAACGGATGGGCGGATTTCGCCCGGGATGAAGCCGTTTCCAGGCCGCGTTCGACGTGATCGACGTCCCGCGCCTGCATCGAGGCGACCGTCGCCGAGACGATCTGCTCGATCGCTTCCGCCATATCGCCGCCGTCGGCCTCACCGCGCGACAGCCGTGTGACCCGATCCGGGTTGACGAGCGTGTAATAGAGGGCGCCGAGCAGGAACTGGGACCGCCAGACGATCGTCGTCCGCGGCAGCTGCGGCAGGCTTTCCCCGATCGCATCGATAAACGCGCTGGTGGTATCGTCGAAGATTTCAGCGATGATGCGGCCGACCACGGCGTTGCCTTCCGCCGACATCACCGCGCGCAGCCGCGTGAACCGCGCCCCGCCGCCGGCCAGATCGCTGCTCGACGAAAACGCCGGCTGCACATAGGCGCGCACGATCGCCTCGAGCCGGTCCTGAACGTCGCGCACGCGCCTTGCTGCCACCAGCAACTCGATGCGCCGCTTGTTCATCGGACCGCAGTGACGCTTGTAGATTTCGAGCAGCAAGCCGTCCTTGGTCTTGAAGTGATAGGTGATGCTGCCGGGGTTGGCACCTGCTTCCAGCGCGATGTCGCGGATCGAGACGGCATTGAAGCCACGGGTCGAGAACAACAATTCGGCCGCGCTCAGGATCGCTTCCCGCATATTGGGATTTCGCGTCATCGGATTTGCTTTCCGTTCTCGAGTTTTGTACGTTTGTACAAATTATCAGGTTCAGTCAACAAATAAACTGCATATAGAGGAAGGCGTTTCCGCATGCCCGTTTTCAACAAAACTTTCCGCGGTCTCCTCGCCGTCGCGGCGCTTTCGCTGGCTGCTGCGACCGCCCATGCCGATCCGTTTCCGAGCAAGCCGGTGCGCATCCTGGTGCCCTATGCCGCCGGCGGCGCGGTCGACGTGCTGGCGCGCACGATCGGGCAGTCGCTGTCGAAAACCTGGGGGCAGCAGCCGGTGATCGAAAACCGGCCGGGCGCCGGCGGCATCATCGCATCGCAGGCGCTGACGCAATCCGCGCCCGACGGCTACACGCTGATCCTGGTGGCGAGCGGTCATCCGCTGAACCAGTTCTTCTATCCAAAACTGCCCTACGACACCTTCAAGGATTTTACCGCCATCAGCGAGGTGGCCTATTCGCCGCTCGCGATCGTGGTCTCCAAAAACAGCCCGGCGAAAAACCTGCAAGAGCTGCTGGCGAGCGCGCGCGAGAAGCCGGAGGCGCTGTCGTATGGCATGTCCGGCAACGGCACCTCGGCGCATCTGGCCGGCGAGCTCCTCAACTACATGGCCAAGGTCAAGATCCTGGCGATCCCCTACAAGGGCGGCGCGCCCGCCCTCACCGCCGTGATTGCGGGCGAAATTCCGATGAGCGTCAACCCGCTGCCCGAAGTGGTCGGCCAGATCGAGGGCAACGCGGTGCGCGCCCTTGCCGTGACCACGGCCCAGCGCTCGAAGGCGTTGCCTGATGTTCCAACCGTCGCGGAGGCCGGCCTGCCCGGCTATGACGCCGCGGTCTGGTGGGGTTTTCTCGGCCCCGCGGGGATGGCGCCGGAGATCGTCGCGAAGATACACGCCGATCTTGCCGCCGCATTGAAGGATCCGGTCGTTCTCACCGCGCTCGACAAGATGGGCGCGACGCCGGTCGGCAGCTCGCCAAAGGAGTTCGACGCCTTCATGCGCGCGGAGGCCGCGAAGTGGGAGCCGGTGCTGAAGGAGGCGAATATCAAGATGCAGTGAGGCGCGGTCAGTTCACCGCACGTTGGCCGGCGCATGCACGTGCCACAAATCTGCGCGCCAGTGCAGCACGATCGCCAGCATCAGCGCGAGCCCGGCCGCGGCGTATAGCGTCCCGGTGGCGGCAAAACCGATCTCGTCGATCAGGCTGCCGGCGGCCAGCAGGCCGAGCGGCAGGCCGTAGATCACCATCATGCGGACGCCCATCACCCGGCCGCGGAAACTCTCGCTCGCCGTCCGCATCAGGATGACCGCGATCGAGATCATGGCAAGGCTTTGCGAGAAGCCCGCCACCATCAGGCACGCGATCGCGGTCGGCACCGTCTGCATCTGCACGAACACCAGCAAGGTCACGTACCAGACGACAGTGGCGCCGATCATCAGCCTCGCCACCCGGAGATCGCGGACCAGGCTCAACACGATCGAACCGGCCAGCGAGCCGATCGCAAAACTCGCCGACAGATATCCGAGCCCGGTCTGGTTGGTGCCGTAGATCGCCTTGGCGATATAGGGCAGCAGGCCGTTGGTGAGCGGGTAAGCCGTCAGGTTGGCGAGGAACGCCACCCAGAGCGCGGCCTGCATACGCGGCGTGGTCCAGACATAGGCCACACCTTCCTTCAGGTCGCGCAACGGCGAGGCTTGCAGCGCCGCGTCGACGGCCTCGCCCGCCGAACCCGGCTTTGCGGGCGCGACGATGCAAAGCGTCAGTGCGGTGGCGGCAAGATAAAGGCAGACGATCGCCATATAGGCCGGGCCCATGCCGAGTGCTGCGAACAATCCGGCGCCGCTCAGGGCGCCTGCGATACGCGCGGTGTCCATCGTGGTCCGGGAAATGCTGATTGCCCCGATCAACTGGTCATGCGGCATGATGGTCGCGACCAGCGCGCCGCGCACGCCAAGGTCGGACGGCCGGACGATGCCCATCAGGGCCGCGACGATGAAGACATAGAACGGCGTGAGCTGGCCCGACAGCATCAACGTCATCAGCACGGCGGCAAGCACGGCGTAGACCGCCCGCATCATCGCCAGCAGGTCGCGGTGGCCGATACGGTCGCCGACGACGCCGAACATCGGCGCTACCAGCGTACCCACATAGCCAAGGGAGGCAAACAAGGTGAGCAACAGCACCGAGCCGGTCTCGACCAGCACGTACCAGCCGAGAATCAGCGTCTCCATCTCGAAAGCCCACGAGGTGAGCAGATCGGCGGGCCACTGGAAGCGGTAATTTCGGATCCGGAATGGTGCGAGCGCGGAAGGCCGCGCAAGGTCGCTCAAGACGCGCTGTCGCGGTTCATCGCGGTCCACCCTGTCCCGTTTCTTATTTTTGCCTCACCGTCGATAGCAAGCCGCGCCCGGCGTTTCAAGCCGCCGACATCGCTCTGCCGCGGTGCGAGAACAACAGCCGCCTGACGTCGGCGGCCGGCACCGCCGGGCTGAACAGATGGCCCTGCATCTCGGTGCAACCGAGGATAAAGAGCAGGTTCCGCTGCTGCTCGGTTTCGACACCCTCCGCCGTCGTCATCATGTCGCTGGCGGCGGCGATGTTCACCACCGCCTGGACGATCGACGAGGACGCGCCGGCACCCGCCAGATCCTTGATGAAGGAGCGATCGATCTTGATCTTGTCGAACGGGAAGCGCTGCAGGTAGCTCAGCGAGGAGTAGCCGGTGCCGAAATCGTCCAGCGCCACCCGGACGCCGAGCTTGCGCAATTGATGCAGCACGTCCAGCGCGGCCTCGTCATCACGAATGAGCACCGCCTCCGTGACCTCAAGCTCCAGCCGGCTTGCAGCAAGGCCGCAAGTCGCAAGCGTCGCGGCGACATTCAACGCCAGCGTCTGGCTCCTGAACTGGACCGGCGAAACATTGACCGCGACGCGAACATGATCCGGCCAGTTGACGGCCTCGGCGCAGGCGGCACTGAGCACCCACTGGCCGAGCTGATTGATCAGGCCGGTCTCTTCGGCGATCGCAATGAATTCGGTGGACGGGATCATGCCGCGTTCGGGGTGCCGCCATCGCAGCAGCGCTTCGCAGCAGCTGATCTTTCCGCTCTCGATATTGACGATCGGCTGAAAATGGACTTCGAGGGCGCCATCGACGATCGCCTGACGCAGTTCGAGTTCCAGGCTTCGCCGCGCCCTGGCGCGTTCGTCCATGCCGGCTTCGAAGAACCGGAAGGTCCGCCGTCCGTCGCCCTTGGCGGCGTACAGCGCGAGGTCTGCATTCCTCAACAACTGGTCGAGATCCAGCCCGTCGGCAGGGGCCAGCGCGATACCGATACTGGCATCGGTGGTGATCAGATGCCCCATGCACTCAAAAGGCTCGCGTATCGCTAAATGGATCTGATCGACCAGCCGCGTGGTTTCCGACAAATTCAGTATGGCGGTTTGAATCACCGCGAATTCGTCGCCGCCGAGCCGGGCCGCCACATCTAACTCGTTGAGGCACCCGCGCAGGCGTCCGGCGACGCCTTTGAGCAGCTCATCCCCGATCGGATGGCCAAGGGCGTCATTGACGCCCTTGAACTCGTCGATGTCGATATAAAGGACTGCCAGTTGCTCGCCGGGCCGCATCGCCTCCAGCGCCTGTTCGAGCCGCGCGCGAAACAGGACCCTGTTGGGAAGGTCCGTCAGCGCGTCGTAATGCGCCAGATGCGCGATCTTCTCGTCGGCGCGGGTGCGCTCGGTGATGTCCTCGATGGTGGCGACCCACCCGCCGCCCTTCAGCGGCCGGTTGATGATTTCGATCGCGCGGCCGCCCGGCGCCTGCGTGAGCTGGCGCGTGGCTTTCCCGAGCGACACCTTTTGTATGATCGCGTTGCAGAATTCCTCGACGTCGCCATCGAACGATCCGGTCTCTTTGCGGTGCGCGATCAGCCGCTGCATGGTGCAGCCCGGCTTGGCGACATCCGGCGACAGGCCGAACATCTCCAGATAGGGCTCGTTGCATGTGATGATCCGCGCGGATCCATCATAGAGAACGAGCCCTTGCGGGATGTTGTTGACGGCAATGGAGAGCTGGCGCCGCTCCGCCGCCATCCGTTGATCGCTCAACCGATGGCGTCTCAACAGCAGGCCGGCGACCATGACAAGGCTGACGACAAGCGCCAGCAGGAGGCGTTCACGCACGCTCCATGCCAGGGTCGCGATATCGGCCGCGACCGACGCCACGAGATAGACACAGCACAGGGCAAGCAGCCTGATCCTGCCCGCCCTTTCGAAAGGACCGGCAGAGCCGCCCGGCAATTGATAGCCGCTATCGATGCTCACCCGAGGTGCCTCCTCGCGCACGTCCCGCCAAAATGGCGAGCGGTTGGCATGCGCCAGACCAAAACAAGAGTGCAATTGAACGCAAAGCCGGAATGAAATGCTGCCGGTCGCGTCCCCAGCAATATGGTGCGCCGGACAAATGGAAGACGCGTTACAACTTGCGGTTAGCAATCGGTTACCGCGGTACTCGCGCTGGTTCCGATCCTGATCGGGATTAGCGGGTTAGCGGGCGCCCATCCGACGGACCTCTCCTGCGGGATGGTAAACAGGGGATTAATACGCAACGGCGGTAAGGCGAGACCGGCAATGCAAGAAAGCCCTTATTTTCCTGCGTAACTCGTGTCCCAGACAGCGCACGAATCCCTGTTACAAAACGAATCCTGACCGCGATGGAGCAGATTTAGCCGATGCGGAATCCCGCCGGCTTAACCGTTTCGCTAGTTGGAACTGCCCATACTGAGCCAAACCCATCTCAAGACATTCAGGTTCAACACTGTGACATCCTTCGGACGTGTGATTTCGGTGCGCGGCTCCCTCGCCCGGGTCGGACTGCTTGCGACAGGCCAGTTGCCGGTCTCTGAAGTGCGCGCCACCGTGGGCCGCTTCATCAGCATTCGCTGCGGCGCTTCCACCATCATCGCCATGATCACCGAGGTGTCCTGCGAGGATTTGCCGAATTTAGATACCTATATCGCGACCGCCTCGGTCGACCTGCTCGGCGAGATTCTCGGAGGCGAGCGGCCCAAGTTCCAGCGCGGCGTCACCAATTATCCGACGATCGGCGATGCTGTCGATCTCATCACCAATCAGGACCTTCGCACCGTCTACGCGCCGAGCGGCTCCGACCAGATCAATGTCGGCACGCTGCAGCAGGACCGGTCCGTGATCGCCTATGTCGATGTCGAGGAGATGCTTTCCAAGCATTTCGCGATCCTCGGCTCCACCGGCGTCGGTAAATCGACCAGCGTCTCGCTGCTCTTGAACGAAATTCTCAGGGCTCGGCCCAACCTGCGGGTATTCCTGCTCGACGTCCACAACGAGTATGGCCGCTGCTTCGGCGACCGCGCGCTGGTGCTCAACCCGCGCAACCTGAAACTGCCGTTCTGGCTGTTCAACTTCGAAGAGATCGTCGACGTGCTGTTTGGCGGCCGTCCCGGCGTGCCTGAGGAACTCGACATTCTCGCCGAAGTCATTCCGATGGCGAAGGGCATCTATACCCAGTACCAGAACTCCGACCGGGTCGGGCTCAAGCGCGCCGACCCCAAAGCGGTCGGCTACACCGTGGATACGCCGGTGCCCTACCGGTTGGTCGACCTTATTTCGCTGGTCGACGAACGAATGGGCAAGCTGGAAAACCGCTCCTCGCGCATCATCTATCACAAGCTGATTTCGCGCATCGAGACCGTGCGCAACGACCCCCGCTACGCGTTCATGTTCGACAATGCCAATGTCGGCGGCGACACCATGGCGGAAGTGATCAGCCATCTGTTCCGCCTGCCCGCCAACGGCCGGCCGATGACCATCATGCAGCTCGCCGGCTTCCCCGCCGAAGTCGTCGATTCCGTGGTCTCGGTGCTGTGCCGCATGGCGTTCGACTTCGGCCTGTGGAGCGACGGCGTGTCGCCGCTACTGTTTGTCTGCGAAGAGGCGCATCGTTACGCCTCGGCCGACCGCAACATCGGTTTCGGTCCGACCCGCAAGGCGGTCTCGCGCATCGCCAAGGAAGGCCGCAAATACGGCGTCTTTCTCGGTCTCGTGACCCAGCGTCCGGCCGAACTCGACGCCACCATCATCTCCCAGTGCAACACGCTGTTCGCGATGCGGCTTGCCAACGAGCGCGACCAGGCGCTGTTGCGTTCGGCGGTGTCGGATGCCGCCGCGAACCTGCTGTCGTTCGTGCCCTCGCTCGGCACCCGTGAAGTGCTGGCCTTCGGCGAAGGCGTGGCGCTGCCGACGCGGCTGCGCTTCAAGGAGGTTCCGGTCCACCAGTTGCCGCGCAGCGAAGCCACCATCGCGTCCGTGCCGTCGGTTACCGCCGGCCACGACATGCATTTCGTCTCCGCCGTGCTGGACCGCTGGCGCGGCGCGACCTCGCATCGCGATGTGCCCAACGATCCCGGCGGCGGCGATCGGCCCGCCGCGCGCATCATGACGCCGGTGGAAGCCCCGATGCTGCAGCCCTCGATGGGGCATGATCCCGATCGCTTCTCACTCCTGAAGAAGCCGCTGCGCTGAGCGCTGCGGCTTTCTTGATTTGACGCGTTTTCCTGACGCGAACCGGTTTCCACTTCGCGCCAAAACGCTCTATATGTTTCCGGCAACACCGCATCGCGCGGCCCTTAAGCCGGAACCCTTTCCATGACCAAGCCCGCCGCCCAGCGATTTCCGACGCCCCCGATCGACAAACTGCCGGACGACATCCGGACCCGGATCCTGGCGGTGCAGGAGAAATCCGGCTTCGTTCCGAACGTCTTCCTGTCGCTGGCCTACCGTCCCGATGAGTTTCGCGCCTTCTTTGCCTATCACGACACGTTGATGGAAAAGGACGGCGGCCTGACCAAGGCCGAGCGCGAGATGATCGTGGTGGCGACCTCGAGCGCCAACCAGTGCCACTATTGCGTGATCGCGCATGGGGCGATCCTGCGCATCCGGGCGAAAAATCCACAAATCGCCGACCAGATCGCCGTCAACTACCGCAAGGCGGATATCACGCCGCGCCAGCGCGCCATGCTCGACTTCGCCATGAAGGTGAGCCAGGAAGCGAACAAGGTCTCCGAGGCCGATTTTGCCGAGATTGCAGAGCCACGGCTTCAGCGACGACGACATCTGGGACATCGCCGCGATCGCGGCCTTCTTTGCGCTGTCGAACCGGATGGCCAACGTCACGGCGATGCGCCCGAACGACGAGTTCTACATGATGGGGCGGTTGCCGAAGCAGGGCTGAGCCGATCCCGGAGGCCATCACGTTGCTGGACTTGACCGAGATTATATTGCGTCTTGGCGTGGCTACACTGGCGGGCGGCTTGATCGGCCTCAACCGCGATCTGCACGGCAAGCCGATCGGGTTGAAGACGCTGTCGCTGGTCAGCCTGGCGACGGCCATGCTGCTGGTGATGATTCATTCGGACGAGGCCAGGATCGTTTCGGACGCGGGCAGCCGGGTGATACAGGGAATCCTGACCGGGATCGGTTTTCTTGGCGCCGGAGTCATCGTCCACGCGGGACGGCATTTCAGGGTTCGCGGGCTCACCAGCGCCGCCTGCACCTGGCTGGCAGCCTGCATCGGCATTGTCTGCGGCCTCGGACAATGGCGATTGGTCATCTATCGCATTGGTCATCACCTTCGCGGTCCTGACCGTCGGCGGCCGGGTCGAACGCTGGCTGCACAAGAGACTTGGCGGCAAGGACGAGACGGCGCCAAAACCGCCAGCCGCTTTCCCGGATGAATGACCGGCGTGGGCCGATGGCCGCAAGTTCCATGAGATGCTGCAGGGCAGATCACTGTTTCGCGCGCATCAGTATTTGATGTTGGACGCTTGGCCGGCGTGCTAAGTAAGGCGCAGGATTTTTCGTCGGACGACAGCAGTGAAAACCCAGCGGCCCATCGTTACCGATGCCGAGCACGTGGTGCTCAAGTTCCGGCCGCGCACCTCGGCCGAGCCACCTGGCGGGCGGGAAGAACCCGGCCCGGTGAGCGGCCAGCACACCGCGGCTGATCTGTCGCGTTACGAACGGCCGCGCGATGAACCCGACGACTTCCGTCACCGCATGCTCGCCAATGTCGCAGCCCTCGCGTTCACCGTGGCGCTGACCGCGATCGGCATCTGGCTCGCCGTGAGCATCGCCGATCTCCGCAAGACCCAGGATTGCGTCCTGATGGGCCGCCGCGACTGCGCCCGGATTTCGGTGACGCCGCCGGGGTAGCGAAGCAGGGTTCTCGCGACAGAACGGATCGTCGTACCGCGCATGCGGGCATCCAGTACGCCGCGGCCTATCCACGTCATTGCGAGCGAAGCGAAGCAATCCATTTCGCAGCACGAAGAAAGAATGGATTGCTTCGTCGCTTCGCTCCTCGCAATGACGGCCACACTTCAGTTCAGCCGTGCGCCAATCCCCGTGAGCACGCGAAAGTCGGGCTTGGACTGAACGCCGTTGTGCTGGTTCACGACCGGCACGCCAAACGACACGAAGCCCGAGAAGCGATCGACGCCGACGCGAACGCCGGGCGAGAGATAGACGGTGGTGCCGCCGGAATTGGGATCCGGAATGCCGGCGATGCGCTGCTTGTCGTGCCACTCGCCATTGAGCTCGAGAACGAGGTCGAGCGTGTAAGGCGTCTTCTTCATGTCGCTGTGGTCGTGATTGGCATGGTAGAGACAATGTTCCTGCGTCTGGTTCTTGGGCTGCATACAATATTCGTGCTGCTCAATCTCCTTCGACGAACCGGTGGCGCCGACGAGGCGATACGACACCGCGGTGCCGAACAGGAAGCGGTCGCCGAGATTGGTGTCCTGCGTGCCCTTGGTGATCAGATAATAGAGGCCGCTCACGTCGAACGACCAGCGGCCTGTCCGCTTGGTGAAGGCGGCGCCGAGCAGGCCGTCCCACGAGCCCGAGCCCGGTTGAAACTCGGCCTCGAACAGTTCGCCGGCCGCGTCACGCTGGTTGGTGCTGCCGGTAGGCGCCTTGAAGCCGAACAATACGGCGGCCGACGTTCCCGTCTGCGCGTTGTTGTGGAAGCGATATTGCCCGAGCAAGGTGACGTCGCCGAAGCCCGCCGAATTGCCGCGCCGGTTGATGCCGTCGGGGCTCATCAGGCTGCTCATGTCGTCCGCGCTCATCATGCCCATATGGCCGCCGCTCAGCATGTCTTCCGCGGGTTCGCTGATACCCGAGCGCCGGACCCCGCCCGCGCGAACGGCAACCGTGAAGTCGTTGGTGATGCCGTAGGCGGCCGAAATCGAGACGGCGTCGATCGAACGGATCGAATGCGCGTGCGTGCCGTTGGCCGCGGCGGCGAGCAGGTCGGCATCGCTGAGCTGGCCGAGCCGGATGAACTCGTAACGCACCGATGCGGCAATCAATCCCTCGGAGAGCGTGTCGGCCGAGATGGTGTTGATTGCCCCGCCGCTTCCGGTGTTGCCGCCGCCGCCGGGATGATGCGCTTCTGCCGGCGCGGCGAAAAAAAGCATCATGGATGAAACTACGCCGGCCGACTTCATACGATACGCAAACACATACGCCCCCTTTATTGACGTCCGACGATTAGCCATCGGAGTTGGGCGCGGGCTTGACTGGATCATGCGCGAAGCGCGGCTTGCCGGCGACGATGTAGGATGAATTGCGGAAGAGTAGCGACCAGCGTCCGATCTTTTTGCGTCACGATGCACTGCCGCAATCACGGCCGGGCGCAGCCTCAATCGCGGCGAGCGCCGGCCGTAATCGCGTCTGAATGCTTCTCTACACGTCCTGCCGTCCGGCGCGTATCGGAGTGGACAACATGACAACCGTCTTCAGAGTCGTCTTTGTACTTTTTCTATATTTGTTCGTCATCGCGGGCCTGTTCGTCGCGGAGGCGCACGAGTTCAAGGTGGGGGCGCTCGACATCGGTCATCCGTGGTCGCGTCCGACCCCGAAGGACGCCAACATAGCGGGCGGCTATCTCACCATCACCAACAAGGGCAAGGTTGCGGATCGCTTGATCGGAGGCGCGTCGCCCGCAGCAAGCCAGATCGAGGTGCACGAGATGGCCAATGTCGACGGCATGATGAAGACGCGCCCGCTCGCCAACGGCCTGGAAATCAAGCCCGGCAAGACGATCGAGCTCAAGCCCGGCGCGTATCGCATCCTGCTGCTCGGCCTCAAGGAGCCATTGCAGGTTGGCCAGAAGGTGAAGGGGACGCTGGTGTTCGAAAAGGCCGGGCCGGTCGAGATCGTCTACAACGTCGAGGAAAATCCTGATGCCTCGAATGCTCCCGGTGGCGCTACGCTACACAAGCATCATTGAGGTGCACCTTCGCATGCCTGGCAGGGTTACCCACGGGGGCGAATACGCCCTGCTCGAACCGGCGGACTCCGCGCCGCCGAATATCGCCACAGCCGCGCAGGCGATCGCGCGGCATCCGCGAGCCGCGGCTTCGTCATCCGTTCAGCGCTTGGCGCCGGACGGACGGCGGGACCGGCGGGAGAGAAGACTAGAGGAACGCGGCGTCATCGCCATCAGCGACGGCTGCTATCTCGACTCGACATTTTTCACCGGAGCCAATGATCCGGTCGAGCCCGAATGCCGGCCGTTACCGCCAGCAGGCCGCAAACCGTCATCGCAAAAAGGACGGACGGCGGCTGCGATCCTGTGCGCATCGCTTCTCGGACTCGGACTGGCGTTCTTTGCTGGCACGCTGTTGATCCCCGCATTGGGGCTTGGCTGGAGCGATGTTGTCTGTTTGGGCGCAACTTCGAATCCTTCGCAGACGGCACGCACCAACGAGTGATGCTTCGGGCCGGCACGACGACGACAGGCCGTGCCGGCGCCAGTGCGCTTGAACGCGGGATGTAATTTCTACGTGATCCCGAGGCCGGCCTTGGCGCACTGCTCGTCCTGGTCGCCGGTGGCGCCGCTCACGCCCACGCCGCCGGTAACTTTGCTGTCGGCCATGATCGGCACGCCGCCGGGCGAGGCGAATACGCCAGGCAGCGTGGCCGTGGCGATCCCGCCTTTGTTGATCGCTTCCATGAAGACGCGGGTCGTGCGCCGATAGGTCGCCGCGGCCCTCGCCTTGCCGATGGCGATGTCCATGCTGGCTGTCTGCGTGTTGTCCATGCGTTCGAAGTACACAAGGAATCCGTGATTATCGACCACAGCGACAGCCACGTTCCATCCGTTCTTCTGGCATTCAGCGAGGGTGCCGGCTGCGATCTGCTTCGCGCCCGCAGCATTGATCGCTGTGCCGTAATCGGGGCGTTTGTCCTGCGCAGATGCGCCGGTGGTAAGGGCTGCGAATGCGACGCCGATCAGAATTGACCTCATCTTTGTCTCCTCCCTTGGGTTTATGCGCTGCCAGTGTACCCAATCGAGTCATCGCTCTTAGGTGAGCATCATGTCGCATGCACCTCGCCCGTGCCCTCGTCGGACAGATAGAGCGAACCGATCCCCATCAAGGGCGGCGCGGTTTCGCAAGGGGGTTCGATCCGACCCGCGCGCCGGAATTCGGGACCAAAACCGCCAGTATTGTCGCTAAATCCATCCCCGGCCCGGTGGCCTACGTCCATTGAACTCAGGCCCCCGCTCCGATATACGGGCACTCGACTCCGGCCGAGGGATCAGGGCTTTCCGGGGCCGCGCCCCCGTCTCCTCAGGACGTTCCGGATTATCTCCAATATATCAAAGGCTTAATGATGTCTTCCACATACGATCAGATCGCCAACATCATCGCTGAGACCTGCGACATTCCGCGCGACACGATCAAGCCGGAGAGCCACGCCATCGACGATCTGGGAATCGACAGCCTGGACTTCCTCGACATCGCCTTTGCCATCGACAAGGCGTTCGGGATCAAGATGCCGCTCGAAAAATGGACCCAGGAAGTCAACGACGGCAAGGCGACGACCGAACAGTATTTTGTGCTGCAAAATCTCGCCGATCGTATCGACGAACTGGTCGCCGCCAAGAACGCAGGAACGGGCGCGTAACCGCCCAACACCATGGACCTCGATTATTTCAAGCTCATCGACCGCATCGTCGACCTCAACATCGACGAGAAGACGATTACGGTCGAGGCACAGGTTCCGGCTGTTCACACCATCTTCGAGGGGCATTTTCCCGGCTTCCCAATCATGCCCGGGGTCCTGCTGACCGAAGCGATGGCGCAGAGCTCCGGCTGGCTTTTGCTCGGCGTCATGAAGTTCGAGCGCATGCCGTTCCTGGCCATCGTGAAAGAAGCCAAGATGCGGGGTTTCGTCAGTCCCGGTCAGTTGCTGACGATCGACGCGAAGGTCGAGCACGAAGGCTCCGGTTTTGCCGTCACCAAGGCCAAAGTACGCGTCGGCAAGGAGTTGCGGTGCAGCGCTGAAATAACCTTTGGCCTCGCCCCCTTCCCCGACCCTTCCATGCGCGTGCACATGGACGCGATGGCCAACAAGATCGGCTTCCCACTGCAGGCGATTACGCATGACTGAGCCCGAGTCTGAGCCTAAGTCTGAGCCTAAGTCCGCAGGCGCCAAGGAAGTCTGGATCACCGGCATCGGCATCGTCTCCTCGCTCGGCGAAGGGCTGGACGCGCATTGGGGAGCGCTGAACGCCAAAACCATCAACGTCGATGACAAGCGCTTCGCGCCCTACATCGTCCATCCGCTCGCCCCGGTCTCGTTCGACGCCCAGATTCCGAAAAAGGGCGATCAGCGGCAGATGGAAGCGTGGCAGCGCATCGGAACCTATGCCGCCGGGCTGGCGCTGGATTCAGCCGGCGTCAAAGGCAACAAGGAAATCCTCGGCCGGATGGACATGATCGTCGCCGCCGGCGGCGGCGAACGCGATCTCGCGGTCGACGAGGCGATCATGAGCGCCGATGCCAAGGGCAATTCGAGCCCGGGCTTTCTCAACGAACGGCTGATGAACGATCTGCGGCCGACGCTGTTTCTCGCCCAGCTCTCCAATTTGCTCGCCGGCAACATCGCCATCGTCCACGGCGTGAGCGGGACGTCGCGCACGTTCATGGGCGAGGAAGCCGCCTCCATCGACGCGGCGCGGATCGCGCTGGCGCGGATAGAGTCGGGACAAAGCGAGATTGCGCTGGTCGGCGCGGCCCATAATGGCGAGCGCTCCGACCTGCTGGTGCTCTATGAATTCGGCGACTTCAACCTGAAAGAGACGTACGCGCCGGTCTGGCAGCGCGAAGGCAGGAGCGGTTTTGCGCTCGGCTCCGCCGGCTGTTTCCTGGTGCTGGAATCCCGCGAGCACGCGGAAGCCCGCGGCGCCAAGCCCTACGCCAGACTGACCAAAGTGGTCGCCGACCTCGCGCAACGCAAGCAGCCGGGCGCGGTGACCAGATCGCTGGAAGCGCTGTGGCCGAAGCTCGGCGTTGCCGGCGACAGCGGCAACCTGATTACGGGTGCAACCGGCGCCGAGCCGGTGACGTCGGAAGAGAAGGCCTTTTTGCGCCAGCACAGCGGCTTTGCCGTGCGCGCCACCGGAACGATGTTCGGCCACACGCTGGAGACCCAGTTTCCGCTGGGCCTGGCGCTGGCCGCGCTCTCGATCTCGCGCGGCGCGCTGTTTCCGCCCAATGATCCAACCGGCCTCGAGGTTGAAAAGCCCGATGCGCCGGACCAGATTGTGGTGGTGGGGGCCGGTCACTGGCAGGGCGAAGGCATGGCCCTGGTCGAGGCCATCAAGTAGAGCGGCTGGCATGCGCGTCGCGCCCTTCGCGCGCGACCGCGGCCAGACAATGGATTGGAGCGCGGCTTTCATTGGCCGCGCAGCATCGACGGGGGAACCATGTCAGCACCACGCGATAAGTTCGGCAGGCCGATCGTCGTCGTCACCGGCATGGGTGTCGTGACGTCGCTCGGCGCGGGCAAGACGGATAACTGGACCCGGCTGACCGCGGGCGAATCCGGTATTCGCACCGTGACGCGTTTCCCGATCGATGGATTGAAATCGACCATGGCAGGGACGGTCGATTTCGTCACGGTCGACCCCTTCTCGTCGACCGGCCTCACCGAGCGGCTGGCCGAAATGGCAACCGAGGAAGCGCTCGAACAGGCCGCCATCGGCGGCAAGGCCGATTTTCCCGGGCCGCTGTTCCTTGCGGTGGCACCGGTGGAGGTCGAGTGGCCGCAGCGGCTCGAGCTCGGGCGCGCGGTCGGACAGACCGAAGTCCGCTACGGCGACATGCTGCGCGTCAGCGGCGGCGGCCGGTTCACGCAATACCATCGCCGCTTCATGTTCGGTTCGGTGGCGAGCCATCTGGCCGAAACATTCGGCACCAAGGGCTCGCCGATCTCGCTCTCCACCGCGTGCGCCTCCGGCGCGACCGCGATCCAGCTTGGCGTCGAGGCGATCCGCCGCGGCGAGGCCGACGCTGCGCTGTGCGTGGGGACCGACGGTACGGTCAATCCGGAAGCGCTGGTGCGGTTCTCGCTGTTGTCGGCCTTGTCGACGCAAAACGATCCGCCACAGGCCGCCTCAAAACCATTCTCGAAGAACCGCGATGGATTCGTGATGGCGGAAGGCGCCGGCGCGATGGTGCTGGAAAGCTATGAATCCGCGATGGCGCGGGGCGCGACCATCCTTGGAGTCGTGGCCGGCTGCGGCGAACTGACGGACTCGTTCCACCGCACCCGCTCCAGCCCGGACGGCAAGCCGATCATCGGCTGTATGCGCAAGACGCTGGCCGATGCCGGGCTTGAGCCCGAGCAGATCGACCATATCAACGCGCATGGCACCGCGACGCCGGAAAACGACAAGATGGAGTACAACACCACCGCGGTCGTATTCGGCGATCACCTGCCGAAGATCCCGGTGTCGTCGAACAAGTCGATGGTCGGGCATACGATATCCGCGGCCGGCGCGGTCGAAGCCGTGTTCTCGCTGCTGACGCTGGAGCATCAGCGGATACCGCCGACGATCAACTACGAAATTCCGGATCCGGCGATCCTGTTCGACGTGGTCGGCAACAAGGCGCGCGACGCCCGCGTCACCGCCGTGATGTCCAACTCGTTCGGCTTCGGCGGGCAAAACGCCTCGCTGATCCTGACGCGCGAACCGGTATAGCAAGCTGGAGTCCGGTTCTGATTGCATCAGAACCGGACTCTCGTCTTTTGTTTGACGCGTTTTCTTTACGCGAACCGGTACCCACTTCTCTCGAAAACGCTATGGTCGCGTACAAATGAACCGCCTGCTCCTGCGCACCAAGGCGCGCGTCCGCGACGCCGCCAAGCCGATGACGGAAGCAGCCGTGGGCGCGCTGACGATCGCGCTGTTGCGCACGACGCGTTATTTCGATCCGATCAAGACCGCCAATTTCTTCGGCCGCGTCACCCGCTTCATCGGGCGCCGGCTGCGCGAGGACCGTATCGGCCGCGAAAATCTCACCGCCGCCTTCCCCGAGAAATCTCCGCAAGAGATCGAAACCATTCTGGCCGGCGTCTGGGACAATCTCGGCCGCATCGGCGCCGAGTTCGCCCATCTCGATCACATCTGGGACTACGACGTCGATCAGCCGGACAAGCCGAGCCGCGTCGAGTTCGGCGCACGGACCAAGCAGATTTTCGATCACCTGCGCGACGACGGCAAACCCGCCATCATCTTCGCGAGCCATCTCGGCAATTGGGAGATCCCCGCACTCGGCGCCGTCGCGCATGGGCTGGATTGCGCCATCCTGTTCCGGCGCCCGAACATCGAATCCGCCGATCGCGCCATCGAGCGGATCCGGGCCGTCAAGATGGGCACGCTGGTCGCAGCCGGCCGCGACGCGCCGCTCAAGCTGGCGGAGGCGCTGCAAAAGGGCCAGCACGTCGCGATGCTGGTCGATCAGTACATGGGCAACGGCGTCGAGGTGACGTTCTTCGGCCGCAAGACCAAGGCCAATCCGACGCTGGCGCGGCTGCTGCGGCAGGTCGAATGCCCCGTGCACGGCGTCCGCATCATCCGCCTGCCCAACCACAGATTCCGCGCCGAGCTGTCCGAAGAGGTCAAGCCGGTGCGCGACGCCGAAGGCCAGATCGACGTCCAGGGCACGATGCAGGCGGTGACGTCAGTCATTGAAGGCTGGGTGCGGGAGTATCCGGACCAGTGGCTGTGGCTGCATAGGAGATGGCGGTAGACTGACAGCCGTCATTCCGGGGCGATTGCGAAGCATCGAACCGCGAAGAATCCATCGAGCATTCCTCGAGGTCCATGGATCTGCTTCGGCTTCGTCCCGGAATGACGGCAGAAATCACTTCCCCGTCTTCACCCTGGTCCACAGCCGGTTGATGATGCGCTGCGTGGCGGGATCGCGGGCGTTGATCACGAACAGTTTGTTCTGCATCGCCTCGTCCGGATAGATGTTCCTGTCGTTGAGGATCTTCGGATCGATCAGCTTCTGGCTCGCCAGATTGCCGTTGGCGTAGGACAGGAAATCGGAGTTCTTCGCCGCGACATCCGGGCGGTAGAGATAATTGATCAGCTCATAGGCCTCCGCGACGTTCTTCGCATCGGCCGGAATCGCGAGATTGTCGAAGAACATCTGCGCGCCTTCCCTGGGGATGGTGTAGCCGATCTCGATGCCGTTCTTGGCTTCCGCCGCGCGGCTGCGCGCCTGCATGATGTCGCCCGACCATCCCACGACGAAGCAAATCTCGCCCGAGGCCAGCGCACCCAGATATTCCGAAGAGTGAAACTTGCGGACATAGGGCCTGATCTTGCTGACGAGATCGGCGGCCTTTTCCAGATCGGCCTGCTTGGTCGAGTTCGGATCGATCCCGAGGTAGCTGAGCGCGGCGGGGAGAATGTCGTCGGCGGAGTCCAGCATATGGATGCCGCAATCCCTGAACTTTGCGAGGTTCTCCGGCTTGAACACGATGTCCCAGCTGTCGATCTTCGCGTCAGGCCCGAGAATTTTTTGCGCGGTCTTGACGTTGTAGCCGATGCCCGTGGTGCCCCACATGTAGTTGGCGCCGTAGACGTTGCCGGGGTCGTAGACGGCAAGCTGGCTGGTCACGACAGGCCAGGCGTTGGCGAGGTTGGGCAGCTTCGACTTGTCGAGCTTGAGAAAAACCTTTGCGGTGATCTGGCGCTGCAGGAAATAGCCTGTCGGCACCACGACATCGTAGCCTGATTTTCCCGCCAGCAGCCGCGTCTCCAGCGTCTCGTTGGCGTCGAAGGTGTCGTAGACCACCTTGATGCCGGTCTCCCTGGTGAAATCCTCCAGCACCCCCGGCGCCATATAGTTCGACCAGTTGTAGAAGTTCACCGTGCGCTCCTGCGCCAACGCGGGCGAGAGCGACAGCGCCAGCGCGATTGCGCCGATCAGGCGGAGCGAGCCTCGGATTGGATCGCGCATCTTCTACCTCTTGCGGCGACCGTGCACCGCGTCCGCCAGGCGCTCCAGCGCGGTATCCAGCGTTGCGTCCTTCTTGGAAAAACAGAACCGCACCACCGATGTCACCGCATCCTGCTCGTAGAAAGCCGACACAGGGATCGCGGCGACCTTGTAGTCGGTCACGATGCGGTTGCAGAACTCGACATCGGTTTCGTTGAGCCCGAGCGGCGAAAGATCGACGGTGAGGAAATACGTCCCCTGCGATTTCAGCACGGGAAAGCCGATGCTCTCCAGCCCCTTCGTCAGCCGGTCCCTGCTCCGCGCCAGATCCTTGCGCATGTCGTAAAAATATTCCGCGGGCTTGTTGAGGCCGTAGGCCACGGCGGCCTGCAGGTTGGGCGCTGTCGTGAAGGTCAGAAACTGGTGCACTTTCGCCGCCACGCGCAGCAGCGGCGGCGCGGCGCAGACAAAGCCGATCTTCCATCCCGTCAGCGAAAAAATCTTGCCGGCGCTGCCGACCTTGATGGTGCGGTCGCGCATCCCCGGGATCGTGATCAGCGGGATATGCTCGCGGCCGTCGAAGATCACGTGCTCCCAGACCTCGTCACAGATCGCGATGGTGTCGAACTGCTGGCAGAACCGCGCCAGCAATTCGAGGTCTTCGCGCGGATAGACGACGGCGGCCGGATTGAGCGGATTGTTGAACAGCACCGCCTTGGTCTTGTGGTTGAAGACGCTGGCCAGCATCTCCTCGCTCAGCCGCCAGTCCGGCGGTTCGAGGCGCAGCAGCCGCGGAATGCCGCCGGCCTGGCGGATGATCGGCAGGTAGCTGTCATAGACCGGCTGGAAGCAGACAACCTCGTCACCGGGTTCGACCACGGCAAGAATGGACGACGTCAGCGCTTCGGTGCCGCCCGACGTCACCATCACCTCGGTCATCGGATCGAGCGAGAGGTTATGCCAGCGGCCGTAATGCGCCGCGATCGCCGTGCGCAGTTCCGGAATGCCCATCATCGACGGGTACTGGTTGTAACCGTGCAGCGTGGCGTCAGCCGCGGCCTGCCTGATATCCTCCGGCCCGGGATCGTCGGGAAAGCCCTGGCCGAGATTGATGGCGTTGTTGTCGCGCGCGGCCTGCGACATCGCCTCGAAGACGGTGACCGGAAGGTCGGCAAAGACCTTGTTCATGGAAGTCATGTGAAAATCAGCCGCCGGCCTTGGTCTGCAGTCCCGCAGCCTTCCACGCCAAAATGCCGCCCGCCAGATGCTTGTCATAGGGCAGGCCCGCCGCCTGCGCCGCCAGCGACGCCGTCACCGACCGCTTGCCGGAACGGCAGGCGAAAACCACCTGCTTGCCCTTGGGGTCCGGGATCGCGCCGGGGTCGAAGGTCGAGAGCGGAACCACCACTCCATCCGGATAGGCCTCCACGGCGACCTCATTCGGCTCGCGGACATCGACGAGCAGATAGCGCCCCTCCGCCATCCCCTTCGCCACGTCTTCCGGCGTCAAATCGTGCACCTGATGGTCCGCCACGCATATCCTCCCGACAACCTGCATTGCGGGTCCTGCCCCGCCAGTCGGGCGCCAAAGTCGCCCCTTGCGCGAGGAAAATCAAGCGCCGCGAACGGCTTAATGGGCCGGCAAAGCCGTGCTGCGGGCCAAGCGCATTTATTCTCCTCCCGTCGCTTTTTCAGGCGAGAAGTTCTTTGGCCATGGGCCAGGCGCCTTCCGGCGTTTGCGGACCGGTCGGCCTGTAACCACGGCGAAGGTAGAAATCGCGGGCGTTTGAGCTGGCCTCAGCATGCACCGAAGGAAATTTCCGGCTGCGCATCAGCCCTTCGAGCAAATCTAGCAATCCGGCCCCAACGCCCTGCCCGGCAAATTCAGGCGCCGCATACAGCCCCTCTAGCCTATCGCCTTGAATGGCACCCCATCCCGCCACCGTGCCATCCAGTTCGACAACCCATACTTCCAGCTCCCGCAGCTTTCGCTCCATTCCGGAGGGCGTGAGCTTTGCTGCCCACGCCTGCGCTTCAGCGACGGACATTTTTGGCGGCGCAAGCTCAAGGATCGATCGTCGCCGAACGTCGTAGAGACCACTTGCGTCCTTGAGCGTCGCCAGACGATAAACGGCACCCATCGTCATCTGCCCCGAGTTCATATTGTCGCGAGACGGCCGCAAAGCATATCTCGAGTTACGGGGCGTGAGGCCCCGCCGGGCTCGAAGCCTCCCGCCAAAACGAAAAACCCCGGCATGAAGCCGGGGCCCGAACAGCCACGGCGTACATCCGGCCATGACCATCAGATTCCATTTAGCACGCAGTTCTTGAAGAAAGTGTGACGCAGGCTTCTCGCGTTGACCTGAGCAACTTCAACGGCCGGCGCTCTCGGCGTCGGTCGATCGTTGCGACGTCGGGCGCTGTTTCATCAGCGCGTCCATGCCATTCCGATGCAGCCAGAGCAGCCCCATGGCCAGCTGCCGCAAGTCATTGCGGGCCGAACCAACAGGCAGCCTTCTTGCCCGGCGCAGGGCGTCGGCAGCCTGCTTTTCCAATGCTGACGGCTGGCGTTTCACCTGCTGCTCCCGACCAGACCGATTTCAAGGCTGCTTTGCCAGGGCCCGTCTATCTCATTTCACGCGCAAGTTTTGTGAAGCGGATCACTGTTGGCCCTGGCTTGCACAACATCACCATCGCGGGACGGCCGTCCCGTGTGAGCTATTGCCCGTGGGTTTGATGCTGATCAGGTTCAGCAGCGTTGCGGTCGCGATCATCGCCGCGATACCCACGAAGCTCACCACCATCTGCATCGCAAGCCCGTCCGAGATATCGAACAGCACCAAGTGGCCGGCGAACGCCAGCAGGACGCCGAGGCAGTAGATCGGCAGCGAGTTCTGGCCGCAGCAGATCGCGCCACGCATCACCGGTGTGGTCAGCCCTCGCCAGTTGCGAGGCACGAACCATGCTGCCAAAACCGCCAGGGCTAAAAAATGCAGCAATCGCAACGGATCGAGATTCGATTTATCCAATGGGTGCAGCTTCGAAAGCGCCTGCGGGATCAGTGCTTCCAGCGGCTTGATGCGGCAGCTCAATGCGACAACGAGGCTGAACAGCAGATACAGGACGGCAATTCCAAGAACCGTGCGTGACGCCAACCACGGCCGAACTCTCTCTTGCTCGAGCATCCACCACGCGCCAAGCACAACGAGCAACTGCCAGGCCAGCGGATTGAAAGCCCAGTGGCCGTTCGGCCATCCCGGGGCGGTCCAGCCGAAGACCTGCACCAGCGCATAAAGCGCCAGCGATGCGCCAAGCGTCGCGTTCGGCAGCCGCAGCAGCAGCCACAGCAACGGCACGAACAGGAGATGAAGAAGCACGAAGATCGGCAACACGTCGGTATTGACCGGACGGTATTGCAGGATCGCCGCGCGCGCGAGCGTCGCGCCCGGCTGGTCCAATAGAATGCGCGTATTGCTCTCGTCGGCGAGACGGCCGCCGCCTGCGAGGTGAACCAGGATGGCGCAGGCGAGCGTGAGCAGCAGAAATGCGACATAGATGTCCCAGCTTCGCCGCAGTGTCCGGCGGATCACTGCGCTCCAACCCTCGCAGCGCCAGGCCTTGCCGTAGGCCAGCGCGCAGGTCACGCCCGAGACGAACATGAATATTTCCGCGGCATCGCTGAAGCCGTAGTTGCGCAGCGTCAGCCAACATCCGGTGTTGTTGGGGACGTGGTCGAGAAATATCCACCACAGCGCGATGCCACGGCAGGCATCTATTCGCAGGTCGCGGGCGTGGCCTCTCAGCTCGGGCAGCTCGCCGACCATTAGCTTGGAGGTGGCGGTTCGATCGTGCATCTGGGTTATCCCAAGCTCGCAAGCTGGACCTGCCGCCGGAGGTTCTGCTGTGAGCTGTTTCACCTTCAATCGACTTAATTTTGGGTCGCCACTTGCGGCTAACCCGCGCGCCGGCGTTGAGGCTTTCCGGCTCTACCCATGTTCGGTTGTGTTACGCAACGGCCTGTCGAATGCCCTTGAGCGCCGAGATAAAAGGCACTTGCCGCCTCACGGAAATCAGTTGCGAGAGGGTTGGTTTTGGTTTGCCCTATTGCCAGATGCACAGACCGCCGTGAACGCGCTGCAATCCGGCGACGTGGATTTCGTGGAGAGTATCCCCTTCGATCTCGTGACGATGTTGGCCGCCAACAAGGACTTGAAGCTTGAGACCCTGGACAAGTACGGCTTCCAGGTCGTCGGACGCATGAATTTCCTCTATCCGCCGTTCGATAACGTCATGGTACGCCGCGCGGCATTGCTGGCGCTGAACCAGAAGGATGTGCTGGACGCGCTGGTTGGCAATTCAGAATACTATCAGGTGTGCGGCGCGGTTTTCGGTTGCGATACGCCGTTGGCCGCCGAAGTCGGCTCGGACTCGCTGGTGAAAGGCGACGGTATCGCAGAAGCGAAAAAGCTGCTTGCCCAATCCGGTTACGACGGCACGCCTGTCGTGATCATGGCGCCGGGCGATGTCCTGGTATTCAAGGCGCAGCCGATCGTCGCGGCACAGCTACTGCGCAGGGCTGGTTTCAACGTCGACCTTCAGGCTACCGACTGGCAGACGGTGGTTTCCCGTCGCGCCAGCCAGAAGCCGCCGAAAGAGGGCGGCTGGAACATGTTTTTCACCAACTTCATCATTGCCGATGTGGTGGACCCCGTTGTCAACATATTGATCAACGGCAGAGGGAGGAATGGCGGCTGGTTCGGCTGGCCGGAATCGGCCCAGCTCGAAGCGCTCAAAGAACAGTTCGTGCGCGCTTCCACGCCGGCCCAGCAGAAGAAGATCGCGGCAGATATCCAGACGGTCGTCTACGACCAGGTGATCTATGTCCCACTCGGGCAATGGCGTGGGGTCGGCGCCTGGCGGAAATCGCTCTCCGGCGTGCTCGACGGCCCTGCCACACCGGTGTTCTGGAACATCGATAAGTCCGAGTGAAGCGACGTCTTGACCTCCGGCTTGAGTCCACAATGCGCACCAAGGCGGACATCGGCCGGCGATCGGATCTATGGGGTCACGCCTAGATCGTAACCTGCGTTCCCACTTCGACCACTCGCCCCGTCGGGATCTGGAAATAATCTGTGGCGTCGTTGGCGGAGCGGCTGAGGCGGATGAACAGCAGGTCCTGCCAGCGCGGCATGCCCGAATGCGCGGCCGGCTTCAGCGCGCGGCGGGACAGGAAGAACGACGTCGCCATGATGTCGAACTGCCAGCCGAGCTTGCGCGCGATCGCCAGCGTCTTCGGCACGTTGGGCGATTCCATGAAGCCGAAGCGCAGCGTCACGCGCGAGAAGGTCTCGCTGAGCTGCTCCATCCTTACCCGCTCTGTGTCGTCGATGCGCGGCGTCGGCGCGGTTTCGATGGTGAGAATGACGTTCTTCTCGTGCAGTACCTTGTAGTGCTTCAGGCTGTGCATCAGCGCGGTCGGCGCGCATTCGGGATCAGAGGTCAAAAACACCGCGGTGCCGGGGACGCGCTGCGGCGGGCGCTTCTCCAGCATCGCCACCAGGTCGGCGAGCGGGAATTCGAGCTTGCGCGATTTCTCGAACAGCAGCCGGCTGCCGCGGCGCCATGTGTACATCAGCAGCATCACGACGCCGCCGAGCGCCAGCGGCACCCAGCCGCCGTCGAATACCTTCAGCAGATTGGCGGCGAGGAAGGTGATGTCGAGGAACAAAAACGGCGCGATCAGCGCTGCGGCGGCAAACGGCGACCATTTCCAGACCCGCCAGATCACGACAAAGCCCATCATGGCCGTGACCACCATGGTTCCGGTGACGGAGATGCCATAGGCGGACGCCAGCGCACTCGACGATCGGAACAGCACCACCAGCAACATCACCGCAAGGAACAGCAGCATGTTGATGCGCGGGATGTAGATTTGGCCCGAATGTGCTTCCGACGTATGACGAATTTCAAACCGCGGCATCAGGCCGAGTTGGATCGCCTGGCGCGTCAGCGAATAGGCGCCGGTGATGACGGCCTGGCTCGCGATCACGGTGGCCGCCGTCGCGAGCGCCACCATCGGGATCAGCGCCCAGTCGGGGAACATCAGGAAGAAGGGATTCTCGATGGCCTTGGGATCGTCGATCAGAAGTGCGCCCTGCCCCAGATAGTTGATCGCCAGCGCCGGCAGCACGATGTAGAGCCACGCAGTCCGGATCGGGCGCTTGCCGAAATGGCCGAGGTCGGCATAGAGCGCTTCCGCGCCGGTGACGGCGAGAAACACGGCGCCCAGCGTCACGAACCCGATCATGCCGTGATGGAGCATGAAGGAGACGGCATATAGCGGATTGAGTGCCAGCAACACCTGGGGATGCCGAACGATCTGCGGCACGGCCGCGATCGCGATGACGGCGAACCAGACGCACATGACCGGTCCGAAGAACGCGGCGACGCGGGCGGTGCCACGGGACTGCACGGCAAACAGCGCCACCAGAATGATGACCGTTAGCGGCACGACATAATGTTCGAAAGTCACCGTGACGAGCTTGATGCCTTCGATTGCGGACAGCACCGAAAGTGCCGGCGTAATGACCGCGTCGCCGTAAAACAGCGCGCCGGAGATGATGCCGAGCAGCACGATCGCAGCCCCGCCCTTGCTCACCGCACGTTGCGCCAGCGCCATCAGCGCCAGCGTTCCGCCCTCGCCGTTGTTGTCGGCGCGCAGCAGGATGACGACGTATTTGAGCGTCACCACGACGATCAGCGCCCACAGGATCAGCGAGAGCACGCCGAGCACGGCTTGCGGTGTCGCGGCGGCCGCGGTTCCGCTGGCAGCAATCACCGCTTCGCGCAACGCGTAGAGCGGGCTGGTACCGATGTCGCCATAGACGACGCCGATGCTGCCGAGCATCAGGGCCTTGAAGCCGGCGGTGGAATGCGTTTCGCCATGACCGTTGGCCGCCGGCGTTTCCGCCGCGGTGACCGCAAACTGAACTGACATGAAACGGGGCCTCGGTCTTTTGCCGCACTGCACAATGAAGCAGGGCAGCCGTATACTCCCGCCCCGCGTCCACGGGTTAGCCGGAATTCAGGCCTCCGGTATGCGCCGCCCGCATGGATAGCGGAACGCTAACCGCGCCACATTTCATATAAATATCAGATGGTTACCTGAGTTCCAACTTCCACCACCCGCCCGGTGGGGATCTGGAAATAGTCGGTGGCATCGTTTGCCGACCGGCTCATCGCAATGAACAGATGATCCTGCCATAGCGGCATGCCCGACTGCGCCGAGGGTTTAAGCGAGCGCCGCGACACGAAAAACGACGTCGCCATGATGTCGAACTGCCAGCCGAGCTTGCGCGCGATCACCAGCGCCTTGGGCACGTTCGGCGATTCCATGAAGCCGAACCGCAGCCGCACGGTGGAGAACTTCTCGCTGATGGTTTCCATCTTGACGCGCTCGGCCGGATCGACGCGCGGCGTCTGCGCGGTTTCGATGGTCAGGATCACGTTGTGTTCGTGAAGCACCTTGTTGTGCTTGAGATTGTGCATCAGCGCGGTCGGCACAAAACTCGGGTCGGAGGTCAGGAATACCGCCGTGCCCTTGACGATATGGGGCGGACGCTTTTCGAGACTCTTGATCAGGTCCAGCAACGGCACCTCGATGCGCCGCGTCTTCGCGACAAGGATCGCCGCGCCGCGCCGCCAGGTCCAGATCATCACCGCCACCACAATGCCGAACAGCAGCGGCACCCAGGCGCCCTCCAGCAGCTTGAGCAGGTTCGCGGCAAAGAAGCTCATGTCGACCACGACGAAGGGCAGGATCACGGCCGCCGCAGTCGCCGCGCGCCAGTTCCACAATTTCCAGATGACGACAAAACCCATGATGCCGTCCACGACCATGGTGGTGGAAACGGCGATGCCATAGGCGGAAGCCAGGCCGCTTGAGGTGCGGAACAAAAGCACCAGTAGCACCACCCCGATCAGCAGCAGCCGGTTGACGCGCGGCAGGTAGATCTGCCCGGCGTGGGTTTCCGAGGTGTAGCGAACCTCGAAGCGCGGCAACAGGCCGAGTTGCACCGCCTGGCGGATCAGCGAATAAGCGCCGGTTATCACCGCCTGGCTCGCGATCACAGTCGCCGCGGTCGCCAGCACCACCAGCGGCAACAGCAGGATTTCCGGGACCATCCGGTAAAACGAGTTTTCGAGCGCCTTCGGATCGGACAGCACCAGCGCGCCCTGCCCGAAGTAATTGATCAGCAACGCCGGCAACACGAGATAGAACCATCCGGTCTGGATCGGTTTGCGTCCGAAATGGCCGAGATCCGCGTAGAGCGCCTCACCGCCGGTGACGGCCAGGAACACCAGGCCCATTGTCACCAGTCCGATGACGCCATGGGAAAGCATGAAATGGATCGCATAAAAGGGGTTGATCGCCGCCAGCACGCTGGGATCGTCGGTGATGTGGACGAGGCCCATGACTGCCAGCGTCGCAAACCAGACCACCATGACCGGCCCGAACAGCGAGGCGACGCGCGCGGTGCCGCTACTCTGCACCGAGAACAGCACGACGAGAATGAAGATCGTCAGCGGAACGACATAGGGTCCGAGCGCGGGCGTGACGAGCTTGAGACCTTCGACCGCCGACAACACCGAAATCGCCGGCGTGATCATGGAATCGCCGATGAACATCGAGGCGCCGACGACACCGAGCGCCAGCAACGGCCAGCTTCGGCGGCCCAGCGCCCGTTGCCCCAGTGCCATCAGGGAAAGCGTACCGCCCTCGCCGTGGTTGTCGGCGCGCAGCAGCAGCAGCACGTATTTGGCAGTAACGACGATGAAAAGCGACCACAGGATCAGCGAGAGCACGCCGAGCACGATGATGCGCGTTACCGGCTGGCCCTCCGCGGCGTGCAAGGCGGCCTCGCGAAACGCATACAGCGGCGAGGTGCCGATATCGCCGAAGACGACGCCGATGCTGCCCAGCGTCAGGGCCCAAAAGCCTGAGGTGGATTGTCCCTCATGTGCTTCGGTAGATGTGACGCTGACGGTCATGACGGAGACGAAACGCTTTCGCGATAGAATTGATCCCGGCGGCTATCGGCGCTTCCGTGTCGCCTGTCAATCGTCGGCGAAGTATAGCACCACAGCCGCGAGGCGACTGGGACAAAGAGGACACAGCGATTGAATGGTATTATAGTAATCCGGCCGTTTACGGCTTCAGATCAGGCGGCAACGGTGGATTTTCGCGCATCAATGTGATGGTGACGCGGCGGTTTGCCGGCAAGGTCGGATCGTCGGGAAACAGCGGCTGGCTGTCGGCCCTGCCGCCGACTGCGAAGATATGAGACGGCGGCAAGCCCTCACGTTCGAGAATCTGGCGCACGGCGTTGGCGCGGTCGGCCGACAGATCGAACGCGCCGTAGTCACTGCGTGCCGGCACGAAGCCTGCCGACGTGTGGCCGACAATGTTGACGCGTAGCGGCGTCGCCTTGAGCGGCACCGCCAGTTTCTGGATCAAGCGCCGGGTCCGGTCGTAGGGCACCTTGGAGCCGTCGGCGAACATCGAGCGGCCGTCCTGGTCAACGATTTCGAGATTGAGGCCCTGGCTGGTCTCCTCGAAAATGATGTGCTTGGACATTTCGGTCAGTTCCGGCAAGTCCTGCAGCGCCTGGCGCAACGAGGCCGAGGCCAGCGCGAACTCGCGATCGACCTTCAGACGGGCGCCGCTTTCGCGGGTGCGGTCCTTTTCTTCCGGGGTCGGCGTGGCGGAAGATTCTTCCGGCGAAATATGATCGACGTTCTTCATCTTCGGCCGCGTCGGCAGACCGTCGGATTCGACGATGCCGGAATAACGCACTTCGGTCTGCACGCCGAACGCTTCGCGCATCGAGCCGGCAACGATTTTCAGCTTGTCCTTGTCCTGGCTGGAGAACGCGACCAGCATCACGAAGAATGCCAGCAGCAACGCCATCAGATCGGCAAAGGTCACGAACCAGCCGTGACCGCCATGCGCCTCTTCGCGTTTCTTCTTGGCCATGTTCTCTGTCCCGCGCCTGGATGCCGCCGCCGATCAAGCCGGCGCCAGTTCGCCTTCCTCGTGGCGATGTTTTTCGGGCAAGTAAGCCAACAGCATTTCGCGCACCAGCGCCGGGCTCTTGGAATCGCGGATCATCAGGATGCCGTCGATGATCAGCGTGCGGTTGGTTTCCTCGTCCAGCAGCTTGCCGTGCAGCTTGTCGGCGATCGGCAGGCAGATCAGGTTGGCCACGAGCGCGCCGTAGAGCGTCGCCAGCAAGGCGACCGCCATGAAGGGGCCGAGCTTCGAGGGATCCGACATGTTCGAGAACATCTGCACCATGCCGAGCAGTGTGCCGATCATCCCGAACGCCGGCGCGCAGTCGCCGATGGCGCGGTAGATCTTCGAGCCCTCGTTCAGGTGCATCAGGAAATTGTCGCGATCGCGTTCCATGTTGTCACGAATGAATTCGAGATCGTAGCCGTCGGCAACGTAGCGGATTCCCTTGGCGAGGAATGGTTCGTTGGTCTCGACTTTTTCCAGGCCGACCGGACCCTGCTTGCGGGCGATTTCCGCGATACGTGCCAGTTCGTCGACCAGATCGCGCGCCGAGAGCCGGCTCATGGTGAAAGCGAATTTTGCGCCCAGCGGCATGCCGTGCAGGATCGCACTGAGCGGAAAGCGGATCAGCGTCGCCGCGAACGAACCGCCGAAGATGATGATGACGGCATGGATGTCGTAGAACATCCGGAAGTCACCGCCCATCAAGATCAGCGTCGACAGGACGATGCCACCGGCGACCAGGCCAATGAGCGTGGTGATATCCATTCTGAACTCCGACGCTTACGCGAATTACCGGCCGTCCTGGACGGTCGCGCCTCCCATTCGGAGCCGCGCACCACGGACCCTACGACCCCGCAATTAAAGAGGCGTAAAGGATAAGCCGCAACGAAGCCGTACAATTGCGGGGCGCGCCAGATTTGCCGGGGTATCGCCAATGGCGGGATCTCAATACTTTGCTAACTATAATGCGCCGGCGGATTCCCTCTACAAGCCCGGCCATCATTGCGAGCCAAGCGACCTAGGTGCGCCAGATCACTGCGCCTGCGCGCCGATGCCGGCCGACTTGATGATCGGCCACCATTTGGCGATCTCGGCTTTCTGGAACGCCGCCAGTCCTTCGGGTGTCTGCTGTTCGCGCGGAGCGACGTCCAGTCCCAACTCGGTGAAGCGCTTCTGGATCGCCGGATCCGCCAGCGCCTCGACGGTCGCGGCATTGAGCTTGGCGATGATGTCCTTTGGCGTTCCCTTCGGCGCAAAGAAACCGAACCAGCCGGACATATAGAGGCCAGGCACGCCGGTCTCGTCCGCGGTCGGAATATCAGGCATCGAGGCCGAGCGCGTCGGCGACAGGTTGGCGAGCGCCTTGATCTTTCCGGCGCGGATCTGCGGCAGCGCCACCGCGCCCTGCACCACCAGCAGATCCACGGTGCCGGAAACGAGGTCGGTCATCGCGGGACCGGCGCCGCGATAGGGAATGAACTGCACCTTCTGCTTGGTCAGGTTCTCGAACAGCACGCCGCTGACATTCGCCGCCGCATTCTGGTTGACGAAATTGATCTTGTCCGGGTTCGCCTTCATCCACGTCACCAGTTCGGCGAGCGTGTTCGCCGGCAGGTCGTTCTTGGCGACCATGAGCTGGGGATTGTTCGAAATCAGCGCGATCGGCTCGAAGTCTTTTTCGAGGTCGTAGTCGAGCTTGTAGATGATGCTGCCGACATGGGTGTCCCACTGGCCGATGTCGAAGGTGTAACCATCCGGCGCCGCGCGCGCGACGCGCCCGACACCGATGCTGCCGCCGGCGCCGCCGACATTTTCGATCACCACGGACTGGCCGAGCGTTGCGCGCATCCGCTCGCCCATGATCCGCGCCGCGGCATCGGTCGATCCGCCCGGCGGGAAAGGCACCACCAGCGTAATGGGGCGCGATGGATAGGTCTGCGCCTCCGCACCCGCAACGCCAGCCAGGATCAAGAACAACAGTGCCGACGCAAACCTTCTCATGACGCTTCCCCCTCGCCTGTTAGCGGACCCATGTTCGAGAGCTCCCGTTCGAGAGCTCCCGCCTGGTGTCAGTGAATCTCCGCCGAGCGCTTCAGCGCCTCTTTTAGCTTTTCGAGCGTGAAGTCCGGGCTGCGCGCGATCTCCAGGATCGGGGTCTCGCGCCGGCCGCAGAGTTCGGCGGCTTCCGGAATCTTCGCCGCGATATCGATGGGGATCACGATGGCGCCGTGCTGGTCGGCGTGGATGAGATCGTCCGAGTGCACCGTCATGCCGGCGACGCGCACTTCGCCGCCAAAGCTCTCCGCATGGACCCAGGCATGCGACGGCCCGATCGAGCCGGCCAGAGCTTGAAAACCCGGCGCCCATTGCGGGATGTCGCGGATCGAACCGTCGGTGATGACGCCGAGGCAGCCGAGCGCCTTGTGCACGTTGCTTTGCACCTCGCCCCAGAACGCGCCGTAGCCGACGTCGGCGCCGTCGATATCCTGGATCACGGTGATGCGCGGGCCAAAACCGGTGCCGACATATTCGTAATAGGCGATGCGGCGCCTCGCCTGCTCGTCGGCCGGCAGGCCGGATTTGAGCACCGAGCGGATCGTCACGGTGCGGGCGTAGCCGACCATCGGCGGCAGATCGGGAAACGGGCAGACCAGCGGCTTGGTGGTGTAGCCGATCAGGCGGCGCTCCGGCGCCACGATCTCCATCGCATTGCAGATCGTCGGCGTGTCATAGCGCGCCAGCGCTTCGAGGACGGAAGCAGGCAGCGGGGCGGTCACGGCTTTGTTCACGGCGTTCTCTCCTGGTCTTTTTTTGGGCCGGCTGTCGTTGAAAGCCGCGCATCAATAGCCGTATAGCCGAGATTGGGGATGAACCCAACTCGAACACCGTTCATGGCAGGTATTATCTGAAGCGACGCAGGCCGATCAGTTCAGCCGCGTCGGCCGTTCATCCTCGGTATCATCAGGAGCCGGCGAACTCGGAGCCGGGGCGAACGTCGGCGCCACGGTTGACGGCGCCGCAGCATCGGCCGGTGCATCCGGCTGCGCCATGGCGGCCGCCTTGCGCTCATGGTCGCGATAGGACTTCCAGCCCCATGGCAGGCTCATGAGATAGAGCACCGAGCCGAACGACAGGATATGCCAGGGGTAGCCGATCAACAGCGCGACGAAGAACACCACGGAGACGAATACCGGCAGCACCATTTCCGGCGGCACCCGCATCCGCACCGTCTTGCCGGAAAATACCGGCAGCCGCGACACCATCAGGAACGCGATCAGCAGCGTGTAGAACGCGGTCAGCATGGCCGGCGGCTTCGAGACGCCAAGAAACGCCAGATAGAACGGCAGCATCGCGAGGATGGCGCCCGCCGGCGCCGGCACGCCGGTGAAATAGTTCGCCGCAAAGGCAGGCTTGTTCGGATCGTCGATGCTGGCGTTGAAGCGCGCCAGCCGCAGGCCGCCTGCGATGGCAAACACCATCGCCGCGATCCAGCCGCCATTGTTCAACTCCTGCAGCTGCCAGAAATACAGCATCAGGCCGGGCGCCACGCCGAAATTGACGAAATCCGCCAGGCTGTCGAGCTCGGCGCCGAATTTCGACTGGCCCTTGATCATGCGCGCGACCCGGCCATCGACCCCGTCGAGTATGGCCGCGAAGACGATGGCGGCGACCGCGAGCTCCATCCGCCCTTCTATCGACAGGCGGATCGCCGTCAGCCCGGCGCAGATCGCGAGCAACGTGATGACGTTGGGCACCAGCATCCGTACCGGGATCGGACGAAACCGGCGGCGGCGCAATTCCGGATATTTGGGATCAAATGGCGTCATGACTCGCCATTATATAGCAAGCGCCGGCCCGTTCCGCCATTGGCCGACAAATGGCCTCATCAGCCGTCCCGATGGTTAATCGGCGCGAAACGTCCGCCCCTGCTCGGTCGAGCCGAAATCGGCCAGAATGGTCTCGCCGGCAACCGCCGTCTGGCCCTCGGAAACCAGCGATCTGGTGCCTTCGGGCAGATAAACGTCCAGACGCGAGCCGAAGCGGATCAGGCCGAACCGCTCGCCGGCGCCGATCGACTGGCCTTCCCGCACGAATGAGACAATCCGCCGCGCCACCAGGCCGGCGATCTGGACCACGCCGATCCGTCCGTTGGTGGTGGAGATCACGAGCGAATTGCGCTCATTGTCTTCGCTGGCCTTGTCGAGTTCGGCATTGATGAAAGTGCCGGGCCGGTACGCGATGCGGTCGATGCGGCCCGTCACCGGACTGCGGTTCACGTGACAGTTGAACACGCTCATGAAGATCGAAATGCGCGGCAGCGGCCGGTCGCCGAGACCGAGTTCGGCCGGCGGCAACACTTGCGCGATCATCGAGACGCGTCCGTCGGCCGGCGCCACCACGATGCCGTCGCGCACCGGCGTCACGCGGACGGGATCGCGGAAGAACAGCGCGCACCAGATCGTCAGCAGCGAGCCGAGCCAACCCAGCGGCGTCCAGATCCAGAACAGGATCAGGCTGACCAGCGCAAAGCCACCGATGAAGGGATAGCCCTCGGGATGGATCGGCGGGATCTGCGCGCGGATGGAATTCGCAATCGACATCGAGGCTCGCTGTTATCTGGCCCGCTCCCCGCTAGCGGGAGGTGGCGCTGTTTTTGGATTATTCCGCGGCGGTTGCCAAGGGATCTTTGGGCCGATCGCTGGGCGGATCTTTGGTCGGGTCATCGAGCGGATCGTCGACAGGCGGCGGGGCGCGGTTCGGCGCCTCGTGGTCGTCGTCGATCTGCGCGAGCTTCTCCCGCGCCTCCTCGGCTTCACGCTGCCTGTTCCACATACTGGCGTAAAGTCCGCCGGAGGCCAAAAGCCTGCTGTGGGTACCGCGCTCGGCGATGCGCCCTTGATCCAGCACGATAATTTCATCGGCGCCGACGATGGTCGAGAGCCGATGCGCGATCACCAGCGAGGTGCGGCCGCGCGAGACGCGCTCCAGCGCTTCCTGGATTTCATGCTCGGTGTGGCTGTCGAGCGCCGAGGTCGCTTCATCGAGCACCAGGATCGGCGGCGCCTTCAGCACCGTGCGCGCGATCGCAACCCGCTGCTTCTCGCCGCCGGACAGTTTCAGCCCGCGCTCGCCGACCTGGGTCTCGTAGCCTTTCGGCGACATGCGGATGAAGCTGTCGATCTGCGCCAGTTGCGCCGCCTGCTCGACCTCGGCGTCGCTGGCTTCCCAGCGGCCGTAGCGGATGTTGTAGCGGATGGTGTCGTTGAACAGCACGGTATCCTGCGGCACCATCCCGATCGAGGCGCGCAGGCTGTTCTGCGTGACGTTCCTGATGTCCTGACCGTCGATCAGGATCTTGCCGCTGGAAACGTCGTAGAGGCGGAACAGCAATCGCGAGATCGTCGACTTGCCGGCGCCGGAAGGACCGACGATCGCAACCGTCTTGCCGGCGGGTACCTCGAAGCTGAGGCCTTTGAGGATCGGCCGCTCCGGCATCATAGGCAAAGCGCACGTCCTCGAAACGCACATTGCCCGAGGTCACCGCGAGCGGCTGCGCGCCGGGCGCGTCCTTGATCTCGGGAGGACGCGCCAGCACGTCGAACATCTTCTCGATGTCGATGACCGCCTGCCTGATCTCGCGATAGACGAATCCCATGAAGTTGAGCGGCACAAAGAGCTGGATCATCATGGCGTTGATCATCACGAAGTCGCCGACCGTGTGTGTGCCGTTACGGATCGCGAAAGCACATAACAGCATGGTCGCCGTCAATCCGGCGGTGAAGATCACGGCCTGACCGGCGTTGAGAATCGCAAGCGAAGTATAGGTGCGGATGCTCGCCTCTTCGTAACGCTCCATCGAGCGGTCATAGCGCTGCGCTTCGCGCTCCTCCGCGCCGAAATACTTCACGGTCTCATAATTGAGCAGCGAGTTCGATCGCCTTGGTGTTCGCCTCGGTGTCGGAGTCATTCATCTTGCGGCGGATCTCGATCCGCCACTCCGTCGCAATATAGGTGAACGCCAAGTAGGCGCCGACCATGCTCGCGACCGCCAGCACGTAGCGCCAGTCGAACTGCCAGAACAGCACGCCGAAGATCAACGCCAGTTCGACGATAGTCGGGACGAGTTGCAGCAGCACGTTGCGCACGATCACCTCGATGCCGGTGCGGCCGCGCTCCAGCACGCGCGTCAGGCCGCCTGTCTTGCGCTCGAGGTGAAAGCGCAGCGACAATTCATGCATATGAACGAAGGTGATGTAGGCGAGCTTGCGCACCGCATGCATGGCGACGCGGGCAAAAATGCCGTCGCGCCACTGCGTGAATAGCGCCATCATCACGCGCACGCCGCCATAGCCGATCGTCATCAGAAGCGGCGAGGCAATCAGCCACAGCATCCAGTTCGATGCCTCGACCGGCGCGGTGTTGGCCCCGGTCAGCGCATCGGTCGCCCATTTGAAGGTGAAGGGCACCGAGAGCGTGGCAAGCTTGGCGATAAGCAACAGCACCATCGACCAGACCACGCGCATCTTCAGATCCGCGCGGTCGCCTGGCCAGATATAGGGCCACAGATGCGCCAGCGTCCCGACCAGGGTCGCCTTGTCGGCAGAAACGCTGTCCGGGGGCTCGGCGGCGGCGTTCTGGTGCGAATCAGGATCAGCCATTGGCGTCGGGCCCAAAGCAAGATGGCGCACCGGTCGCCTTCAGGGAATTTTTGGCAATCTGCATATGTCCGTCATATAGAGCGTTTACCTCTCCCGTACAGCCTTGAAAGATAAATCTTTCCCCCGTTCGGTTTGATTTCGGGCCTATTTCTGCTGCGCTCGCGAACAGCATCAGGCTTGAGCTTTTTAGGTTGCAGTGCCACATGACATGTATGGATCAAATCAAAACTGTCTGCGTCTATTGCGGCTCGGGGCCCGGCTCCAGCCCGCGCTTCGTCGAATCCGCCATCGCCCTGGGAAAGACTTTCGCCGAGAACAGGATCAGGCTCGTCTATGGCGGCGGATCCGTCGGCCTGATGGGTGCCGTCGCCAAATCCACGCTGGATCACGGTGGCTCGGTCACCGGCATCATTCCGGATTTTCTCAGGTCGCGCGAACATGTGTTGAAGCACGTTCAGGAAATGATCGTCACGCCTGATATGCACGAACGCAAACGGCTGATGTTCGAACGCTCCGACGCCTTCGTGGCGTTACCCGGCGGCATCGGCACGCTGGAGGAACTGGTCGAGCAGATGACCTGGCAACAGCTCGGCCGACACTCGAAGCCGGTTCTGCTCGCCAACATCGACGGGTTCTGGGAACCGCTGATCGCGCTGCTGTCGCATATGCGCTCAACCGAATTCATCCGCCCGTCGCTGCCGCTTGAGGTTCTCAAGGCCGACCGGGTCGAGGACATCCTGCCGCGCCTGCGCGCCGCCGCTGCGCGTGCGCCTGAGGGCACCAAGGAAATGGCGCCCGAACTGGCGCGGAAGCTTTAGCCGTTCGGCTTATCACCCGGCCGGAAACGTGACCGCCTCGATGCGGTTGCCGTCGGGATCGATGACAAAGGCCGCGTAATATTTCACGCGGTCATGCGGGCGCAGGCCCGGCGCGCCGTCGGAGCGGCCACCGGTCTCAAGCGCCGCCGCGTGAAACGCATCGACATCTCCGGTTGCCTTTGCGCGCAAGCAAATATGGTTGCCGCTCTCGGGCGCGACCTTCGCCATACCGGCGCGGAGATGGATCCAGAACTCCGGATAGGTTTTGCCGAAGCCGATCGTAGCCGGCCGGGTGACGAGGCGCGACAGGCCGAGCGGTGCCAGCATTGCCTCATAGAAGCGCGCGGATCGTTCGAGGTTGCTGACGCCGACGGAGATGTGGTCGATCATGGAAGGGCCCCCTGCTCTCTCCCCGTCATTGCGAGGAGCGAAGCGACGAAGCAATCCATACTTTCCTTGCGGCCCGATGGATTGCTTCGCTGCGCTCGCAATGACGGAGTCTATTGCCTTGCGGCTCTTTGCCTCACGCCGGCGCGCCTGACTTCACCAGCTTGTAGATCACCGAATCCATCAGCGCCTGGAACGAGGCGTCGATGATATTGGGCGACACGCCGACCGTGGTCCAGCTCTCGCCATTTTCGTCCTCGCTCTCGATCAGCACCCGCGTCACCGCTTCCGTGCCGCCGTTGAGGATACGCACGCGATAGTCGATCAGCTTCAGGCCCTCGATATATTTCTGGTACTTGCCGAGGTCCTTGCGCAAGGCGACGTCGAGCGCGTTGACGGGGCCGTTGCCTTCCGCCGCCGAGATCAGCCGCTCGCCGGCGACATCGACCTTGACCACGGCGAGCGCCACCGTGACGCGCTGGCCGTTGGAATTGTAGCGCTGCTCGACATTGACGTCGAACTGCTCGACCTTGAAATACTCGGGCACGCGGCCGAGCGTGCGCCGCGCCAGCAGATCGAACGAGGCATTGGCGGATTCGTAGGCGTAGCCCGCCGCTTCCCGCTCCTTCAGTTCATCGACCAGCCGCGCCAGTTTCGGATCGCTCTTCTCGTAGGCGATACCGGCGCGATCGAGTTCGGCCATCACGTTGGAACGCCCGGCCTGGTCGGACACCAGCACCTTGCGATGGTTGCCGACGGATTCAGGCAACACATGCTCATAGGTGTGCGGGTCCTTCATGACCGCGGAGGCATGAATGCCGGTCTTGGTCACGAAGGCGCTTTCGCCGACATAAGCCGCATGGCGGTTCGGCGCGCGATTGAGCATGTCGTCGAGCGTGCGCGACACCTTCATCAGCGTCGCCATCTTGTCGGCGGTGACGCCGATCTCGAACGCGTCGGAAAACTCGTTCTTCAGGCGAAGCGTCGGGATCAGCGAACAGAGATTGGCGTTGCCGCAGCGCTCGCCAAGCCCGTTCAGCGTGCCCTGGATCTGCCGCGCGCCGGCACGTACCGCCGCCAGCGAATTGGCCACCGCCTGCTCGGTATCGTTATGGGCGTGGATGCCGACATGGCTGCCGGGGATGTGTTTGGTCACGGTGCCGACAATGGTTTCGACCTCATGCGGCATGGTGCCGCCATTGGTGTCGCAGAGCACCACCCAGCGCGCGCCGGATTCATACGCAGCCTTCGCGCATTCGAGCGCGAAGTCGGCGTTCTCCTTGTAGCCGTCGAAGAAGTGCTCGCAATCGACCATCACCTCGCGGCCCGCGGCCTTGGCCGCGCCGACGCTGTCGCGGATCGAGGCGAGGTTCTCCTCGTTGGTGGTCTCGAGTGCGACCCGCACCTGATAGGCTGAGGATTTTGCGACAAAACATATCGCATCGGCCTTGGCTTCGATCAGGGCCGCAAGCCCGGGATCGTTCGAGGCCGAGCGGCCCGGACGGCGCGTCATGCCGAACGCCGTGAATTTCGCGTGTTTGAGCTCGGGCCTTTCGGCGAAAAATTCTGTGTCGGTCGGATTGGCGCCGGGATAGCCGCCCTCGACATAGTCGATGCCAAGCTCATCCAGCATCCGCGCGATGATCTGCTTGTCGTGCAGCGTGAAATCGACGCCGTTGGTTTGCGCGCCGTCGCGCAGCGTGGTGTCGAACAGATAGAGGCGTTCGCGGCTCATGTCGGCGCTCCCGGCGCGGCGCTATCGGCCAGCGTCTTCTGCATCGTGGTGTTGGCGAGCCATTCGCCATTGAGGGTGACGGTGTTGCGCTGCTTGGGCGTATAGCCGCGCTTCTTGAATAATGGCTCCGCGGTGTCGCTGGCGTCGACCGTCAGCGTTTTCGCCCCGCGCGCGCCCGCCAGCCTTTCGAGCGCGTCGACCAGCATCGACGCCACGCCGTGCCCCGCCACGCTCGGATGGACGAACAGCATGTCGATATGGTCAGGCCCTTTCAGCGAGGCGAAGCCGACCGGCGCGTTCTGGATGGTCGCGATCAAGGTGAGTTGGCCCGCCAGCCTCTTGCCGAACGCCTCTTCATCCTCGGCAGCCGCGGCCCAGGCTTCCTGCTGCGCTTCGCTATAATCGTCGCCGGTCAACTCCTGAATGCTGGCAACGAAAATCGCCGCCAGCATGGGCGTATCCGAAGGCAGCATCGGCCGCAGCGCGGGTTTGGGCAGGGCTTGTCCCATCTCGTCTTCACCACATGCCGTAGAGTTTCAGGACCAGCGCCACCGCGCCGGCAAGCAGCAGGATCTTCAGCGCGATATAATAGAGCCAGTGTCTTGGGAACGGCGTATCGGGTTTGGCCATCATGCGATCTCCCACGTGGTCACAGGCTTGCCATCGGCATCCTTGCCGTCCTTGATGGCAACACCCATCGCGGCGAGTTCGTCGCGGATGCGATCGGATTCCTTGAAGTCCTTTCGTGCGCGCGCGGCCGCGCGGTCCGCAATCAGCCGGTCGACCTCTTTCGCATCGACGCCGCTGGCCTGCTGCTTGCGTCCCTTCCACGCCGCAGCGCTCATCGAGAGGAAGCCGAGAAGCCGGAGCGAAGACGCAAACTCGCTGCGTTCGCGCTCGCCACCGGACGCCGCCGCGTTGCGCAGGCCGTGCAGGACAGCCATGGCCTGCGCCGTGTTGAGATCGTCATACAAAGCTTCGACCATGGCCGTTGACGGCTCGCCGGGCTCGGCGTCGGCTGCGATGGCGTACCAATCGTCGAGCGTCTTCGCACTTTCTTCCGCGCCCCTCAAGGTCCAGTCGAGCGGCGAGCGGTAATGCGTCTTGAGCATGCTCAGACGCAGCACCTCGCCTGGCCAATCGGCCAGCATCTCGCGGATGGTGAAGAAGTTGCCGAGCGACTTCGACATCTTCTCGCTCTCGAGCTGCAGGAAGCCGTTGTGCATCCAGACATTCGCCATGCGGTCGGAATGAAAGGCGCAGCAGGTCTGCGCAAGTTCGTTCTCATGGTGCGGAAACACCAGGTCGATGCCGCCGCCATGAATGTCGAACTTCTCGCCGAGATGCTTCCAGGCCATCGCCGAGCACTCGATGTGCCAGCCGGGGCGGCCCTCCGCCTTGATGCCTGCGGGCGACGGCCACGATGGCTCGCCGGGCTTCGAGGGCTTCCACAGCACGAAGTCGGTATTGTCGCGCTTGTAGGGAGCGACGTCGACGCGGGCGCCGGCGATCATCTCGTCCAGCGAGCGTTTCGACAACGCGCCGTAGCGCGGCATCACCGTATCGGCCGCGTTCATCGCCTGCGGCGAGAACAGCACGTGGTCCTCGGCGACATAGGCAAAGCCGCCGGCCACGAGCTTTTCGATGATCGCCCGCATCTCCGGAATATGCTCGGTCGCGCGCGGCTGCACCGTCGGTGCCAGGCAGCCGAGCGCGGTGACGTCGTCCTGATACTGCCGGTACGTCTCTTCCGTGACCTTGCGGATCGCCTCGTTCAGCGGCACGCCGGGATAATCGCGCGCGGCGCGAACGTTGATCTTGTCATCGACGTCGGTGATGTTGCGGACATAGGTGACGTGATCGGTACCATAGGCGTGGCGCAACACGCGAAACAGCACGTCGAACACGATCGCCGCGCGACCGTTGCCGATATGGGCGAAGTCATAGACGGTCGGTCCGCAGACATACATGCGGACATTCTTCGGATCGAGCGGCACAAACGGCCGCTTCTCCTTGGTCAACGTATCGTACAGGCGTAGTTCCATGGAATACCCATCCGTTGCGGCCGGGCGTCCAGTGATCTCGGTTGGGAGAAAAGACGGCCTCAGCCAGCGAATCGCTAGCTAATAATCTCGCGGCAAATGCTGCAGATGGCGAGGAGGCCGTTCATGGTTCCACCATTGCGGTATCGGGAGGATGGCGTCAAGCCTTGCTTGTGCCCGATTTGGGGCAGATCAGCACGCCGAACCCGCCCGCCGGCTACCCTAAGGGGTCCACGGTTAATCATTATTAACGCTTTGGGCCTATTCTTGAGGGCGGTCCTTTCCCCTTCCGGTGTCGTCCATGCGATCTTCCTCAGCACTTGCCTGCGCATTCTTGGCCTGCGGGTTCCTGCACGCGGCGTCGGCCGCTTCTGCCGACAGCCGCGTCTTCATCGTCGCCAACCAGGCCGACGGCTACGGCATCGACGAGTGCCTCGCCAGGGGCGAGAAATGCGGCGCCTATGCCGCCCGCTCCTATTGCCAGTCACGGGAATTTGCTTCCGCCACCGCCTACCGCCGCGTCGATCCCGACGAAATTACCGGCTCGGTTCCGGGCGACGGCGAGAAATGCACGGGTCCCGGGTGCGGCGAATACGTCGCCATCACGTGCGAGCGCTAACGGCGATTCTCCCGGCGAATCAAGGGGTGGTTTGCCACATACGTGCCCCGGAAACGACGTGACGCTGCCCCGAGAAGCAGGTATTGGATGCGACCTTGGCCGCAACGTGCCGCCTTGCCGCGGCAATCGGCTTATATGCCGTGCGGATCAGCCCTCAATGGCCGGATATGCTGGAAATACGTAAAGCTCGCCTCGCCCGCCGAATTTTGACCTGCGCCATGCTGCTCGGCATTGCCGCCTCGGTCACACCTGCCTTGGCGCAGATTAACCCCGCCGCGCCTCAGCCGCAGCAGCAGGGTGCGCAGGCCAATCCGATGTGCATCCGGCTCGAGGGCCAATTGGCGACGATCGACCGCGGCGCCGGCACCGGCGACCCGGCCAAGGATGAACAGATCCGCCGCTATCAGGAGGCTCAGGCCAAGCAGCAGGGCGAACTCGATCGCGTCACGCAGCAGGCCAAGCGGATGGGCTGCGAAAGCTCGGGCTTCTTCTCACTGTTCAACGGCCAGTCGGCGCAGTGCACGCCTGTCAACAACCAGATCCAGCAGATGCGCGCCAATCTCGAGCAGATCACGACCAGCCTCGAGCGCCTGCGCAGCGGCGGCATCGGCGGCGCCGACCGCGAAAACCAGCGCCGCTCGGTGCTGATGGCGCTGGCGCAGAACAATTGCGGCCCGCAATATGCGGCCGCCGCGCGGGGCCCCGGCAACTTCATCGATAATCTGTTCGGCAACAACAGCAGTTCGCTGCCGCCGCCCAGCGCCGATCTCGCCGCCCCTTCCGGTACGTTCCGCACCGTCTGCGTCCGCACCTGCGACGGCGCGTACTTCCCGGTCTCGTTCGCCACGGTGCAGGCGCGTTTCCAGGATGACGAGAGAACCTGCAAGGCGCTGTGCCCGGCGACGGAGGCGACCTTGTTCGCCTACCGCAACCCCGGCGAAGATATCAACCAGGCGGTCTCGCTCAACGGCCAGAACTATTCCGCGCTGCCCAACGCGTTCAAATTCCGTACCGAGTTCAACCCGTCCTGCGCCTGCAAGGCCGCCGGCCAGACCTGGTCCGAGGCGTTGAAATCGGTCGACGACAAGGCCTCGGTCGAACAGCAAGGCGACATCATCGTCACCGAGGAAAGCGCGAAGCGAATGCAGCAGCGTGCGCAGCCGAAGGGCCAGACGCCGCCACCGTCCACCGCCAAGAAGGGCGCAGCACCCGCCGGCCCCGCCGCCGCCACACCGCCGCCCGCCGCACCGGCCGCCGCCGAATCAACCGGCGCGGCCGACGAAAAGAAGCAGATCCGCACCGTCGGCCCGACCTTCATCCCGCCGAAGCAGTAGCGTCGGCCATCGAGCGTCTCCGCCGACGGCCGGTCGCGATCCTTGCCGCTTTCCTTGGGCTCGCGCTTCGCAGCTACGGCTCGCGCTCACGGCTCCACGGAAACAGAACGGCCGGGAAATCCGCCGCGTAGCGGTGTCCCTTCGTCGGGCGGGGCTGTTCCTCCGGCGGATTGGGATTTGGCTCGACCACCTTCCGATAAAGGTGCCAGGTGGCGTGACCGAGCACCGGCAGAACGACCGCCAGCCCAACGAAGAGCGGCAGCGAGCCGATCAAGAGCAGCGCCGCGACAATCAGTCCCCACGCGGCCATCGCAACCGGATTTTTCATCACAGCCCATATCGATGTCCGGATGGCGTCTATCGCCGTCGCATGCCGGTCGAGCATCAACGGAAACGACACAACGCTGACGCACAGGGCCACGACCGCAAACAGAAAACCAACGCCGCAACCAACGATGATGAGCGACCATCCTTCCGGCGTCGTCAGCACGCGCGTTGCGAAGTCGGGAATGCTCGCCGCCGGGGCGTGGCCGAAAATCGTGACATAGATGCCGTTCGCCACGCCGATCCAGGCCCCGAACAGAACAAGCAGGAGCACGCCGAGTTCGACCATGGCGCCGAACGCCGGCGCGCGCAGCACGTGAAGCGCATCCGATACGCTGACCTCCTCGCCGCGTTCGCGGCGGCGGCTGAGCTCATAGAGACCGATCGCGGCAAACGGTCCAAGCAAGGCAAATCCGGCGGCCAGCGGAAACAGCAGCGGCAGCACCGAATAGCCGAGGACCATCCTGAACAGAGCGATACCGAGAACGGGATAAATCACGCACACGACCACCGCGTGACTCGGCATTGCCATGAAATCTTCCCAGCCCAGACGCAGCGCCTCGCCCAGGTCGGATAGTCCGATCTTGCGAATGGGATATGTGGCGGCGTCGCCGAAAACGTGCCGTCCAACCTTTGCGATGCTGTCAGAATATGTGGTGGCCATGGACGCACCCTCCCGTGCTCGCAGTAGCGGCGGTCGGAACGACGCGCCGCAATCCGCGTGTCTCCGCATTGATGTGCGAGAGTCGCGGTCGAGCCGGGTACGGCAAACCCAAGTTCATCGAAAGGAGCTTAGCCGGACGAAACTTGTCGCGACCTGCCTGACGAGTTTAGCGCGATTGGCGTCAAATAGCACTGACGAAATAGCGCTCATGGTTGGGTGAGTTGTGCACGCTGCCAGTCATTAGGTGCGTTGCGTCATCATCGAGCGATTGTGCCGGCGCCAATGTGGCGCACCCCGACGTTCCCTATTGATCTATTGACGCGCAGCGCGATGCGGATCATCTTGATTTTCAGACGCCCGGATTCCGATGATTAGCGGTCGTAACGTGTGCTTGGTGCCACGTTTAGATGTCGCGACCGGTCAAATGGGCGAGGCAAGACGCACTGCGATGGCGCATGTGAAGTCGGCCATCATGACAGGTGTGTGCTCCGCCCTCTGATTCGTCTCCGTTGCCTTTAACGGCAAGAAGGAGCGATAGGATGGTTGTCGCGTTTATACTGCTTCTGGTCGCGGTCGGCTCGGTGCTGTTTCACATCTACAGCCCGTGGTGGTGGACGCCGATCGCCACCAACTGGAGCTACATCGACCACACCATCAGCATCACCTTCTGGATCACCGGGGCGGTTTTCTTCGCGGTCATCGCGTTCATGGCCTATTGCGTCTTCCGCTTTCATCACAAGGAGGGAAGACAGGCAGACTACAATCCCGAAAACAAACGGCTCGAATGGTGGCTCACGATCGGGACTGCGATCGGCGTTGGAGCCATGTTGGCTCCCGGCTTGTTCGTCTGGCACCAATTCGTCACGGTTCCGGCCGACGCGACCGAGATCGAAGTCATGGGCCAGCAATGGCAATGGAGCTTCCGCCTCCCCGGCAAGGACGGCCGGATGGGCACAACCAATGTCCGCAACGTCAGCGCCGACAACCCGATGGGCTTGAACCCCGACGATGCGCACGGGCAAGACGACGTCGTCATTGCAAGCGACGACTTGCACCTCCCCGTCGGGAAGCCGGTCAAGGTCTTGCTGCGCTCCCTCGATGTCCTGCACGATTTCTATGTGCCCGAATTCCGAGCCAAGATGGACATGGTCCCGGGCATGGTCACCTATTTCTGGATGACCCCGATCCGAACCGGAACGTTTGACGTTCTCTGCGCCGAGCTGTGCGGCGCCGCGCACGCACAGATGCGCGCCAAGGTTATCGTCGAAGAAGAGCATGACTATCAAGCCTGGCTGGCGAAGCAAAAGACCTTTGCGGAATTGTCCGGCCGAACCGCCGTTATGAAGGCAACGTACGAAGCCGGCGGCAAGTAAGAAATGCTGCCGCGGAGATAGATTGGGCGCGCAAGACTCTCGCATCGCGCCCGATGGAAGATGCGACCGGGAGGTAATTCGATGGTCGATGTCCCGTATGACGCAATCGCAGATGCCCCGCCTGCCGAAGTGCCGGAGGTTGAGCTCTATCACCCCAAGAGCTGGTGGACGCAGTACGTCTTTTCGCAGGACGCCAAAGTCATCGCCATCCAGTACTCGCTGACGGCGACGGCGATCGGGCTGGTGGCCCTGGTGCTGTCGTGGCTGATGCGGCTGCAATTGGGATTTCCCGGCACATTCTCCTTTATCGATGCCAATCAATATCTCCAGTTCATCACCATGCACGGCATGATCATGGTGATCTACCTGCTCACGGCATTGTTCCTGGGAGGCTTCGGCAACTACCTTATCCCGCTGATGGTCGGCGCCCGGGACATGGTGTTCCCCTATGTGAACATGCTGAGTTACTGGATCTACCTGCTCGCAGTCGTGGTGCTGGCGTCGACCTTCTTCGTGCCTGGCGGGCCGACCGGCGCCGGCTGGACGCTGTACCCGCCGCAGGCAATTCTCTCCGGCACCCCCGGGCAGGACTGGGGCATCGTTCTCATGCTGGCCTCGCTGATCCTGTTCATCATCGGCTTCACCATGGGCGGGCTGAACTACGTGGTGACCGTGCTGCAGGCGCGCACGCGCGGCATGACGTTGATGCGCATGCCCCTGACCGTGTGGGGCATCTTCACGGCCACCGTGATGGCGCTGCTGGCCTTCCCGGCGCTGTTCGTCGCCTCTGTCATGATGCTGTTCGACCGCTTGCTGGGAACCAGCTTCTTCATGCCCGCCCTCGTCGAGATGGGCCAGCAGATGAAGTATGGCGGCGGCAGCCCGATCCTGTTCCAGCACCTGTTCTGGTTCTTCGGCCATCCCGAAGTCTACATCGTCGCACTACCGGCCTTCGGCATCGTTTCGGATCTGATCAGCACGCATGCGCGAAAGAACATCTTCGGCTACCGCATGATGGTCTGGGCGATCGTAGGAATCGGCGCGCTCAGCTTCGTCGTATGGGCGCACCACATGTATGTGAGCGGCATGCACCCGCATTTCGGCTTCTTCTTCGCCACGACCACGCTGATCATCGCCATCCCGACCGCCATCAAGGTCTACAACTGGGTGCTGACCCTTTGGCGCGGCGACATTCATCTCACACCCCCGATGCTGTTCGCCCTCGGCTTCATCATCACGTTCGTGAACGGCGGGCTCACCGGCCTGTTCCTCGGCAACGTCGTCGTGGACGTCCCGCTTTCGGATACCATGTTCGTCGTCGCGCATTTCCATATGGTGATGGGCGTGGCGCCAATCATGGTGGTGCTGGGCGCGATCTATCACTGGTACCCCAAGGTAACGGGACGGATGCTCAACGACGCGCTGGGCAAGTTTCATTTCTGGGTTACGTTCCTCGGCGCCTACCTGATCTTCTTCCCTATGCACTACATTGGACTGCTCGGCGTGCCGCGCCGGTATCACGACATCGGCGAAGCGGCGTTCATCCCGTCATCGACCCATACGCTCAATGCCTTTATCACCATCATGGCTTTGATCGTGGGCTTCGCCCAGATGGTGTTCCTGTTCAATCTTGCCTGGAGCCTGTTCAGGGGCAGGCCTTCGGGCGGCAATCCATGGCGGGCGACCACACTGGAGTGGCAGACGCCGGAGACCCCGCCCGGGCACGGCAACTGGGGCAAGGAGCTCCCGGTGGTCTATCGATGGGCGTATGACTACAGCGTGCCCGGTGCTGCGCAGGACTTCATTCCGCAGAACCAGCCACGAACGACGCCGGCGCTTCAGGGAGCCGCTCCATGAGCGCCATCGTCCTGTTCATGGCTGTCATAGCGGTCATCGTCGGATGGTGGCTCTCGCAGCAACGGCTGACGGCCAAGCCATGGCTGGAGGAAGGCGGGATCGGCGATCTTCCCGGCGCGGACGCAATGACCTGGCCCGCGGCGAAGATCGGACTGGGAGTGTTTCTCGCCGTCGCCGGCTCGCTGTTCGCACTTTTCATCAGCGCGTACTCGATGCGCATGAACATGGTGGACTGGCGGACGCTGCCCGTACCTCGGCTGCTGTGGTTCAACACCGGCGTGCTGGTCCTGAGCAGCGTTGCGCTGCAATGGGCATACGTGGCCGCGCGCCGGGACGACATGGACAATGTCGTCATCGGCCTGTGCGCAGGCGGCGCATCCGCCGTTACATTCCTGATCGGGCAACTGCTGGCGTGGCAACAGCTGAGGGCCGCGGGCTATTTCGTCGCGTCCAATCCAGCCAATTCCTTTTTCTACCTGATCACCGCAGCGCACGGGCTGCATCTGATGGGCGGCCTGGTGGCGCTCGGCAGAACCACTGCCAAGGTGTGGCGTGGCGCCGGCATGGCCCAGGTGCGCCTGAGCGTGGAGCTCTGCACCATCTACTGGCATTTCCTGCTGCTGGTCTGGCTGGTCTTGCTTGGTCTGCTGACAGGCTGGACGGATGACTTCGTCGACATCTGTCGCAGGTTGCTCAACTAGGAGAAGCCAGATGGCGGAGACTGTGCTGACGAACCCTGGAGAATTGGCCGCGCGGCCTGAGGGCTGGCAGGGCATCGCTGCCGACTGGTCCTCGGACCAGCGCGCTTTCAAGAATGTTTCCTGGGGGAAGGCCATGATGTGGATCTTCCTCCTCAGCGACACCTTCATCTTCAGTTGCTTCCTGCTGTCCTACATGACCGCGCGCATGTCCACGACCGTGCCGTGGCCGAATCCGAGCGAGGTGTTCGCGCTCGAGATTGCAGGGCACCACATCCCCCTCATCCTGATCGCCATCATGACCTTCGTCCTGATCAGCAGCAGCGGCACCATGGCGATGGCCGTCAATTTCGGCTACCGCCGTGATCGCACCAAGACCGCGATATTGATGCTGGTCACGGCAGCGCTCGGCGCAACGTTCGTCGGAATGCAGGCCTTCGAATGGACCAAGCTGATCATGGAGGGCGTGCGGCCCTGGGAAAACCCCTGGGGAGCCGCGCAGTTCGGATCCAGTTTCTTCATGATCACGGGCTTCCACGGCACCCACGTGACGATCGGCGTGATCTTCCTGATCGCGATTGCGCGAAAGGTCTGGCGCGGAGACTTCGACGTCGCGAGGCGCGGCTTTTTCACGAGCCGGAAGGGGAATTACGAGATCGTCGAAATCACCGGTCTCTACTGGCACTTCGTCGATCTGGTGTGGGTGTTCATCTTCGCCTTCTTTTATTTGTGGTGAGGTCAGCGCATGACAAACGTAGCGGTACATTTGGACGGACATCAACCTTCGCTGCATACCCATGCGCATGACGCCGTCATAGCTGGAGCTGCGCACGCCAAGGGGCAGCAGCACCCGATCAAGCTCTATCTCGTGGTCTGGGCATGGTTGTTCGTCCTCAGCACCTGCTCCTATCTCGTCGACTATCTTTGGCCTCCACGGCTATCTCAGATGGTCGCTGATCCTGCTGTTCATGGTGTTGAAGGCCGGCCTGATCGTCGCCGTCTTCATGCACATGGCCTGGGAGCGGCTGGCCCTGGCCTATGCCATCCTGCTGCCGCCGGTGGCAGTGCTGATCTTCGTCGCCATGATGGTGTTCGAATCCGAATACACGCACATGATACGGACCTTGTTCTTCGCACCAGTGACGTAGCCGTCGCTGTGCCAGATCAGGGCGCGATGCCGTGTTCGCAATTCGTGAAGTCTAGCCGTCAAATACATCCGCCGACGCGCGGCCGGCGCGCGCGACCAGCTTCTCGTCGGGCTCGGGCAACGCCTTGCCATTGTCGCGGAAGCGATTGGTGATGGGATAGCGGCGGTCGCGGCCGAAATTCTTTTCCGTGACCTTGACGCCCGGGGCGGCCTGCCGGCGCTTGTATTCGGCGACGTTGAGCAGCCGGTCGATCCGCGTCACCACGTCGGCCGGGAAGCCGGCCGCGATGATCGCGGCGAGCGGCTCCTCGCGCTCCACCAGCCGTTCGAGGATGCCGTCGAGCATCTCGTAGGGCGGCAGCGAATCCTGGTCGGTCTGGTTCTCGCGCAACTCCGCCGTCGGCGGCCGCGTGATGATGTTGACCGGGATCACTTCGCCAGAGGGCCCCAGCGCGCCGTCCGGCTTCCATTCGTTGCGCAGGCTCGACAGACGAAACACCTCGGTCTTGTAGATGTCCTTGATCGGGTTGAAGCCGCCGTTCATGTCGCCATAGATCGTGGCGTAGCCGACCGACATTTCCGACTTGTTGCCGGTCGTGACCACCATCGCACCGGTCTTGTTGGAGATCGCCATCAGCAGCGTGCCACGGGTACGCGCCTGCAGATTCTCTTCTGTGATGTCGCGTGGCAGCCCGGCGAAGGGTTTTGACAGGATCTGTTCGAATCCGTTGACGGCGTCCGCGATCGGCAGCACCTCGTAGGGAAAGCCGAGCGCCTTCGCGAGTTTCGCGGCATCGTCGAGCGACACCTGCGCGGTGAAGCGAAACGGCAGCATCACGCCGCGCACCTGTTCGGCACCGAGCGCGTCGACCGCAATCGCCGCACACAGCGCGGAATCGATGCCGCCGGAGACGCCGAGCAGCACGCCGGGAAATCCGTTCTTGCGGACGTAATCGCGCAAGCCCAGCACGCAGGCCGCATAATCGCCCTTGTCGCCCTCGACCAGCGGCACCACCGGCCCGGAGCAGCGCCAGCCGTCGGCGCCCTTGGTCCATTGCAGCGTGGTGATGTTCTCCTCGAACGCGGGCAGTTGCGCTGCGACCGAAAGATCGGCGTTGAGCGCGAACGACGCGCCATCGAACACCAGTTCGTCCTGCCCGCCGATCTGGTTGAGATAGACCAGCGGCAGACCGCTCTCGGTGACGCGGGCGACCGCGATCGACAGCCGCAGATCGTTCTTGTCGCGCGCATAGGGCGAGCCGTTCGGCACGACAAGGATTTCCGCGCCGGTCTCGGCGAGGCATTCGACGACGTTCTCGTATTCCTCCGACTCTTCGAGCCAGATGTCTTCGCAGATGGGAACGCCGACCCGGACGCCGCGGACGGTCACCGGCCCGGCGGCGGGACCGCGCGCGAACAGCCGCTTCTCGTCGAACACGCCGTAATTCGGCAGGTTGGCCTTGAAGCGAAGCGCTGCGATGCGACCCTGATCGAGCAGCGCGCAGGCGTTATAGAGCTTGCCGTCCTCGACCCAGGGCGTGCCGATCAGCATCGCCGGGCCGCCGCCCGCGGTCTCGCGCGCCAGTTCTTCGATGGCGGCGCGGCAGGCGGCCTGGAAGGCCGGCTTCAGCACCAGGTCTTCCGGCGGGTAGCCGGTGATGAACAGTTCCGGCAGCACCACCAGATCGGCGCCGTCGACCTTGGCCTTTTCGCGCGCCGCGCGGGCCTTGGCGGCGTTTCCCGTAACGTCGCCGACCGTCGGATTCAACTGCGCCAGCGTGATTTTGAAGGTTGGTTCGGTCATGGGAGCGATGGTGCCCTGCACAAGAACAAACTGCAATCGTCTGCTTTAGAACGCGCCTATGCGTTCGGCGATGGCAAACAGCCAGAACGCCCCGGTCATCAGCAGCGCGACGCCGACCGCCGCCGACCCCATGTCCTTGACCCGCCCGATCTGCGGATCGTGGTCGGTGGTGAGCCGGTCGGCGAGCTTCTCGATCGCGGTATTGAGGATTTCGACCACCAGCACGAACGCCACCGCCGCGACCAGTTCGACCCGGCGCATCACGCTCGCGCCGACCAGCCAGGCCAGCGGCACCGACAGCATCAGCGCAAACAGTTCCTCGCGGACAGCCTGCTCCGACCGGATCGCAAAAGCGAGGCCGTTACGCGTGTTGATGGTGGCCCGCCAAAGTCGCAGCAAGTCAAAGTCCCGCTGCAGCCGGCATCGGCTTATCCTTGCTCCCGCGATCCTGCTTGAGCAGTTCGGCGATCAGGAAGGCCATGTCGATGGATTGTTCGGCATTGAGACGGGGATCGCAGGCCGTGTGATAGCGGTCGTTGAGGTCCTCGTCGGTGATGGCGCGGGCGCCACCGATGCATTCGGTGACGTCCTGCCCGGTCATTTCCAGGTGCACGCCGCCGGCATGGGTGCCTTCGGCGGCATGGATGGCGAAGAACGACTTCACCTCCGACAGCACGCGGTCGAACGGACGGGTCTTGTAGCCCGAGGTCGAGGTGATGGTGTTGCCGTGCATCGGATCGCAGGACCAGACGACGACGCGCCCTTCCCGCTGCACGGCGCGGATCAGCGGCGCGCAGATGATCGCCGACCTTGTCGGAGCCGAAGCGGTTGATCAGCGTCAGCCGGCCGGGCTCGTTGTCGGGATTGAGGATGTCGATCAGCTTCAAGAGTTCGTCCGGCTTCAGCGACGGGCCGCATTTCAGGCCGATCGGGTTCTTGATGCCGCGGAAATATTCGACATGGCCGTGGTCGAGCTGGCGGGTTCGGTCGCCGATCCAGATCATGTGGCCTGAGGTCGCGTACCAATCGCCGGTGGTGGAATCGACCCGCGTGAAGGCCTGCTCGTAACCCAGCAGCAGCGCCTCATGGCTGGTGTAGAAATCGGTGGCGCGCAGTTCGGGATGGCTTTCGAGATCGAGCCCGCAGGCGCGCATGAAGTTCAGCGCGTCCGAGATACGATCGGCCAGTTCCTTGTACCGGCGCGACTGCGGCGAATCCTTCAGAAAACCGAGCATCCACTGGTGCACGCTTCCCAGATTGGCAAAACCGCCGGTCGCGAACGCGCGCAGCAGATTGAGCGTCGCGGCCGATTGACGATACGCCATCAACTGGCGCTGCGGATCCGGGATACGCGACTCCGGCGTGAAGGCGATGTCGTTGATGATGTCGCCGCGATAGCTCGGCAGTTCGACGCCGTTGACCTTCTCGGTGTTGGACGAGCGCGGCTTGGCAAACTGCCCGGCGATGCGGCCGACCTTCACCACCGGCAGCGCACCGGCATAGGTCAGGACGACGGCCATCTGCAGCAGCACGCGGAAAAAGTCGCGGATGTTGTTGGCGCCGTGCTCGGCAAAGCTCTCGGCGCAATCGCCGCCCTGCAGCAGGAAGGCTTCGCCTGATGCCACGCGGGCCAGCGCCTTTTTCAGGTTGCGGGCCTCACCGGCGAACACCAGCGGCGGAAAGGTCGCAAGCTGCGCCTCGACATCGGCCAATGCCTTGGCATCGGGATAATCGGGCACTTGCAGCACCGGCTTGGTGCGCCAGCTATCGGGCGTCCACCGCTCGGACATGACGTTAAACTCCTAAGCAAAAACCGCTACTTACCCGCCTTCGCTAAAGCTTCGGCGGGGCACGCCTCGGCGAAGCCGGGCCAGCGGTTACAGAGGCCGGGGTTATACACAGGCCGCGTGCCAACCGCCAGTTAGATTTCCGGTAGTCCCGACAAGCCCTTGCGGCGAAATCCGAATTCGCATTTGCTATGCCCGCTCACTAAACCTTAGATGGAGCTGGCGGTGGCCGACACGGGGCTGGACGACGTTTTCATCGACGACATCACGGTGCCCGCGATGGACGGACACCCGCTTGCCGCGACGCTGTTTCTGCCCCGCGGGGCCAAGCGCCACGCCGTACTGATCAATTCCGCAACCGCCGTGCCGCGCAAGTTCTACCGGGGTTTTGCCAGCTACCTCGCCGGGCGCGGCTGCGCGGTGCTGACCTATGACTATCGCGGCATTGGCGGGTCGAGACAGAAGGCGATGACCGGATACAACCGGCCGAAATCGCTGGTTGGTTTCAAGGCCTCGATGTCGGACTGGGCGGCACAGGATGTCACCGCCGCGGTGTCGTGGATGCGCGAGCGCTACAAGGCGCTGCCGTTCGCCTATGTCGGACATTCCTTTGGCGGCCAGGCGCTCGGCCTGCTGCCGAACAATTCCGAGATCTCGCGCGCGCTCTTCGTTGCGGCGCAGGCCGGCTACTGGAAACTGATGACGGCGCCGGAGCGCTACCGCGTCTACGCGATTCTGAATTTCGTAGGCCGCCCCCTCACCCGTTCGCTCGGCTACCTGCCGGGCAAGGCCGGCCTCGGCATGGATCTGCCGAAGGACGCGTTCCTGCAATGGGTCGGCTGGGTGATGAGCCCGCGCTATCTGTTCGACGATGCCCGGCTCGAAGCCCTGCAGAATTTTCCGAAATACAAGGGCGCGCTGCGCGCGCTCTGCATGTCCGACGATCCCTGGGCGACGCGGCCGGCGGTGGAACTGCTGTGTTCGGGATTTACCTCGATCAAGCCCGAGATCATCACCGTGACGCCCGCGGAGACCGGCGCCCGCAAGATCGGGCACATGGGATTTTTCAGGCCCGAGCATCGCTACACACTGTGGCGTGGGGCAGCGGAATGGATCGAGGCGGGGGAGTAGACGCCGTCGCATCACGCTATTGAATCCAAAATCGTCATACTCAGCATTAAATCCGGGACCGTCATCCCCGCGAAGGCGGGGATCCAGTACGCCGCGGCCTATCGGTTCAATCACTGGCGTCTCTGGAATACTGGTTCCCCGCCTTCGCGGGGATGACAACTGCGTATGACGTTGCATTCTCGCGACGCCTTGCGCCCGAGGTTTGCACTTGAAACCTTGCCCTCAAAAAACAGAGGGCGCAGGGAAGACCGGGTGCGCGCTGCACCCGCGGTCTCGTGTGCAGTTGCGCACAAAGAACGCGCACACGAGCATACAGGTCCAGCGGGAGCATCCCGGCCTTCCCTGCGCAGTGGCTTTACGGCTTACTTCGTGCTCTCCCCAGTGAACGGCTCTTTTGCCACTGTCGCTCCGTCGAGAAGCTCGCTTCTCCACGCAACTTGACGCCAGCACCGCGGCGTCAGGACCACACGACTTCGCCGTACGCTCAAGCCACACTCGTCAGTCGCAGCTCTCGCGTCCACCGCATCTCACCGCGCGTTCGTGACGATGGCCAACGCCCCTCAGTCGGGTGAGACGCGCGGAGTTAAATCACTGATTTGCCCGACGGCGTAAGCGGAATATTTTTGCGCGAAGGGATGGACAGACTTTTGGGTGATTTGCCCGTCGGGTTGATTTGTCGCAGGCAGCAATGCAGTTCGTCATTGCGAGCGAAGCGAAGCAATCCATACTTCCACCAGCGCGACGGCGTCGGCAGCAGCGGCATGCGCTGCACCGGAAGCAATTCACGCACGTTTTTCCGTCGCCATGTTGTGGGCGCGGCTGCATGGGGCAAAACCGCGCCTCACGGCATTAGAGTTGCGCAGGCGCGTCTGCGTGCAGGGCCTCTTACGTACCGGGCGTTTTGACGACCAGTTTTACGTCCAGGAGATCGACGCCCTTGAACGGGTTCGGCGCGCTTTCGAAGCCGCCCGTGCCCGTAGCGTTGGCATAGACACCCGTGCCCGAGAGGATCGCATATTCGCCCTTTGAGCGACCGTCCTTGGCCGCGCCGGTGTAACGCGCCGTGATCGAGCCATCCTCGAACGTATAGGTGCTGTAGCCGTAGAGGGGTCCCGAGCCTTTGAGCATGTCTCCGGAATGGACGAACTCTTTCACCCCGATGCGGCCGTCCTTGAAGACGGCGACGCCGAAAAATTTTCCAGACACGACCTTCTGTCCTTCGACGTTTGCTGCCTCAATGACCTTAACGTCGAGGGGCTTGGTGACGAGCTTGAACTCTAGCACCTGCTCTCCGGCCAGAGCGGTCGACGCCGCAATGACCAGTGCCGCGCCAGAAAGGAAAACGGCGAGAGACTTGCGCATAGGCTTCTCCTCCGCTTGCTGGAATTAAAATCTGGAATGCTTGCCGTGCCCCGCCAGCGGCTGAAGTCTTGGGGATCGTCCAGCATGCAGGCTCGGACACAACTATGGGTCTTGGCAACGGAAGAAAGGTTCAGCGATTGATGGGGCGCGAGGCCTCAACCGCTGGAGGTGCACGTCCATCACGTCATCCGTCCACATCGCGCACGCCATGTGTACGGGATCGTGCATAATTTACGCCGGAATGCGCGATGGCAAATACCCTCAAGGATCGCGGCCGACGTACCGATACACAATCAGGCAGGCGTACCTGGCGCAACGCGAGAAATTCCTCGGTCCGCTTGCTGCGCGTGCCGCCGAGCTGGCACGGGCGGCACGCCTTCACTCGTTGATTTAAATCAATAAGGCCAACTGCAATCGCATGCGCATTGGTACTGACCAGATTCCCGAGGGAGTTTGGCTCGAGGGGAAATTATCTGATGTCGATTACCCGGACTTCGGCAGAACCCCCGGTGGCTTTGTCGTTACGCCGTCCTTTGACTCGGAGCCGACATTCTTCACATCGGAGCAGCGAACGATGATTTGGGACCCCATCAGCGACTTGCGCCACCTGCGCAACGAACGAAGCGACTGGCTGCTCACGGTGCTGACGGGCGTGCTGTTACTGTTGATATTTGTCTTCGCCCCACTCCAGGCAGTTGGCATTACCGCCTTTCACCTATTTGCTATCGGCCTGTTAGTCGTGATCATCGGGAGCATGGTGATCATTTCCGACAATCCCATAGCCCTCATTCTGATGTCGGCTGCGCTTGCTGCCAATATCGCCGTATTTCTCCTGCGACTCTATTACCCCGTACCCTTCCACCTTCACATATTGGCAGGCGCATGGTTGATCATCGCCGGCACTCTGGGGGTCGTGGTCACTCAGGCCGTATTCAGGGGAGGCCGGGTCACATATCATAGAATTATCGGGGCGATACTTCTGTATCTGTTGATTGCGGTAGCGTTTGCAACACTGTTTCTTTTTGTCGGCCTGTCAGATCGCGGCGCTATCAAGGGAATAACATTTGACGACGATCAGTCACTCGCCAGCGCGCTGTTCTATATGAGCTTCGTTACGCTGACATCGACTGGCTACGGCGACATCGTTCCAGTGCATCCGTTAGCGCGGAGTCTATGCAACATCGAAAGCGTCATTGGCCAACTTTATCCGGCGACCCTTCTAGCAAGGCTTGTTACCCTGGAATTGAGAGGCCCGAGCCAATAACTCCGTAGTGTGTGAGGGAGACCGAGCTTCTTGCTCGTCGTGCGCCAGCGCACTCTGGAAGCAGGTTACTTTTCGATCCGAAATCGGACGGTCTTTTTCTTCTTGTCCGCGGATTCTTCGACTATTTCAAAATTCCCCACTGATGCTCGCCTTAGAAGCGCCTCACGGGTGCGTGCAATCGATGATGAAACGTACCGATACGTTCCGGAAAATGACCCGCCACTCGCCTTGATTTCCTGCTGCGGCACGTGTCGAAACGACATGGGGTATGGCTGCCTGGCGCCAACGCACTTGAATTCGATTCCGCTGCACTGAATCGTTTTGTTGCAAGTCGCTTTTACCTCGTCGATTGGCGTATCGTTGTAACCAGGCGGCAACTGGTACTCCAAGACAGCGTCGAGTGTATCGGTACAGCTTCCGATTGGCTTGAACCGAAAATTGACGGTCACAGTCGTTCCAACAGGTCCTGGAGCGGATACGTATAAATCATGCTGGGTGATCGGCAGCACATAACGTCCTGCCAAAAAAACCGGTTGCGCTCCTGAGGACGAGGAAGACAAGACAATTGCCAAGATGGCATAAACGATCATATGCATCTCGCACCCCCCACGAAGAATTCACGCGTAAGGTATGCCTATCGTCTCTGGAGAGCAACGGCTGCGCAGCGGGTGCCGCTCAGCAGACGACGCGGCCGATGGTATTCGCCGAGGGCATGAATGGTTACGCGCTCAGGCCGGCGTTCCCATCACGTAAGGCTTCAACACCGCATACATCATGCTGTGCGTCGGCGTCGGGACACCAAGCTGGCGGCCGAGTTCGACGACCTTGCCGTTGAGCCAGGGCAGTTCAAGCCGGTTGCCGCGTTCGAGATCGAGCGCCATCGACGCCTTCATGGCGGGCGGCGCGTGGCCGATGAAATCCAGAATCTTCTCCACCGCGTCGGCCGGTAGCTTAACCCCCCTGGCCCGGCCAACGGCGAACACTTCCCCGAGGGCCGCGGTCATGACGAGGCGGATGTCGGCGTCGTCCCGCAGCTTGCCGATCGGCTGGCGCGTCGCCGCCGTGATCCCGGCATTGGTGGCGAGCAGGATAAACTTCATCCAGAGCTCGGTGAGAATCTGGTCGCTCAAGGTCGCGTCGAAGCCGGCCTTCAGGCACAGCGCGAGAAATGCCTCAGCCCGCTTGCTGCGCGTGCCGTCGAGTTCGCCGAACACCATGCGCATGAAGGTGCCGACCTGCTGGATCACGCCGGGCGCGACAATGGACGCGCTGATTTGCGCCACGCCGCCCATGACGGCCCTGGACGCCAAGAATCGGAATCAGCCGCTCGGCGGCGTCGATGCCGTTCTGCAGCGGGATGACGGCGGTATTGGCGCCGACCAGCGGCTTGATGGCCGCACCCGCGCTCTCGACGTCCCACAGCTTCACGCAGAACAGCACGATATCGACCGTGCCGATATCGGCGGCATTGTCGGTCGCCTGCGTCGGCACCAGATGGGTATCGCCGCGCGGGCTCTGAACTTTCAGGCCATCGCGCTTCATGGCCGCCAGATGCGCGCCGCGCGCAATGAAGGTGACGTCCGCGCCCGCCTTGGCCAGCGCCGCGCCAAACCCGCCTCCGACGCCGCCGGCGCCGACAACCGCAATACGCATGGCGTTTCCTCTAATTGGCAGAGCGCGTAGGATCGGTAGAGCCACCGGGTCCGGCCTTTGGCCGGCCCGATATTGCGCCGATCCGCCGGCGCTGCACTGTCGGCTTCGCTGCGCTTACCCACCGCGGATCGTTACTTGCCGTAGCTGTAAAACCCCTGCCCGGTCTTGCGGCCGAGATGGCCGGCGGCGACCATTTCCTTCAGCAGCGGCGCGGGACGGTATTTCGGGTCGTTGAAGCCTTCGTAAAAGACTTCCATGACCGACAGCATGGTGTCGAGACCGATCATGTCCGCCAGCGCCAGCGGGCCGATCGGATGGTTGCAGCCGAGCTTCATGCCGGCGTCGAGGTCTTCGGCTGTCGCAATACCTTCCTGCAGCGCGAAGATCGCCTCGTTGATCATCGGGCACAGGATGCGGTTGACCGCAAAGCCCGGGCTGTTCTTTGCCGTGATCGCCACCTTGCCGACCCGCTTTGCAAAAGCTTCCGCCTTGGCGTGGGTGTCGTCCGAGGTCTGCAGGCCGCGGATCAGTTCCAGCAGCGCCATCAGCGGGACGGGATTGAAGAAGTGCATGCCGATGAAACGGTCCGGCCGGTCGGTGGCGGCGGCAAGTTTCGTGATCGAGATCGAGGAGGTGTTGGTCGCGAGCAACGCCCGCGGCTGCAGCTTGGTGCAGAGATCCTTCAGGGCCCGCGGCGTTCGTCCGCTTCCAACAGGCTCGCGCCGCCGGCCGCGAGCAGGCGCGCCGCCAGCGCGTGGCCGAGCGCCGCGGGCGCGTCGGGCGAGCCCGACCAGCGCGTCCCGCACGAGCCGGCTACCATCCGGCGCGGCCACCAGCCCGTCGAGCCGCAGGCGGTCGCCGTCGCATACGGCGTAACCGGCGATCGGGATCTTGCAGCCGCCGCCGAGCGCCGCCAGCAGCCCCCGCTCGGCCTCGACGGCGGCCCGCGTCGCCGGATCGTCGAGCGCCGCGACGACCGCGCGCGCGCGCGCGTCGTCGGCGCGGCACTGCACGGCCAGGGCGCCCTGCCCGACCGCCGGCAGGCAGAGCGCGGTCGGCAGCGCCTCGGCGATCCGGTCGCCGAGGCCCAGGCGCTCCAGGCCGGCCACCGCGAGCACCAGGGCGTCGAGCCCCTCCGCCGCCAGCTTCCGCAGCCGCGTGTCCACGTTGCCGCGAATGTCGACGATGCGCAGGTCGGGGCGCGCCGCCAGGAGCTGCGCGGCGCGCCGGGGGCTGCTCGTCGCCACCGCGCGCCGGCCGGCAGCGCGGCGAAGGCGGCGCCCACCAGCGCGTCGCGCGCGTCGGCGCGCGGCGGAAACGCCGCCAGGACGAGGCCCGGGCGGTCCTGGCCGGGCAGGTCTTTCAGGCTGTGGACGGCGAGGTCGATCGTGCCCGGCGAGCAGCGCGTCCTCGATCGCCCGCGCAAAGACGCCCTGGCCGCTCATCAGACTGCAGTGGGACGTCGGCCGCCCGGTCGCCCTGGGTCGTGATGACCTGCAGCTCGACGGCCTGGTCCGGATGCCGCGCGCGCAGCGCGGCGGCCACGTGCTCGGCCTGCCAGAGGGCCAGCTTGCTGCCGCGCGTGCCCAGCCGCAGGGGACCAGCCATCTAGTCGGGAAGCTGGAACAACGCGCGCAGCGCGGGCGCGTAGCGGCGACCGTCGTGGTCGCCCGCGCGCTGCTTGAGCTGCACGGTCGGCTGGTGGAGCAGCTTGTTCACGATCGCGCTGGTCAACGCCTCCAGCGTCTCGCGGTCGCGCTCCGCCAGCGGGCCCAGCCGCGCCAGCGCCTTCGCCAGCTCGGCTTCGCGGATGCTCTCCGCCTGGGCGCGCAGCGCGGCGATCGTCGGCACCACCTCGCGCGCGTCCCACCAGTGGAAGAACCGCGTAGTCTCCTCGTCGACGATCCGCTCCACCTGGCGCACGTCGCCCGCGCGGCAGTCGGCGTAGTCCTCGCGCACGGCGGCCAGGTGGTCGAGGTTGTACAGGTAGACGTTCGGGACGTCGCCCACGGCCGGGTCGACGTCGCGGGGCACCGCCACGTCGATGCAGTACAGCGGCCGCCGCGGCCGCTGGGCCATCGCCGAGCGCACCGTCGGCGCGCCGACGACGTAGCTGGGCGCGCCGGTCGAGCTGATCACCACGTCCGCCCGCGCCAGCGCGGGCTGCAGCGCCTGCAGCGGCAGCGCCTCGCCGCCGACGGCGCGGGCCAGCGCCTCGGCGTGCTCGACGGTGCGGTTCATCACCAGCAGCTCGCCCATCCCGCTCGCCTGCAGCGTGCGCGCCGTCAGGCGACTCGTCTCGCCGGCGCCGACGACCAGCGCGGTGCGCGCCTCGAGATCGCCCAGCGACTGGCGCGCCATGCCCACCGCGGCCGCGCTGACCGACGCGGCGCTCTGGTAGATGCGGGTCTCGCGGTGCGCCCGCTTGCCGACCTCGAGCGCCTGCCGGAACAGGCGGGCGAGCAAGGTGCCCGGGTTGGCCGTGGCGCTGCGCCGCCTGGTAGGCCCCGCGCACCTGGCCGAGGATCTGCGTCTCGCCCAGCAGCATCGAGTCGAGCCCACAGGCCACGCGAAAGAGGTGGCCGACGGCCTCTTCCTGCCACGCCACGTAGACGTAGGGGTCCAGGTCGCCCACCGACAGCCCGTGGTAGTCGGCCAGGTAGCGCAGCAGCGCCCGCCGACCGCTCTCCTGGTGCCCGACGAGGGCGTAGATCTCCACGCGGTTGCAGGTGGACAGGATGACGCCGTGCGCGACCTGCTCGTGGAGGCGTGGCCAGCGCCGTCGGGCAGCGTCTCGGGGGAGAACACGACGCGCTCCATCAGCGCGAGCGGGGCCGTCTTGTAGCTGAGACCGAGCACCATCACGAGCATCGCGGTCTGGCCTCCTCGCCGGAGTTGATCGGCTGGCCCGCCCGCGGCGAGCCGCGCTGTCGGTCGTATCGGTTCATCCGTGCCGCGAGTGCGCCGCCGAGGCCGCCGGTCGGGCGAGCGGCCCACCGCCGTGCTCCCGTCCCGGTCGCGCCCGCGGGCCGACGCCGTCAGCGCATCCACCGGCGTGCGCGGGATCACCACCGGCTCGACCAGCAGGCTCGCCCGCAGGTAGGCCCGCGCCCCCGCGTAGTCGCCAGCCCGCAGGCGGGCCAGCACCGTGCCGTCGACGGCGTCGTGCCAGCGCTCGGGCGGCACCACGGCGCCTTCCTGGCGTAGCTCCGCGCGCAGGTCGGCGAGCAGCGGCAGCAGCTCCACGTACTCCGGCGGCAGCAGCCGCTCGAGGTCCTCGCGCACGCGCCGCGCCAGCGCCGGACTGCGGCCGCCCGTCGAGATCGCGATCTGCAGGTCGCCGCGCCGGAGCACCGCCGGCAGGATGAAATCGCAGCGCTCCGGATCGTCGGCCGCGTTCAGCAGCACGCCGCGGGCGCGCGCCTCGACGGCGCACCTGCGCCGTTCACCGCCGGCTCGTCGGTCGCGGCGATCGCCAGGCACGCGCCGGCCAGGTCGCCGTCGGCGTAGGCGCGCAGGTGCGCGGCGATGCGGCCCGCCCGCAGGTACTCCTTCAGCACGGGCCCGAGGATCGGCGCCACCACGGTCACGTCGCGCGCCGCACTCCAGCAGCCCGTCGACCTTCCGCGCGGCGACGGTGCCGCCGCCCACCACCACGCAGCGTCGCCCCCGCAGGTCCACGTAGATCGGGTAGTACGGCGTCACCGGGCGCCTCGCCGCGAGGCGCCGTGGCGCTCGTAGGTCCGCGTCATGGAGAGTAAGACCACGTCCATGAACCGCGTCAGCGCGGCCAGCGCCTCGCCGGCCGGCAGCGCGAGTCCCGGGTGGGCGCGCGCCATCGCGCTCACGCTGTCCAGGATGGGACCGCCGAAAGAACAAGAACGCCTCCAGCGCCTCGCTCGCCGTGAGCCCGAGGCGCGCCACTTCCTCGCCGTAGCGAGCGCCGATGCCCCGACCGCCGCGGAGCAGCGCGGCGCGCTCGCGGGCGCCCGGCGCGGCCAGGAACTCGGCCACCTGGGTCGGCGGCGCCTCGCCCAGGGCGTGCACGCGCGGGCGCGCTCGCCGCCCGCGGCACGCGTCGCCGGGGTCGCCGGTGATCGCCTTCTGCACCGACGCCACCGATCATGGGCGGCGCGATGGGCGTCGACGGCTGCCGGCACATCGTCGACGCGATCGACGCCGCGCGTGCGGGAGCGCGTGCCGGTGGTCGGGCTCTGGCACTCCGGCGGCGCCCGGCTCGCCGAGGGCGTCGAGCGCGCTGGACGCGCGTCGGCGCAGGTCTTCGCCGCGATGGTCCGCGCCTCCGGCCGGGTGCCGCAGATCTCCGTCGTGCTCGGCCCGGCCGCCGGCGGCGCCGCGTACGGGCCGGCGCTGACCGACCTCGTGATCATGGGCCCGGCCGGCCGGGTGTTCGTCACCGGCCCGGACGTGGTCCGCTCGGTCACCGGCGAGGACGTCGACATGGAGCGGCTCGGCGGCCCGGACGCCGCACGGCCGGCGGTCCGGCGTCGTGCACGTGGTCGCCGACGCGCGAGGCCGAGGCGCTGGCGCGCGGCCCGGACGCTGGTCGACGCTGCTCGCCGGCCAGGGCCGGTTCGACCCCGCCGGCGATCGAGCCGGCCGTCGACCTCGGCGCGCTGCTGCCGGAGCAGCCGCAACCGCGCCTACGACGTGCACCCGCTGGTCGCCGCGCCTGCTCGACGGGCCCGGCGGCGTTCGGAGCTGCACGCCGCAGTGGGCGCCGAACATCGTCACCACGCCTCGGCCGGCTCGCCGGCCGCACCGTCGGCGTGATCGCCAACAACCCGCTGCGGCTGGGCGGCTGCCTGGACTCGTCCGTCGGCGGAGAAGGCGGCCCGGTTCGTCCGGATGTGCGACGCGTTCGGGGTGCCGCTGGTGGTGCTCGTCGACGTGCCCGGCTACCTGCCCGGCGTCGGCCAGGAGTGGGACGGCGTGGTGCGCCGCGGCGCGAAGCTGCTGCACGCCTTCGCCGAGGCGGTCGTGCCGCGGGTCACGCTGGTGACCCGCAAGTCCTACGGCGGCGCGTACATCGCGATGAACTCCCGCTCGCTCGGCGCGACCGCGGTCTTCGCCTGGCCGGAGCGCGGAGGTCGCGGTCATGGGCGCGAGCGCCGCCGTCGGCATCCTGCACCGCAAGAAGCTCGCCGCCGCGCCAGCCCGGGGAGCGCGAGGCGCTGCACGCCCAGCTCGCCGCCGAGCACGAGAGGATCGCCGGCGGGGTCAACCGGGCGCTGGAGATCGGCGTCGTGGACGAGGTCGTCGACCCGTGCGAGACCCGGCGCCGGCTGGTGGCCGAGGCGCTGCGCCGCGGCACCGCCGGGCCGCGGAGCGCACGGCAACATCCCGCTGTAGGACGCACGCACGAAGCGGCCCGGCACCCTGCGGAGGGGTGCCGGGCCGTTGTCGTCGTCCTGGGATCAGGCGGGGTGATCGTCCGTGCTCCTGGCTCACGGTGTGCGGTGAGCCAGGAGCAAGCGAGGTGAGCTCAGCTCGATCCCAGCCCGGACGACGAGGGCGGGACGACGAGCCGCGGGCTTCAGACGACCTGGTGCAGCCAGGTGACCGGAGTGCCGTCGCCGGCGTGCCGGTAGGCCTCCAGGTCGGCGTCCCAGGCGGCGCCGAGCAGGTCGTCGACGCCGTGCCGGAAGGCCTCGACCGAGGTGGCGGTGGCGGCCAGCTGGCGGAGCTGGCCCTCGTTGACGACCAGGTCGCCGCTGGCGCTGATCGCGGAACGGTGCACGCCGTAGCCCGGGACGTAGGACATCCGCTCGCCGTCGTTGTCGTGGCTGGCTTCCTCGGTGACCTCGAAGCGCAGCATCGGCCACTGCTTCAGGGCAGCCACCAACCGGGCCCCGGTGCCGGGCGCGCCCGTCCAGGCGACCTCGGCCCGATAGGACCCGTGGGTCACGGGCTGCTCAGCCCATGCCAAGGAGACCGGCGTGCCGACCACGCGCTCGAGCGCCCACTCGACATGCTGGCAGAGCGCCTTCGGGCACGCGTGCACGAAGACGACACCCTGGGTTGACCGTCGCTGCACGGCGCACCTCCATCGACTCGACTGACTCCGTCTTCCCCAACGGACCTGTCGTGCGATGACTGCGTTGCGTACCTCGGCGGCTCTCAGAGCGACCGGGGACAGTTGCCGGATCGTGACCTCGGCGCGCCAGCCCGGATCGGTGCAGATGAGACACCTGGGGCTGGACGGGTCCAATGTGGCGATCATCTTCGCAGGTCCTGCCCGTGTTGATCGCGACACGTGGACAGAACTGCCGAGAACTGTCCAGCTGTCGCAGCACCCGCTGAGCCGGCGCTGCGGACCCTGCGGACCGCGCCCCGGAACCGTAGCTCAGGAACCGTCCCACCAGCGGGCAGCGGCCTGCTCGGCCGTCAGCCCCTCGCTCTCCACGGCCCGGTTCAGGCTCGATCAGGTCGGCGGTGGTCAGCCGGGCGCTGGCCGCGTCCAGCGCGTCGGGCAACCGGTCGCCCCACCGGTCCAGCACGGCAGACCGCACCAGGGGGACGACGTTCTCGCGCGGCTGCAGCGCCCGGTCGTCGGCGAGCAGGACGACCGGCGCCTGCGCCAGCCGCGCGTCGGTGGTCTCCAGCAGGCCGACCTGGATCTGACCGGCGACGCAGCGCCTCCGCGGTGGCCGCCCGCGAGGGCATGTTGACCACGTTGCCGAAGTGCAGGCCGTAGACCTCCTCCAGGCCGGGCAGGCACAGCGGACGCTGCGGGCACTCGGGTGGCCCGCCGAAGGTCAGCCCGCCGGCCAGCGGCGCGAGGTCCGACAGCCGGCTCACGCCGTGCTCGGTGGCGAAGTCGGTGCTCACCGCGAAGCCGTTCTGGTCCTCGGCCGCGGCCGCGTCGAGCACCGTCGACGCCGCGGGGGCCGAGGGTCTCGCGCAGCGCGGCGTGCAGTTCCTCCGGCGCCCCCGGTCGATCCGCCGACCCCCGGTCGGCGAACTCCAGCGCCGTCCCGACGTAGTCGATGACGACGTCGACGACGCCCTGCTCGAGCGCCGGCTCGACCACCTCCCGGGTGCCGACGCCGGGTTGCAGCGAGACCGGCAGCCCGGCGTCGCTGGGCCGCCTCGGCGTACACCGCGGCCAGGATCTGGTTCTCGCTGAAGTCGTAGGAGGCGATCCGGATCGTGGTCGGGCGGCCCCGCGTCGTCGTCGTCCGAGCTCGACTGGCAGCCGGCGAGCAGCACGGCCACCAGCGGGAGGACGGCGACCAGCTGCGGCGGTGCGACACGACGCCCGCCTCCCCTGCCGGAGCGTCACCGCCGACGGCGTGGGCCGCCGGTGGTGCCGGAACTCCCTCACGTTAGCGGCGCCGCGGTGCGCAGAGGGATGTTCCGGCCCGCCTCGGGGAGCAGCATCAGCGGGCATGACCACCCTGCCGCAGGCGGTGTCTGCGGCGGGTCCGCCCTCGGGGCCGGGCCCGCCGACGATCCGCCGCGTGGGGCGGCGGCGGCGCCCGTCGGGTGAGGCGCCGCCCCTGCCCCGGCACCTGAACGCATCGGGCAAGTGGTGGCTGGCGCTCAGCGGCGCGGTCGTCGTCGCCTGGGTCGTCGTGTGGTCACCGGCAGCGTCGGGCTGTTCGACGTGGCCGACACCCGGGTGCTGCAGGCCTTCGAGCGGATCCGCACCCCGCCGCTGGACCCGGTGGCCGAGGTCGCCGGCGTGCTCGCCACCCGGCAGGCCATCTACGTCCTGTGGCTGGCGAACCTGCTGCCGCTGATCGTCTTCCGCCGCTGGCGCCACCTGTTCGTCATCGTCGTCGTCGGCATCATCGTGGTCAACATCGGCGCCAGCATGGCCGCCACCCTGCAGCGGCCGCGGCCCTTCGAGGTCGAGATCATCGGTCCGTGGGCAGGGCTTCTCGATGCCCTCCCTGCCGGTCACCGTGCTCGCCACGTTCCTGCTCGCCATCGTGTACTCGCTGGTCCCGGCCGGGCGGTACCGGACGATCGAGCAAGTGGGTGGTCTGCGGGGTGCTCGACGATCACCGCGCTGTCCCGGCTGTACCTGGGGCAGGACCACCCGACCGACATCGCCGCCGGCGTCATCCTCGGCGTCGCCGTGCCGCTGGCGGCGTTCCGGCTGATCACCCCCAACGACGTCTACCCGGTGCGCTACCAGCCGCGGCCGGCCGGCCCACCTCGACGTCACCGGCACCGCGCGGCGAGGCGATCGTCCGGGCGCTGGAGGACCAGCTCGGGCTGCTGGCCACCGAGGTGAAGCCGTTCGGCCTCGCCGGCTCGGGCGGCTCCACCCCGCTGAGGATCACCGTCAAGGCCGACGCAGGGCGAGAGCTGCGTCTTCGGCAAGCTGTACGCGGCCACGCACGTGCGCTCCGACCGCTGGTACAAGCTCGGCCGCACGCTGCTCTACGGCCGGCTGGAGGACGAGCAGCCCTTCCACAGCGTGCGCCGGCTGGTGCAGTACGAGGACTACGTGCTGCGCCTGCTCACGACGCCGGGCTGCCGGTGCCGCGCCCGCTCGGCATCGTGGAGATCACCCCGGAGCGGGAGTACCTGCTGGTGACCGAGTTCGTCGACGGCGCCACCGAGATCGGCGACGCCGAGATCGACGACGACGTCATCGACCAGGGCCTCGCGCGTGGTCCGCCGGATGTGGGAGATCGGCGTGGCCCACCGCGACATCAAGCCGGCCAACCTGCTGGTCCGCGACGGCCGGCTGGTGGTCATCGACACCGCCTTCGCCGAGGTGCGGCCCAGCCCGTGGCGGCAGGCGGTCGACCTGGCCAACATGATGCTGGTCCTGGGCCTGCGCACCGACGCCGAGCGGGTGTACGGGCGGGCCCGGCTGGCAGTTCACCGACGAGGAGATCGCCGAGGCCTTCGCGGCGACCCGCGGGCTGACCATGCCCTCGCAGCTGCGCCGGATGCTGCGCCAGCAGGGTCGCGACCTGCACGCCGACTTCCTGCAGCTGCTGCCCTACCAGCTGCCGCCGGTCCGCATCCAGCGGTGGAGCTGGCGCCGGATCGCGCTGACCGTCGCGACGCTGTGCGCGCTGCTGCTGGTCGCGCCGGGGTCGCCGCCGACCTGCTCGCGTCGCCGCTGTGAACCGCCGCGCCGGTCCGCGCCTGCGCCGTCGCTGCTGGCGGCCGGGGTGCTGGCCGGGTGCGGCGACGACTCGCGCCGCGGCGATCACCGCCGCGCCGCTGTGCCCGGTCAGCGGCGGACGACGCCGGCAACGGCGTGGTCCTGATGGCGCAGTCGGTGCCGACGGCGACCTGGGTGCCGTGCCTCCGGCGGTCGCTGCCGCTGGGCTGGGGCTTCCACCACCTGGACGCGCGCGACGGCGACGCCCGGTTCTGGCTGGACTCCGACCGCGACGGGACGCAGGCGGTCGAGGTCCGGCTCGAGCGCGACCTGCGACACCACGGACAGCACGGAGATCGCCAGCGACCGGGACGGCATGCGCGCGGCTACGAGCGGGTCCGAGCAGGTGAGCCCGACCTACGCCGGCGAGCGGCACTACCGTGTTCCGTCGGCGGCTGCCTCAGCGTCGTCTTCCAGCTCGACGGCGACAACCCCGGCGAGGCGCTGGCCCTGGCCTCGCAGGCGGTCGGCGTGGTGAGCCGCGACGACCTGAGCGCGCAGGTGCACGAGGACAGCGGCGGCCGGATCGACCTCGACCCCAGCCGAGGGGAGGGCTGAGCCATGACCACCGTGGAGCACACCAACCCGCCCGCGCCGCGACGGCGACCGACCTGGCGCCGGGTGCTCGGCCCGGTCCTGTCGGTGGCGCTCGTCGCCGCGGTGTTCTTCTGGTTCCTGCCGCAGTTCACCAGCCTGAGCGACGTGTGGGCGTCGGTGCAGGAGATGACCGGCGCTGCAGATCGCGCATCCTGCTGGCTGGCCACGGCCTGGAACCTGGCCACCTACCAGTTCGTCATGGTCACGACCACGCCCGGGTTGACGCTGCGGCAGGCCTTCGTCTCCACCGAGACCACGACGGCGATCTCCAACACCGTGGTCGGCGGGGCGGCGATCGCGCTGGGCCTGACCTACTCGATGAACACCTCCTGGGGCTTCTCCCGCTCCCGGACGTCGGTCTCGCTGCTGATCTCGGGGCTGTGGAACAACTTCGCCAAGCTCGGCCTGCCGGTGCTCGCGCTGGCGCTGCTGGCCTTCACCGCGCCGCCCGACGCGCCGGCCGGGTGCTCGCCGGCGCTGCTCGGGCGTCGCCGGCCTGGTGGTCGCCGTCGTCTGCCTCGTGGCTGGTGCTGCGCAGCCGGGAGAGCGCGGCCCGGGTCGGCATCGGCGCTGGCCGCGTCGGCCTCGGCGCTGCTGCGGCTGGTCCGCCGGCCGCCCGGTGACCGGCTGGGACCAGGCGCTGACCAAGTTCCGCGACCGGACGGTGCTGCTGCTGCACGCCCGCTGGCACTGGCTGACCCTGGCGACGGTGGTCAGCCACCTCTCGCTGTTCCTGGTGCTGCTGCTGGCGCTGCGCTTCGTCGGGGTCACCGCCGACCAGGTGGGCTGGACCGAGGCGCTGGCGGTGTTCGCCTTCGCCCGGCTGCTCACCGCCATCCCGTTCACCCCGGGCGGGCTCGGGGTCATCGAGGTGGCCCTGATCACCGGGCTGGCCGCCGCCGGCGGGGACCGCGCGGCGGTGGTCGCCGCGGCGTGCTGGTGTTCCGGGCGCTGACCTACGTGCTGCCGATCCCGCTCGGCGTGCTCACCTACGTCTTCTGGCAGCGCAACAAGTCGTGGCGGCGGCGCGCCGAACACCGCGCCGCGCACCGACCTGGTGCCCGAGTCGGCATGACCACCGCGGCCCGGAGCCGCCGGGCCGCGGGCGTCGTCCGCCGGCCGCGCGACGTCGTCGCTGGTCGTCGGTCGGCGCGGCGGTGCTGCGTGCTCGCCGCGCTGCCGGTGCACCCGGACTCGGTCAGCCGCGCCGAGACGGCGGTCTTCCCGTCGCTCAACGGCGACGACCGTGCTGCCCTTCGTCGTCGTCTGGCCGGTGATGCAGCTGGGCAACTTCGTCGTCGTGCCCGTGCGCGGCGCTGGTGGCCGCCGGCGTTCCGCCGGTGGCGGCTGGCCGGCGCGCTGCTGCTGGCCGGCGCCGGCGTGTACCTGCTGGCCAAGCGGTGAAGGGCATCGTGCCGCGCGGCCGGCCCGACGCCCTGCTGTCGACGACGTGGTCATCCGCGGCACGGCCGCGCTCGGCCGGGGGTTCGTCTCCGGGCACGCCGCCGTGGTGACGGCGCTGGTCGTCGTGGCCTGGCCGTGGCTGAACCGGCCGGGCCGGGTGGCCTGCGCCGTGCTGGCGGCCGCGGTCTGCCTCTCCCGGGTGTACGTCGGCGCGCACCTGCCGCTGGACGTCGTCGGCGGCGCGGCGCTGGGGCTGGCGGTCGCCGGCGTGCGTCCGGCTCGTTGTCGGGCACCCGGGCTGATGCTGGTCGACATCCGGCGGGGGCTGCTGGTCAGCGGCGGGCTGCTGGCCGGCGCGGCCGTGGTCGGCGTGCTGGTGGTCTGGCCGGTCACCCGCGCCGGCGGTGCAGGCCGTCGACGACGGGGTGTGGCGGCTGGCCGGGCGCGGTGCGAGAACAGGCCGACCACGGCGGTGGCCGTCGGCCATGTCGTGGCTGGGCAGCGCGTGGGTGAACTGGCCGCTGCGGATCGCTGCGCTGGTGCTGCTGGCCTGGCGGCGGCACTGGCTGCGGCTGGCCGCGTTCGGCTCGCGATGATCACCAGCGAGCTGCTGATCGGACCGATGAAGGCGCGCGATCGACCGGCCCCGGCCACCGCTGAGCCTGATCGCGACCAGCGGGGCGTCCTTCCCGTCCGGGCACGCGATCGCCGGCGCGGTGACCGCGGTCGGCCTCGTGCTGGCGATCGTCGCAGCCCGGCCCGACGCGCTGGCGCTGGGAGGTGCGGGCGGTGATCTTCGCCGTCGTCATGGCGCTGTCCCGGGTGTACCTGCGGGCGCACTGGCTGTCGGACACCGTGGCCGGGGCACTGCTCGGCGCGGGGCTCGCGCTGGGCTGGCCGGCGCTGCTGACCATGCTGCGCGGCCGGGCCCGACCCGCAGCGGCAGGGCCCGAGCCCTCTGGCAGAGTTGCGCCGGGGCGGTAGCTCAGCCGGTCAGAGCATGGGACTCATAATCCCTGGGTCGTGGGTTCGAGCCCCACCCGCCCCACCGGCGATAACCGCAGGTCAGCGCCCTGTCGAGTTGATCGACGATCGTGGCGATCGGGTCCCGCGCCCACACGGCGCCCACAGTTCGCGACGAGTTCGTGGGCGTCATGGGCAGCGTCCATGCGCTCGACGAGCCCGCCGAGGTCGTCGTCGAAGAGCCCGGAGTAGACGTCGAGGGTCATCGCCGCGGAGGCGTGACCGAGCATCCGCTGGACCGCTTTGACGTTCGCGCCGCTCGCCACGAGGAGGCTGGCGGCGGTGTGCCGGAGGTCGTGCGGGCTGAGGTCCTCCAGGCCGGCCGCTCGCGCGCCGGGTCGAACACCCGGCGCCGGAAGTTGCCCGACCGCAGCACCGCGCCCTCCGGGGAGGTGATCACGAGGTCGTCGTCCCTTGCCCTCGCAGCGCCGGGACAGCGGCGTCAGGAGCACGCCGGGAACGGGCACGGTCCGCTGCTGATGGTTCTTGGGGGCGCCGTACTCGCACGGTGCCGCCGACCTCGGTGGCGCTCTCCGCCACGGTGATCCGTTTGCGGAGGAAGTCGACCCGCCGCACCCGCAAGGCCGCCATCTCGCCGAACCGGAGGCCGGTGTACGCCAGCAGGCGGACGACGTCGCCGTACTCCCCTGCTGCCTCGGCGAGCCGCTCGACCTCGTCCCTGTTCAGGAAGCGGGGATCGGCCCGTCGCACCCGCGGCAGTGGCACCCCGATCGCCGGATTGCGTGGGATGCGCCCGTCCCGGACGGCGAGGGTCAGCAGGAGCGAGAAGACGCGGTGCGCCTGTCGCACGGTGGAGGGAGCCAGGTCGCTGGACACGAGGCCGGCCACCCAGGCGGCGATCTCGGCATGGGTGACGTCGGCCAGGCGGTACTGGCCCCACCGCGGCACGATCCGGGCTTTGACGATCGAGCGGTAGCCGTACAGCGTGCTCGGCTTCAGTCCGGTCTGCGCGGCTGCCCACTGCTCCGCCCAGACCGCAACGGTGATGCGGCCGCGCTCGGGTGCCGTCCAGGTCTGGGTGACGATCGCCGAGGTCTGCTCGTCCAGCCAGTGCTGGGCGTCGACCTTGCGGGTGTACCGCTTCTCGTGCTGCCGTCCGCCGACGTCGCGGTAGCGCGCCCGGTATCGCTTCGTGCCATCACTGAGCACGATCGTGCTGATGGTCCCGGCCATCAGCCGACCCTGCTCACACGTCGTCCCTGCGTCAACGGCCGGCTGTGAACTGAACAGCGCACATCAGTGCCGGTCGGACGACAGATCGTGCTGGGCGGCGATCCAGGCGTCCACGTCGTCGCGCCGGTAGACGACGCGACGGCCGAGGCGGAAGCTGCGGGGTCCCGTGCCGAGGTGTCGCCAGTAGCGCAGCGTTGCGACGGGGGCGCGGACCAGTTCCGCGGCTTCCGCGATGGTGAGCAGTTCGCTGTGCACGGGGTGGTCGGGCATGACTGCCTCCGGGGTTGGCGGCTGTGGTTGGCCTTCAACCGGAGAAGGCGCCCTGCGCCTGTCATCGATGACGGCGACCGTGACGACGTCCGGGCGGTGACACTGCCGCGCCGCCGGGTCGGAGCTCACCGTGGGATCCGGGAGCCGGCGTCGCGGCGCCAAACCCGGGCGGTGCCCGCCGGAGCGATGGGCGGCCCGGGAGCTGGGGACAGGGCGTAGCGGGCGGCCTCCGTGGCGGCGAGCGCAGCAGCGTGGGCGGGCCCGAGGTCGGCCCGGTCGCGCGCGAACACCGCGATCCACTGATCCCGCGCGTCACCCACGTCTCTCGGCGATCAGGTGCGCGGTGTTGGAGCGCCGGCCGCGGGTCATCCCGACGTAGGCCGACGCCGCGCCGGTGCGATCGCTGATCACCACATGGGCGGTCGCGACGGTGTCGCCTTGGACTCCGTGCGCGGTGCTGGCGTAGGCCAGCTCCACGTGGTCGCTGCCACGTAATCGGCCGGCAGCACCTTGCCGCCGCCACTGGTAAGGGTGACATCGCCCCGATGCCCGCCGGTGGGGGTGACGTCGGCCTGAGCGACGTGGAGCCGACCCTGCTGGTCGACGGCGGTGACGGTCCAGGTGTCACGGTTGGCGACGCCGAGCCTGTGGTCGTTGCGGCGGGTGGCGATCCGGTCCCCGGCGCCCATCCGCTGCCCCGCCAGGGTGGTGGCCACGCGAGCGTCCTCAACTCGCCCGTCGTCGATCAACTGGTCTCGGATGGCAGCGTTGAGCGCGGTCGTCTGCTCGAGAGTGTCGGCCACGACAGCGGCCCGACCGCTGCCATCGAAGGAGGCGACCGCGGTCTTTGCCAACGCCGCCTGCAGCGCGGCCTCGTCGGAGTGCAGCTGCACATGGCCGCGCGCGACCAACCGGTCGAACACCTTCCCGGGATGCTCGCCGGTGCGCATGGCCAGGGTGAGGTCGGCGTACTCGGTATCCGGGACCGCCCGGCCGGCCCGGTCAGTCCGGATGAAGCGGTGCACACCGGCCAGGGTCAGGTGCGCCGCCGGGTCCGCGTGCGCGATGGCGAGGTCGAGCACTCCCCCGCGGCCGACCGCCGCGAGTTGGTGCCGATCGCCGATCAACGCGACCCGCGCTCCACAGTCGTCCGCGACGGTCAGCAGAGCTCGGGCAGTGTCCTGGTCCAGCATCCCGGCCTCATCGACGATCAACAGGTCCCCGGGGCGTAGCCGCGCCTGCTCGCCGGGCCCGTCGTAGCCGCGGCCGGTGACCGGGTCCACCTGCCCGACGGTGAGCCGGGTCCAGGTGCCGTCGCCGGTCCACCGCCAGCCGTGCTGGAAGGCCAGCCAGGCCGCGGACCCGGTTGCGGCGCCGACCTCGGCGGCGGCGACCTTGGCCGCCTTCAGCGTCGGGGTCACGACCAACAGTCCCCGCCGCTGCCGCTCGAGGAGGGCACGGGTGGCGGCCAGGGTGGTGGTCTTGCCCGCGCCGGCCGCGCCCTCGATGACCAACAGCGGCCGCTCCCCCGCCAGCGCGGCGACGACCGTGGCCCGACCGACGTCGAGCTTTGCTGACGCCGAGGTGGATCCCGCCGTCGGTGGCTGGGTGGGTCACCGCGGGCGGCGAGCCGGCGGGCCAGGTCGGCTTCGACGTCCAGCACCGGCTGCGAGGTCAGAGCCCGGACGTGCTCGGGCACAGGCGCCGGAACGCCGTCTCCGGAGAGGAGCGGAACGCAGCGCTCCAGGGCGCGGGCGGTGAGGTCCTCGGCCAGCTCGGCTCGGACCGCGGCGTCGACGACGATCCCGGCGGCGGCGATCACCAACTCCACCTCGCCCCGGATGTCGGCGGCGTTCCACCCCGATCTGCCCGCGCCCAGCTTGGCCAGCACCTGCTTTGCTGCCCCATCCCGGTCCAGCGCGCCCACGGACGCCGGCGCCAACTGCACTCGGCTGATGACGGTCCCGGTATCCGACAGCGGCGAGCTGGGCCGACCACCGCGCCTCTACGTCCGCACCGGGTTGCGGGGCGACCTCGTCCGGGCGGCCGTCGGCCCATGCCCGGGTGTCCCAGGATCGTCGCAGCGCTGGCCCCGGTCGTTCGCCGGGATGTGCCGCCGTCCACTCCCTCTCGTAGCGATCCAGGTTCCGTGTGATCTGCGCGGCCCGGGCACTGAACGCCCCCACGTACCCAGCCAGCTGGGTGATCGCCCCGCCCCGCGTCCAAGGTGTAGCCGTGGGCGGCGAGAACGGCACGGAAGTACGGGTCCGTGGCAACCGCGGCGTGCCCTATCCCGTTGATTGCTGCCAGCGAGTCCCGGACCCCGACTGCGTGCAGCCCCCGCCACTTCCCGGCCGCGAACACTCGGGCGTTCACCTGCAGGTGCAGATGCCGGTGCGGGTCACCAGCCCGGGAGGTGTGATGTCGCACCGTCACCGCCTCCAGCACCTCGAGCGGCACTTGGACCTGCCCGCCGCGAGGACCGACCCTGGTCGTGGCGTGCCCGGCCAGCCAGCCGAGGATCTGGCCCGCGGCACGGTCCTGCGCCACGTCGTAAGCCGCGGCGATCTCCGGTCGGGCAGTTCGCGTTGAGCTTGCTTCCGTTGGAACCAACTCACGGCTCCTCCTTGGGCCAGTCGCTCTCGTCTTTCGGTTCGGCGGTGACCGACCCGCTGGCGAGTATGGCTGGCTGAGCCTGTCCCTGAATGAGCCGCTCAAGGACACCAGCGCCCGGCTCGCTCTCGGCGGGCGACGGAGGCACGGAGGCCTCCCCGCGTGAGGTGGCGTGAGCGGGCCGCCTGTCTCGCCACATGAGAGCCTCTCGGTCGTGAGCAGGCTGAATGGACGGACGCGCCGCCTTGCTTGGCTGATCTGGGCGATTGCTACAGCTTCGTTCGTCGTCGTGTGCTTTGTCTTGGGCTACAACGAGGCAGGCTTCGTCGGACTCGCCACCGGGCTGGTTGCACCACCGGCCGGGAGGTTCGGGGTCTACCTGGCGCATCGCTGGCGTCTTGATTCGGACTGACCCTGCTGTCAGGGACCCCAGGGAACTGTCCCAAAGGGGGCCGCTCAGGGACACCGACGTCCGGCCGGCCCGTCCAGAGGGCGGCCTATGGGACACACGGATCAGCCGTCGCTGCGCGAGTGCCGACGCGGCTCCGTCCACGGACGTCGCCTCGTAGCAATCCCCATCACAACAAGCCCTTGCTCCACCTGTGACACGAGGGTAGGCAAGATTAGGCGCGTGACTGGGACAGGTGGCGCCGCTGAGGGGATGCAGTCCGCGCACGGTCCGCAGGTCGAGGCGGGACTGCGCTCGGGGAAGACCGCCACGTTCGAGGCCGCCGTGCAGGCGGCGGTCAAGCTCGGCGCGGAGGGCGACCGACTCCTCGCAGGCTTGGAGGGCCTGCGCGGCTGGCGGGCGCTTTACGTGACCGCCGCGCTAGGTGACGTCGTTGGCCCGCGCGGCGGCGACGTGTTGCGCAGGACGATCGCGTCGCGCGGCCCCCGGACCTCCGACCTACGTTGCTCAGCGTTGCTGGCTCTCGCCAAGCGCGAGATCGAGGGAGCCAGCGAAACGCTGTCCGAGGCGGTGAGCGACGCCGATGCAGCCGTCCGGGAGTACGCCCTACTGGGCTTGGCTGCCGTCGGCGACGGGCGTGCCTGGGATGCGGTAAATGCCCGTCTGACGGCGATGCTGGCGCGCCAACGCGCGAGGGATAGCGAACCGTCCAACGTCGTACTCGCGGTCGTCTACCTGCTACGGCACGTTGCTGACGACCGTGCCCGCGCAGCAGCGGTCGTGTCGCTACTGCAGTGGCGATGGAACCGATTGTTCGACGCCGAGCAACGCTGGTTGGCCGAGCACTGGCCCGCGGTCCTCCCAAGTTCCGGGGCCACGGATGAGCCGGAACTACCCGACCCCGCGGCGCTACAGCGATGGCTGCTCGACCATCCACTGTTCGCCAAACCGGCACTCTCTTGAGCACCGCGAAACCAACCGGCGAACCACCGCAAGGGCCCACTTGTCGAGCGCTCGCACACGAACTGCACCCAGGTGACCGCCGCACTCCCTGACCTATCCCTGAGGAGGCCGCTCGGAGACACCAGCCCATCTCGCCGTGAAGGCGGCGTCAGGGAGAGAGCGGCGATGGGTCCTTGGCTTCTTCACCGACCGGTGACGATCACTGCCGATCGAGAACGTCGCTGCCATGCTGGCCTCGTGACGAGCCAGGATGTCGTCCTAGAGCTACGCCCCCTCCCCCTCATGCGGGCAGTAGGCGGTATCGCCCTGGTCGCCGCCATTCTTCTCGTCCCGCTTGCCCTTACTGCTGACTTCCCGCTGTGGTTCGCGGCAGTGTCGGTCGCCGTGGCCGCGTGTGCCGGTGCGTACGCCGTAGCCGGAGCACTCAGTCGAGCGTCCGCGCAGGCTGACGGTTGGCTCGAGGTGCGGAATCGTCTGACCACCCGCCGGCTGCAGCGCGCCGACATCGAGCGCGTTTCCCTGGCTCGGATGATGGGATTTGGGTCGAACCGCCGACTCGTAGTGCACCTCAGGGACGGGGCGACTGTGCCGCTTGTAGCCACGGAAACACTGCCGCTGCCCGGGCAGCTTCGGGCGCTGGAGGGACAGTCCGCTGAGCTACGGCACTGGCTACGCGGCGACCGCTCACATTAGAGGCGGGGCCCAGTTGTCCATCGGTGTCCCCAAGTGTGGCCGCTCAGAGCGACGTCCAGATGATGTCCAATAGCCTCATCACATGACGGACCGACGCCGGCAGCTATCAGCGGTCGGATACGTCGCCGCCGCAATCGTCCTGCGCGAACTTGGCCGACGAGCGTTGCGTCGCTCCATCGAGAATGACGTGCGCATCGCCACCGTCGGCTCACTCGCGGACACCGCTGCCGGGATAGCCCGGAACTGGCGGAGACGTGCGGCCAAGGGCAAGGCGGCTGCACTTGCCGGCGAGCTGCAGCCCTGAGACCAAAGCGACCGCCGCTGAGGCGACGTATCCCATGGGGGCGCTTAGAGACACCGACTCTCGCCGCTCCGGCGGTCTTGGCTCTCGGCCCGATGACTCTTCACGTCTGCCACCCTGTTCAGGTGCCGAGCCGTGATGACGTCCTCAGTGAGTGGTGGGAGAGGCTGCGACTTGAGGTCGGCCAGGTCGTGAACGGAATCGACCCGGAGGGCTTGGTGGCGATGGGTTCGCCGTCTGGCGAGTACTCGGGCGAGGTCGAGAGGCTGACGTCGCTGGTCGTTCACGACGACATCAGTGAGCCGTCGGTCCTAGCGGTCTGGGAGCGAGCTTTCGGTCCCGAGAGCCAACTATCACGCCGTCCGGATTGGTTGACCAGCATGACCGAGCGGCTGCTGGAGATGAGGGAGCGCCAGCCCCAGCCGTAGTCGGGTCCTTCTGTCCCTGAGTGGGCCTCTCAGGGGCATCGCCCGGAGGCGGCTCCAGGAACAGTCGCCGGAAGGCGGTCCGGCTGCCGTCCATATCGCCCCCACGCCGCGTGATCTTGTACGGTCCGTCCGTGGCCCGATCCCGGCGTCCTCGCCCGTTCGGGACCTTCGACCTGATCTTCTGGTTCGTCATCCTGTGCGTGTGGCTCGTCACCGGGGCTTGGGCACTCGCCAGCGGCGACGGTTGGCAGCTCTTTCTCGCTGTTGTCTGGCTTCTTACTTCAGGTGTCTGGGTCGGGCGCATTCTGTGGTCTCGCCGCCGAGCCCGACCAGGGACTGCCGCGGAACCATCGCCCTAAAGGAGCCAGGCCGATCTAGCGGACAGCCTCGACCACCAGGGACTGCCCCCGCTTCAGTTGACTCGGTTCAATTGACTGTCTTGCCGTGCGGAACCGATACCCCTGCCTCGTACCCGTACCGACAGAGACCACCCTCGCGCCCACACCACGCCCACACGACGCCCACAGAACAGCCAATTTCGGCCAAGGTCAGCCGACGTCAGTCAACGGTAAAACTGCAGCTCAGAGACGTTGTTTGAGCTCGTTCTACCCGGTGGCCACTGTCCTCTGAGACGTCTCATAATCCCTGGGTCGTGGGTTCGAGCCCCACCCGCCCCACGCAGACGCCGGGTCAGCCGACGCCGTTCAGGCGCGAGTGGACCCGCGCCCAGAGCGCCTCGTAGGCAGTCGTCGCGGAACTGGCCGGCGCGAACACCGGGACCGGTGCGCGCTCCTCGGCCATCTGCTCGATCACCACCCGGCTCGGGATCGCCTCGGGCACGACGGACGCGTGGTCGGTGGGCAGCCGCTGGGTGAACTCGCGATGGGCCTTCTTGCGGCTGTCGACCATCGACAGGAAGCCCATCACCTCGGGCTTCCGCCCGTCCATCGTGTCGACGAACTCGATGAGCTGGTCGTACGTGCGCACCGACAGCATCGCCGGGATCAGGGGGACGAGCAGCACGTCGCAGGCGTGGACGACGTTCTCCGACACCAACGACACGCTCGGCGGGCAGTCGAGGAGGACCAGGTCGTACTCCTTCCGCAGCGGCGTGAGCAGGCGGCGGATCCGATCCGTGGGGCGCTTCGTGGAGTCCAGGTCCAGATCGAGGTTGCGGTAGCTGAAGTCGGCCGGCATCAGGTCGAGGTGGTCGAAGTCGGTCCCCTTGATCCCGTCGTCCAACGTGCGCTTGCCGGTGAGCAGGGCGCTACCGCCGCCCTTCACCTTGGGCTTGACCCGGAACATGTACGTGGCCGAGCCCTGCGGATCGAGGTCCCAGAGGAGGGTGCGCAGACCGTCGCGGGCGGCGAACCAGGCGAGGTTGACCGCGGTCGACGTCTTCCCGACGCCTCCCTTGATGTTGTACGTGGCCACGACCTTCATCGCGCTGCTCCTGCCGCTGCGGTGACCGGCGCCGCACGACGCCGACCTGGGTCGGCCGTCCGACGCTGCGCCGACCGCTGCGCGAACCGCTCGAACACGGCGGCGAACCGCGCGCGCGACGTGTCCTGGTCCTCCTGCAGCCGGGCGGCCATCTCCCCCATCGCGAAGATCGTCCGGACGGAGACGCCGTCGGCGGACATCAGGTCGGTGCCCATCGAGCAGAGCGCCTCGCGCTGGGCCTCGCTGTCCTGGAACGTCCCGAGCACGTCCTGCAGGGCCTTCAACTCCTTGATGGCGACGCGGGCGTCGGCCGGGTCCGTCGGCGGGGGCAGCACCTCCAGCAGGTAGCGCAGCTCCTTGACCCGCTTGCGCAGGTCGTGCAGGTCCTCGGCAGGCGACGCATCGGTGATCCGCGAGCCGTGGCGGAGCACCCGACGATGGGCGCGATCGACCCGTTCCTCGACCACCTCGGCCGCGGTCGTCCCGGCACCGGGCTGCCCGTCCCAGGTCGTCAGCGCCAGCAGCGAGGAGCGCCATCGTGCGCGGAACCGCTCGAACCGCGGCGACCGGAGGCCGCTCACGAGCCGGCGCCGCTCGTCCGCCCGGAGCCCGGTGAGGTGGCGCGCCAGCGGCTCCACGTCCTCGCGCCGGCCGCCGGCCAGACCAGCCGTCAGGGACGGGAGCTCCTCGAGGAGGACGTCGAGGTCGCGCGACGGCGTCGTGAGGTCGCCGAGCAGCTTCAACTGCGGTGTCGCCCACGCGACCAGGGCGGGCGGCAGGACGTCGCCGAGCAGCTTGACCGCCGAGCGACTGCGCCGCACCGCGACCCGGAGGTCGTGCAGGAACTCGATGTCGACGTCGTCGACCGTGCCGTCCACGGCGGCCTCCAGCTCGCCGAGGAACGACAGCAGCACCCTGGCCACCGCCACGCGGGCGGGCAGACCGGGCTCCAGCACGGCTCTCGAGGGCCCGTCGGGATCGACTCCCGCGGCGCGCAACGCCGCCGGGTAGCGCGACGGCGTGTCCGGGGTCAGCCCCGCCCGCTGCGCGATCCGGGCGGCGCTCTGGCCGACCGCGTCGTACCCCCGCAGCGGGACCAGCTCCAGCCTCCCCGGCAGCTCGTCGCGGCCGGCGGAGAGGGTGGCCGGATGGTCGTGGACCAACCGCAACACCGTCTTGCCCTCGACGTCCAGCGACCCTGCCGGGAACCGACGTCCCCGATGCCTCGACCACCGGCAGGAGCGCGCGCACCCCGAGGACCGGCTCCAGGTGCGGGCGCAGGTCGCTCGGGGACATCGGCCAGCAGGCGCGGCCAGCCGAGGGCGTCGGGCCCGGCCGTGACGGTCGCACCGTCGGGGAGGCTGAGCTCCAGCATGCACGCGCCGCCGTCGGGGGCCTCGACGGCGGTCAGCGCCATCCCGCTGTGGAACAGCCGCAGGTCGATGCTGTCCAGCCACATCCGGCGCGTGGCGACCGGGCGGTCCATGGCCACCGTGTAGTCCGCCGCCAACGCCGCCAGGACAGCGGGTACCGCCGAGGCTGCCGGGCCGACCCAGAACTGGCCGCCAACGCCACTCATCGGCGTTCCTCTCAGATCACCGACCTCGGTCGGGTGTCGAGCAGTCTGTCGGTCCTCCGGGACCACCAGTGGGAAGGCGCGCCCGTCAGCCGTCATCAGACACGACCGGTGCGGCCCGGCTCTCTCATCCGCGGCGTGCGAAACGGTGGCCACCCGTACCCGACACGAGCCACCGTGGCGCGCCGGGACGCCGGCACACCCTGAGGGGGCGTGCCGGCGTCCGGTACCCGGCGTGCTCGTCGCCGGTGAGAGGGGTCAGCCCGCGTCCACGGCGTAGCGGACCACGTCCACGGACGAGCCGTCCGCGGCCACCGAGCGGACGACGAAGTCGTGCGCACCGCCGTCCAGCGGGCGGCTGACCCAGCCGCTGCGGTTGGACGTGGCGACCTCACGCCCGCCGTCCAGGACGACGTAGGAGGTGGCACCCGGCAGGTCCGGCCAGTTGAGGTGCGCCACGGCCCGCGGGTGGTCGACGGCCGGGTCGGTCGGCTGACCGAGCTGGACGACGGTCGCGACCGGTCCCACGACGGTTGCACCCTGGGCAGGGTCGTCGCAGGTGCGGCCACCGGCGGCGGAGAGGTCGACCATGATGGCGTCGGCCGATTCCTGGCCCGCCGCGTCCACCGACCGCACCAGGTAGTGGTACGTCGCGTACGGGTTCAGGGCGCCGGTCAGGGCCCCGTTCACCGTCAGCGTGTCGGCCTGGACGCTCGCGCCGTCGGCGGTGCCGTAGACGTTGTACGCGGTCGCGTCGGGCATGTCGGTCCAGTCCAGCTGGCCATGACCGTCGTCGGTGACGCACGCGGTGAGCTCGGTCGGCGCGATGAAGGTCGTGCCCTGAGCCGGATCGTCGCAGGAACGGCCGTCCGGCGTGGTCAGGTCCACCGCGATGGCGGCGGGGGACTCGTTGCCCGAGGCGTCCACCGACCGCACCAGGTAGTGGTAGGTGCTGTCCTGCAGGACGTCGGAGGTGCGCTCGCTCGTGGTGACCTCCTCGATGGGATAGCCGAGGGAGTTCACCGGCTCGTAGACCCGGTAGGACACCGCGCCGGCGACGTCGGACCAGTCGAGCTGGCTGCGACCGTCCGCCGTCACACATCCGGTCAGCTGGGCCGGCGCCGCCAGGCCGGCGGCGGTGGTGGTGGGGGTGCTGTCGTCCGCGTCATCCGTGGACTGGTCACCGTCGTGCTGTCCCCCGCCGACGGCGCCGCCGCCGAAGTGCTTGCTGCCGCCGGTACGGCCGCCGGAGTCCTGCCCGCCGCCACGGCTGGTGCCGCTGCCGGAGTTGCTCCCGGAGTTGCTGCCCCGGAGTTGCTGCCCCCGGAGTCTGCTGCCGGGGTTGCTCCCGGAGTTGCTACCGGGGTGGTTGCTCCGGAGTTGCTGCCGGAGTTGCTGCCCCCGGGGTGTGCCGGTCCCGCCGGAGGTGCCGGTCCCGCCGGGGCTGCCGGTCCCACCCGGGTGCTGCCGGTCCCGCCGGCCGTGCTGCCGGTCCCGCCGGGCGTGCTCCGGTCCCGCCGGGGGTGCTGCCGGTCCCGCCGGCGGGGCTGCCGGTCCCGCCCGGCGTGGGCGTCGGGCGTCGGCGTGGGCGTGGGCGTGGGCGTGGGCGTGGGCGTGGGCGTGGGCGTGGGCGTGGGCGCCCGGGTTCCCGCTCGGCGTCGGCGTGGCCTCACCGCCGTTGGTGTGGCCGTAGGTGCCGCGCACCGCACTGTTCTTCGGGCTGTACCCGGCGTCCAACTGCGGGTCGAGGCACACGTCGCTGGAACGGGTGAGGCCCGCCGACGAGCCGACGTACTCACCCGGGCACGGCCACACGACGTTCTGGGACCAGGTGTTGCCGGAGAACCCCGGCTGGGGCGAGTAGACGTACCGAGCAATACATCGA
>CAWBRL010000031.1:0-44285 GCA_963791165.1 uncultured Alphaproteobacteria bacterium | reverse complement strand
TAGTCATGCGCCTTCTGCCGATGAGAGACCCTGAGAGGTCGTGGCGGTCGATCAAGGGCCAGTGGAAGAAGGACGCCGAAAGCGTCGGCGAGGACTTTTCGACCTTTTCGACCGGAAGTTTCTCGGCCTATGACGCCCTGACCAAGGACGGCGACAATCCCAGCCTGTACTGTCTTTCCGACAATGAGCGGGTTCATGCGGCCTGCCAGGTCAGTCGCCTCATGATGAGTAAATTTCCGTCGCCGATCCTGCGCGCGCGTTTTATCGTCGTATCGCCCGCCTATGAACTTGGGATCGCGGACGCCGGCCAGTACGCCCAGATGATGGTGGCGCTGTTCTCCGGCATTATCTGGCTGTCGAGGGACACGATGACGGCGAGCCACATCCGGTTCTTTCTGAAGAGCCCCGGGGATTTGCAGTTCTTCTCGGCGCTGCAGACAGACACGCCAATGTCGCCGTTTTCGAAGTTCACGATCGACGGGGGGCTGATCGAGTGCAGTCTCAAAGAAGACGAACTGGCAGAAACCGCCTGATTCCGCGCTTGCGCCTTAACCTCGCGATAACTCACTTTGCTAACGCCCCCTTGGGTTGTGTCCCCTACAACAAGCACCTGTGGGGGCAGCGAAAATGCTGAATGGTTCATCTGGAGATCTGGTTACGGGAAGTCCGCGGTGGGCACTTCCCCGTGCGCTTTCGCGAATGAAACTGAGCGCGATCCAGCGGCTCGTCCTGAGCGCCGTCGTGCTGGTGATCGCGATCATGCTCGGGACCGGCTATTTCGCCCTGCAATATCGCGAGCGGGCGCTCGAGGTGGCCGAGCGCGAGCTCAGCAACAGCGCGCTGCTGCTGTCCCGTCATTTCGACCAGCAGCTGAGCGATCTCCAGCACGTCCACGACGACCTCGTCGCCAGCCTGCGCGCCGACGGGGTCCATACTTCGGACGAGTTCGAACAGAAGATGTCGACATTGGGCGTGCACGAGATGCTGCGCACCAGGCTCGCGGCGTTGCCGCATGTCGGCGCCTTCAATCTTTGGAACGCCAACGGCTGGCTGATCAATTCTTCCGAGATGTGGCCGGTGCCGGACGCCAGTATTGCCAACCGCCGCTATTATCAGGATTTCATCTCCGGCCAGCCGACGCCCGACCTGATCGTCGAGCCGGTCGTGAGCAAGGTGACCAAGGTCTGGACCACGGTGTTCGCGCGCAAGATCATCGGCCGCAACGGGGAGATCATCGGAATTGCCAGCCGGGGCGTGGAGCCCCGGCATTTTGAGGCCTTTGTCGGCTCGCTGGCGCTCGACAGCGGCACCGCGATCTCGATGATCCACCGCGACGGCACCATCATCGCGCGCTATCCCCAGGACGACAGCGTGATCGGCCATAACGTCGGCAATACGTCCGCGTTCCAGCGTGCGCTGGCGGTGGACGGCGACATATCCGGACGCTTCACCAGCGCGCGGCTGTCGCAAGACAAGGTGGGCGCGGTCAAGCCGCTGACGCATTTTCCGATCCTGATCGTCGCGACCACCAGCACATCGAGCGCGCTCGCCGACTGGCGGGCGCAGACCAGGCTGCAGTTCTACGCCGCGGCGCTGACGGTCGCCGTCATCATCGCTATGGTTTTCCTGATCGTGCGCCAGCTTCGCCGCCAGCATGCTGCCGCGCAGCACAAGCTGTCGGAGAAAACCCGCTATCTCGACACCGCCATCAACAACATGACCCAGGGTCTGTTGCTGTTCGATGCAGCGGGCCGCCTCGTGATCTGCAACCGGCAATATATCGACATGTTCGGCCTGTCGCCGGATGTCGTCAAACCCGGCTGCCACCTGCGCGACCTCATCAAGCATCGCCAGCAGCTCGGCTCCTTCGTCGGCGACGTCGACGCCTACTGCGCCAAATTTCTCGACCGCAGCGTCGATCTCAAGGATAGCGTGACGTCGACGCCCGACGGACGATCGATCAGATTGATCTTCAAACGCTCGCCGGACGGCGGCTGGGCGACGACGATGGAAGACGTCACCGAAGTCCGTCGCGTCCAGGCAAAGATCGAGCATCTCGCCCATTACGACGCGCTGACCAACCTGCCGAACCGGACGCTGTTTCAGCGCCACGCGGAGAAACTCCTGCAGGTCGAAGACGCCGAGTTCGCGATCCTCTACATCGACATCGACGAATTCAAGCGCATCAACGATTCACTGGGACATCTGATCGGCGACGAGTTCCTCAAGGGCGTCGCGGATCGGTTGCGCCAGTCGGCCGGGGCCGGGGACTTCATCGCGCGCCTCGGCGGCGATGAGTTCGCAGTTTTGCAGCACGGCATCGAGAGCGTTGAGGACGTTCACGCGCTGGTGGCGCGGATCTATCAGGCGCTGCGGACGCCGTTCGACTGCCATGGCCATCAGCTCACCAGCGATGCCAGCATCGGCATCGCGATCGCGCCGCGCCATGGCTCCGATCTGTTCGACCTGTTGAAGAACGCCGACCTCGCGATGTATGCCGCGAAAACCGCCGGCCGCAGGACCTACCGCTTTTTCGACCCGTCCATGGAGCAGGAGGCCAATCTGCGCCGCGAGCTCGAGGCCGATTTGCGCACGGCGCTGGCGCAGGGCGGGTTCGAACTGCACTATCAGCCGCTGGTCGACCTGCGCAGCGACGAAGTCACCGGCTGCGAGGCGTTGTTGCGCTGGCGGCATCCGGTGCGCGGGATGGTTTCGCCCGCCGATTTCGTGCCGGTCGCCGAGGAAACCGGTTTGATCGAGGAGATCGGGCAGTGGGTGTTGCGTACCGCCTGCGCCGAGGCTGCGACCTGGCCGGCCCATGTGCGCATCGCCGTCAACGTCTCGCCGATCCAGTTCAAGTCGGAAACGCTGCCGCTGAAGGTCGCCGCAGCCCTCGCCGAAACCGGGCTCGATCCGCGCCGCCTGGAGCTGGAGATCACGGAGGCGGTGTTGATCGCGGATCACGACGCTGCGCTGGTGGCTTTGAATCAGCTCCGCGCGCTCGGGATTCACATCGCGCTTGACGATTTCGGAACCGGCTATTCCTCGCTGCAATATCTGCAGCGGTTTCCGTTCGACAAGATCAAGATCGACCGCTCGTTCGTCAAGGAAGTGACGCACAATTCCTCGTCGGCCTCGATCATCCGGGCGGTGGTCAGCATCGCCGCCGACCGCAACATGATCACCACAGCGGAAGGCGTCGAGACGCTGCAGCAGCGCGAGACCGTGCAGAATCTGGGATGCACGCAGATGCAGGGCTATCTGTTCAGCGCGGCCCGGCCGGCAAGCGAAATCCGCGACCTGCTGGGATCGGCCGTGGCCGGCGCCGAGGCGGCGTGACGCCTGCACCCGTCTCTTCCTAGGGACGCGCCTCTGAAATTGCTTTCCTGAGAATCCGTGACAGCAGCTCCACCGAATAGGGCTTCTGGATCAGCTCGAAACCCTGGTGGGCGCTCTCCGCCAGCACGTTGCTGTAGCCGCTCGTCAGCACCACGGGCAGGCCGGGGTAGCGCTCGCGAATGAGACCGGCGAGTTCGACGCCGTTCATGCCGGGCATGATGACGTCGGAAAACACCAGGTCGGCGGAGAACTCGTCCTTCGCAAGGATGGCAAGCGCTGCGTCGGCGCTGGCGACGCGGCGGACCGTGTATCCGAGATCTTCCAGCAATTCGGTCGAGAACTGCCCGACGTCGTCATTGTCCTCGACCACGAGGACGCGGTAGCCACGGCCCCGCGTGGCCGGCTCGCTGCCGCCGGCTGCGGCTTCGATCGCGTCCACTGGCGCCGCGGCCTGCGGCAGATAGATCGTGAAGGTGGCGCCCTGGCCGGGCGGGCTTGCGACCTCGATGTCGCCGTTGGACTGCTTGGCGAAACCGAATGCCTGGCTGAGGCCGAGGCCGGTTCCCTTGCCGACTTCCTTGGTGGTGAAAAACGGTTCGAAGATCGTCTCGATCAGCTCGGGCGCAATGCCGCTTCCGGTATCCGTCATGACGATGGCAACGAAGTCGCCGCTGCGGGCGGGCTGCGCGCGGAGGGGAGGGATGCTGCGCACCTTGCGCACGCCGATGGTGAGCTGGCCTTCGCATTCCATGGCGTCGCGGCCGTTGACGGCGAGGTTGATCAGGGCGGTTTCGAACTGGGCGATGTCGGCAATCGCAAAGCAATGGCGGTCCGATATCTCGACGTCGATCCGGATCCGGCCGCCGACAAGGGGACGGACGAGCTGCGCCACGGCCTCGACCTGCGTGCCGACATTGAACACCTGCGGCTTCAGCGGCTGCCGGCGGGCAAATGCCAGCAATTGAGCGGTCAGCTTGGAAGCGCGCTCCACGGTCTCGGAAATTGCGTCGATGTAGCGCCGGCGGCGTGCTTCCGGCAGCTCGCGGCGGCGCAGGAAGTCGGTCGCGGAGCGGATGATGGTCAGGAGATTGTTGAAGTCGTGCGCCACGCCGCCGGTCAATTGCCCGACCGCTTCCATCTTCTGCGACTGTCGCAGCGCTTCCTCGCTCTGACGGCGCTCCGTGACATCGATGGCGTCCGGCACGGCGCCGATGATGGCGCCGTGCTGATCGCGCAGCGGGCGCATCGTGAAGTCGAAATAGCGCTCGCCGATCGGCAGGCGCAGCAGCATCTCGGTCTGGACTTCCTCGCCCCGCATCACGGCGATGAAGGCGTCACGGACGGTTTTGCCCATGCCTTCGGTCCCGGAAAACCATGGTGTGTCCCAGAACGGCTCGCCGAGCACCGCGCTGGCCTCGGTGCGGATTCCGGCCAGCGCCGTCTTGTTGGCATACAGCAGATCGCCGTGCTGGTTCAGCAGCGCCTGATATTGATGGCTGGTCTCCAGGATCGCGCGCATCTGGGCTTCATTGGATTCCAGTTGCGCGGTTCGCTCGGTGATCCGCAATTCCAGGATTTCGTTGAGCCGGCGCAGATCGTGCTCGGCCTGCTTGGCGGCGGTGATGTCGTGGGCGACGCCGATGAAGCCGATATGCGTGCCGGTCGGGTCCCAGCGCGGCTGGGATTCCGAGCGCAGCCAGCGGTATTCGCCCGCAGCGTTGCGGTAGCGCGCTTCCAGCACGAACGGCTTGAGCGAGGCCTCGCCGGCGATCGATTCCTGCACCACCCGCTGCTGGTCGTCCGGATGCAGGATCTTGCGCCAGTCGAATGCGATGGCTTCCTCGAACGGTAACCCCAGAAAATCGACATAGGCCTGGTTGGCGAAGGAGCGCGTGCGGTCGAGCTTGGTGACCCACATCGGCACCGGCGCGCTGTCGGCGATCAGGCGGAAGCGCTGCTCGCTTTCGCGCAGCTTTTCCTGGGCCATCATCCGGTCGGTGGCGTCGATATGGGCGCCGACCAGCCGCAGCGCGCGTCCCTCGCTGTCGCGTTCGATCTTGGCGACGACGTCGATCCAGCGCATCTCGCCGTCGCTCGGCCGCACGATGCGGTAGGTGGCGTTATAGTCCTCGTCGTGGCCGGCGAGCGCATCGAGAAACTGTTTGACCGTGCGGTCGCGGTCGCCGGGATGGATTCGCGCGACCCAGTCTTCGTGGGTTTCGTTGGCCGCATCCGGCGGCAGGCCGTGGATGATGAGATATTCCGGCGAGCGGCGGTTCTTGAAGCCGTCGCGGAAATCAACCTCGACGCCGCCGACGCGCCCGATGCGCTGGACCCGCGCCAACTCGGCTTCGCGTTCCTGCAGCGCGCGATGCGCCCGGTCGCGTTCGCTCGCGATCTGCTGCAGATGTTGCCGCAAGCGTTCGGTGGCGGATTCAGGCAGGACGTTCGAGGTATCGGAGGAGGTCATTGCGGGCCGGCAACCTTTGCCCGCAGTTTCACACAGGAAGCGACGGCTTTGCCAGCTTCATTTGCTCTTTGGCGCCGCGCGGCAATTATAAGCCCGGCGGAACCCGGCTGCCTGGGCGTCGTCCTCGGAGCAAAACCAGCGGTCCGGATTGCCGAGGCCCGGATAGGAGCGGCACGCCTGCAAATGATAGATGCCGAGGTTCCCGGTGACGCGCGCGCGGACGGCGTACTTGCCCTTGATGTTGCAGCCCGCCGGCATCACCAGGTCTTCGGGGAACAAGGCCTCGCGGATTTCGCGATCGCGGTCGGAGCGGCAGGCGCCGCCGAGCAGGGTGCCGTCCTTTTTCCAGCGACGGAACTCTTGCGGCGCAACGAAGCAGCCTTTCCAGAGTCCCTGGCGATCTTCCCTGGCGCGGGCCTCGTCGGCCTGGAAGCGTCCGCTGGCGGATGCTTCGACATTGAGGCCAAATCCACTGCGGACGATCATCTGGCTCAGGCTCGTGGTCTCGCCCTCGATCCTGCAGACGCCGACGCGCCGTTTCTTGTAGGTGGGGTCAGCGCCGAGATCGTCGCAGCGCACCTGGCGATTGCCGATCAGTTTCGTCAGTTGATCGCGGGCCTCGGCGCCACAGGTCCAGACGTCGGCGTGTTCGTCGATGCAGAGCTGGTCAAACGCCGGCGTGTCGATGCCGTCGAGCCTAAAGGTGACGTTACCCAACTGCAGCGTCCCGCCATCGCGGACGATAGCCGTGGCAGCCGAACTCTGGGTAACCGGGAACAATGTCGATAACAGCGCCGCAACCAGAAAAATGCGAGACCACATCTGTTTCACTTCAAATCAATTCCGTATCCGCGAGCGCTTCTATCATAAGCCCGCGTGATTGACCCAAATTGCTGGTTCTAATCGAGGGTGGAAATCACCGATGGGAAAACGCCGGTGCAAGTATCTCGATTGTGCCGACCGGTGAATTGACTTCGTGAGAACAAAGTAAGAACATACGTGCGTCTCCAGCACGGAATGCGAAATGTCGTCCTCTTCACAGCCGAAATCCGAAGAGAACGACGAGCTGGAATCCGCGGTGGACCAGGCCATTTCCGCCTGCGGCGGCGATACGAGGGCGACGATCCGCGCGCTGATCGTTGCCAATGAGTATCTGGAAACAGAGGTCGGCGAGCTGATGAAGGCGGTCTCGCACGCTTATGCGCGGGGCCGGTTCAACGCCTATTCGGGGTGAAGGGCCGCCGGCCGGACGGCCCGCCGATACGAGACCGTTGCCTCCATCGATTTTTGCTGTACGACGGGTTTGTTACGCCCGTCCCCGCATGTCACATTGCGGGGGAGGATCCTGCCCAAAAGCCCAAGCAAGAAGAACATGTTCAAACGAATTCTGATCGCAAATCGCGGCGAGATCGCCTGCCGGGTCATCAAGACTGCGCGCCGCATGGGGATCGAGACGGTAGCCGTGTATTCCGAGGCCGACCGCGATGCGCTCCATGTCGAGATGGCCGACGATGCCGTGCTGATCGGCCCGCCGGCCGCGGCCGAGAGCTATCTGTTGATCGACAAGATCGTGGAAGCCTGCCGCAAGACCGGCGCCCAGGCCGTGCATCCCGGCTACGGCTTCCTGTCCGAGCGCGAGGCGTTTCCGCGCGCGCTTGAGGCCGCCGGCATCGTCTTCATCGGCCCCAATCCGGGCGCCATCGCCGCGATGGGCGACAAGATCGAATCCAAGAAAGCCGCCGCCAAGGCCAAGGTTTCGACGGTGCCGGGGCACCTTGGCGTCATCGAGGACGAAAAGCACGCGGTGAAGATCGCCGACGAGATCGGCTATCCCGTAATGATCAAGGCCTCCGCCGGCGGCGGCGGCAAGGGCATGCGGATCGCGCATGCGAAGTCCGAGGTCGCCGAAGGCTTCAACCTCGCCAAGGCCGAGGCCAAATCCTCGTTCGGCGACGACCGCGTCTTCATCGAAAAATTCATCGTCGATCCCCGCCACATCGAGATCCAGGTGCTGGGCGACAAGCATGGCAACGTGATCTATCTCGGCGAGCGCGAATGTTCGATCCAGCGCCGCAACCAGAAGGTCATCGAGGAAGCGCCGTCGCCGCTGCTCGACGAGACCACCCGCCGCAAGATGGGCGAGCAGGCGGTTTCGCTGGCGAAAGCCGTGAACTACGATTCCGCCGGCACCGTCGAATTCGTCGCCGGCCAGGACAAGAGCTTCTACTTCCTGGAGATGAACACCCGCCTGCAGGTCGAACATCCCGTCACCGAACTCGTCACCGGCATCGATCTGGTCGAGCAGATGATCCGGGTCGCCGCCGGAGAAAAGCTGACGATCGCGCAGAAGGACGTCACGCTGACCGGCTGGGCGGTGGAATCGCGCGTCTATGCCGAGGACCCGTTCCGCAATTTCCTGCCCTCGATCGGGCGTCTGGTGAAATACCGCCCGCCAGCGGAAGCAAGCCATGACGGTATCACCATCCGCAACGACACCGGCGTGCAGGAGGGCGGCGAGATCTCGATCCATTACGATCCGATGATTGCCAAGCTCGTGACGCACGCGCCGTCGCGCGCCGCCGCGATCGAGGCGCAGTCCACCGCGCTCGACTCGTTTTACGTCGACGGCATCCGCCACAACATTCCGTTCCTGTCGGCGCTGATGAGCCATCCGCGCTGGCGCGAGGGCAAGCTCTCCACCGGGTTCATCGCCGAGGAATTCCCGAAGGGGTTTTCCGCGCGGCCGCCGGAAGGCGAGATCGCGCGGCGGCTGGCCGCCGTGGGCGCCGCGATCGACCACGTGCTCGGCGAGCGCAAGCGGCAGATTTCCGGGCAACTGACCGGCCGGCTGGTGCAGCGCGAGCGTCGCCGCGCGGTGTGGCTCGGCCGCGAGGAAATCGGCCTCGATGTGGCGCGCGAGGCCGACGGCATCGCGGTGCGCTTCATCGGCGCCGATGGCCTGCCCGGCAATCCGCACAATCTGGTTTCGAACTGGACGCCGGGCGAACCGGTCTGGCAGGGGACCATCGACGGTCACCCGGTGGCGATGCAGGTTCGCGCGATCCCGAACGGCGTTCGCCTGGCGCATCAGGGCTTTGAAGTTCCGGTCAACGTCTTCACCGAGAGCGAAGCTACTGCCGCGCGGCTGATGCCGGTGACGTCGGCGGCCGACACCGGCAAGAAGCTGCTGTGCCCGATGCCCGGGCTCGTGGTGTCGATTGCTGTCAGCGAAGGGCAGGAGGTCAAATCCGGCGAGACGCTTGCGGTGGTCGAGGCAATGAAAATGCAGAACGTGCTGCGCGCCGAGCGCGACGGCACCGTGAAGAAGATCCACGCTACCGCCGGCGCGACGCTGGCGGTGGACGCGCTGATTCTGGAGTTTGTGTAACGCTTCCTGTTTCGTCATTGCGAGGAGCGGCAGCGACGAAGCAATCCACACTTTCTTCTTCGCACGATGGATTGCTTCGCTTCGCTCGCAATGACGGCGGATAGAACTGAGGTCACTATGGCTTTCCGTCAACGCCGAGAGAAATTGCGCTCCATCCTCAACGGCTCCGCCTGCATCCGGCCGGGCTCGGTCTATGACGCCACCTCGATCCGTATTGCCGAGGATCTCGGCTTCGAACTCGGCATGTTCGGCGGCTCGGTGGCTTCGCTGGTCGTGCTCGGTGATCCCGATATTGCGCTGATCACGCTCACCGAACTCGCCGAGCAGATGCGGCGGATGTCGCGCGCCGCAGGCTTGCCGGTGCTGGTCGATGCCGATCACGGCTATGGCAATGCGCTCAATGTCCGCCGTACCGTGCAGGAACTCGAAGCGGCCGGCGCCGCCGGCTTGACGATCGAGGACACGCTGCTGCCGCAGGCGTTCGGAGCAGGCCAAGACGCAACTCATCTCGCTCGAGGAGGGCGCTGGCAAGATGAAGGCCGCGCTCGACGGGCGCAGCGATCCTTCGCTGGTTATCATGGGCCGTACCGGCGCGGTCTCCATCACCGGTCTCGACGATGCCATCGCGCGCGCAAGGGCGTACGAGGCCACAGGCGTTGACGCGCTGTTCTTCACCGGCATCAAGAACCGCGGCGAGCTGGAAGCGATTTCAGCCGCAACCCGGCTGCCGATCGTGCTCGGCGGCGCGCCAGAGGACATGATCGCGCTCGATTATCTCGCCGGCCAACGCGTGCGGATCGCGTTGCAGGGCCACGCGCCGTTCGCTGCCGCCACGCAAGCCGTCTATGAGACCCTGAAAGCCTTGCGTGAGGGAACCGCACCGAAGAATTTGAAAGGTCTCGCGTCATCCGAGTTGACTGGCCGGGCGATGCGCGACAGCGACGTGAAGGCCCGTAGTGCCGAGTTTCTCGGGCTGAAGAAATAGAATGAGCGCCGCTATCCGTCACGTCACGATCCGCGGCCGGGTGCAGGGCGTCGGTTATCGCGCCTTTGTCGACCACGAGGCGCGGGCGCACGATCTCGAAGGCTGGGTGCGCAACCGCAGGGACGGAAGCGTCGAGGCGTTGTTCGCAGGCCCCACCGATCTCGTCACCGCTGTAATCGCGGCGTGTCGGCGCGGGCCATCGTCGGCGCGGGTGGAAGCCGTGCAGGACGAAGCCGCCAACCCCGAGATGCTGAAGCTGCGACGGGCCGGGGAGCGGTTTTCGGTGCTGCCGACGATCTGACCGCCATGTCCATGGCTGAAACGCATACGCGAGGTGAACTGAATGAAGCCGCAAAACCCCGGACGCGACTGGAGAAAGATCCACCATTCGCCGATGTTCTGGATCGGGGTCGTGATGTGTCTGGCCGCGATCATGATCTACGTGCTGTCGGATGACCTCTCGTGGCGGCCCGGCGCGCGATAGGATTTCTGAAGATGGCCGCTGCTAGAAAAAGCCCGGACTGAGATCGACACCGTAAGTCTGCATCAGCAGGGTAACGAAAAGGCTGGCCGCGCAGAACAGCACGAGTTGCCTGAAGATCTCGACGTCGTTGAAGGTGATGATGGCGCGGGAAAGCATCCGTGCGATAACAGTCATCTGCGATCTCCATGCATTCCCAGCGACTGGTAGCGCAGAGCGCTTTGCTTGAATGTGAGCTGGTTCACCCGCCAGCGAAATGATCAACAGAACAAGCCGTCGTGTCTCCCGGAAGCCACCCAGCAATAGCTGGCAGACCCCCGTTTCCGAGATTACCCCCTGAGCGGACGTGCCGGGACATTCCAAAATCGACGCAAATGGCACCTTTGAGACATGCCCGCTTATCCTGAGAATGTCCGTTGACCGGGGAAGACCGGAAGTGACCGGCGCGCAGCCAACCGACGCGAATGACCCATCTCGGAAGTCGGCCCTAGTCCAGCGACGGCCAAATATGCTTTGATGCTTAAGGCTGAAATTGCAACCCTAGGGGCATTTCTTGACCACCGAGCGCGTCGAACGGCGACTGGCGGCGGTTCTGGCGGCGGATGTCGCTGGGTACAGCCGCCTGATGGGGGCGGACGAAGAAGGCACGCTGGCTCGGCTAAAGGCTCTCAGAAGGGCCCTCATCGACCCCGCAATAGCCACTTATCGAGGCCGCATCGTAAAGACGACCGGTGACGGCATGCTGGTCGAGTTTGCCAGCGCCGTTGACGCCGCAAGGTGTGCGGTGGAAATCCAGCGTAGCATGGCGGCGCATAGCGAGGACGTGACAGCGGATCTCCGACTTGAGTTTCGTATCGGCATCCACGTCGGCGACATCATCATCGACGACAACGATATTTTCGGCGATGGAGTGAACATCGCGGCACGCCTCGAGGGAATCTCGGAGCCCGGTGGTATCTGCATGTCGGATGACGCGCAACGGCAAATCCGCGGCAAGGTCGATGTCGCCTTCGATGACCTGGGCGCGCAAAACCTGAAAAACATAGCTGAGCCAATGCGGGCGTGGCGGGTCAAGCTTAGTGGTCAAACCGCTGCAATGGCGCAACCCGGATCACTTCCGAACCAAGCTCCGGCGCTCGCTCTCCCTGATAAGCCCTCTATCGCGGTGCTGCCGTTTGAGAACATGAGTGGCGACGTAGAACAGGAATATTTCGCCGACGGTATGGTCGAGGACATCATTACCGGATTATCGCGCTCCAAATCGCTTTTCGTTATCTCGCGACATTCCAGTTTTACTTACAAAGGCAAAGCTGTCGATATCAAGCAGGTTGGGCGCGAACTCGGCGTTCGTTACGTGCTGGAGGGCAGTGTTCGCAAGGCCGGCAATCGCGTTCGTATCACTGGGCAGCTCGTTGATGCTGCGACAGGCAACCACATCTGGGCAGACAAATACGACAGTACTCTTGAAGACATTTTCGATCTGCAGGATCGCGTTGCGATGAGCGTGATAGGTGCAATCGCGCCCCAACTTGAGCGAGCCGAAATTGCGAGGGCTCAGCGCAAGCCAACCGAAAACCTACAAGCTTACGATTACTATCTTCGCGCCCTAGCGAATATTTATCGCTTTACGCGAGAGACAAATATGGAGGCGCTTAAGCTCACCCAGATGGCCAACAATCTCGATCCCGACTTCGCAGCCCCATATGCGCAGGGGGCCAATTGCTTGCTCCAAAGGTGGGCGTTCGGCTGGAGTAGTGGTGCTGAAGATGTAACGGAAGCTCGCCGACTGGCGAGACGAGCCACTCAACTTGATAAAGATCATCCCGCGGTGCTTGCGGTGGCCGGGGCCGTCCTCGCAATCTTCGTAGGCGAAGTGGCGGAGGGAGCGACTCTACTGGCACGGGCTATAAGCCTCGATCCAAATCTGGCCGTTGCACGCATGTGGAACGGGTACGTACAACTCCGCCTCGGTGACGGACATGCCGCGATAGAACAGTTCCAAATCGGCTTACGAATGAGTCCCCTCGATCCACGTATTTATTTGGCCCAGAACGGAATAGCAGCCGCATATTTTATACTTGGCCGATATCAAGATGGGTTCTTGTGGGCGAAGAATGCTGTGCAGGAGAACCCGAATTTTGTGCTTGCACACATCCACATGACAGTGGGCCATGCAATGGCAGGACGGGTTGAAGAAGCGCGACAGGCTTGGATGATCGCGCGACAAATCAACCCTAACCTGAACATCTCGACTGTTAGAAACAGGTGGCGGTTTACTCGCTCTAAGGACTTTCAGTTTTATGAAGAAGCGTTGCGAATAGCGGGCGTGCCGGAATGACCTTTGTTGGCACTTTAGGACCTCACGCGATGTCCGACTTTAGTCCGGAATGCGCATCAAAGCAGACGTGCGCCGGCCACTCTGGACTTACGGGTTGACGCGCTAATGCGTCTGTTCGCCGGGCTCGAATTCGCCGTCGTGCTGAATGGATGCGGTCTCGACATATTGCAGGTCGAGCGAAGAATGCACCACGGTGCGGTTCCGGCCGAGACGTTTTGCCTCGTAGAGCGCGGTGTCGGCTGCTCCCACCAATGCGGCCTCGTCGAGCGTCGAGCGGGTGCGGGAGGCGACGCCGACGCTGATCGTGATGTATCCGCGACTGCTGATGGAGTTGGGAATGGCCAGCGCCCGAACGGTCAGCCGGATCGCCTCGGCGACTTTCAAGGCGGCGTCTTCCTCTGTGTCCGGCAGCACGACGGCGAACTCTTCGCCGCCGTAGCGCGCGGACAGGCCCGACGTATTGGCGGTCGCGTCCCCGATCACTTTCGCGACGGCCTGCAGGCAGCGATCGCCCGCCTGATGTCCGTAGGTGTCATTGTAACCCTTGAAACTGTCGATATCGAGCAGCAGCACCGAAATCTCGTCACAGCATTCGTATTGGCGCAGCAGGAAGCCGTCGAAGGTGCGCCGGTTGGTCAGCCCGGTCAGTCCGTCGGTGGCGGCCAGCTGGGTGAGGCGGCGGTTGAGCTGGGTCAACTCATCCTCCATCCGCTTGCGCTCCGTGACATCACGGATGACGCAGAGGAATTCCGTCTGCGCGGGGTCGCTCGGCGCCGTCGCCAGCTTGAACTTGCTTTCGACCCAGGCCAGCGTCCCGTCGGCGCGGAAGGTTCGAAACACGACCGTGCTGACGGTGTCGATCCCGTTCAGCCGCGCCGTTGCCGATCTGACGCTTTCCCTGTCCTCGGGATAAATCATATCGAAGCATGATTTGCCGAGCAGGTCATTCGGGCGCAGTCCCAGCACCGGCTCGACGGATTGCGAGACATAGCGGAGCAGGCTGCGGGCATCGATCAGGATGATGATGTCGGCGATGTTGTTTGCCAGCAAGCGGTAGTGCGCCTCACGCTTGCGTAGCGTGCGCTCGGTCTTCATGCGGAAGCGGAACTGCGAGAACAGCACCGTGGCGAGCAACAGGATCATGCACAGCAGCACGGCCGCAACGATCGCGTCGGTCCGCAACGTCTTCCGCCAGTCAAACAGCAGCCAGTCTTCCGAAATCGCCACGGTGACGACCGTCGGGTAATGCGGCGTTTCCTCATAGCCGAAATACTTCGCGATGCCGTCGAAGGGGGAGATCGTCTTGTAGTAGCCAGCCGAACTCTGCTTCAGATGCCTTGAAAACAGGTCGGTTTTGGAAAGATCCGTACTCATGTCCGACAACGGCCAGCGGATCAGGACGACGCCGTCGTTCCGCAACAGGCTGACGCTGCCGTCGGGACCGAGCTGGAACGTCCGGTAGAAGCGGTTGAAGTAGTCGCTGTCGATCGCGGCGGTGAGGACGCCGCCGAAGCTGCCATCCTGCTTGTCGATGCGTTTCGACAGGATGATCGTCGGCCGTCCGGTCAGGCGCGATTGCAAGGGCTCGTTGATACGGAGTGCGCTTCCTTGTGTCTCACGATGATAGGTGAAGTAGCGGCGGTCGGAGTTGTTATGCCCGGGTGTTTGCGGCAACGACGAATACGCCCAATTGCCCTCGGTATCGAGCACCGCGATCTCGCGTATCTGCGGCAGCGAGTTGGCCGTCTCGGCCAGGTATCGGTTGAACCGCTCCGGCACCGGCACCCGATATTTCAGCGAGTCGACCATGCCGGCCATCGCGATATCGGCCGACTGGATGGTATGGGCGGCATGCTCGGCCAGCGAGTGCGCGAGGTTCTGGATGTCGGTCTGGCCGCGCGCGACGGTCGTCGCCTTGGCGCCGAGCGCTTTCCAGACCACGACGCCCAGCACGCAGGCCGTCATGACGAGGGCAAAGATAATGACCACCACCGCGGGCGATACGCGGCGCAGCGGCCCGTCGGGGTCTGGGAGATTTCGATCGGGCATTTTTCGCCTTGATGGCCGTGCCGGATCCGTTGGCCGGCAACACGCCTTGAACTTAAGAGGCGATCGGTACCGAAGCGGTTAACAAATCGATCGGGAAAAGAACGGGAGTAGCCCGGATCGAGTACGGGGTTCCGGGCAGGGAACCGGCTCGCAACAGCGCGGTGCCGGCCCGGGCGCGGGCACCGCTGTAGCGAGCAAGAAGGCAATTCGGACCAACGGAAAGAGCGGCGATCGCGCCCTTGACATTCGCCCGGTCGACGTCAGATATTTCTGTCATGACAGAAACAACCGGCAAAAAGAAACTCCCGGCCGCCGTCGAGCGGTTTCATCCTGCACTGGGGCGATATGGGGGACGAGTGGGGCGTCAACCGCTCGGTCAGCCAGATCCACGGTCTGCTCTATCTCGCCGAGGCGCCGATGACCGCCGACGACATCGCCGAGACGCTCGGCATGGCGCGCTCCAACGTCTCCAATTCGATCAAGGAATTGCTGGCCTGGAACCTGATCCGGCGGGTGCCGATCCTCGGCGACCGCCGCGATCATTTCGAGGCCGAAACCGACATCTGGGAAGTGGCGGCGCGGATCGCCGCCGGCCGCAAGGAACGTGAGATCGACCCCGCGGTCGATGCGCTGCGCGCCTGCGTCTCCGACGCGGCCGACGACCCGACCATCAGCCCGGTCGCAAGCAAGCGGCTGAAGGAAATGCTGGCTTTCACGGAGCTGGTCGACCGCTGGTACATGCAGATGCTCAAGGTGCCGCGGCCGAGGCTGGTCGCGCTGATCAAGCTTGGCGAAAAGATCGTCAGCTTCCTGCCGGCGGGGAAATCCACATAGGGGCGGCGAGCAGGAGCGTTCAATGGCATCCACAAGAGTACCAAGGCTTCCCGCAACGCCCGCCTCGAACACCATCCTGCTCGACGATCACCGCTTCCACGATCTGTTGCCCGACGAGGATTGGGGCCGTCTGCCGCTGGCGATCTGGCGGCGGTTCTCCAAGCGCTTCGCCGACGGCGAGACCGTCGTCTATGTCGGCGAGGTCGATGATGCCTGCTTCAGCCGGGCCGGCTGGTGGCTGGCGCAGCTCGCGCGCCTGATCGGCGGGCCGTTGCCGACGGGCACCGAGACCGGTGTCCCGATGGTCGTGACGGTGACCGAGGATGCGGCGAGCGGCGGCCAGATCTGGACCCGCATCTGCGCGCGCACCTGCGGATTTCCGCAGGTCATTCACTCGGCGAAACGCTTCGCCGGCCCGACCGGGCTGGAGGAATATGTCGGCCTCGGCGTCAGCATGGCGTTGCGGATATCGGTCGAGCGCGAGGCCCTGGTGTTTCGCAGCGTCGGTTACGCCCTGCAGGTCGGATGGTTGCGACTGCCGTTGCCGCCCTGGCTCACGCCCGGCGATCTCACCGTGACCCATTCCGATCTCGGCGGCGGCGCGTTTCGCTTCACGCTCGAGATCGTTCATCCGCGCCTGGGCAAGCTCATTCGCCAGTCCGCAATATTTCGGGAGGCCGCATCATGACGTCGTTGCTCTGGACCTTGATCGCCATTCAGATCGTGATGGGCGTGTTCGATACGTTCTATCACCATGAGCTGACCGAGCGGCTCGCATGGCGTCCCTCGCAGCGCTACGAGCTGCAGCTCCACAGCCTGCGCAACATGCTCTATGCGTTTCTGTTTCTGGTGCTCGGCTGGCTGGAGGTGCACGGCCTCTTCGCAATGTTCATCATCGCGGTACTGGTGGCGGAGATCGTCATCACGCTGATGGATTTCGTCGAAGAGGACCTGAGCCGGAAACTGCCGGCCAGCGAACGCATCAATCACACGCTGCTCGCGATCAACTATGGCGCCATTCTGGTGCTGCTGCTGCCGGTCCTGATCGGCTGGGCGATGCAGCCGACCGGGATCAAGTCCGCGTATGCGGGGCTCCTCAGTATCGTTGCGGCGGCCTCGGCCATCGGCGCCGCGCTGTGCGGCCTGCGCGATTTCGCCGCGTCGAAACGGCTGGCAAGAATGACCAGCGCGCCCGCCGCGGGGCTGGTCGAAAAATTGCCGGCCCGGCAGACGGTGCTGGTCACCGGCGCCACCGGGTTCATCGGCAGCCGTCTGGTCGCAAGCCTGGCAGCCGCAGGCCATCAGGTCATTGCGCTGGTGCGCGATCCCGCCAAGGCCGACATGCTGCCGCCGCCGATCACGCTGATCACGAGCCTCGATCAGCTTCCGGCGGACAGCCAGATCGATACCATCGTCAATCTAGCCGGCGAGCCGATCGGCAACGGGCTGTGGACCGAAGCCAAGCGCCGCAAGATCCTGGACTCCCGCATCAACATGACCGGCGATGTTATCAGGCTGATCGCGCGGCTCGAACGCAAGCCGGCGGTGCTGGTCTCCGGCTCCGCGATCGGCTGGTACGGGCTCTGGCAGGACCAGGTGCTGACCGAGTCCGCGAAGTCCCATGCCTGCTTCAGCCATGAACTCTGCGACGCCTGGGAGAGTGCGGCGCGTCCGGCGGAAGACCATGGCGTGCGGGTCGTCTGTTTGCGGATCGGTCTGGTGCTGGGGACCGACGGCGGGTTCATCACGCGGATGCTGACGCCGTTCGAGTTCGGCCTCGGCGGACCGCTAGGATCGGGCAGGCAGTGGATGTCGTGGATCGAGCGCGACGATCTCATTCGCCTGATCGCCCATGTCGTCGCGCGTCCGGAAATCTCCGGGCCCGTCAATGCGACGGCGCCGATCCCGGTCACCAACCTGAAATTCACCGAGGAACTGGGCCGCCGGCTGCACCGGCCGGCAATCTTCCGCATCCCCGACGCGTTGCTGCGCCGGCTCGGTGGCGATTTCGCCAGCGAGCTTTTGCTGGGCGGCCAGCGCGTGCTGCCGAACAAGGCGCTCAGCAACGGATTTGTGTTCAGGCACGAAACGCTGCGCAGCGCGTTCGACGCGATCCTGTGAGGAGGGCGGGATGTCTTCCAGTACCTGTTTTCGTGCGATCGGAGGTTGGCTGGCCGGATGCGGGGCGGCAACCGGTGTCGTCTACGCCTTCGTAATCGTGATCTCGGCGGTTGCGTCCGGTGGTGTCTTTTCCTTCAATTTTTTGGGCAGCGCCGTTGCGTTGCTGTTGCCCGCAGTTCTGATTTTCATCGTCACGTGCCTGCTGACGGGAATTCCCGCTGCCATTGTCATCTGGCTGAGCGAGAAATTTCGAATACGGTCCATTCTGTTCTTCGGCTGCGTCGGGGCTGCGATCGGTGGCTTGAGCCATAATCTCTTATTGCGAGCCATTACGCCGCCATCGCGCGTGAACCTTCTTTTTGTTGTGGCCGGATCGGCGGCCGGGCTGGTTTACTGGCTTTTGGCGGGAAAGCACGCTGGCCGGAATCGTTCAGGCGATCGGACCTAGCCATCACCGAGCCAGTTTCGCGATCGCCTGGCTGAGTTGATGGATTTCGTAGGGCTTGCGGAGAATGGGAAAATCGCCGCGTACGTTGATCGCGGCGTCGCTGTAGCCGCTCGCCAGCAGGATCGGTAGCCCGGGCCGGACCGCCCTCAGATGGCGCGCAAGGCTGAGGCCGTCCATCTTGCCGGGCATCACGATATCGGAAAACACGAAATCAATTCCGTCGAGCTCGATCTCGCGGAGCGCCGCTTCGGCACTTTCGACCCTCCGGACGGTATAGCCGAGCTGTTCCAGCAGGTTGGCGCTGACGGTTGCGACATCCGGATTGTCTTCGACCAGCAGCACGGTACCGCTGCCGCCGGTTTCGAAGGAGCCGGTTTTTTCGACTTGCGCGGAGCGGTCCTTGCGCGGCAGCAACATCGTGATCCTGGTGCCCTTGCCGAGTTCGCTGTCGACCCTGACAGTTCCGCCGGCCTGATGCGCGAAGCCGTGAACCTGCGAGAGCCCCAGTCCCGTGCCCTTGCCGATCGGCTTGGTGGTGAAGAAAGGATCGAAGATCTTGCCGAGCACATCCGGGGCGATGCCGGTGCCGTTATCCTCTACCGCGATCGCAACATACTCGCCGGCATGGACCTCTTCACGGAGCGTTTCGTTACGTGCTGAAACGGTGATTGTGCCGCCGGCGGCCATCGCGTCGCGCGCATTGATGACGAGATTGACCAGCGCCGTTTCGAACTCGGCGACATCGACCATGGCCGGCCAGACGTGCGCGTCGATGGCGAGATGCAGCGTCACCGAGCTACCGACACCCGTCTGGAGCACCTCGCGCAGCGCATTGATACGTTCGGAGACATCGACGGCCTGTGGATTGACGCTCTGCCGCCGGGCGAATGTCAGCAACTGGCTGGTAAGGGCGGCGCCGCGCTGGGTCGCCGCTTCGATCGCCGCTATCGCCCGCGCACGCCTCGGATCGTCGTCGATTCCCTTCTTCAGCGTGTGAACGCTGCCGCTGATGATCATGAGCAGGTTGTTGAAGTCATGCGCCACGCCGCCGGTCAGCTGGCCGAGCGCGTCGAGCTTCTGCGATTCCGCAAGCTGCTGCTGCATGCGCTCGAACTTGAGCTGTGCCTCGCGGCGCTCGGTGATGTCCCGGGTGATCTTGGCGAAGCCGATGAGATTGCCGTCCTCGTAGACGGGGTCGATGACGACGCTGGCCCAGAAGAAGGTGCCGTCCTTGCGCACGCGCCAGCCGTCCTCTTCATAACGGCCCTGTTCCCGGGCAATTCGCAAGGCGCGCTGCGGCTTACCGTTCGCGCGGTCAACTTCGGTGTAGAAGCGGGAGAAGTGCTGCCCGATGATTTCGCCGGGCAAATAACCCTTGATCCGCTGGCCGCCGATGTTCCAGCTCGTGACAACGCCGGTTGGGTCCAGCATGTACAGCGCGTAGTCGGCAACATTTTCAACCAGAAGTCGGAAATTTCGTTCGCTCTCGAACAGATCCCTTTGCTGTTGCTGGTCTTTTATGGACATCCGACTGCCTGTTTAACTGGCGCAAACGTGCGAAAGGTCGATTGGTTCCGGGGTTTCCGGCTTTTTAACGAAACGGCACGTTACCGTTGAGGCGACCACGCTGCGAAAGGTCGCCGCCAGCGTCCGCAATGCCGCCAGTTTGGCGGGGTCGCTGACCTTCGAGTGCAGCATCACTTTCGACGACGCCAGCCGCGGCAGCTTTTGCGCCGGGCCGATATCGACCAGGCCTGGCGGCGCGATCCGCCGGGCGAGGGGCGCCACCGCAAGGCCGGCTAACGCCGCCGCGGCCACCGCCGTGACGCCGCCGCCGACAAAGCGCTCGCTCCACTCGATGCCGGCCTTGTCGAGCGCGCGGATCGCAAGCGCGCGCACGCCGCAGGGTGGGGCCAGGGTCGCCAGCGGCAGCGTCTCGCCGCGGCGCCAGGCGAGGCGCTTGGCGGCGAACCAGCCGAACTCGTCTTCCGTCAGCTTCTCGCCGCCGCGGCGGCTTCCTTCCTGCCGCACCACGACGGCGTCGAGCTTGCCGGCATCGTAGGCGTCGAGCATCTCACGCGAAAAGCCGATCGTCACCGCCAGCGCCAATTGCGACGACATCGCGTGCAGCCGCTCCAGCAGCGGCACCAGTTCCGGTCCCGCGGCGTGATCGCTGATCCCGAGCGATAATTGCCGGCGGGCAGGCCGCTCACCCGATAGCGCGCGGTCATGCGCTTCGATCAGCGCGCGGGCGTGAGGCAGGAAGGCCGCGCCGTCGGCGGTCAGCCCCACCGCGCGCGGCGACCGCTCGACCAGGCGTTTGCCGATCACGGCCTCCAGCCGCTGCAGCTTCAGGCTGATTGCGGCCTGCGTGGTGCCGAGCGCTTCGGCTGTGCGGGTAAAGCCTTGCAGCTCGGCGACCAGCAGGAAGGCCTGCACGGTATCGATATCCAGCGTCGTCATGATTAAGATCTGTTATCATTGTTATGAATGAGGATAAGGTACCAAAATGATGGTGCGGGGTCTAGATGTGCGTGGCGCGGTCGATGCCGCCACAGCACCAAGGAGACACCGCAATGCCGCTCATCACAGTCACCTATTCCAGCGTTCGCAAGAACCCGTCGCTCAAGGCCGAAATCGCCTCCGCCGTCAGCGAGCTCACCGCGCGCATCCTGCGCAAGGACCCCAAGGTCACCGCCATCATCGTGAAATCGGTCGACGCCGCCGACTGGTTCGCCGGCGGCAGGTCGCTGGCCGAGCAAAGCCTCGCCAGCTTCTGGCTCGACGTTCATGTCAGCGAAGGCACCAACACCAAGGACGAGAAGGCCGCCTATCTCGCCGCACTCTTTCAGCGCATGGGCGAATTGCTCGGGCCGCTGCACGAGGAAAGCTACGCGCATGTCGACGAAGTGAAGGGCGACGCCTACGGCTTCGGCGGTCTCACCCAGGAGCGCCGCTACATCGCAGGCCAACTCGAGATCGCGCCGCGGAAGGCGGCGTGAAGGCTAAGCCGTCGCTTCCGGCAGGCGCGTATTCGTGGCGCCGAATACTTCGACAAAGGCCTGCCGGAGCGCGACATCGACGTCTTCCATCGTCACCGGCAGGCCGAGATCGACCAGCGAGGTGACGCCAAAACGGGGATCGGCGACGCCGCAGGGCACGATCGCGGAAAAATGCGACAAGTCCGGCTCGACATTGATGGCGATGCCGTGGAACGACACCCAGCGCCGCAGCCGGACGCCGATCGCGGCGATCTTGTCTTCGTGGCCGGCGCCCTTGTCGGGCCGCCTGACCCAGACGCCGACGCGGTCCTCGCGGCGCTCGCCGCGGACGTTGAAGGCGTCGAGCGTACGGATGATCCATTCTTCCAGGCCGGCCACGTAGGCGCGCACGTCCGGCTGCCGCCGCTTCAGGTCGAGCATCACATAGGCCACCCGCTGGCCGGGACCGTGATAGGTGAGCTGCCCGCCGCGGCCGGTGGTGAACAGGGGAAAGCGCGGATCGAGCAGGTCGTCCTGCCTGCCGCTGGTGCCTGAGGTGTAGAGCGGGGGATGCTCGAGCAGCCACACCAGTTCGGGGGCCTTGCGGTCGGCGATATCGGCCGCGCGGGCCTCCATTTCGGCCACCGCCTCGGGATAGGGCACGGGGGCAGCCGCAATCCGCCATTCGACCTCGCCGCCGCCGGCGGGCTGCGCGAAGGTCGTCAAATCAAGGCTTTGGCGGTCATTAACCATTGGCTAACCATAACGTGGTCAGGTGGAACCAGACAATTTAGTCCCCCCTTGGCGGTTCAGTAGTGGCGACCCTCGATAAAGTCAGCGTCGATCTCATGGTGGTGCTCGGCACCACGACCATGCCCATCCACCAGGTGATGCGGCTCTCCCGCGGCGCCATCATCGAACTGGACGCCACCGAGGCCGACGAGGTCAAGATCCTCGCCAACAACCTTCCGGTGGCTTCCGGCGTGGTGCTGGTGGATCGCAACCGGATCGCGGTCGAAGTCAAGCAAATGCTGCCGAAATCGCCTGATGTCAGGTAGTTATCGGAGCGCAAAACTTCCTTGTCCCTCCATCCCTGATTTGTTACATCGGCGCCGTTGATCCGGCGGGCTGCATCGCTCCAGCCGGTATCCCAAGCGCTCGTGGCGGAATTGGTAGACGCGCTGCCTTGAGGTGGCAGTGAGTAAAATCGTGGGGGTTCGAGTCCCTCCGAGCGCACCACAAATCCTGCAAATAGCTCAGCCCGGCCGGTTCAACCGGGGGTACGCGTGTCCGCAATGACACGGCGCGTGATTCCTTTGGGTTGGGGTGCTGGTTGATACCTTGCTTTTGCGGCGTTCGCGTAAACTAGGGGAACCCGCCGGCCGGTGATTCCGGGCCGCCAGCCGCAGTTCGGCACTTCCAAAGACCATCTGGAGCATATGCATGTTGTTCCTGAGCTACGCCTACCGATTCGTCTCCAATTTCGTGTTCCTGGCGCTGGTCTATTTGGCTCTGAATTTCCTGGACAAATATCAGCATCGCGTGGTGGTCGCGGTTCTCGTGCTGGTCTATGCCGGCATGCACGCGGCGTCCGCTCTCAGGTCATTTCACTTCTTCCAGCGCATCGAGCGGCTGGAGGGCGAGGCGCGGCGCCTGGCCGCCGCTGCGGCCGAGGGACCGAATTCGGCGACCGCGCGCAAGCAGATCGTCGGCGATGTCACCGCGCTCCGCTACGCCGGCGAGATGAAGTCCTATATCGACCTGCTGTTCCTTGCGCTCGTCATCCTGCTCTGCATCGCCAAGATCGTGACGAACTGAGCCGCACGCGGTTTCGAGCGACGGGCGGTCCTGATCCGATCAGGACGCGTGAGCGCTTCTTCTAGCCGGCAACGTGAACGGATCGGCCGTTCCTCCTGGCGCGTGCCGCGGGCCTGGGGGCGGTCCCGTTGGCTTCCTCGGGCGGCTGCGTCGCGGATGCCGCTGGCTGGGCCGCGGCCGGACCGCGGTGGCGGCGCGGTTTGCCGGCCAGCTTGGCGGAAACCTCGGTAGCCCGCGGCGTTTGTGCGGTCGGAGCCCTGGTCGGAGCCTTGGCCAGCATCGTGACGCGGGTCGATTCCGGGATCGTGAAAATGCTCGCGGCCGGAACCGACAGTGCGGCAAGCATGTGGTCCGGCGGCAATGTGATTTGTCTCGGCCACAGCGTTGTCCGTGGCAGCGGAACGCCGCGCGCGCGCCGCTGCGTACGTGGGCCGAGATCGGTGCTGCGCCAGTCGAGGTCGGCGAGAGCCGGGGCGGGGAGTGCTGCGGTGCTGGCAAACGCAAATCTCGGAATTTTCGGCCAGCGCGAGATGGCCACCATCTCCGATGCCGGATGCAATTGCCATTGCTGCGGCTCGGTCGGCGTTGACGGCCGTCCCGGCGTCGCGGGCACGACGTGAACGATGCGATAGCCGCGCGCCTTCAATTCGCGCAGGATTTTCGGCAGGGCTGCGACCGTGCGCGGCTGAATGTCGTGCAGCAGCAGGATTCCTTTTCCTTTGGCCTCAAGGCGCTTGATCGCGAGCTCATAGACGCGCGCGGCGGAAACATTGCGCCAGTCGTCGGCGGGAAAATCGGCGCTCCAGACCTGAAGTCCCTTGGCGCGCGCAAATTCCTCGATCCCGTCGTTGGTGCGCAGGCCGGGAATGCGCACGAACGGTGCGGGCGCGGTGCCGTCGGCCAGTGCCGCCGTCACCGACGCGATGCCCTGTTCGATCTCCTGCCTGGAGCGGTCGAGCGGCAGCCGATCCATGCCGGTTGGATGGTTCTGGCTGTGCGTGGCCACCGTGTGGCCGGCATCGCGCACCTTGCGCACGCCTTCGGGATTGTCGTTGGCTTGCCGTCCCACCAGGAAGAAAGTCGCCTTCGCACAGTGGGCGGCGAGAATGTCCAAAATCTGATTGCTGTATTTCGGCAGCGGCCCGTCGTCGAAGGTCAGCACCACCTCGTGGTCTTCGAGCGGTAGCGTCTTGCCGTATTGCATGGTGCCGACGATTGGATACTGACGCGGATCGACCACGATCGTGCGCGACGTGCCGATGGCGTCGGGATGACCGGGGCAGTCGGCGGCCGAAGCGGTCTGTGCTGTGGCGCAGGCCAGTACGGCCATGCTGAAAGCGGCTGCGGACCGCAGCCGAAGCTCCCCAAATACGCTAGCGATCATACAACCCCGGCTTCATTCTCTGACCCCGGGTCCGATGAAATCAGAACCAAGGTCCAATCACTATTTTGACGCGAGCCACTTCGCTCGAAAACGCTGTCTGAGAACGCCATGCTTACACGAGGCATCGAGAATCGTATTTTAAACCAATGAATTCCACGCCGATTTTGGCTTTAATGTGCCTTGCCGGTCACGGTTTTGGCATCGGCCGGAACGATATGGACCACCCGGTAGCGGTTGTCGCGGAGCCAGCGCAGGAAGGCCGGCAGCATGGCCGCGGTCTGCGCCTTGGGGTCGTGCAGCAGGATGATGCCCTTGCGGGCGATTTGCAGCCGCTCGGTGAGCAATTTCAGTTGCTGCGCCGGCGTCATCGGCAGCCAGTCACTGGCCCAGAGGTCGGCGCCGAATACGGCGATGCCGCGCCGTTGCAGGTTTTCCAGCGTTGCCGGCGTCATGTCGAAAAAAGGAAACCGAAAAAAAGGCGTGCTCGGGACCGTCGTGGCCTTGCCGTGAAGCGCCATCTCGACGGCGGCGATGCCCTTGTCGATCTCCCCGGTCGCCGCGTCCGGCTTCATGTATTTCAGATTGTGGTGGGTCCAGGTGTGATGCCCGACGGTATGACCCTGTGCGGCTAATCTTCGCACCAGTTCGGGGTGTTCGGAGGCCGGCTTTCCGATCAGGAAGAAGGTGGCGCGCACGCATTCCTGCGCCAGCGCCGCCAGCACTTTCGGCGTCGTGCGCGGCCATGGTCCGTCGTCGAAAGTCAGTACGACTTCGTGGTCTTCGAGGGGCAGTGTCTGCGGAAAGCTCTTCAGGCCCACGCGCGGCGTGGTCGCGGCATCGACGGTGAGAACGCGCGAGGTGCCGAGCGCATCCTTGCGGGGGCATTCAGCGGCTGGCGCTGCCGCCACAAAGACGATCGATGCCATGGCCGCCGAGCACAGCGCGGTGATGAACTTTCCGGTCATTCGCAGTTGGACATATTGGGCATTGCGCTTTGTGTTGCCGATTGGGTAATGCGTGATGCGATAGCTCAGACGAGTTCTCTCATTCTGTCAAACCGGCGAGGCACGGCATGGCCGAGGATATCGACGTTGCCCAGGCCGACGAAGCGCGAGCCGTACGCGGCTCCGTGCTCGACCCTCTCCGGATGCGGGATGAAGAGGGACAACTCCGCCACGAGTTTGTCGAAGAAATCGCGCGCGCCATCGCCGTCGCCGATCGGCCGCTGTTATGTGAGGTGGTCGCGGAACTTCACGAGGCCGATCTCGGCGATTTGATCGGCGCCCTCGAAGCCGAGGACCGGGTCAAGCTCGTCGAGCTGACCGGTACCGATTTCGACTTCTCGGCGCTGAACGAGGTCGACAACTCCGTCCGCGAGGAAATCCTCGAGGAACTGGAGCCGGAGACGGTCGCGGAGGGCGTTCGCGAGCTGGAATCCGACGACGCCGTCGAACTTCTCGAGGGCCTCGACGAAGAGGACAAGGAAGAGATCCTCGAAAAGCTGCCTCCGTCCGAGCGCGAGCCGCTGGAGCGGAGCCTGCTGTATCCGGAAAATTCCGCCGGCCGCCGGATGCAGTCGGAGTTCATCGCGGTGCCGCCGGACTGGACCGTGGGCCAGGCGATCGACTACATGCGCGACACGCCCGATCTGCCCGACCGGTTTTACGAGATCTACGCCGTCGATTCCGAAAAGCACTGGCAGGGCGCCGTCGCCCTGGACACGCTCCTGCGTGCGCGGAGGCCGGTGCAGCTCTCCGAACTGATCGACGAAGACCGCCGCCGGGTCTCGGTGCTCGACGACCAGGAAGAGGTCGCGCGGATGTTCGGCAAGTACAATCTGGTCGCAGCCCCGGTCGTCGACACCACCAACCGGCTGGTCGGCGTCATCACCATCGACGACGTCGTCGACGTCATCGAGGAGGAGGCGGACGAGGATCTGAAAGCGCTCGGCGGCGTCACCAGCGACGAAGAACTGTCCGACAACGTCTGGACCATCGCGCGCGCCCGCTTCAACTGGCTACTGGTCAATCTGGCGACGGCGTTTCTGGCATCCTCCGTGCTCGGCCTGTTCGAGGGCCAGCTCGAGCAGATGGTGGCGCTCGCCGTGCTGGCGCCGATCGTGGCGAGCCAGGGCGGCAACGCCGCGACGCAGACCATGACGGTAGCGGTGCGGGCGCTGGCGACGCGCGAACTCGGCTCCAACAATGCGTATCGCGTGGTCATGCGCGAGGCGATGGTCGGCCTCGTCAATGGCCTCGCCTTTGCGGTGATCACGGGTGTCGCCGCCGTGGCGTGGTTCAAGATCCCGGGCCTCGGCATCGTGATCGGGCTCGCCATCATCTGCAACCTCGTCGCCGGCGCGCTCGGCGGCATTCTGGTCCCGATGGTGCTGGACCGGGTGCGGGCAGACCCCGCGGTGGCGTCAGGCACCTTCGTCACGACGATCACCGACGTGGTCGGCTTCTTCTCGTTCCTCGGCATCGCCACGCTGTGGTTCGGGCTGAAATAGCCATCCTTTTTATCGTTAATCGGGCCTTAACGCGCTTGGCCGATGATGTTGGCTCACGAGGTCGACATGCAGCGCTTGCGGTTGAAGGCGGACGGACGGATCGTCGAATTGCGGGACGGGCAGGAGTTTCCGCTCGCGCCGGCGATGCCCGGGCGTGCGACCTCGCCGGCAACGCCCGCTGAAGCGACCTGCGACACCGCGGCATTGCCTGCCGTGCGCGATCTGCGCCGCCGCGCGCAGCTCACCCAGATCGAATTCGCGGCAAGGCTCGGCGTCCCCGTCGAGACCATCCGCAACTGGGAGCAGGGCAAGCGCGCCCCACGCGGCCCGGCGCGCGCGCTGCTGGCCGTGATCGCCCATTCGCCGGAAACCGTTTTCGCTGCGCTTGCGACGGAATCCGTGCCCGGTTGAGTTGGCACGGCAGTTCGCGCGGCCCATAATGGCGGCTCGATCTCGGGATACCCCTGATGAACTTCATCGAGGCCAACGGTGCAAAAATCCCGGCGATCGGGCTGGGCACCTGGGAATTGCGCGGACGGACCTGCGCGCGGATCGTCGAGCAGGCGCTGCGGCTCGGCTATCGCCACATCGACACCGCACAGATGTATGAGAACGAACGCGAGGTCGGCGAGGGCCTGCGCGCCTCGGGCGTGAAGCGCGATCAGGTATTTCTCACCACCAAGATCTGGCCGTCGCATTTCGCGCCCCACGATCTGGAGCGTTCTGCCAGGGAATGCCTGGTGCGGCTTCGCCTGACCGAGGTCGATCTGTTGCTGCTGCACTGGCCAAATCCGCAGGTGCCGCTGGTGGAAACGCTCGGCGCGCTGGCGCGGGTCCGGCAGCAGGGGCTCGCCCGTCATATCGGCGTGTCGAATTTCACCGTGGCCCTGATCGAGGAGGCGGTGGCGGCCTGTCCGGCACCGCTGGTGTGCGATCAGGTCGAGTACCATCCGTATCTCGACCAGACCAAGGTCGGCGAGGCCTGCGCGCGCCATGGCATGGCGCTGGTGGCCTACAGCCCGATCGCCAGGGGCCGCATCAGGAACGACCGCGCGCTGCTGCGGATCGGCGACCGCTATCGCAAGTCGGCCGCGCAAGTCTGCCTGCGCTGGCTGGTGCAGCAAGGCGTGGCGGCGATCCCGCGCACCTCGAAGCTCGAGCGGCTCTCCGAGAATATCGAGATCTTCGACTTCGAGCTGTCCGAAGAGGACATGCGGGAGATTTCCTGTATGGGAGACGCCGGCGGCCGGCTGACGGATTTCAGTCTCGCGCCGAAATGGGATTGAGGAATTGTCGCGCCGGACGCTATGCTCTCGCGATGGACCTGCGGCGCATCATACCCTCCGACATCACGGCATCGGCGATTGCGCATCTGTCGCTGCTGACGCTGATTTTGCTGTTTTCCGACGTGCATCCGTTCGGCGCGGTGACCGCTGAGCAAATTCCGGTCGAAATCGTCACGCCGCAGGATATTGCCGAGAAACAGCTTCCTGCCGAGCCGCCTGCCGTCGAGAAAACGCCCGAACCGGTTCCAGCGCCAACGCCGCAGCCCGATTTCTCCGCGCCCGACAAGCCTGCGGCTGCGAGTGCACCTCCGCCGTCGGCGCCGCCGCCAACTGCGGCGCAACCGCAGAAGCAGGCTGCCCTGGCCGCTCCGCCTGCGGCCCAGCCGCAAGCCGCCGCTCCGCCGCAACCACAACCGGCCGCGCCGGCCTACAAGACGCCCGAGCCCGATCTGTCGATCAAGTATCAGGTGCTGCTCGGGCTGCCACCGGAACTGCCGCCAGCCACGCCGCCGCAAGCGCGTGACAAGGGCGGCGACAATTTCGACGCGCCGGCGACCGAGGCGGCCAATATCGCCAGCAGTCTGGTCGGGGAATTCCGGCGGCACCTCAAGACCTGCCTGAAGCTGCCGTCGTCGCTGTCGAGGGACGACGAGGTCAAGGTCAGGCTGCGCGTGTGGATGACACCGCAAGGCAAGCTGGCCGCCGATCCGATGCTGATTGAAGTCAGCAGCGTATCCACGAAAGGACCATTGCTGATGCAGGGGGCGATCAGCGCACTGCATGCATGCCAGCCCTACGCCATGCTGCCGGCGGACCGCTACGGCGAATGGAAGGTGCTCGATCTCAGTTTCACGCCGCGCGATTTCAGCGCGTCCTAGTTTTTCCCGACGGGTTCTCTTCGCGCGATAAAGATTGCGTCCATCCCTCCACGAATAAATTCAGCAGCCCTGTCGGATACCGCCCACGCCATCCGTCCTTGGGCCGGCGCGGCCCGCGCGGGGCCGGCCTTGCCCATTGGATCGAGGGAAGGAACATCGCGATGAAGGTCACACAGCATCTCTGGTTCGAGAAGGACATGGAAGCCGCGATCGGCTTCTACACCTCGCTCGTTCCCGGCTCGTCGGTCCAGTGGATCTCGCCGCTGCCGGTCGATACCCCGAGCGGCCCGGCGGGCAGCGTCAGGATCGCAGCCTTCACCCTGGGCGACCAGCGCTACATGGCGACCGAGGCGGGGCCTCTCGACCCGTTCAACCACAGCTTCTCGATCATGGTCGAATGCGACACCCAGGCCGAGATCGATCGCCTGTGGGACGCGTTGAAGGAGGGCGGCCAGATCGAGCAATGCGGCTGGGTGCGGGACCGCTGGGGCCTCTGCTGGCAGATCGCGCCCAAGCGGCTCGGCGAGCTGATGAGCGATCCCGACAGCAACAAGTCCAAGCGCGTCGCCGAGGCCATGCTGAAGATGGTCAAGCTCGACATTGCCGGACTGGAAGCTGCGGCCAGGGGGTAGGCCGCTTCGCCTGAACCCTCGTATCTAACTCCCCATCGCCTGCCAGGCGTTCGACGCGAACTGCCGCCGCCACGTCACGACCACGACGAGCGCCGTCGTCAGCAGCAACAGCCAGGGGCTGACGAACCAGCCGAGATAACCCAGCGCGAAGAAGAACGCGCGCTGGCCGCGGTTGAAATGCCGGCCGGCGGCCTCGAACAACCGCGTCGTGCGTATCACATGGGCTTCCGCTTCCGCGGTGTCGCGCTGTGACGATGGCGGCATCGCGCCGAGCAGGATCGCGACATAGTTGAACAGGCGGTAGGACCAGGCGAATTTGAAGAACGCGTAGATGAAGATCAGGATCAGCCCGACGCATTTGATTTCCCACAATGCGGGCGAGGGGGTGAGATCGACCGGCAGTTCGCGCAGCACGGCCAGCGCATCGTTGGTCGCCCGCAGCAGCGCCAGCCCGCCGCCGATCGCGATCAGGCTCGTAGAGGCAAAGAAGGCCGTGCCGTTCTGCAGCGACGCCATGATCTGCATGTCGACCATGCGCGCCTCGCGATCGAGCATGTTTCGCACCCATACCTCGCGATAGCGATTCATGCGCGTCGACAGGCTGTCGCGGCCATAGGCGGTGTGCTCGAGCGTGATGCCGTAGATCAGCCACTCCACGACGAAGAAGCTGACGGCCGCGATATCGACCCAGTATGCGGACATGCTGCATTCCCCGTGATCGCCCGGTCATGGTGGTGTACAGGTTGAACGGCCATGGCGCACTATGGCAAGATCACGATCCCAACAGGATATCCCGGCAAATGTTGAAACTGGTCATCGGCAACAAGAACTATTCGTCATGGTCGATGCGGCCGTGGCTGGCGATGCGCGCCAACGACATCGCTTTCGAAGAGGTGTTCATTCCGCTCTACACCGACGACAAGGCCGACAAGGACCGGATCCTGAGTTTTTCGCGGGCCGGCAAGGTGCCGGCGCTGATCGATGGCGATGTCACGGTGTGGGATTCGCTTTCGATCATCGAATATCTCGCCGAGAAATTCCCGCAGGCGAGGCTGTGGCCGGAGGACCGCGCGCGCCGCGCCCACGCACGTTCGATTTCGGCCGAGATGCATTCCGGCTTCATGGCGCTGCGCAACGAATGCGGCATGAACCTGCATCGGCCGGTCGGCGCGGTTGAGCTGTCGGACGACGCGCGCGCCAACGTGGCGCGCATTCAGGAGATCTGGGCCGATTGCAACGGGCGTTACGGAAAGGAAGGGCCGTTCCTGTTCGGCGCCTTCAGCGGCGCGGATGCGATGTTCGCGCCGGTGGTGCATCGCTTTCGCACCTATGCGATCGAGATATCCGACGATGCGCGGCATTATTTCGATGCGATGATGGCGCTGCGCGCCTTCCAGGAATGGACCCGCGCCGGCCTTGCCGAGACGCTGGTCATCGAACGGTTCGAGACGGTCTAAGGCGAGGGGGCGCTGGCGCGCGCCCGGGGGGAGGGCGAGTTCCCGGCGCGGCCACCCGGCCGTGCCGTGACAAAGTTACCGGGAAGGGCGGGTTGAATACCGCCACGCGGATTTCCGGGAACCGCCAAAACGCCGGTTTATCACCCTGAAAAATATGCAGAATTCGCGTGTTTGCCATGTCTCTATGCTGCTGGCTTTTGCGGCCGCCGGTGTGCTAGGTTGCCGCAGGGTTCTCAAGTCGGTCGAAAGCTAGCGGGACCGTGAGCGCGGCCGGCGTTCTTGCGTGATGGAGAGGGCGTTGAAGCATAAGTACTCCGTTGGAGAGACTGTCTATTTTACTGCCAGCAATGTTGCCCGTCCGGCCGCCAGTGGCACCTATGAGGTGATCCGGCTACTTCCGACCGATGGCGACGACTGCCAATATCGGATTAAAAGTTCGACCGAAGCTTTCGAACGGGTCGCCAAGGAAAGCCAGCTCGCGATTTCCTGAAACTTGTGCGCAAGCAGGCCTCTGGCGCGGTTGCACTTCGACCGCCGTTAAACGGCCCCGTTCACAGAACCATTCTGCTGAAAGGCGATGCCAAAAAAACGCATTCGCCTTTCGCAGATGGCGTCTTATGCTGTGCTAGGGGACACCGCGCATGAACTGGGCCTGGGCTTCGTCGCTGGATCAAATCTGGCGTTCACCGAACTTTCCGATGGGGCTGACGCTGGCCGCGGCGGGATTTTTCGGGCTCGTCGTTCTGGTCATGGTGCTGCGCGCGGATAGGTCCGTGGCCAACGGTGCACTGGCGGTCATCACTTTGCTTTCGGTCGCTATCGCCGGGACCGCGATCGTCAACGGCTTCGGCACGGGTAGCCGGGCTGCGCCGACGGAGGCGCGTTACGTTCCGCCGACCGGTGCGGCGTTGCCGCAGCTTTCCTGTATCGACGACCTCGCGGGCGACGCTGTCCTGAACGCCTGCGAGAAGGCGCTGTTCGGCTCCGCCGAGTTCGACCGCGGCGGCGGTGGCCTACGCGGCCAACCAGATCACGCTGCTGATTTCGCTCGGCGATGTCGCCACCGCGAACAAGGGCGCCGGCTCCGACCTGGTGGCGCTGCGCCGCGCGGTCGAGCGCGACCGCTACGGCTTGATGGCCTACGTGCTGACGACGCGCGACCGCTGCACGGCTCAGGCATGCGCGCTGTTCCGCTCCTTGACCAACAAGAACCAGATTGCGGCCAACATGGACGAGCGCGTCTATGAGAACCTGGTCACGCGCTATGCGCCTTCCTGGAACGCGCCGCCGCAAGCCGCCTCGGGGCTGCTAGCCGGGCTGCCGACGTCGGTGCCCACGGGCAAACCGACCAACGCCGAATTCCCGACCGCGGCCTCGACCCCGGCGGTCAGCATCATGACTCCCGAGCCGCCGCTCGGCGCCGCGCCGAAGCCGCCGCCGGCCGCGCCGCGTCCGGCCCCGGCTCCGGCCGCAGCGGCGACACAGCCGGCGCAGGCTGCAGCCAAGAAGCCGCCGCCGGCGCCGAAACGGGCGCCGGTTCAGCTCGCGCCGACCGCTGCGGCGCCCACAGCTGATAGCAACGAGTGATCTTTTCAAAGCGCGCGCGGGCCGCTACATCGGCGGGATCATGCCGCTTCACCTCATCAAGCTTGCCGTCGGCTGCGAGTCGGTCAAGGAACTCAAGGGCTGGGTTGCCGAACGCATGGCGACCGCCAAGAAAAAGGGCCTGCCGCTGCGCCACATCCACGTGACGCGGATGACGCCAAAGCGCGATGGCGAGCTGCTGGCCGGCGGCTCGCTCTACTGGGTGATCAAGGGTGAAATCGCCGCCCGCGAGAAGATCATTGCGATCGAACCGTTTCGCGACAAGGACGGCATCGGCCGGTGCCGCCTGGTGATGCAGCCAAAAGTCTTCGCCGTCTCGCCGCGGCCGATGCGCCCGTTCCAGGGCTGGCGCTATTTGACCGAGGACGCCGCTCCGCCCGACCTCACGAAGTCGTCGGCCGCCAGTGTCGCGGCGATGCCGGAACCGATGCGCCGCGAATTGCGCGATCTCGGGCTGCTCTGACGGAACTCCATATTCTTGATTTGACGCGTTTTCCTGACGCGAACCGGTGTCCATCCCCGGATCAAGTCCGGGGACATGCTTCGCCCGCTAAACCCCGATATTGTCGATCAGGCGGGTCTTGCCGAGCTTGGCGGCGACCAGGATCCGCACCGGGCCGTCCTTGACGGACGCAATCGGCGCCAGCGTTTCGGCGTGCCGGGCCGCGAAGTAATCCAGCACGAAGCCGGCACTTTCGATCAGTTCGCGTCCGGCGGCCATTGCGGCTTCGGCGTCGTCGCCGGCCTTGAGCCGTTTGGCGCTCTCCTTCATGGCGCGGTACAGCGTCGGTGCCATCTGCCGTTCCTCCGCCGACAGGTAGACGTTGCGGGAGGACATCGCCAGGCCGTCGTGTTCGCGCACCGTGCGGGAACCGATCACCCGGACGCCGAGGTCGAGATCGCGCGCCATCTGCGTCACGACCCGCAATTGCTGAAAATCCTTCTCGCCGAAGATCGCGACATCCGGCCGGCACTGGGTGAACAGCTTGCCGACCACGGTGGCGACGCCGCCGAAGAAGTGCGGCCGAAAGCGGTCCTCGAGACCGGCGGTGGCCGGACCCTCGGGCACGATCCGGGTGGCGAAGCCGTCAGGGTACATCGCCTTGACGTCCGGATTCCAGATCAGGTCAACCTTCTCGGCGGCGAGTTTGGCGACGTCGGCTTTCCAGGTGCGCGGATAGGAACCGAAATCCTCCGTCGGCGCGAACTGCGTGGGGTTGACGAAGATCGAAACGATGACTTTTTGCGCCCGGCGTTTCGCGAGTCGCACCAGCGACACATGCCCGTCGTGAAGCGCTCCCATGGTCGGCACCAGCGCGGTGGTGGCCTTTCGGGCGCGCAAGGCCTCGACGGCGCGCCGCAAGGCTGGAACGGTACGGACGACCATGGGACTTCGCGACATCTGGATTAGATCTCTTGCAGTTTCTGATGGGGTGAGGGGGCTCGGTCCCCAAGATCCCTCGGTTGGCGTGCCGACCTTATAAGGCGCGAGCGCTGCCGCCAAGATAACTCAGCAATGACAGATCTGTGGCAGCTCCATGCGAGTCCGAGCGCACGCGCCCGGCTAGTTTGTCGGCGCCGGATTGTCGAAGCGATCGCCGCGCGCGCAACGGATTCATCATGAAGACACACGCCGTGCGATTTGCATGCGTCGTCGCGCATTTCACTTGACCGAAGCGGCGCGTTGATTTGAAGATGACGTTGGGGAACGAGTCATGTTGGTTCAAACGAGTCAGGGGCAATCGGGTTCGGCGCACGTCGTGGTGCTGGGCAACGAGAAGGGCGGATCGGGAAAATCCACCACCGCCCTGCATATTGCGGTCGCCCTGATGAAGGCCGGACAGCGCGTCGCCACCATCGACCTCGACTGCCGCCAGCAAAGCTTCACCCGTTACATCGGCAACCGGAATGCGTGGGCGCGCCGGACCGGGCTCGATCTCGAAATTCCGGTGCATTACTGCATCAGGCTCGGCGAGACGATGCAGATTGCCGACAACGAAAATTCCGAGTTCCAGCAATTCATGGAGGCGGTGAGCGCGGTCGAGCGTGCCTACGATTTCATCGTGATCGACACGCCGGGTTCCGACTCCTATCTGATGCGCCTGGCGCATTCGATGGCCGATACGCTGGTGACCCCGATCAACGACAGCTTCCTCGACTTCGACGTGCTTGGCACCGTGGATCCCGCCACCTATTCCGTGACCGGGGAGAGCCATTACGCCGAGATGGTGCGCGACGTCCGGCGCAAGCGGCGGCAACTCGACGGCGCCACCACCGACTGGATCGTGGTGCGCAACCGCCTGTCGATGATCGGCTCGCGCAACAAGCAACTCGTCGCCGACGGCCTGAAGGAACTCTCGCTGCGGCTCGGCTTCCGTTCGATCGACGGGTTTGCGGAGCGGGTGGTCTATCGCGAATTCTTCCCGCGCGGGCTGACCGCGCTCGATGACATCGACGAGGCGACGCTGGGCACGCGGCCCAGCATGGGCCACGTGACGGCACGCGAGGAAGTGACGAGCCTGCTGCGCCAGCTCAAGCTGCCGCTCGACGAGCGCGGCCGCCGCCGCGCGGCCAACCGCGCCGAATGGTTCACCCAGGTCGACAAGCCGCTGGAAGTCCACGATATCATCGGCGACATCATCAGCGCCTGATCATCCCGGCTGAATAACCGTCATCTTGAACGGGCCGCTGTTGGCGGCAGCATATGCGACCGCTTCGTTGGCATGGTCCAGATCGAAGGCGGTGATCTCGAAATGATCCAGGTTGACGAGCCCTGAGCGGATCAGGCCGGTCATCAGCACGGCCGCGTGCGGCGGATACATCCATTGGCCGCGCAGGGTGATGCAGTTTCGCATCATCCAGGGGTAGGGCAGGTCGAGGCCGGCGCCGCCGAGCATGCCGACGCCGCCCATCAGCACCACGCGCCCGTACGGCCGCACCGCCATGATGGCGGTCCGCACCTGTATCGCGTCAGCCGCGGGCGGCAGGATGTCGAGGATGCAATCGATGGGGCAGGGCGCCGCCTGCAAAATGCGGGCGCGGTCGTCGGCTTCGGCAGCGCCGCCGTTGCGGTCGCTCCCGTGCATTCGCACCGTTCGGACGCGCGTGCCGAACCGCTCGCTCAGTTCGGCAAGCGCCGTCTCGTTGCGCCCCGTGGCTATGACGCATTGCGCGCCCATGCCCAGCGCGACCGCGACGGCGGCGCTGCCGAAACTGCCGGTCGCGCCGCTGACGAGCACGGTTTCTCCGGCCTGCAGCCCTGCGGCGAGGAACCCGCCATAGGGCACCAGCAGCGTGCCCATCGCGCACCAGCGCCCGGCATCCCCAGCGTCGATGGCGCCGATCGGCGTGGCGTTTTCCGTCGGCAGCCGCATCTGTTCGGCCCATGCGCCGTCGCGGAAGTATCGCTGCAGGGGCAGGCCGGCTTCGCTCCCGGCGGTCAGGCCCTGCAGCGCGATGTCGGGTGAGCGCGCATTGTCGCGCGAGCGCACGGTCGGATCGCAATAGACCCAATCGCCGACGCGAAGCCGCGTCGCATCGGGTCCGGTGGCGCGGATACGGCCGATCGCGCCGGGACCGAACACCACCGGCAGTTCCAGCAGGTACCTCCGTTCCCCGCTGAGGACTTCGTTGGCGTAGGCGAGCACGCGGCTGGCCGCGACGTCGACGATGACCTCGCCGGTGCCAAGCACGGGGTCGGCGACGGTTTCGATCGCAAGCGGTGAAGCGAACGCATTCAAGACGGCAGCCTTCATGGGTCATCCTCGTTTCGGTAACGCGAGCACCCATTCTCGCAGGCTTCATTCCGCCAACAAGGCCTGGTATTATCCTGGGACTATTGGACCCTTCCTCGGCAAGGTGCGGCATGGCGGACCTGGGTGCGAATTCAAGGCAAAGCGAACTCGGCGACTTCCTGCGGTCGCGGCGCCAGAAGCTGACGCCGAAATCGGTCGGCCTGCCGGTCGGTCCGCGGCGGCGTACGCCCGGGCTGCGGCGGGAGGAGGTGGCGGGTCTGGCCGGGATCGGCGTCGACTGGTACATCCGGCTCGAGCAGGGGCGGTCTGTCAGCCCTTCCGCCGGCACCATCGACGCGCTGGCGCGGGCGCTGCGGCTTTCGAGAGCCGAACACCGGCATCTGAAGGAACTGACGCAAACCACCGACCGCCGCGTTTTTGTCCGCGAAGCCGTTCCACCGGCGGTCCGGCGTGCGGTCGAGCAACTCAACCTGCCGGCCTATGTCACTGGCCGACGCTGGGACATTATCGCCTGGAATGCGGCCGCCGACGACATCTTTGCGTTCAGCCGGTTGGCCGAGGCCGATCGCAACAGCCTGCTCTCGGTGCTGACCAACCGCGCCACACGGCGGCTGTTCGGCGCGTCATGGGCGGAGGAGGCCAAGCGCATGGTGGCGCAGTTCCGCGCCACGCACGACCTGTGGGCGGGCGATCCGGCCTTTCGCGACCTGCTGGCGCGGTTGCGGGAAGGGTGTCCCGAGTTTACGGGCTGGTGGGAGGCGCACGATGTCGGCGCCATGGCGGCGGGCCGGAAATCCCTGAGCCACCCCAAGAAGGGCCGGCTCAAGCTGGAGTATGTGAGCTTTCAGGCCAACGACGATCCGGCGCTGAAACTCGTTATTTATACCGCGGTCTGATCCCGCCTCGCTCCCGGCAACCGACGCCACTCAAACGCGCAGGTTGGTGCTTTTTTATGCGGCGCTCACCTGATGTCACTTTAGGCGAGCCGGAAAACAGATTGATATTGCGGGCAGAATTGTCTGCGCCAAGTTGGCATGAACTTTGAACTTAAGCAGCTATCGATCGCCATTGATGACGGTCAGCCGCCCGCGGATGGGCCCCCCAGAAATCCCAAAATCTATTTCACCGATCGACGACGCGTCGTCGCGTCGCCGGGAGGTCTCGTCGGAATTTGAAAGGCAGACCATGCTCGAGAAGGTAATCAAGCAAAAACTGGTGGTCATCGGCAACGGCATGGCCGGCATCAGAACCGTCGAGGCGCTGCTGGAGCGCGCGCCGGATCTCTACGACATCACCGTTTTCGGCTCCGAGCCGTACGGCAACTACAATCGCATCCTGCTGTCGCCGGTGCTTGCCGGCGAGAAGACCGTCGACGACATCATGCTCAACACCGTGCAATGGTACGACGACAACAACATCACGCTGCGCAAGGGCGAGACGATCTCGATGATCGACCGCCGCACCTGCGAGGTCGTCACCGAGGCCGGCGAGCGGGTGCCCTATGATCGCCTGCTGATCGCCACCGGCTCCAACCCGATCATGCTGCCGCTGCCGGGCAAGGATCTTGCCGGCGTGATCGGTTTCCGCGACATCTACGACGTGGAGCGCATGGTCGAAGCCTCGACCAGCCACCGCAATGCCGTCGTGATCGGCGGCGGCCTGCTCGGCCTGGAAGCCGCCAACGGCCTGATGAAGCGCGGCATGAACGTCACCGTCGTGCATTTGCTCGACACGCTGATGGAGCGCCAGCTCGATCCGGTCGCCGGCGGGCTGTTGCGCAAGTCGCTGGAAGCGCGCGGGATGGTGTTCAAAATGCCGGCGCAGACCGAGGCGATCCTCGGCGAAGACCGCGTCACCGGCGTGCGCTTTGGCGATGGTTCCGAACTTGCGGCCGATCTCGTCGTGATGGCGGTCGGCATCCGGCCCAATTTCGAGCTCGCCAGAAAGGCGGGGCTGCATTGCGAGCGCGGCATCGTCGTCTCCGACACCATGCAGACCTATGACGGCCGCATCTACGCGGTCGGCGAATGCGTGCAGCACCGCCGCCAGACCTACGGCCTCGTCGCGCCGCTGTTCGACCAGGCCAAGGTCTGCGCCAATCATCTCGCCATGAAAGGCTTTGCCACCTATGACGGCTCGGTGGTCTCGACCAAGCTGAAGGTGACCGGGATCGACCTGTTCTCCGCCGGCGATTTCGCGCCGGGACCCGACAAGGAAGAGATCGTGCTGCAGGACGCCAACCGCGGCGTCTACAAGCGCATCATCCTGCGCGACAAGAAGATCGTCGGCGCCGTGCTCTACGGCGACACCATCGACGGGCCCTGGTATTTCCAGCATCTGCGTGACGGCACCGACGTATCGGCGATGCGCGAGCGGCTGGTATTCGGCGCCGCCAATCTCGGCGACGGCGGTCACGCCGGCCAGAATTCGGTCGCCGCCATGAGCGACGCCACGGAAATCTGCGGCTGCAACGGCGTGTGCAAGGGCACCATCGTCAAGGCGATTACAGGGAAGAAGCTGTTCACGCTCGACGACGTGCGCGCCCACACCAAGGCCTCGTCCTCGTGCGGTTCATGCACCGGACTGGTGGAACAGGTGCTCGCATTCACGCTCGGCGGCGACTATTCGACCGCGCCGAAGGTCAAGCCGCTGTGCAAGTGCACCGATCACAGCCACGACGACGTCCGCCGCGTCATCGTCGAACAGAACTTGAAGACCATCCCTGACGTCATGCGGTTCATGGACTGGAAAACCGACAATGGCTGCCACTCCTGCCGTCCGGCGCTGAACTACTATTTGCTCGCCACCTGGCCCGGCGAGTACCGCGACGACCAGCAATCGCGCTACATCAACGAGCGGGTGCACGCCAACATCCAGAAGGACGGCACCTATTCGGTGGTGCCGCGGATGTGGGGCGGCGTCACGACGCCGAGCGAACTGCGCGCCATTGCCGACGTCGCCGACAAGTTCAACATCCCGACGGTGAAGGTCACCGGCGGCCAGCGCATCGACCTGCTCGGCGTGAAGAAGGAGGATCTGCCTGCGGTCTGGGCCGACCTCAACGAGGCCGGCATGGTCTCGGGCCACGCCTACGCCAAGGGATTGCGCACGGTCAAAACCTGTGTCGGCTCGGAATGGTGCCGCTTCGGTACCCAGGATTCGACCGGCCTCGGCGTCAGAATTGAGAAATTCATGTGGGGCTCATGGACGCCGGCCAAGGTGAAGCTTGCGGTATCCGGTTGTCCGCGCAACTGCGCCGAGGCGACCTGCAAGGATGTCGGCGTGATCTGCGTCGATTCCGGCTATGAGATTCATTTTGCCGGAGCGGCGGGCCTCCACATCAAGGGAACGGAATTTCTGGCCAAGGTCGCGACCGAGGACGAGACGCTGGAAGTGATTGCGGCGGTGACGCAGCTTTATCGCGAGCAGGGCTGGTATCTGGAGCGCATGTACAAGTGGTGCGATCGCGTCGGCCTCGATGCCATCCGCAGGCAGGTGGTCGAGGATGTGTCCAACCGCAAGGCGCTGTTCGACCGCTTCGCATATTCGCAGCAGTTCTCGCAAAGCGATCCGTGGGCAGAGCGCGCCCAACGCGGTGTCGATCGCAACGAGTTCGCGCCGATGGCGGAATTGGAGCTCGCATGACCCGCTGGATCGAAATCGGCGCCTTGAACGACATTCCCCGGCTCGGCTCGCGCGTCGTGCGGACCGCGTCCGGAGACATCGCCGTGTTCCGTTCTGCCGATGACGACGTGTTTGCGCTCGACGACCGCTGTCCGCACAAGGGCGGACCGCTGTCGCAGGGCATCGTCCACAACAAGCGCGTCACCTGTCCGCTGCATAACTTTGTCATCGAGTTGGCGAGCGGCGAGGCGGTTGCTCCGGACACGGGATGTACGCGCGTGCATCCGACCAAGGTCGAGAACGGCATGGTGTGGCTGTCGCTTCGCCAGGCAACTCTCGCCGGTTGAGAGGGGAGCGGGATACCGGCCGCGCTGCGGATCGGTCAACCGCGCGGCGTTGGCACCTTCTCTCGGGTCGGGCAGCGTCAATTCCCGCCAAACTGGATGGCCTGACGGCCTGAAAGAGCGGATTTGAATTCCGGTATCATACGGACTTGCCGGGCGAGCCGCGCCGTGGAACAAACCGCCTACAGAGCGGTTTTCCTAGACTTTTAATGAAATTTCGAACCAAAGCTTGGCTGGAGGCGTCCTAAAAGAGGAGGCCGGGTACCGCCACTGAGCGCCTGCACAATAGATGGGTGCAACGCACAACGATCAGGCGGTCAATACACAACATTTGGCCTTTATGTCACTCCATCGTGACATATATCATTGCCAAGGGACCGAAGAGTCCTGAAACATGGGATGGCCCTGAAGCGGGCGCGAGGACGAATATGAAACGTGGAATTTTTGTTCTGCTTTCACTCTCCGTGCTGTTTGCCGTCGGATATTTCACCGCGAGCAAGTGGGCGATCCGGCATGAGACGATCGCATTCCACGATCCCGCGCGCGATAACCGCCTGGTCGCTGTCAATATCGCCGTCCGCCGCGACAAGGAAATGCAGGCCGATGCGGGCTTGATCAAACTTCCGGTTGCGATCCTCAATCACGGCAATACCGTCAAGCACACCGAGTATTCCTTCCTCTCCAACATCTTTGCTGCGCGCGGCTATCTCGCGATCAGCCCGCAGCACGACCTGCCGACCGATCCGCCGATGGTGACCAAGCCCGGCGAGCTCTATGTCGGCCGGCTGCCGCAGATTCAGCGCGGTGTCGCCAACATCCATTTCGCCATCGAGGAGATGAAGAAGCTCCAGCCCAACGCCGACTACGACAAGGTGACCATGGTCGGCCATTCGATGGGCGGCGACATCTCGATGTACTTCGCCAGGGAGTATCCCGAAGAGATCAAGAAGGTCGTGACGCTCGACAATCTGCGCGTTCCGTTCCTGACCGACGGCAAATTCAAGATCCTGTCGTTCCGCTCCAAGGATACGCAGTTCAAGCCCGACCCTGGCGTCGTGCCCGACGACGAGCAGTGCGAGCAGTCCGGCATCACGGTCGTGAACACCGGCTTCCAGCACAACGACATGCGGGATACCGGACCTGACGCAGCCAAATCGTCGATCCAGTCCATGCTCGACAAGTTCCTCGACGACTCCGACAAGAGCGAGCTGAAGCCGGTGCCGACCAAGGTGCCTGACGTCCTGAGCAGCAACCCCGGACCGGTGCCGCTGGCGAGCAACAGCAATCCGGTGCCGAAGAACAAGCCGGTGACCAACTAACGGCCTGCTGCCGCGCGATCCCGGCGGGATCGCATTCGGGCACATTGACCAGCCGAGGGCGCCAGCCCACATAGAGCCTTGCTGCACAATTGCGAGCGCTCTCATGGCCGGCGAACCCATCAAACCGAAATCGACAGGCGACGTCACGTCGGCGCAAGAAGCCGAGGCGCGCAACGCGCGTCCGTTGCCGGAGACACGGACCTCCGCGGCCGAAGACATCGCCGCCTTTGTCGCCAAGGCGCGGGCGATGTCGCCGCACCGCGCCGGCGCACGGGGCAGGCTGGTGTTTGCGCTCGACGCCACCATGAGCCGGCAGCCGACCTGGGACATGGCCTGCACGCTGCAGGCCGATATGTTCCGCGAGGCGGCGGCATTGGGCAGCCTCGATATCCGTCTGGTCTATTACCGCGGCCTGAACGAATGCCGGGCCACGGGCTGGATTTCCGACTCCGCGCAATTGGCCAGGCTGATGAGCAAGATCGATTGCCAGGGCGGCAATACGCAGATCGGCAAGGTGCTGTCGGAAGCGCGCCGCGAGGCGGTGGCGTCCGCGGTGCGTGCCGTGGTGTTCGTCGGCGACGCCATGGAGGAACAGGTCGACAATCTCTGCGCCAAGGCGGGTGAACTCGGCCTGCTCAAGGTGCCGGTCTTCATGTTTCAGGAGGGCCATGACGCCACCGCCGAACAGGCGTTCCGCGAGATTGCGCGGCTGACCGGCGGTGCATGGTGCAGGTTCGACCCCGGTGCTGCGGCGCAATTGCGCGAGCTGCTGCGCGCCGCCGCGGCCTATGCCGCCGGCGGCCGCGAGGCGCTGCTTCGGCTATCGAAAACCGCAGGCGCCGCGGCCAGGCTGATCGGCCAGATGAAATGATCGCAACCCGGTTTCACACCGGCCTGCGATGCTTTTCGACGCAGATGTCACTATATTGAAGCCATGCCTACCCTGATTGCCGGCGTCGTCGCCGTTGTCCTGCTCTACTTGCTGCTGCAGATGTTTCGTGCAGCCAATCCGGTCGTGCTCGCGCGCGGCATCAAGATCGTGGGCGGTATCATTGCGCTCGCGGTCGCGGCCTTTACCGGCCTGCGCGGCGAACTTGCGGTAGCTATTCCGCTCGGCATCTTCGGCGCCGGCCTGCTCGGCTGGTCGCCGTTCGGGCCGGGTGGCTTCAGCAGTATAGGGGCGATCTTCGGCGGCGGCGCGCAGCGCTCGGCGGGGCAGGCTTCGCGCGTGCGCTCGCAGTTTCTCGACATGAGCCTCGATCACGACAGCGGCGAACTCTCGGGCCGCATCGTGGACGGTCCGAACGCCGGGCGCTCGCTTGACGAGTTCGATCTGCCGCAGCTGCTCGCGATGACGACGGGCTTCGATGCCGAGAGCGTAGCCTTACTTGAAAGCTATCTTGACCGCCGGTTTCCCGCCTGGCGTCAGAACGCGCAAGGTGACGCGGCAGGGGGGCAGCGTCGCACGGCGGCGAGCGGTAAAATGACGGACGAGGAGGCCTATCAGATCCTTGGCCTGCAGCCGGGGGCGGGGCGCGACGACATCAGCCGGGCGCACCGCGCCCTGATGAAGAAACTGCATCCCGACCAGGGGGGCTCGACGTATCTCGCCGCCCGTGTAAACGAGGCCAAGGATACTCTGCTTCGCACGCATCTCAGCTAACTCCGGCTCACGCTACCAACGCGACAGACCGAGAGCTGCTTCCATGTCGTTCTCTGTGTGCAGCCCCGTATCGCCCGCCGTTGCCCGGCGTGGTCGATCCTTCATGCCGCAAACCTAACCGCAATTTCTTGACGAGAAGTTTTCGCGGGATCGATTGATCGCTGCCATGTGAATTGCGGCGGCAACTGTGGTTCGGAAACAACAAAGCCGGCGCGTGAGGCGCCGGCTTTTCTCGATGTCAAACGAGATGACGGATCAGTTGCGAACGGTAATGCAGGAAATATCGGCGCGCTTGAGTGTCCGGCAGACCGCTTCGGCCTGTTCGCGCTCGAGGCCGGCGAAACGGGCGCGGAACAGCGTGCGGTCCTTGGAGACGACCGGCTCGGTGAAAGGATCGGCCTTGCTGAGCAGGTTGCTGGCCTTGTTGCGGGCAAGGTCGATCCGCTGCTTGGCTTCGCTTTCGCTTTCCAGCGCGCCGACCTGGATGATCCAGCCGGTGCGGACTACGGCCGGGGCGGACGGCTTGATCGCGCCGTTCTGTTGTGTGGCCTGCTGTTGCACCGCCTGCTGTTGCAAG
>CAWBRL010000030.1:0-24909 GCA_963791165.1 uncultured Alphaproteobacteria bacterium | reverse complement strand
TGACGGTATTGGCGTCACGGCAAATTTCCTCCGCCAGTCCCTTAAATTGCAAAATCCTTCTCGATGCCGTCGGATGGCATTGCCCTCAAGATAGCTCCCTATCTCTTCCCCAACAATAACAGCTACGGAACGGGGCAATGGCACAGCGGCAACTCAAGCTCGGCGCGTTCATGCGGCCGGTCTCCATCCACACCGGCGCGTGGCGCTATCCAGGCGCATGGCCCGATGCCAACTTCAATTTTGCGCGCATCAAGCAGCTGATCAGAACCCCGGAGGCCGGCAAGTTCGACGCCTTCTTCATGGCCGATCACCTGGCCGTGCTGAACATGCCGGTCAATGCGCTCAAGCGCAGCCACACAGTGACGTCTTTCGAGCCGTTCACATTGTTGTCGGCGCTGGCCGGCGCTACCGAACATATCGGCCTGATCGCGACGGGATCGACCACGTTCGACGAGCCCTATCATGTCGCCAGGGCGCTTCGCCTCGCTCGACCACATCTCGGGCGGGCGCGCGGGGTGGAATATCGTCACCACTTCCAATCCGGACGCCGCACTGAATTTCGGGCTCGATGACCATATGGAGCACGCCGAGCGCTACAAGCGGGCGCGCGAGTTCTATGACGTGGTGACGGGCCTGTGGGATTCCTTCGCCGACGACGCCTTCGTGCGCGATGTCGAACAAGGAGACTCTGCTTCGACCCGGCGAAAATGCACGTCCTCAATCACAAGGGAAAATATCTCTCCGTGCGCGGGCCGCTCAATATCGCTCGCCCGGTGCAGGGCTGGCCGCTGATCGTGCAGGCCGGCGCGTCGGAGGATGGCAGGCAACTCGCTGCTGAAACGGCCGAGGCCGTGTTCACCGGCGGCGGTCCCCTCGCCGACGGGCAGAAAAACTCTATGCCGACATCAAGGGCCGCATGGAGAAGATCGGCCGCAACCCCGAGCATCTGAAGATCCTGCCCGGTGCCTTCGTGGTGGTGGGCGACAGCGTCGACGAAGCCAGGGAAAAACGGGCAAAGCTCGACAGCATGGTGCATTACGACAGCGCCATCGCCTCGCTCTCGGTGCAGCTCGGCACCGATGCTTCCGGCTTCGATCCCGACGGGCAGTTGCCGCGGAATTTCCCGAAACCGACGCGAGCAAGAGCGGCCGCCAGCGGCTGGTCGATGTCGCCGCGCGCGACAAGCTCACGGTGCGCCAGCTGGCCCAGCGCGTCGGCGGCTACGGCGGACTGTCGTTCGTCGGCACGCCCGGAACGATCGCCGACCAGATGGAGGAATGGCTGATGAGCCGCGGCAGCGACGGCTTCAACATCATGTTCCGTTCCTGCCCGCCGGACTGGACGATTTCGTCGACAAGGTGGTTCCGGAACTGCAGAAGCGCGGGATTTTCCGGAAACAGTATGAGGGCCGGACGCTGCGCGAGAATTTGGGGCTGCCGAGGCCGAAAAACCGGTTCTTTGAGGGCTAATTAGCCGTTCAAGGAGGGTTTTGGCCCCGAAAACCTTGACTTTGGGCGATCAGAAGCTAGGTTGCCCCGGCAAATGCAGGCCGATTTGGCCGGCGCCTGATATCCCCCTATTTGAGGTTCTGAACATGGCCAAAGCGGTCACCATCAAGGTCAAGCTCGTTTCCACGGCGGATACCGGCTTCTACTACGTCGCCAAGAAGAACTCGCGCACCATGACCGACAAGCTGGTCAAGAAGAAGTACGACCCCGTCGTGCGCAAGCACGTCGAGTTCAAGGAATCGAAGATCAAGTAATGTCGACAGCCAGGCTGATCTGAACGGGGCCCTTTCGGGCCCCGTTTTTGTTTCAGCGCGCCGTTACATAGCCGCGCGGCCATTGTGTCGAGAGCCCAATCGATATTTCTCAGATCCGCCCGCGCGCCCAGCCACACTCCCCTCATCGCTCCGCACAACCCTGTCGCGGAGCACGTGGGAGACCTCCATTGTCATCCATCAGAAAAATCGGCCCTCGCCACGATCGGCAGCCCCTTATCGCACTCACCGCGCCAGGCTTCGGCCGAAGTTCGCTACAACGGTTTCCCCAAGCTCGGATATTCCCATCGTATCGCCGCGCACCCCGGCCACCCGGCATACCGTCGACGCGCTTACGACGCCAGAGCTGAATATCCCCAAGAGCCGAACTTCCCCCGCGCCGTCGTCCCCGTTTCGCAAGGCGGCATCAACTCCCGCGGCATCTGACTTCGCATCCGCTGCGCAAAACACGTCTCGCCGCGATCGGGCGGCGAGGCTTGCGCGAAATCGAACCGCCAGTCGGTGAAGGTCGAGACTACGCCGTCTGCCCATCTCGCGGCGCGGCTGCCGACTCGGCCGAATTCAGCGCGAATGCGACCTGGATAATGCCGCCGGCCAGCCCCAGCGCGACACCGATCCGCCATGCCATGGTGTAGGAGCCGAGCTGGTCGTAGATCAGCCCTCCGCCATAGGCGCCGAGGAACGAGCCGATCTGGTGGCTCATGAAAGCGAGGCCCTGGATCATCGCCTGCCATTTCAGGCCGAACATCTCGACGACGGCGCCCGCGACCAGCGGACCGACGCCCATCCAGAGGAAGCCCATGATCGCCCCGAACAACAGCGTGGTCGCCGGCGTCGCCGGCAGCATGAAGTACCAGGCGAGCGCGAGCGAGCGCAGGATGTAGATCATCCCGAGCAGCGCCAGCTTGTTCCAGCGCTGGCCGGCCCAGCCGAAAAAAAGGCTGCCCAGCACGTTGAAGCCGCCGATCATGCCGAGCGTCTGCGCACTGAGCATCGGATCGAGACCGCAGATCAGGAGATAGGACGGCAGATGCGTGGTCAGGAATACGAGCTGCATGCCGCAGACGAAATAGGCGCAGGTCATCACCACGAACGACGCGTTGCCGAAGGCAAGCTTCGCGGCCGTTGTCGCCGAAGTGTCGCCGATGTCATCGGCGGCCTTGTACGGCAGCGGATCTTGTCAGCCCTCCCCGCGTACCAGGCCGCCGGCAGCATGAACAGCGACAGGATCACAAAGCCGGCGACGCCGACGCGCCAGCCGAAACCTTCATTCAACATCTGCCCGAGCGGCGCCGACAGCAACGCGCCGAGCGAACCCGCCGCCGAGACCATGCCCATCACGGTGCTGCGTACGGTCGCGGGCACCGCGCGCGCCGCCACCGACATCGCAATCGCATTGGCCGTGCAGGCCAGCGAGGCCCCGATCAGCACACCGGCGCCGATCAGGATCGGGATCATCCCCTGCGCGGTCGCCATCAAGGCAAGGCCCACGATGTACATCAGCGAGCCCACGATCATGATCGGACGGAAGCCGTAGCGCACCGTCATGGCGCCGGCGAGCGGCTGCAGGAATCCCCAGGCGAGGTTCTGCACGGCCAGCGCCAAGGTGAACTGCGACACCGAAATTCCGATGTCGTGCGTCAGCGGCTGCATGAAGATGCCGAAGCTCTGCCGCAGGCCCATGCTCAAGGTGAGCATCAGCGAGGCGCCGATCAAAATGGGAAGCGTCGGACGCAGGATTTGCAGCAGGGCCATTGTTTTTATTCTCCCCATCGGCCGCGATGCGAAAGCCGCGTCCTGCAATTGATGTCTGAAATAGGTACACAGATCTGTGTAAACTAGTCTATAAAGGCAGCCGAACTGTCAAGCAAAAGGACATCCCGCCAGCGCATGGCTACCCTGCCCGCCAAACCGGCCATGAAAGACCGGATTCTCGAAACCGCAGACAGGCTGTTCTATCTGCAGGGGATCGCGCGGTCGGCGTCGACACCATCGCGGCCGAAATCGGCATCAGCAAGCGCACGCTCTACAATCATTTCCCGTCCAAGGACGCGCTGATCTCGGCCTATCTGGCGCGCCGCTTCGTGGCCCCGCGCGCTTCCGACAAGTCGCCGGTCGAGCAGATTCTCGGCACCTTCAATTCGCTGGAGCGGCGCTTTTCAGCGAAAGATTTTCGCGGCTGCCCGTTCGTCAACGCGGTCGCCGAACTCGGCCGCGAGGACCAGTCGGTCCGCAAGATCGCGGTCGAATTCAAGGAAAGCCGCCGCCTCTGGTTTCGCGACCTGCTGGTGCAGCTCGGCGTTACCAAGGCGGAAGCGCTGGCGACGCAGCTCGCGTTGCTGGTCGACGGCTCGATCGCGCAGGACCTCGTCCGCAACGATCCGTCGATGGCGCGTGCCGCAAAGGAAGCTGCAATGGTGCTGCTGAAGAATGCGGGGGTGAAGATTGACCGGCCTGCCGCCGAGAGGGCGGCAGGAAGAAGCCCCGGTCTTCATCGACCGCTTGAGACACCCCGACCCCGTCTTCTCTGCGAACGCAGGGACCCATACTCCGCGGCCTGTCAATAGGGCGACGTGGCAACAACCTTCTTGTTACAATCAGCGCCGGTGGTTATGGGTCCCCTTGGTTTCGCAGGGACGATAAGAAAACTAGACCGCGCGACACGCGCGACGGCAAAAAGAGGGAGCGACAATGGAAGACCTGAAAGTGACTGCCAGCGGTTACGACTTCAAACCGGCCCAAGCGGCCATGCAGCGCTACGTCGATGGCAACCTTTTGTCCGGCATTTCCTGGGCGGTCATGGTCGGTCGCGATCTCGTCGACGTGGACTGCGTCGGCTGGGCCGACAAGGAAGCGCAGACGCCACTCCGTACCGACCACATTTTTCGGGTTTTCTCCAACACCAAGCTGATCACCTCCTGCGCGGCGCTGCTGCTGGTCGAGGAAGGCAAACTCCGGCTCGATGACGCAATCGAAAAGCATATTCCGCAGCTTGGGAATCGGAAGGTGCTGCGCTCGGGCGCGACCTCGCTGCATGATACCGAGCCGGCGAAGAGTTCGATCACCGTCCGCCAGCTTCTCAGCCACAGCTCCGGGCTCAGCTACGGCTTCTTCGACCCCGGCACCGTCATCTTCAAGGCGCTCAACGAGCGCGGCGTGCACAATCCGATGACGACGCTGGCCCAGATGGTGGACGTACTCGCCGACCTGCCGCTGATCTATCAGCCGGGCACGTCCTGGGAATACTCGCTCGCCATCGACGTGGTGGCGCGTCTGGTTGAGGTTATCAGCGGCCAGAGCTTCGACAAATTCATCAAGGCGCGGATTCTTCGATCCGCTCGGCATGGTCGATACCGGCTTCGTCGTTCCGGAAAAGGATCACGGCCGCCTGGTCGCCTACTACGCCGGCGCGGACCTGATGGAGCCGATGAAGCCCGGCCTCACCCGTACCGACAATGCGCCGTTTCCCGGTGCCTATCTGCGTCCGATCGCGCGGCTGAACGGCGGTGGCGGCCTGGTGTCGACGATGCCTGACATGGTGGCGCTGATCCGAAGCCTGCTGCCGGGTGGCCGGACGCTGCTCAAGCCGGAAACGATCGCGCAAATGATGACCAACCAGTTGCCGGACGGCCAGTGGATCCGCTTTGCCATGATGGGCGAACAGCCGGGCAAGGTGCACGGGCTTGCCGGCGGCATCATCCAGACGCCGTCGAAGTTCGACCATCCCGACGCATCAGGCGAATTCTATTGGGGTGGCGTGGCCGGCACGCAATGGTGGATTTCGCCGAAGCGCAACATGGCCGGCGTAATGATGGCGCAGCGCCAGATGGCGTTCGTTCACCCGTTCTCGTTCGAGTTCAAGCGGCTGGCGTATGAGGCGGTGAAGCAGCGTGCCAAGGTTGTTGCCTGAGGCGACGACTCATCCGACGTCGTCCCTGCGAACGCAGGGACCTATACCGCGTGATCTTTCATTAGAGCAGAGTGGCAGACGCCCATCACAAAACATCGGCCGGTGGCTATGGGTCCCTGCGTTCGCAGGGACGACGGACTAAGCCGCCGCCGAAACCACACGGTTGCGTCCGTCATTCTTGGCGCGATAGAGCGCGGTGTCGGCGCGCTTGAGCACGTCGGCGACCGGCTCGCCCTTGCGATCGAGCGTCGACAGCCCGATCGAGATCGTGACCTCGATGCGCTTGGTACCCTTGCTGACCGAAAAACTTTCACCGGCGATCGAGCGGCGCAGGCGCTCCGCGACCATGCCGGCGACGTGGAGGTCGGTCTCCGGCATCACGATCACAAACTCCTCGCCGCCGTAGCGGCAGGCGAGATCGATGCCGCGGATCGACTTGCGGATGCGCACCGCGAACTCGCGCAGCACGTCGTCGCCGGCGTCGTGGCCGTAAGTGTCGTTGATGGCCTTGAAGAAGTCGATGTCGAGCATCATCAGCGCCAACGGCTTGCCGCGGGTCGAGGCCTGCTCGGCGAGCGTCGCCAGATGGGTTTCCATATAGCGGCGGTTATGCAGGCCGGTCAGCGCGTCGGTGATCGCCATTTCGATCGAGTTCTGCACATTGTCGCGCAGATGGTCGGTGTAGCGGCGCTTGCGGATCTGGGTACGCGCGCGCGCCAGCAGTTCGTTCTTGTCGACCGGACGCAGCAGGTAATCGTTGACGCCGATCTCGAGCCCGCGCAGCAGCCGCGCATTGTTGTCGGCGTCGGAGATGGCGAGGATCGGCAGCTGGCGCGTACGCTCCAGCGAGCGCGCCTGGCTGCACAGCCGCAAGCCGTCGTAATTATCCAGGCTGAGCGAAACGATCAGCAGGTCGTAATTGCCATCGGCGGCATGAAACAAGGCTTCCGCAGGGTTGGTGTCGACGTCGACCGTGTGCTCGGCGGAAAGGATCGGCGCCAGCCGCTCGTAGGACGACGGCCGGTCATCGACCAGCAGGACCCGCCCGCCGACGCCCTTGTCGGCGATGGCGCTGCGTTCAGGCGCCTCCATGCCCATTTCGAGCGAGGTGATGGCGCGCATGCGCAGCTCGTCGGTCATCATCTTCAGCCGCGTCAGCGAACGGACGCGCGCGATCAGGACGACGTCGGATACCGGCTTGGTCAGAAAATCGTCGGCACCGGCTTCGAGCCCGCGGACGCGGTCGGCCGGGCTGTCCAGCGCGGTGACGATCACCACCGGAATGAAATGCGTGGCCGGGTTGGACTTCAGCCGGCGGCAGACCTCGAAGCCGTCCATGTCGGGCATCATGACATCGAGCAGGATGATGTCGCATTCGTAGCGCGAACTGATTTCCAGCGCCTCGGCGCCGTTGGAAGCGGTCAGCACGTCGAAATATTCGGCGGACAGACGGGCTTCGAGCAGCTTGACGTTGGCTGGAACGTCATCGACGACAAGAATACGCGCAGACATCGAAACTCACCCCTACCCGATAAAACGCCGCACCGTTTCAATGAACTTGCCGACCGAAATTGGTTTGGACAAATACGCCTCGCAGCCGCCTTCGCGGATGCGCTCCTCGTCGCCCTTCATCGCGAAGGCCGTGACCGCAACCACCGGTATCGCGCGCAGCTCCGGATCGTCCTTGATCCAGCGCGTCACTTCGAGACCGGAGACTTGCGGAAGCTGGATATCCATCAGGATCAGGTCGGGGCGCAGCTTGCGGACAAGATCGAGCGCCTCGAAACCATTGCTGGTTCCTGAGGTCTGATAGCCATGCGCTTCCAGAAGGTCGCGAAAGAGCTTCATGTTGAGCTCGTTGTCTTCCACGATCAGGACGGTTTTTGCCATCCCGTCCCTCCCTCATACTCAGGAAACAGGTCCGGCTTTTCAGTACGTTGCAGTACCGCCGCCAGCTTGTCGAAAAGTGAATTCAAACTAGCGACGGATTCGCTCTAACCCGTTAAGCCGATGCGTCAACTTTTGCGGATTGGTTTCCACTTGCTTGAACACATTCCGCAGACTCGGGCATGGTGGTTCCAAAGTAGAGCCCATAAGTTAACGGAAAGGCAAACCCGACGTTGAAAAAGCCTGTTCACAACCCCCGGGAAGTAGCTGAAATCGTTGCAGTTCAGGCGCTGAGTTTTATTGCGGGCGATCCTGAGCGGCTGGGCCTGTTCCTGGCCGAGAGCGGGATCGGCCCGGAAACGCTGCGCACGGCCGCCGCCGACCCGCAATTTCTGGCCTCGGTGCTCGATTTCGTGATGCGGGACGACGCCACCGTGAAGGCGTTTGCGAGCGTTTCGCAACTGCATCCGACCAATATTGCCGCCGCCCGCGAGGTGCTGGGCGACCCCAAGTGGGAGCGCGACGTGCCGTGAGCGAGCCGGCGCCAGCCTTTGACGGTCCGCGCGCCTTCTGCCGGGATTGCCTCGGCGACCTCGATATCAAGGCCAGGCGATGCAGCGAATGCGGCTCGCCTCGCCTGGTTCGCCACCATTCCCTGCCATCGCTGACGCTGGCGCATATCGATTGCGACGCATTCTACGCCACCGTCGAGAAGCGCGATAACCCTGATATTGCCGACAAGCCCGTCATCATCGGCGGCGGCAAGCGGGGCGTGGTGTCGGCCGCCTGTTACATCTCGCGGACCTATGGCGTGCGCTCGGCAATGCCGATGTTCAAGGCGCTGGCGCTCTGCCCCTCCGCGGTCGTGATCCCGCCGGACATGGCCAAATACGTGCGCGTCGGCCGCGAGGTGCGACATGCGATGCAAACGCTGACGCCGCTGGTCGAACCGCTGTCGATCGACGAGGCGTTTCTCGATCTCTCCGGCACCCAGCGCGTCCACGGCATGATCCCCGCAAAAGTGCTGGCGCGCTTTGCCCGCGACGTCGAACGCGACATCGGCATCACGGTGTCCGTCGGACTGTCCTGCAACAAGTTCCTGGCCAAGATCGCCTCCGATCTCGACAAGCCCCGCGGCTTCGCGGTGCTCGACCAGGATGAGGCCCGCGCGATGCTGGCCGACAAGCCGGTCGGATTCATCTACGGCGTCGGCCCTGCGACCCAGGAGAAACTGCTGCAGCGCGGCTTTCGCACCATCGCGGACCTGCAGCGTGCCGACGAAGTCGAACTGATGAAGCAGTTCGCCGGGGAAGGCAGACGGCTATGGCGGCTGGCGCGCGGCATCGACGACCGCAGCGTCGTGCCCGACCGCGGCGCCAAGACCATTTCCAACGAGACCACGTTCGACAACGACATCAAGGATTTTGCGACGCTGGAAAAGGTGCTGTGGCGGCTCTCCGAAAAAGTGTCGTCGCGGCTGAAGAGCGGCGATCTGTCAGGCCTCACCATCACCTTGAAGCTGAAGACCGCGGATTTCAGGCAGCGCACCCGCTCGCAATCGATCCAGGCGCCGACCCAGCTCGCCGCGAAGATTTTTGCGGTGTCGCGCGAAATGCTGGCGAAGGAGATCGACGGCACAGCGTTCCGCCTGATCGGCACCGGCGTCAGCGCGCTGCGCGAGGGATCGCTGGCCGACGATACCGACATGCTCGACCGCCGCTCGGCCCACGCCGAACGCGCGATCGATGATTTGAGGAAGAAGTTCGGCAATGCCGCCGTGATCAGGGGCATTGCCTATAAGGGGCCGGCGAAGGAAGAGGACGAGGAGGAGTAGACCGCTCTCTCCCTGTCATTGCGAGCGCAGCGAAGCAATCCACCTCACCGCCCGGGGATAGATGGATTGCTTCGTCGCTTCGCTCCTCGCAATGACAGATGAGAGAGCGCAGGCCTCAATCGACGACGGCCACGGCCTCGATCTCGATCAGCCATTCCGGGGCCGCAAGCGCGGTTACACCGACGAGCGTACTCGCCGGCGGCTCCATGCCTTCAAAGAAGACCGAGCGCGCCTTGCCGATAATGGGACGGAGCTCCGGCTTGTAGCCCACGACGAAGGTGGTGATCTTGACGATATTGGCATAACCCGCACCAGCGGCTTTCAGCGCCAGGCCGATATTGTGCATCACCTGTGTCGTCTGCGCGGCCAGATCGCCCTCGCCGACCACCCGTCCCTCGTCGTCGGTGGACACCTGTCCCGCGATATAGATCGTGCGCGCGCCCGAGGCGACGACGACGTGGGAGTAAGCCGGATTGTGGTGCAGGCCGCTTGGCCTGATATGTTCGAGCTTGCTCATGTTGGTGCCTCCCTGACGTGCATGATTGGGCCGAAGCGTATCCGGGTCCGGCGCTCTCGACCAGACGGCTCATGAAATTGCGGCATTTCTGAAAACCCGTCATGCCCGGGCTCGTGGGACAACAAGCCCGGCCATGACAAAAGAGCAACTCTTTCGGTCAGGTTCTGGGGAATGGGCCGGAGATCAGACCCGGAATCTCGAGATCCCGGGTTCGCGCTAATGCGCGCCTTCAGATGCGCAATTGCGCATCGGGGATGATCGGCTTTCGCCGGTCACTTGCAGGGCTTGGAATCCCTGACGTCGAATTTGCCCATCGCGCCCGAAATCACGAAATCATTGTAGTCGAGCACCAGCGCCCGGGAGACGCCGTTCTCGAACAGCTCGAACGACATCGCATAGACCGGCGTCTGCTCGCCTTCCTTGGTCTTGGCATCGCGATCGTAATAGCTCACCGTGACCGGCCAGCGCGTCAGCGCCTTCATCTGGTCGTTGGCGGTCGAGGGATCGGGTGAAGCGATGCTGCGGGTGCCCGGGATCGGCTGGCCGATGACAGAAAGCGTATTGTAGACCTTCTCGCCGTTGTCGGAGCCGTCATAGACCATCAGTTCCAGCACCGACTTGCCGTCACGCGCGGCGGCGATGATGTGCTGGATCTGCTCGGTCGGGAACACGGTCTTGCCGTCGAGTTCGAACGTCTTCGCGACCGGCTGCTTCAGCTTGACCGTAATATGGTCGCCGACCCGTTCCGCCATGCCGTCGATCGGGGCGGAATTGGCATCGTTCATCCGCGTGTCGATCTTGAAACGGTAGCTCTTGCCGGCGCCATCTTCCCAGGAATGCGAGCGCAAGTCGCTCAGCGTCAGCTTGCCCTCGCCGCTGTCGAGTTCCGACACCTGGCGAAATTCGGACGTGTAGCCCTCGCAGGCGCTGCCTGAGAAATTGTAGAGGATGCGCCCGCGCGCCCCACTGATCGCATTGCTCCCGCGGGCCTTTACAAGCTTCAGTTCATAGAGCGCCTGATGGGCGAGAAACGGCCCGCTTGCGCCTGCCAGCGCCGGTCCGTTTACGAAACCGGATCCAAGGGTGGCGGCAACCGAGAACACCAGGGCACGGACCGGAATCGGGAACGAGCTAGCCATGTTCAGTTTTTTCCTCGGTGGAGATTCGTTACATTAGTGACGGCTCCATTGCGTCGCAACTAGGGCAGCTTCACCAAAACGCCAGAAATTGACTTCGGAACGACATGTTTTCCGGTGTTTTCCCGGGGGTCTCGTTCTCATTCGTGGCACGCGCCGCCGGATTGCCTTCGCTTGCAACAAACGGCGCGATGCGCGAAACAATGCGGACCTGGTCGCGCGGACCAGGCGCGGTCAAATCAATCGGGGACGGAAACATGGCGGGTACGGTCGAACAGAAGCTGACGGCGCAAGGCATTGTCCTGCACGATCCGCGCACCCCGATGGCCAACTATGTCGGCTTCGTGCGCAGCGGAAACCTGCTGTTCGTCTCGGGCCAGGTGTGCGCCAATGCGGAAGGCAAGCTGATCGCCAAGGGCAAGTTAGGGGCCGGCGTCACGATCGAACAGGGCTATACCGCCGCGCAGGGCTGCGCGGTCAATCTGCTGGCGCAGGTCAAGGCCGCGCTCGGCGATCTCGACAAGGTGGTGCGCGTGGTGCGGCTTGGTGGCTTCATCAATTCGGCGCCCGACTTCCTCGACGGACCCAAGGTGCTCAATGGCGCGTCGGACCTGATGGTCACGGCCTTCGGCGACAAGGGCCGGCACGCCCGCACCACCGTCGGTGTCGCTTCGCTACCCTCGGATGCGGCGGTCGAGGTCGATGCCATCTTCGAGGTGTCCTGAACGGAGTACGGCGCGTGCGTGCCCCCGACTGGCTGACGGCGCGTCCCGTCGCGCATCGCGGCCTGCATGATATCGCGCGCGGCATCGTCGAGAACATGCCGGCGGCCGCGCAGGCCGCCGTCGCCGGCAACTTCGCCATCGAATGCGACATCCAGCTTTCATCTGACGGTGAAGCGATGGTGCATCACGACGATGCACTCGGCCGGCTGACAGAAGGGTCCGGCGCGTTGCTCAGCAAGACCGCCGCCGAGCTCAAGACTATCCAGTTCAAGAACACGCCGGAGCGGATGATGACGCTCGGCGATCTCTGCGCGCTGGTCGCCGGCCGCGTGCCGCTGGTGATCGAGGTCAAAAGTCATTTCGACGGCGACCGCCGGCTGGTGAAGCGGATGGCCGAGGTCCTCGCCACTTACTCCGGCCCTGCCGTCGGCATGTCGTTCGATCCGGACCAGGTGCTGGCGCTGCGCGAACTGATTCCCGGCCGCGCCCGCGGCATCGTGGCCGAGCGCGAATATACCGAGGAAGAGTGGCCGAAAGCCTCGGCCGAACAGCGTCACGGCATGACGCAACTCCGCCACGCCTTCCGCACCCGGCCCCACTTCGTCGCCTATTGGGTCAACGAGCTGCCCGCGGCTGCGCCCTGGATCGCCCGCAACATTTTTGGTTTGCCGCTGCTGGCGTGGACCGTGCGAACGCCGGAGCAGCGCCAGCAGGCGGCGCGCCATGCCGACCAGATGATCTTCGAGGGGTTCCTGCCGGGAACCTGATACGCGCCGCACCATCTTGAACTCGTCCGCCTGATGCACGATCTTTGAGGTGTTGGTCACCATGCGCGATGGCTGATCGTACGATGGGACCGGTCCGAATTTCTCGATGGCGTCATCCGAAATCACCCTCGAAGCCGTCCCCTCCGCCAGCGACATCAAGGCTGCGGAATGGGACGCCTGTGCCAATCCGGCTGACGATCCGGACAGCCTCGACAATCTTGACACACTGGCTTCAAACGGGGTTCGAACCGACTTCTGCGCCAGTTCAAAACCCGCCTATAACCCCTTCGTTTCTCACGCATTTTTTGCCGCGGCCGAAGCTTCCGGTTCGGCCTGCGCCCGCACCGGCTGGGGTGCGCGGCATCTGCTGGCGCGGCTCGGTGGCGACATCGTCGGCATCGTGCCCTGCTACCTGAAATCGCATTCGCAAGGCGAATATGTCTTCGACCGCGGCTGGGCCGACGCCTATGAGCGCGCGGGCGGACGCTACTATCCAAAACTGCAGGCCTCTGTGCCGTTTACGCCCGCCACCGGTCCGCGGCTGTTGATCCGCGACGGCGTCGACCGCGACCGGATCGGAACCGCCTTGGCGAGCGGGCTGATGGCGCTGTGCAACGCGACCGAAGCCTCCTCCGTGCACGTGACGTTCGCCCGCGAGGCCGAGGCGAAATTCTTGGGGAAGCACGGCTTCCTGCTGCGGAACGACCAGCAATTCCACTGGCACAATGCCGGCTATGGGACTTTTGACGATTTCCTGACTTCGCTGAATTCGCGCCATCGCAAGGCGATCAAGCGCGAACGGCGCGAGGCGACCGCCGCCGGCATCACCATCCATCGCCTGACCGGCGCTGATATCACCGAGGATGCCTGGGACGCGTTCTTTGCGTTCTACATGGAGACCGGCTCGCGCAAATGGGGCCGACCGTACCTGACACGAAAATTCTTCTCGCTGATCGGCGAGAGCATGGGCCGCGATGTGCTGCTGGTGATGGCCAAGCGCAACGGCCGCTGGATCGCCGGCGCCATCAATTTCATCGGCTCGGACACGCTGTTCGGCCGCAACTGGGGCGCCATCGAGCATCACCCGTTCCTGCATTTCGAGGTCTGCTATTATCAGGCCATCGAATTCGCGATCGAACGCGGCCTGAAGGTGGTGGAAGCCGGCGCACAGGGCGAACACAAGCTGGCGCGCGGCTACCTGCCGCAAACCACCTACTCCGCGCACTACATCGCCGATCCCGATTTGCGCCGGGCGATCGCGGATTACCTGAAGCGCGAGCGCGCCTACGTGGCCGAAGTCGGCCGCGAGCTGACCGAGGCCGGCCCGTTCCGCAAGGCCGCCGACGAGGCTTGACCTCGCGCGGCGCGAGCCCGGTTCTACCGGGTTCATGTTTATTTGTTTTGACGCGTTTTCTTGACGTGAACCGGTATCCACTTCGCTCGAAAACGCTATAGAGACACGAAATCGAACCAAACCCCGAGGGAAGCAGCCATGCCCGCCTACGACACCAACAACCCCTTCGCAAAAATTCTGCGCGGCGAGTTTCCCTGCCACAAGATCTATGAGGACGACCATGTGCTGGCGTTTCTCGACATCATGCCGCGTTCGCCGGGACATACGCTTGTCATCCCGAAGGCCCCTGCCCGCAACATCCTCGACATCACACCCGACGATTACGCCCATGTCGCTCGCGTCGCCCACAAGATCGCCGCCGCCGCCATGACGGCCTTCAAGGCCGACGGCATCACCGTGGTGCAATTCAACGAGCCCGCCGGCGGTCAAGTCGTCTTCCACCTGCACATGCACGTCATGCCGCGCCACGACGGCGTAGCCCTGCTGCCGCCCGGGAGCCGCAAGGAAGACGTGAAAGTGCTGGAAGACAACGCGACCAAGCTGGTCGCAGCGCTGGGGTAGACGCATGCCATCAAATGCGCCGGACCATCGCCGGCGTAAGGTCCTTGAGCGACGGCGCGCCGAGTTGCTGCATGGCAGTGCGCGTTTCGTTGCGCAGAATGCCGAGCACGCGCTCAACGCCTGGCTGGCCGAAGGCGCCCAGCCCCCACAGATAAGGCCGGCCGACACAGACCGCCCGCGCGCCGATCGCAAGCGCCTTGACGATGTCGCTGCCACGCCGGAAGCCGCTGTCGACCAGGATCGGCATGCGGTTGCCGACGGCCTCGACGATTTCAGGCAACACGGTGATCGTCGCACCGACGCCGTCCTCGACTCGTCCGCCGTGGTTGGAGACGACGATCCCGTCGATGCCCGCATCGGCCGCGAGCTTTGCGTCCTCGGACGTCAGAATGCCCTTCAGCACCAGCTTCACCTTGACCCTGTCGCGCAGGCGCTTGATCGTGTCCCATGTCAGGTTGGTCACCGCCGTGCCGCTGACCCCGCCGAGCTCGATACCGGAAAAATTCGGCTTGCGGCTCAGATAATCGGACAGGCCGTGGCAACTGCCGCAATCACGCGTATCGGTGCGACGCAAGCGGACAAAGGTCTCCCACTTCGCCGACGATCTCACATCGAGCGTTACCGCGATCGCCGGCGCACCTGCACCTTCCGCCCGCTTCACCAGCGCTTCGGCGACCTCCCATTTCTGCGTGGTGTAGAGCTGAAACCATACCGGCGCCCCACGCGCAGCTATCGCATCCTCGATCGAAGTCGTGGCCACCGTTGAGAGAATCTGCAGATGGTTGCCCAGCCTGGCGGCCTTGGCGACGGCGATCTCGGCGTCCGGGTGAAAGGCCCGGTTGCTGCCGGTCGGCGCGACGACGATCGGACTGTCGAATTTCGCACCAAAAATCTCGACGCCCATGTCGACCTTGCTGACATCGACGAGCCGCCGCGGCCGCAACTCGAACTTCTGGAAACCATCACGATTGGCGCGCAACGTCATTTCGTCGTCGACCCCGGTCGCCATGTAGCCGAAATGCGCGGGCGGAACGTTCTGCTTCATCACCGGCTCGAAGTCGAAGACATCGAGGGCCTGGTTCAGTTCGGCAATGACTTTGCCGGGGTCGCGCGGAGCCCAGTCGACCGGATCGGACCAACGCAGCCCTTCCGCCAGGGCGCTATGCGCAAGCAGTGGACTGGCAGCGAGATATTTCAGCAAATTGCGACGATCGGCGGCGTATGACATCGTCACCCCCTGTCCGTCTCGAAATTACTCCGTCTCGAAATCCCCCGGCTGTGGCGGCGCCAGCGGGGTGAATTCGCAGCGGTCGGGCTTGATGTCCAACAGCGGCGTCTCGTCGAGGCAGTCGAGGCCGCGCACCAGGATCACGTTGCCCTCGATCTTCACGAACTTCACGATCGAGGTGCCGATCGGGTTCGGCCGCACCGGCGAGCGCAGCGAGAACGTGCCGCGGGTTTTCTGATTGTTCTTCGGGCTTTGCAGCACCAGGTCGCGGCGCGACTGGTGCAGCCAGTAGATCACTTCGAGGCTCTCGTAAAAATCCACGCCCTTGATCGCAGGCACCCAGGGCTCGAAAATCTCGAGCCGGCAGACCGGGCCGTCGAGTGCGACCCTGCCGCGGCGTGTCCAGCCGCGATTTCCAGGGCGTGCGGATGCGGCCGACAAACACCAGCCCGGCGTCGCGGGCCGGCGGCATATCGACGGTGAGTTCGCCCTCGCGGACTTCGCTTTCTCGAACCATGTCCTGATCCAGATGTCCTAGAGCCTTTTCCGTTCCGATCGAATCGGAACGGGGCTCTAGATTCTTGTTTTGACGCGTTTTCTTAACGCGAACCGGTTTCCACTTCGCTGGAAAACGCTCTAATCCAGTGAGATGTTAAGCGCTTTTATCACACCGGCCCATCGCGCGCGGTCGGTCGCGACGAATTTTTCGATCTCGGCCTGGCTCTTCGGACGCAGCGGCGGGAAGCCGACCTTGTCCAGCGAGGCGCGGAACGCGTCGTCCTCCAGGGCCTTGTTCAGGCTGGCGGTGAGTTTTTGCGCGATGTCGTCGGGTAGTTTGGCCGGCGCGGAGACGCCGTACCAGACGCTGACGCCATACTCCGGATAGCCGCTCTCGGCCATGGTCGGGACATCGGGCAGATCGGCGATGCGCTGCGCAGAGGAGACTGCGAGCGGCCGCAGCAAGCCGCCCTTGACCGGCGGCAACGCGGTACCGAGCGTGTCGAACATCAACTGGATGTTGCCCGATATCAGGTCGGTCAGCGCGGGACCTGCGCCCTTGTAGGCGACGTGGACCATGTCGACACCGGCCATCTGCTTGAACATCTCGCCAGCCAGATGAATGGTGCCACCGGTGCCGGCCGATCCGAAATTGAGTTTTCCCGGGTTCTGCTTGGCGTAGGCCACGAACTCCGCCACCGTCTTGGCGGGCACGGAGGGATGCACCTCCATGACGACAGGCAGGTCCGTGATGAGCGCGAGCAGGCGGAAATCCCTGACCGGATCATAGGGCAGCTTTTTGTAGAGCAGCGGGTTGAGCACGAAGATCGACGCCGCCGTGAAGAACAGCGTGTATCCATCGGGCTCGGACCGCGCCGCGGCTTCGGCGCCGATCGCGCCCTGCGCGCCGGCCTTGTTCTCGACCACGACGGGCTGCTTCAGGTCACGGCCGAGATATTCGCCCACCATGCGGCCGAGCACGTCGGTCGGACCGCCCGCGGCATAGGGCACGATCAGCTTGATCGGACGCGTCGGATATTCCGCCGCGTGGGCGTACGGCGCGGCCCAGACGAGGCTGCAGGCCAGCGCCGACAATTTCAGCCAGTTCATTTTGTTTTTCCCTGGGTTTCCTCGGGGCCGACAGTAGCGGATTATCGGCCGGCTGCAATCAACCGAGCCACCACTTGCCCGCCAGCATGACGACCTCGCCGCAGACGACGCCGGCGAAGATCGACCGCCGCGTCAGGATGAAGGCGGCGAAGCCCGCGGCCACCGCGCCATAACGCAGCCAGTCCGGCACGCTGGCAAGCACTCCCGGCGGCTGCACCAGGATCTGCGCGATGACGCCGGCAAGGATCGCGGTGGCCACCGCCCTCACCCACACCAGAACTTCCGAGCCCTCATCGACGCCGCTGCCGAACCAGAGCCCGGCCATGCGCCAGATTTCGTTGGGCAGAAAGCCTGCGAGCACCAGGACCAACAGCGCGTGCGGACTGCCGAAGAACTCGCTCATGCGCGCGCCCTCTCCCGCCACCAGTGGACGCCGTAGGCAATGGTGCCGGCCGCGATACCGCTGATCAGGATATCGACGCCGGTATGCAGCATCGACACCAGCGGGAACAGCGCGAGCCCGAGCACCAGCGCCAGCACGTCGGATATCTGCCGGCAGTTGCGCGCGGTCGATAACAGAAACGACAGCGGCGTCAGCAACAGGATCGCGGCCCCGAACAGCGGCGGCAGGTTGGCGGCAAGACCGTAGCCGAGCGTGGTCGCGACCATGCAGACGGCAACGAGACCGCAGCCGAGCCCGTGCGTGAACGCGATGCGCCGCTCGCGCGGCACCTGCGGCAGCAGCCGGTAGCACTCGACCCACAGCGTGACGGCGATGAAATGCGTCGCCAGCACCAGATGACGGCGTTTCGTCTGCGGCGTCCGCATCAGCGGCAGCACCGATACCACCATCGGAAACAGCCGGATCGCGCTCACCGTCACCGCGATCGCCGCCTGCACCGCGGTCGCGCCCGACCCCAGCGTCGAGATCAGGATGATCTGCGCTGGCCCGGCCCAGACCAGGAGCGTGCTGCCGAGCACCCAGCCCAGGCTGAAACCGCTGTCATGGGCCAGCGCGCCGATGCCGAGATAGGTCGCAAACAGCACCAGCGACAGCACCGTGGTTGCAACCGCGCACATGCCCCATGCGAACGCGCGCAAGGGGCTTTGCCATTGGTGAGAGTCGAGAGCGGGAAGCGCCACGGTGACCGGGTGTGGTTTGAGTTGTCGCGGCATAGGGCTGGCGAATGCAGCCCGCGTCAAGCAAGCGCCGCTCAAGGCAGTTATGCGGTGCAACAGCAGGTCTTGCCGTCATTGTGAGCGCAGCGAAGCAATCCATGCCGCCACCAAGAGAAGAGTGGATTGCTTCGCTGCGCTCGCAATGACGCGGAACGACTCTCATCCCGCCACGCCCCTGTTCTTCAGCACGAAGCACGCGCCGCCCGCTTTGCGGATGCGGTTGCAGAGATCGTCGGCGGCGGGCCGCGTGTCGGCGCCGATCCGCACCTGGTAGAAGGCGCGCGTGCCGCGGCTGCGCATCACCGAAGAGAGCAGGCTCGGATCCTGATCGCCGATCACGGCGCTGAGCCGGTTCATCGCGCGGGCATACATCGCCAGCGCCTTGTCGCGGCTGAAGCCGGCGGCGAGCTGCACGCCCCACAATTTGGCGGCGCTCAGCGTAATGCGTTGTTCGAGTTCGGTGATGAAGGGACTGGGCGCCTGTTTCAGCAGCGCCATCAACGCGCGGCAGCTCGACGTCGGTATCCGCTCCGGCGCCTTGCCGCCCTTCTGCGCCTTCGCCCAATCCTCGACGGTCGCGCCAGTGATGGCGAGCACGTAGCTGCGCGTCTCCTGCGGCATCCCTCCGGTGCCTGCGAGCCATTCCTGAACCCGCCGCGGGCCGGCATTGTAGGCGGCGGCCGCCAATCCGAGATTGCCGAACTGGTTGCGCAGTTCGTCCAAAAACTCCGCCGATTTGGGCAGCGCCTGCACCGGATTGAAGGGATCGAGCAGGCCGCGCTCGCTGGCGGTTCCCGGCATGAACTGCGCGATCCCCTGCGCGCGCTGGCCGCTGCGCGTCACCGGCCCGATCGCGTCCGAGCGGAAGCGGCTCTCCTGCCAGATCACGCGTGCGAAGAATTCCAGCGGAAGGTCCGACGCCCTGGCCGCCGATTTAATCATCAGGCACATCGCCTCGCGCGTGTCGCTTTCGCGCGCCTCCACGGCCGGCCTTGGGGTGCTTGACCGGGTGGCCTCGCCTGCGTCCTCGGCCGTGGCATGCGGACATGCGTACAAGAGCGACACGGTGCAGCAAAGGGCGCGAAGATACCGAAGCTTTTGCATGGCAGTTTGCGGCCAGAAATGTGTGCGTTGCGGTCAAAGCGCTGGTCAAACGATCATGGTTTACTTGCGGATCCATCCCGGCTGCGGCACGCCCGCTTTTGCCAGATAATCGCCCGAAATCCGGGCCGTTGGAGCCGTTGTCAGTTTACGTTAACGCCTCATTTTACCCGAAGCGCCCTTTCGCAGGGAACAAAGCCGCGTAAAAGTCTCCTTCTTTACGGGAGATTTCAATGCATGACCGACGCGAGAGCGTGCGCGACAAGGTGATGTTTGGCGGCGTCGCCGAGATCGGCGAGCATGGAACGACGCGCGAATGCATCGTCCGCAATATCTCCGACAAGGGCGCCACCATCGAATTCAGCAGCGTCGTCGAGCTTCCAAAGGAGCAGCTTTCGCTGCGCATCGCGCGCAAGGGCCGTTCCTTCATGGCCAAGGTAGTCTGGTGGCGCGACAATTTTGTCGGCGTCGCCTTCCGCGCCGAGGGCCCTGCTGAGCCCGTTTCCGACCTCGGAGAACGGTTGCGCAAAAGCGAGATCAAGAAGCGCCAGCTCCAGCGCCGTATCGACGACCTGCTCGGCCACCGCTAGCGGCGCGGCCGCTCCCCGGGGGGCCGCCAAGCCTGAGAACGTCAAGCCTGCAGAGCGTCAAGCCAAAGAAAAAGGCCGGCTGTCGAGCCGGCCTTTTCGTATCTCTTGATCAATCCGCCGTCAGACCTTGACCAGCGGGCCCTTGGAGGCCGGTCCCTTGGAACCGCCGCCACCGTTGGAGCCGCCCGATTTCGGCTTCCGCGACGTGGTGCGCTTGCGGGTGCCGGGCAGCTTTTCCGGCTTCGGCGTCACCGGCCCTTCGACGAACTCGAAGCCGATCTTGTTCTTGCCCTCGGCGCTGGCCTCGTCCGGAACCAGCACGACGCGGACATGGCCGCCGCCCTTGAGGTGACCGAACAGCACTTCATCCGCCAGCGGCTTCTTGATGTGCTCCTGGATGATGCGCGACATCGGCCGCGCGCCCATCTGCTCGTCGTAGCCATGCTCGATCAGCCAGGCCTTGGCGGGCTCCGACAGCTCGATGGTGACGTCGCGGTCGGCAAGCTGCGCCTCGAGCTGCAGCACGAACTTCTCCACCACCATGCCGATGACATCGGCGTTGAGGTGCGCGAACGAGACGACCGCATCCAGCCGGTTGCGGAACTCCGGCGCGAACTGACGGTTGATCGCCTCGTGGTCGTCGCCTTCCCGCTTGTTGCGCGTGAAGCCGAAGGCCTGGCGCGCGAGGTCGGCGGCGCCCGCGTTCGTGGTCATGATCAGGATCACGTTGCGGAAGTTGACCTGCTTGCCGTTGTGGTCGGTGAGCCGGCCGTGGTCCATGATCTGCAGCAGCACGTTGTAGAGATCCGGATGCGCCTTCTCGATTTCGTCGAGCAGCACCACGCAATGCGGATGCTGATCCACGCCGTCGGTCAACAGGCCGCCCTGGTCGAAGCCGACATAGCCGGGAGGCGCGCCGATCAGGCGCGACACCGTGTGCCGCTCCATATATTCGGACATGTCGAAGCGGATCAGCTCGACGCCGAGCGAGGCTGCGAGCTGCTTGGCCACCTCGGTCTTGCCGACGCCGGTCGGACCCGAGAACAGATAGGAGCCGATCGGCTTTTCCGGTTCCCGCAAGCCGGCGCGCGCCAGCTTGATCGAGGCGGACAGCGCGTCGATCGCCTTGTCCTGGCCGAACACCACGCGCTTCAGCGTCTGTTCGAGATGCTTGAGAACTTCGGCATCGTCCTTCGATACGCTCTTGGGCGGAATCCGCGCCATGGTCGCGATCGTGGTCTCGATCTCCTTGATGCCGATGGTCTTCTTGCGCTTGTTCTCGGCCACCAGCATCTGCGCCGCGCCCGACTCGTCGATCACGTCGATCGCCTTGTCCGGCAGCTTGCGGTCGTGGATGTAGCGCGACGACAATTGTACCGCCGCCTCGATCGCCTCGTTGGTGTATTTCAGCCGGTGGTAATCCTCGAAATAGGGCTTCAGGCCCTTGAGGATCGCAATCGCGTCTTCGACCGTCGGCTCGTTGACGTCGATCTTCTGGAACCGGCGCACCAGCGCGCGGTCCTTTTCGAAATGCTGACGGTATTCCTTGTAGGTGGTCGAGCCCATGCAGCGGATCGTGCCCGAGGCCAGCGCCGGCTTCAGCAGGTTGGACGCGTCCATCGCGCCGCCCGAGGTGGCGCCAGCGCCGATCACGGTATGGATCTCATCGATGAACAGGATGGCGTTCGGGTGCGCCTCCAGTTCCTTCAGCACCTGCTTCAGGCGCTCCTCGAAATCGCCGCGGTAGCGGGTGCCCGCCAGCAGCGTGCCCATGTCGAGCGAGAACACGGTGGCCGCGGCCAGCACTTCCGGTACTTCCGAATCGACGATGCGCTTGGCGAGCCCTTCGGCGATCGCGGTCTTGCCGACGCCCGCTTCGCCGACGAACAAGGGATTGTTCTTCTGGCGGCGGCACAGCACCTGGATGGCGCGGTTGATTTCGGAATTGCGTCCGATCACCGGATCGATCTTGCCGTCGCGCGCCTTCTTGTTGAGGTTGACGCAATAGGTCTCAAGCGCCTCCCCCTTCTTCTTGGAGTCGTCGTTGCCCTTGGTCTCGGTCTCCTCGTCGACGCCGCGAACCGGCCGTGCTTCGGAGACGCCCGGCCGCTTGGCGATGCCGTGGCTGATATAGTTGACCGCGTCGTACCGCGTCATGTCCTGCTCCTGCAGGAAATAGGCGGCATGGCTTTCGCGCTCCGCGAAGATCGCGATCAGCACGTTGGCGCCGGTCACTTCTTCGCGACCGGAAGACTGGACGTGAATCACCGCGCGCTGGATCACGCGCTGGAAGCCGGCGGTCGGCTTGGCGTCGTCGGCGCCGTCAGTCACCAGATTTTCGAATTCGGTCTCGAGATAGTTGACGAGACTGGTGCGCAGCTTGTCGAGATCGACGCTGCAGGCACGCATTACCGCCGCCGCATCCGAGTCATCGATCAGCGACAGCAGAAGATGTTCGAGCGTCGCGTATTGATGATGCCGCTCGTTTGCAATCGCCAGCGCACGATGCAGGGATTGTTCAAGGCTTTGGGAAAAAGTTGGCATTCGCGTCCTCTATGGCCCCCGGTCATCATGATCGCCATTACCCTGTCAGGCAACAACAACCTTCATTGTCCCTTGTCATATAGTTACGCACGATCGTGGCGAAAGGCCGGTTCCGCAAACGTGGTTTTCCTCTAAATTCAGGCACCATCGCGACAAGCAATCACCCCGAAAAACTGGCGGGAAACGATCGCCTTCCGTCAGTAACCGTCAATGCAAGACCCGTTCCTTTTTTGGCCGGGCCGACGGCCATGCGCGGCCTACTTCTTTTCCATCACGCATTGCAGGGGGTGCTGGTGCTTGCGCGCAAAATCCATCACCTGCGTGACCTTGGTCTCGGCAATCTCATAGGTGAACACGCCGCACTCGCCGATTCCGTGGTGATGGACGTGGAGCATGATCTTGGTGGCCGCTTCGGCGTCCTTCTGGAAGAACTTTTCCAGCACATGAACGACGAACTCCATCGGCGTGTAGTCGTCGTTCAGAATCAGGACGCGATAGAGGTTCGGACGCTTGGTCTTCGGCTTGACCTTGGTGATGACCGACGTCGACGGCCCACCGGTCCCGGTATTACGGTTCTCGTCATTGCCCATTCGGGGAGCGGAAACGGCCGATGTGGCCGACATGGACGAGCAAGCTGTGAATGTTAACTGCAACATGGCTCAGGCGTTCGAAATCGAAAGGGAAAAACCGGACAGCGCATCTTGGCCTGCTTCGCGGCCGGCTTGTGGCAGCCACCGCAAAGTACCCAGCAACGCTTTCCAGATCGCCGCTCCCGGTCCGACCCGTTGACCGGATCGGCTATTGGAATATGGGACTGCCGCCGGATCGCCGCAAGCGCCGAGAGGCTGCCCTGGTGCGACCTGCGACCGGCCCGATTCCCGGTTCGGCTATCCAGATCAACGTTAATCTTTTCTTCGCGATTTGACAAAGGATCGCGAGCGCCGGTTTAGCGGTCGGGATCGTTGGCACTTTTGAGGGCTGACCGGCGGTAAATGCGCTCTCGCTGTCTTGGCGGAACCGGTTTACCTGCTGTTTGCGCGAGCGGTCTGAACAAGGTTCTCGACCTGGCCGGTACGACCACAGGCGCAAGAAAAAGCCCGGCCGAAACGGCCGGGCTGTTACTTTGGAAGTACGAGTTCGAAATTAGTGCGCGGCCGGGGTGAACTTCGCGACCAGGCCTTCGTAGGGCTTGAAGGTCTGCTTGGCGAGATCGGTGTAGAGGCCGGCGATCTTCTGCGACTCGGCGACGAAGGTCTCGTAGGACGAGCGCGCAAATTCGGTCTGCGCTTCTACCGCCTTGTCCAGCGACTTCACGCCGGAAAGCTTTTCAACAAACGACTTGGTGTCTTCGAACGACTTCTTGGCGTAGTCGCCATAGGCGCTAGCGATCGCCTGAACGCCGCTCTGCAGGTTGCTCGCCGAAGCGGCAACCAATTCGAGCTGCTCTTTGCCGTAGCTTTGAATGTCTTCAACCTTGACCATCATCGAGTCCTTTTTCCCAGACTGAAAATGCAAACGATTGCCGGGAGGTCCCGGCTCCCTAGACTCACTCTCTATATGTGCACTGCACAATGAAGTCAAGATATTTTTGTGCGACGCACAAATAAATCGCTTTAGCCGAAAACCGCAGGGTGCTACGCAACGGTTGTTTAATCTTTTGGAAACCCGCTCGGCCTAACCTGAATTCCTGGACTTTGTTCTACTTCCGACAAGCAGCCCGAAAGCTGTTTGTGAACAGCATCTTAGCTGGAACATCGACCTGATCGGCCAACCGGGCCGCGTGAAACGGCCGGATCGGCGCTTTGAGCAGGAAACGGACACCGGTTAACGGGCACAATTTTGCCTCACGAGCCGGTGATCAAGATAGAAATTGGGACGGGGAAGTAAATGCTTCGTACAACCTTCGCTTCCTCGCGCGCGTTGCGGGTTTGCGCGCTGGGGCTCGTGACCATCACGACAGCGATCCTGATCAGCAGCGAGAGCGCCGAAGCGCGCCGCTACAAGCATCGTCGCCATCACGTCGTCCGCGAAAGCTACAGCCCGCAGTTCTCCTCGATCATCGTCGACGGCAATTCCGGCGCGGTGCTGTCCTCGAACAATCCCGACGGTATCAGGCGCCCGGCTTCGCTGACCAAGATCATGACGCTGTATCTGCTGTTCGAGCGTCTCGAATCCGGCAAGATGAAGC
>CAWBRL010000029.1:0-32336 GCA_963791165.1 uncultured Alphaproteobacteria bacterium | reverse complement strand
AATCGCCCGCGAGTTCGGCCTGAAAAATGCCGACCGTGTCGAGCTGAAGCGGATCCTGCGCGAACTCGCCGACGACGGCACCGTCGCCAAGCGCGGACGGAAAATCCACGAGCCCGCCACCCTGCCGCCGACCGTGGTCGCCGACATCACCGGCCGCGACACCGACGGCGAATTGCTCGCTACGCCCACCGAATGGGACACCGAGGAAAGCGGCCCGGCGCCAAAAATCCGCATTCACGTGCCGCGCCGTCCGCAGCCGGGAACGGCGGCCGGCGTCGGCGACCGCGCGCTGATGCGCGTCGAGAAGCTGGATGAGGGCGACGGCGCGCTCTATCGCGGCCGCGTCATCAAGGTGCTCGATCACGCCCGCACGCGGCTGCTCGGCATCTTCCGCAAAGCCCCTGGCGGCGGCGGCCGGCTCGTTCCGGTCGACAAGAAGCAGGCCGGGCGCGAATTGAACATCGCGCCGCCGGATACCGGCGGCGCCGAGGACGGCGACCTCGTCAGCGTCGATCTCGTGCGCACGCGCGGCTATGGCCTGGCCTCGGGCAAGGTGAAGGAGCGGCTCGGCTCGCTGTCGACCGAGAAGGCGATCAGCCTGATCGCGATCCACGCCCATGAAATTCCGCAAGCGTTCTCTCCCTCCGCCGTGCGCGAAGCGGAGGAAGCACAGCCTGCGACACTGAAGGGCCGCGAGGACTGGCGCGACCTGCCGCTCGTCACCATCGATCCGCCCGACGCCAAGGATCATGACGACGCAGTGCATGCCGCGCCTGATCCCGATCCGAACAACAAAGGCGGCTACGTCGTCGATGTTGCCATTGCCGACGTCGCCTTCTATGTGCGGCCGGGCTCCGCGCTGGACCGTGATGCGCTGACGCGCGGCAACTCGGTGTACTTCCCCGACCGCGTGGTGCCGATGCTGCCCGAGCGCATCTCCAACGATCTCTGTTCGCTGGTGCCGGGCGAGGCGCGCGGCGCGCTCGCGGTGCGGATGGTGATCGGCCCCGACGGCCGCAAGCGTTCGCACAGCTTTCATCGCGTGCTGATGCGCTCGGCCGCCAAGCTGCATTACGCGCAGGCGCAGGCCGCGATCGACGGTCGGCCCGACGACGCCACCGGCCCTCTGCTCGAACCGATCCTGAAGCCGCTCTACGCGGCCTACGCGCTGGTCAAGCTTGCACGCGACGAGCGCGATCCGCTCGATCTGGATTTGCCCGAACGAAAAATCCTGCTCAAGAGCGACGGGTCAGTCGATCGCGTCATCGTGCCCGAGCGGCTCGACGCACATAAGCTGATCGAGGAGTTTATGATCCTCGCCAACGTCGCCGCGGCCGAGATGCTTGAAAAGAAGGCGTTGCCGCTTATCTACCGGGTGCACGATGAGCCGTCGCAGGAGAAGGTTCACAACCTCCAGGAATTCCTGAAAACGCTCGATCTGCCGTTCGCAAAAACCGGTGCGTTGCGCCCTGCTCTGTTCAATCGGGTGCTCGGCCAGGTTCGCGGCGAGGATTACGAACCGCTTGTCAACGAGGTGGTGCTGCGCTCGCAGGCGCAGGCGGAATATTCGGCGGAAAATTACGGCCATTTCGGCCTCAACCTTCGCCGCTACGCGCATTTCACTTCGCCGATCAGGCGATACGCGGACCTGATCGTGCATCGCGCACTGATTCGCGCGCTCGGCCTCGGCGAAGGCGCGTTGCCCGAGACTGAGTTGCTGGAAACCTTGAGCGAAGTTGCGGCGCAGATTTCCGTGACCGAGCGCCGCGCCATGAAAGCGGAACGCGAGACCGCCGACCGGCTGATCGCGCATTTCCTCGCCGACCGCATCGGCGCGACGTTTCAGGGCCGTATTTCCGGCGTTACCCGCGCCGGGCTGTTCGTGAAGTTATCTGATACCGGCGCCGACGGGCTGATCCCGATCCGCACGCTCGGCACCGAGTACTACAATTACGACGAGACCCGTCACGCGCTCGTCGGCTCACGCAGCGGTGCCATGCACCGGCTGGGTGACGTTGTCGATGTACGTCTGGTAGAAGCTGCACCAGTGGCCGGCGCGTTGCGGTTCGAATTGTTGTCGGAAGGTCAGGTCATTCCGCGCGGCAGAAAGCGCGATGGCGGGCGCGAAGGTTCGAGAGCGCAGGCTACACCGTCGAAGGCGCATCCGGGCCGCAGCCCGCGTAAGAAGGATCGCAAGCCGGGCGAACCAAAACCCGGCAAATCGAAGAAAGGCAAGTCATGGAAACGGTGAACACTGCGACGCCAGTCTGGACCCGGGATACCGTGCAGGCCGAGAAGCGCGACCTCTGGACCGCGATGAAGCGCGGCTTTCGATGCCGCTGCCCCCGCTGCGGCCAAGGCAAGCTGTTTCGCGCCTTCCTGAAGGTCGATGACCACTGCTCGGTCTGCGGTCTCGACTACACGCCGCATCGGGCGGACGACCTGCCCGCTTATCTCGTGATCGTCATCGTCGGCCACATCGTAGTGCCCGCGGTGCTGTGGATCGAAACCAATTATTCGCCGGCGATCTGGCTGCAACTGGCGATCTATCTGCCATTCACCTTCATCGCATCGCTCGCGTTGCTGCAGCCGGTGAAAGGCGCCGTGGTCGGCTTCCAATGGGCACTGCGCATGCATGGCTTTGACGAGAATGCCCCTAGCGGCATTCCTCAGGTCTAGCTAAACCGAACGCGACAAAAGCAAAAAATGGGGACGGAATGACCGAAGCTGCGACCGCCGCAAAAGAAGAAAAAGAAGCCGATCACCATCCTTATTTTCGGCCCAAGGACGCGGCAACGCTGATCCTGATCGATCGCTCCGGCGAGAAGCCGAAGGTCCTGGTCGGCAAACGCCACGACAACGTCGTGTTCATGCCGGGCAAATATGTCTTTCCCGGCGGCCGTGTCGACAAGTCCGACAACCGCGTTCCCGTCGCGGCTCCGATTTCCAGCGAGCTCGAAACCAATCTGCTCAAAGGCAGCCCGAAGATCGTACCTTCCCGGGCGCGTGCGCTTGCGGTTGCCGCGATCCGTGAAGCCTGCGAGGAAACCGGGCTCTGCCTCGGCCGCAAGGTCGACAAGCCGGTGAAGCTTGAAGGCGCCTGGCAACCCTTCGCTGAAGCGGGCCTGCTGCCCGATCCGTCCAGCCTGTTCCTGATCGCACGCGCGATCACCCCGCCCGGCCGCGTCCGCCGTTTCGATACGCGCTTCTTCACCGCGGATGCTTCCTCGATCGCCCATCGCGTCGAAGGCGTGATCCATGCCGATGCCGAACTGGTCGAGCTGGTGTGGGTCGAGATCGGCTCCCAGCCGCTCGCCGACGCCCATGCCATGACCAAGAACGTGCTCGCCGAACTCGACCGCCGCCTCGCCACCGGCCCGCTTCGCCACGACGCAGCCGTGCCGTTCTTTCATTTCTATGGCGGCAAGATGCAGAAGGACGTGCTGGGGGCGTAAGGGCTACGCTCTCTCCCCGTCGCAGGCTAAGCTCTCTCCTCGTCATTGCGAGCGCAGCGAAGCAATCCACTTCTCCGCTCGGGGATAGATGGATTGCTTCCGCCTTCGCTCATTGAGCTACGGCGGACAAGTCGCTGCGGTCGCAATGACGGTATTGGCGTCACGGCAAATTTCCTCCGCCAGTCCCTTAAATTGCAAAATCCTTCTCGATGCCGTCGGATGGCATTGCCTCAAGATGCTCCCTATCTCTTCCCCAACAATAACAGCTACGGAACGGGGCAATGGCACAGCGGCAACTCAAGCTCGGCGCGTTCATGCGGCCGGTCTCCATCCATACCGGCGCATGGCGCTATCCCGGCGCATGGCCCGATGCCAATTTCAATTTCTCGCGTATCAAACAGCTGATCCAGAAGCTGGAGGCCGGCAAGTTCGACGCCTTCTTCATGGCAGATCACCTGGCCGTGCTGAACATGCCGGTCAATGCGCTCAAGCGCAGCCACACGGTGACGTCTTTCGAGCCGTTCACATTGTTGTCGGCGCTGGCCGGCGCCACCGAACATATCGGCCTGATCGCGACGGGATCGACGACGTTCGACGAGCCCTATCATGTCGCCCGGCGCTTCGCCTCGCTCGACCACATCTCGGGCGGGCGCGCGGGGTGGAATATCGTCACCACTTCCAATCCGGACGCCGCACTGAATTTCGGGCTCGATGACCATATGGAGCACGCCGAGCGCTACAAGCGGGCGCGCGAGTTCTATGACGTGGTGACGGGCCTGTGGGATTCCTTCGCAGACGACGCCTTCGTGCGCGATGTCGAACAAGGACTCTATTTCGACCCGGCGAAAATGCACGTCCTCAATCACAAGGGAAAATATCTCTCCGTGCGCGGGCCGCTCAATATCGCTCGCCCGGTGCAGGGCTGGCCGCTGATCGTGCAGGCCGGCGCGTCGGAGGATGGCAGGCAACTCGCTGCTGAAACGGCCGAGGCCGTGTTCACCGGCGGCGGTCCCCTCGCCGACGGGCAAAAGCTCTATGCCGACATCAAGGGCCGCATGGAGAAGATCGGCCGCAACCCCGAGCACCTGAAGATCCTGCCCGGTGCCTTCGTGGTGGTGGGCGACAGCGTCGACGAAGCCAGGGAGAAACGGGCAAAACTCGACAGCATGGTGCATTACGACAGCGCCATTGCCTCGCTGTCGGTGCAGCTCGGCACCGATGCTTCCGGCTTCGATCCCGACGGGCAGTTGCCGCCGATCCCCGAAACCAATGCGAGCAAGAGCGGCCGCCAGCGGCTGGTCGATGTCGCCGCGCGCGACAAGCTCACGGTGCGCCAGCTGGCCCAGCGCGTCGGCGGCTACGGCGGACTGTCGTTCGTCGGCACGCCCGTAACGATCGCCGACCAGATGGAGGAATGGCTGATGAGCCGCGGCAGCGACGGGTTCAACATCATGTTCCCGTTCCTGCCTGCCGGACTGGACGATTTCGTCGACAAGGTGATTCCGGAACTGCAGAAGCGCGGGATTTTCCGGAAACAGTATGAGGGCCGGACACTGCGGGAGAATTTGGGGCTGCCGAGGCCGAAAAACCGGTTCTTTGAGGGTTAATCACCCCCGCTCAGGGAAGGTTTTGGCCCCGAAAACCTTGACTTTGGGCGGATCGAAGCTAGGTTGCGCGGCAAATGCAGGCCGATTTGGCCGGCGCCTGATATCCCCCTATTTGAGGTTCTGAACATGGCCAAAGCGGTCACCATCAAGGTCAAGCTCGTTTCCACGGCGGATACCGGCTTCTACTACGTCGCCAAGAAGAACTCGCGCACCATGACCGACAAGCTGGTCAAGAAGAAGTATGACCCGGTCGCGCGCAAGCACGTCGAGTTCAAGGAATCGAAGATCAAGTAATTTCGCCAGCCAGGCTGATTTGAACGGGGCCCTTTCGGGCCCCGTTTTTGTTTCAGCGCGCCGTTACATAGCCGCGCGGCATTGTGTCGAGAGCCAATCGATATTTCAGATCGCCCGCGCGCCCCGGCACACTCCCCTCATCGCTCCGCACAACCTGTCGCGGAGCACATCAGGGAGAGCATCCATGTCATCCATCAGAATTCGGCCTCGTCACGATCGGCAGCCTTATCGCACTCACGGCGCAGGCTACGGCCGAAGTTCGCTACAACGGTTTCCCCAAGCTCGGATATTCCATCGTATCGCCGGCACCGGCCACCGGCATGTCGAGCGCTTACGACGCCAGAGCTGAATTCCCCAGAGCCGAACTTCCCGCGCCGTCGTCCCCGTTTCGCAAGGGCGGCATCAACTCCCGCGGCATCTGACTTCGCATCCGCTGTACAAAACACGTCTCGCCGCGATCGGGCGGCGAGGCTTGCGCGAAATCGAACCGCCAGTCTGTGAAGGTCGAGACTACGCCGTCTGCATCTGCGGCGGCTGGCTCGGCCGGATCAGCGCGAATGCGACCTGGATGATGCCGCCGGCCAGCCCCAGCGCGACGCCGATCCGCCATGCCATGGTGTAGGAGCCGAGCTGGTCGTAGATCAGCCCTCCGCCATAGGCGCCGAGGAACGAACCGAGCTGGTGGCTCATGAAGGCGAGGCCCTGGATCATCGCTTGCCATTTCAGGCCGAACATCTCGACGACGGCGCCCGCAACCAGCGGACCGACGCCCATCCAGAGGAAGCCCATGATCGCCCCGAACAACAGCGTGGTCGCCGGCGTCGCGGGCAGCATGAAGTACCAGGCGAGCGCGAGCGAGCGCAGGATGTAGATCATCCCGAGCAGCGCCAGCTTGTTCCAGCGCTGGCCGGCCCAGCCGAAAAAAAGGCTGCCCAGCACGTTGAAGCCGCCGATCATGCCAAGCGTCTGCGCACTCAGCATCGGATCGAGACCGCAGATCAGGAGATAGGACGGCAGATGCGTGGTCAGGAATACGAGCTGCATGCCGCAGACGAAATAGGCGCAGGTCATCACCACGAACGACGCGTTGCCGAAAGCAAGCTTCGCGGCCGTTACCGCCGAAGTGTCGCCGATGTCATCGGCGGCTTTGTACGGCAGCGGAATCTTGTCAGCCCTGCCCGCGTACCAGGCCGCCGGCAGCATGAACAGCGACAGGATGACAAAGCCGGCGACGCCGACGCGCCAGCCGAAACCTTCATTCAGCATCTGCCCGAGCGGCGCCGACAGCAACGCGCCGAGCGAACCCGCCGCCGAGACCATGCCCATCACCGTGCTGCGTACGGTCGCCGGCACCGCGCGCGCCGACACCGACATCGCAATCGCATTGGCCGTGCAGGCCAGCGATGCACCGATCAGCACACCGGCGCCGATCAGGATCGGGATCATCCCCTGCGCGGTCGCCATCAAGGCAAGGCCCACGATGTACATCAGCGAGCCCACGATCATGATCGGACGGAAGCCGTAGCGCACCGTCATGGCGCCGGCGAGCGGCTGCAGGAATCCCCAGGCGAGGTTCTGCACGGCTAGCGCCAAGGTGAACTGCGACACCGAAATTCCGATGTCGTGCGTCAGCGGCTGCATGAAGATGCCGAAGCTCTGCCGCAGGCCCATGCTCAAGGTGAGCATCAGCGAGGCGCCGATCAAAATGGGAAGCGTCGGACGCAGGATTTGCAGCAGGGCCATTGTTTTTATTCTCCCCATCGGCCGCGATGCGAAAGCCGCGTCCTGCAATTGATGTCTAAAATAGGTACACAGATCTGTGTAAACTAGTCTATAAAGGCAGCCGAACTGTCAAGCAAAAGGACATCCCGCCAGCGCATGGCTACCCTGCCCGCCAAACCGGCCATGAAAGACCGGATTCTCGAAACCGCAGACAGACTGTTCTATCTGCAAGGGATTCGCGCGGTCGGCGTCGACACCATCGCGGCCGAAATCGGCATCAGCAAGCGCACGCTCTACAATCATTTCCCGTCCAAGGACGCGCTGATCTCGGCCTATCTGGCGCGCCGCTTCGTGGCCCCGCGCGCTTCCGACAAGTCGCCGGTCGAGCAAATTCTCGGCACCTTCGATTCGCTGGAGCGGCGCTTTTCAGCGAAAGATTTTCGCGGCTGCCCGTTCGTCAACGCGGTCGCCGAACTCGGCAGCGAGGACCAGTCGGTCCGCAAGATCGCGGTCGAATTCAAGGAAAGCCGCCGCCTCTGGTTTCGCGACCTGCTGGTGCAGCTCGGCGTCTCCAAGGCGGAAGCGCTGGCGACGCAGCTCGCGCTGCTGGTCGACGGCTCGATCGCGCAGGACCTCGTCCGCAACGATCCGTCGATGGCGCGTGCCGCAAAGGAAGCTGCAATGGTGCTGCTCAGTAATGCGGGGGTGAAGATTGACCGGCCTGCCGCCGAGAGGGCGGCAGGGAAGAAGCCCCGGTCTTCATCGACCGCTTGAGACACTCCGACCCCGTCGTCCCTGCGAGCGCAGGACCCATACTCCGCGGCCTGTCAATAGGGCGACGCGGCAACTACCTTCTTGTTACAATCAGCGCCGGTGGTTATGGGTCCCTGCGAACGCAGGGACGACAAGAAAACTAGACCGCGCGATACGCGCGACGGCAAAAAGAGGGAGCGACAATGGAAGACCTGAAAGTGACTGCCAGCGGTTACGACTTCAAACCGGCTCAAGCGGCCATGCAGCGCTACGTCGATGGCAACCTTTTGTCCGGCATTTTCTGGGCGGTCATGGTCGGTCGCGATCTCGTCGACGTGGACTGCGTCGGCTGGGCCGACAAGGAAGCGCAGACGCCACTCCGTACCGACCACATTTTTCGGGTTTTCTCCAACACCAAGCTGATCACCTCCTGCGCGGCGCTGCTGCTGGTCGAGGAAGGCAAACTCCGGCTCGATGACGCAATCGAAAAGCATATTCCGCAGCTTGGGAATCGGAAGGTGCTGCGCTCGGGCGCGACCTCGCTGCATGATACCGAGCCGGCGAAGAGTTCGATCACCGTCCGCCAGCTTCTCAGCCACAGCTCCGGGCTCAGCTACGGCTTCTTCGACCCCGGCACCGTCATCTTCAAGGCGCTCAACGAGCGCGGCGTGCACGATCCGATGACGACGCTGGCCCAGATGGTGGACGTACTCGCCGACCTGCCGCTGATCTATCAGCCGGGCAAGTCCTGGGAATACTCGCTCGCCATCGACGTGGTGGCGCGTCTGGTTGAGGTTATCAGCGGCCAGAGCTTCGACAAATACATCAAGGCGCGGATTCTCGATCCGCTCGGCATGGTCGATACCGGCTTCGTCGTTCCGGAAAAGGATCACGGCCGCCTGGTCGCCTATTATGCCGGCGCGGACCTGATGGAGCCGATGAAGCCCGGCCTCACCCGTACCGACAACGCCCCCTTCCCCGGCGCCTATCTGCGGCCGATCGCGCGGTTGAACGGCGGCGGCGGCCTGGTCTCGACGCTGCCCGACATGGTGGCGCTGATCCGAAGCCTGCTGCCGGGCGGCCCGACGCTGCTCAAGCCGGAAACGATCGCGCAAATGATGACCAACCAGTTGCCGGATGGGCAGTGGATCCGCTTTGCCATGATGGGAGAACAGCCCGGCAAGGTGCACGGCCTTGCCGGCGGCATCATCCAGACGCCGTCGAAGTTCGACCACCCCGACGCATCAGGCGAATTCTATTGGGGTGGCGTGGCGGGTACGCAATGGTGGATTTCGCCGAAGCGCAACATGGCCGGCGTAATGATGGCGCAGCGCCAGATGGCGTTCGTTCACCCGTTCTCGTTCGAGTTCAAGCGGCTGGCGTATGAGGCGGTGAAACAAGGGCGCGAAGAAATGCGCGCGTCCGCATGACAAGCCGTCATACCCCGCGCAGGCGGGGTATCCAGTACGCCGCGGCTTCTCGATTGATCCGCTAATTCTCTGGGATACTGGACCCGCCTTCGCGGGTGATGACAGCAAGCCATGAAAAGCAATGCTCGAGAGAGTTACGCCGCCGCGGAAACCACCCGGTTGCGTCCGTCATTCTTGGCGCGATAGAGCGCGGTGTCGGCGCGCTTGAGCACGTCGGCGACCGGCTCGCCCTTGCGGTCGAGCGTCGACAGCCCGATCGAGATCGTGACCTCGATGCGCTTGGTACCCTTGCTGACCGAAAAACTTTCACCGGCGATCGAGCGGCGCAGGCGCTCCGCGACCATGCCGGCGACGTGGAGGTCGGTCTCCGGCATCACGATCACAAACTCCTCGCCGCCGTAGCGGCAGGCGAGATCGATGCCGCGGATCGACTTGCGGATGCGCACCGCGAACTCGCGCAGCACGTCGTCGCCGGCGTCGTGGCCGTAAGTGTCGTTGATGGCCTTGAAGAAGTCGATGTCGAGCATCATCAGCGCCAACGGCTTGCCGCGGGTCGAGGCCTGCTCCGCGAGCGTCGCCAGATGGGTTTCCATATAGCGGCGGTTATGCAGGCCGGTCAGCGCGTCGGTGATCGCCATTTCGATCGAGTTCTGCACATTGTCGCGCAGATGGTCGGTGTAGCGGCGCTTGCGGATCTGGGTACGCGCGCGCGCCAGCAGTTCGTTCTTGTCGACCGGACGCAGCAGGTAATCGTTGACGCCGATCTCAAGCCCGCGCAGCAGCCGCGCATTGTTGTCGGCGTCGGAGATGGCGAGGATCGGCAGCTGGCGCGTACGCTCCAGCGAGCGCGCCTGGCTGCACAGCCGCAAGCCGTCGTAATTATCCAGGCTGAGCGAAACGATCAGCAGGTCGTAATTGCCATCGGCGGCATGAAACAGGGCTTCCGCAGGGTTGGTGTCGACGTCGACCGTGTGCTCGGCGGAAAGGATCGGCGCCAGCCGCTCGTAGGACGACGGCCGGTCATCGACCAGCAGGACCCGCCCGCCGACGCCCTTGTCGGCGATGGCGCTGCGTTCAGGCGCCTCCATGCCCATTTCGAGCGAGGTGATGGCGCGCATGCGCAGCTCGTCGGTCATCATCTTCAGCCGCGTCAGCGAACGGACGCGTGCGATCAGGACGACGTCGGATACCGGCTTGGTCAGAAAATCGTCGGCGCCGGCTTCGAGCCCGCGGACGCGGTCGGCTGGGCTGTCCAGCGCGGTGACGATCACCACCGGAATGAAATGCGTGGCCGGGTTGGACTTCAGCCGGCGGCAGACCTCGAAGCCGTCCATGTCGGGCATCATGACATCGAGCAGGATGATGTCGCATTCGTAGCGCGAACTGATGTCCAGCGCCTCGGCGCCATTGGAAGCGGTCAGCACGTCGAAATATTCGGCGGACAGACGGGCTTCCAGCAGCTTGACGTTGGCTGGAACGTCATCGACGACAAGAATACGCGCAGACATCGAAACTCACCCCTACCCGATAAAACGCCGCACCGTTTCAATGAACTTGCCGACCGAAATTGGTTTGGACAAATACGCCTCGCAGCCGCCTTCGCGGATGCGCTCCTCGTCGCCCTTCATCGCGAAAGCCGTGACCGCGACCACCGGTATCGCGCGCAGCTCCGGATCGTCCTTGATCCAGCGCGTCACTTCGAGACCGGAGACTTGCGGAAGCTGGATATCCATCAGGATCAGGTCGGGGCGCAGCTTGCGGACAAGATCGAGCGCCTCGAAACCATTGCTGGTTCCTGAGGTCTGATAGCCATGCGCTTCCAGAAGGTCGCGAAAGAGCTTCATGTTGAGCTCGTTGTCTTCCACGATCAGGACGGTTTTTGCCATCCCGTCCCTCCCTCATACTCAGGAAACAGGTCCGGCTTTTCAGTACGTTGCAGTACCGCCGCCAGCTTGTCGAAAAGTGAATTCAAACTAGCGACGGATTCGCTCTAACCCGTTAAGCCGATGCGTCAACTTTTGCGGACTGGCTTCCACTTGCTTGAACACATTCAGCAGACTCGGGCATGGTGGTTCCAAAGTAGAGCCCATAAGTTAACGGAAAGGCAAACCCGACGTTGAAAAAGCCTGTTCACAACCCCCGGGAAGTAGCTGAAATCGTTGCAGTTCAGGCGCTGAGTTTTATTGCGGGCGATCCTGAGCGGCTGGGCCTGTTCCTGGCCGAGAGCGGGATCGGCCCGGAAACGCTGCGCACAGCCGCCGCCGACCCGCAATTTCTGGCCTCGGTGCTCGATTTCGTGATGCGGGACGACGCCACCGTGAAGGCGTTTGCGAGCGTTTCGCAACTGCATCCGACCAATATTGCCGCCGCCCGCGAGGTGCTGGGCGACCCCAAGTGGGAGCGCGACGTGCCGTGAGCGAGCCGGCGCCAGCCTTTGACGGTCCGCGCGCCTTCTGCCGGGATTGCCTCGGCGACCTCGATATCAAGGCCAGGCGATGCAGCGAATGCGGCTCGCCTCGCCTGGTTCGCCACCATTCCCTGCCATCGCTGACGCTGGCGCATATCGATTGCGACGCGTTCTACGCCACCGTCGAGAAGCGCGATAACCCTGATATTGCCGACAAGCCCGTCATCATCGGCGGCGGCAAGCGGGGCGTGGTGTCGGCCGCCTGTTACATCTCGCGGACCTATGGCGTGCGCTCGGCAATGCCGATGTTCAAGGCGCTGGCGCTCTGCCCCTCCGCGGTCGTGATCCCGCCGGACATGGCCAAATACGTGCGCGTCGGCCGCGAGGTGCGACATGCGATGCAAACGCTGACGCCGCTGGTCGAACCGCTGTCGATCGACGAGGCGTTTCTCGATCTCTCCGGCACCCAGCGCGTCCACGGCATGATCCCCGCAAAAGTGCTGGCGCGCTTTGCCCGCGACGTCGAACGCGACATCGGCATCACGGTGTCCGTCGGACTGTCCTGCAACAAGTTCCTGGCCAAGATCGCCTCCGATCTCGACAAGCCCCGCGGCTTCGCGGCGCTCGACCAGGACGAAGCCCGCGCGATGCTGGCCGACAAGCCGGTCGGATTCATCTACGGCGTCGGCCCCGCGACCCAGGAGAAACTGCTGCAGCGCGGCTTTCGCACCATCGCGGACCTGCAGCGCGCCGACGAAGTCGAACTGATGAAGCAGTTCGCCGGCGAAGGCAGACGGCTATGGCGGCTGGCGCGCGGCATCGACGACCGCAGCGTCGTGCCCGACCGCGGCGCCAAGACCATTTCCAACGAGACCACGTTCGACAACGACATCAAGGATTTTGCGACGCTGGAAAAGGTGCTGTGGCGGCTGTCCGAAAAAGTGTCGTCGCGGCTGAAGAGCGGCGATCTGTCAGGCCTCACCATTACGTTGAAACTGAAGACCGCGGATTTCAGGCAACGCACCCGCTCGCAATCGATCCAGGCGCCGACCCAGCTCGCCGCGAAGATTTTTGCGGTCTCGCGCGAAATGCTGGCGAAGGAGATCGACGGCACAGCGTTCCGCCTGATCGGCACCGGCGTCAGCGCGCTGCGCGAGGGATCGCTGGCCGACGATACCGACATGCTCGACCGCCGCTCGGCCCACGCTGAACGCGCGATGGATGATTTGAGGAAGAAGTTCGGCAATGCCGCCGTGATCAGGGGCATTGCCTATAAGGGGCCGGCGAAGGAAGAGGACGAGGAGGAAGAGTAGCGCAATGGTCTCTCCCCGTCATATGTGGACGGCCCCTAATGGCAAGCTTTTTTTGACGTTGTGAACGACTTGGTGTGCTGCGGTCATATGTCCGGCCTTTTGGTGCGGGGCTATGACCGCTGGCCCTGATGATATCCGATTGCCGTGGTCCCGATCATTGCGGCGAGCTTGAAACTCGTGACGGCTGGCGGGGTGTCCCTGGCTTTCGGCGGTGACCGTATCGTTCATCACATCTTAGCGCTTGCCAAACTCGAACCGGCGAACTCCTCCCTGGATGCCCCTCAAGGCGACGGGGACTGGACTCATGCCTTGACGTACGTCTCGGTGCGGAAGCTTTCTCCGGTTGTCATGATCGCCCAGCAGATCCTGGCCAGCTTGTTGGCCAGTGCCACGGCCGCCAGCCGTTCGGGCTTTCGGGCCCGCAGCGCGTTGATCCAGTCGGCGAGAGCGCCTTTGCGCTTGCCAACCACGCGCAATACCGAGGTTGCACCGACGACGAGCATCTTGCGTATGTAGCGGTTGCCCTGCTTGGTAATGGCGCCGAGTTTCTCCTTGCCGCCACTGGAATGTTGCCTGGGGGTCAGCCCCAGCCAGGCCGCGAAGTCGCGCCCCGATTTGAACACGCCCGGATCGGGAGCGCTGGCGGCCACCACCGAGGCGATCAGAGTGCCGATGCCGGGCACCTGATCGATCAGGCAGCTTTTCGGATTTTTCCTATGCGCCCTGGCAATATCGTCGTCGATGGCATCGATCGACTGGTCGAGCCCCTCGAGATGTTGAGCCAGCTCCGTCACCGTCGCCTTGGCGATCTGCGGAAGCCTTGCATCTGCCTGCGCCAGCGCCAACAGTTCATCGACCCGGCCAATGCCTTTGGCGACGACCAGACCGAACTCGGCCAGATGCCCGCGCAGTGCGTTAACGCTCATGGTGCGCTGCTTGATCAGCAGTTCGCGGCTCTTGTGCAGCATCAGCACGGCTTGATCATCGGCGCTCTTGACCGGCACAAAGCGCATGTCCGGGCGCGCCATCGCCTCACAGATCGCAGCCGCATCAACCGCGTCGTTCTTGCCGCGCTTGACATAGGGCTTGATGTAAGCCGGCGGTATCAGCACCACCTCATGCCCCATCGCGATAAGTTCGCGGGCCCAATGATGTGCCGAGCCGCAGGCCTCCATGCCGACCCGGCAAGGCTCGATCTGCGCATAAAACTCCAGCACTTTCGACCGCTTCAACTTACGCGACACCGGCGCACCGCCTTCGCCGGCAAGCCCGTGAAACTGAAAATAATTCTTGCCCAGATCGACAGCAGTTCGGATAAACTTCTTCATTGGACGGCCTCCCTCTTTGTGGCGCTCCGGCGACCACGTTTTGGCACTCGATGCCGTTTAGGTGGGGCCGTCCACAACATCATTGCGAGCGAAGCGAAGCAATCCACCTCACTGCCCGGGGATAGATGGATTGCTTCGTCGCTTCGCTCCTCGCAATGACAGATGAGAGAGCGCGCAGGCCTCAATCGACGATGGCCACGGCCTCGATCTCGATCAGCCATTCCGGGGCCGCAAGCGCGGTTACACCGACGAGCGTGCTCGCCGGCGGCTCCATGCCTTCAAAGAAGACCGAGCGCGCCTTGCCGATAATGGGACGAAGCTCCGGCTTGTAGCCCACGACGAAGGTGGTGATCTTGACGATATTGGCATAACCCGCACCGGCGGCTTTCAGCGCCAGGCCGATATTGTGCATCACCTGTGTCGTCTGCGCGGCCAGATCACCCTCGCCGACCACCCTTCCTTCGTCGTCGGTGGAGACTTGTCCCGCGATATAGATCGTGCGCGCGCCCGAGGCGACGACGACGTGGGAGTAAGCCGGATTGTGGTGAAGGCCGCTTGGCCTGATATGTTCGAGCTTGCTCATGTTGGTGCCTCCCTGACGTGAATGATTGGGCCGAAGCGTATCCGGGTCCGGTGCTCTCGACCAGACGGCTCATGAAATTGCGGTATTTCTGAAAACTCGTCATGCCCGGGCTTGTCCTGCCTCGTGCCGGGCATCCACGTCTTGCTTCAGGAAAACAAGAAAGACGTGGATGGCCGGGACAACAAGCCCGGCCATGACAAAAGAGCGACTCTTTCGGTCAGGTTCTGGGGAATGGGCCAGAGGACGCGCCGGTCACTTGCAGGGCTTGGAATCTCTGACGTCGAATTTGCCCATCGCGCCCGAAATCACGAAATCATTGTAGTCGAGCACCAGCGCGCGGGAGACGCCGTTCTCGAACAGCTCGAACGACATCGCATAGACCGGCGTCTGCTCGCCTTCCTTCGTCTTGGCGTCGCGATCGTAATAGCTCACCGTGACCGGCCAGCGCGTCAGCGCCTTCATCTGGTCGTTGGCGGTCGAGGGATCGGGTGAAGCGATGCTGCGGGTGCCCGGGATCGGCTGGCCGATGACAGAAAGCGTATTGTAGACCTTCTCGCCGTTGTCGGAGCCGTCATAGACCATCAGTTCCAGCACCGACTTGCCGTCACGCGCGGCGGCGATGATGTGCTGGATCTGCTCGGTCGGGAACACGGTCTTGCCGTCGAGTTCGAACGTCTTCGCGACCGGCTGCTTCAGCTTGACCGTAATGTGGTCGCCGACCCGTTCCGCCATGCCGTCGATCGGGGCGGAATTGGCATCGTTCATCCGGGTGTCGATCTTGAAACGGTAGCTCTTGCCGGCGCCATCTTCCCAGGAATGCGAGCGCAAGTCGCTCAGCGTCAGCTTGCCCTCGCCGCTGTCGAGTTCCGACACCTGGCGAAATTCGGACGTGTAGCCCTCGCAGGCGCTGCCCGAGAAATTGTAGAGGATGCGCCCGCGCGCCCCACTGATCGCATTGCTCCCGCGGGCCTTTACAAGCTTCAGTTCATAGAGCGCCTGATGGGCGAGAAACGGCCCGCTTGCGCCTGCCAGCGCCGGTCCGTTTGCGAAACCGGATCCAAGGGTGGCGGCAACCGAGAACACCAGGGCACGGACCGGAATCGGGAACGAGCTAGCCATGTTCAGTTTTTTCCTCGGTGGAGATTCGCTACATTAGTGACGGCTCCATTGCGTCGCAACTAGGGCGGCTCCACCAAAACGCCAGAAATTGACGTCGGAATAACATGTTTTCCGGTGTTTTCCCGGGGGTTTCGTTCTCATTCGCGGCACGCGCCGCCGGATTGCCTTCGCTTGCAACAAACGGCGCGATGCGCGAAACAATGCGGACCTGGTCGCGCGGACCAGGCGCGGTCAAATCAATCGGGGACGGAAACATGGCGGGTACGGTCGAACAGAAGCTGACGGCGCAAGGCATCGTCGTGCACGATCCGCGCACCCCGATGGCCAACTATGTCGGCTTCGTACGCAGCGGAAACCTGCTGTTCGTCTCGGGCCAGGTGTGTGCCAATGCGGAAGGCAAGCTGATCGCCAAGGGCAAGTTAGGGGCCGGCGTCACCATCGAACAGGGCTATACCGCAGCGCAGGGCTGCGCGGTCAATCTGCTGGCGCAGGTCAAGGCCGCCCTCGGCGATCTCGACAAGGTGGTGCGCGTGGTGCGGCTTGGCGGTTTCATCAATTCGGCGCCCGACTTCCTCGACGGACCCAAGGTGCTCAATGGCGCGTCGGACCTGATGGTCACGGCCTTCGGCGACAAGGGCCGCCACGCGCGCACCACGGTGGGCGTCGCCTCGCTGCCCTCGGATGCGGCGGTCGAGGTCGATGCCATCTTCGAGGTGTCCTGAACGGAGTACGGCGCGTGCGTGCCCCCGACTGGCTGACGGCGCGTCCCGTCGCGCATCGCGGCCTGCATGATATTGCGCGCGGCATCGTCGAGAACATGCCGGCGGCCGCGCAGGCCGCCGTCGCCGGCAACTTCGCCATCGAATGCGACATCCAGCTGTCATCTGACGGCGAGGCGATGGTGCATCACGACGATGCACTCGGCCGGCTGACAGAAGAGTCCGGCGCGTTGCTCGGCAAGACCGCCGCCGAACTCAAGACGATCCAGTTCAAGAACACGCCGGAGCGGATGATGACGCTCGGCGATCTCTGCGCGCTGGTCGCCGGCCGCGTGCCGCTGGTGATCGAGGTCAAAAGTCATTTCGACGGCGACCGCCGGCTGGTGAAACGGATGGCCGAGGTCCTCGCCACTTACTCCGGCCCTGCCGTCGGCATGTCGTTCGATCCGGACCAGCTGCTGGCGCTACGCGAACTGATTCCCGGCCGCGCCCGCGGCATCGTGGCCGAGCGCGAATATACCGAGGAAGAGTGGCCGACAGCCTCGGCCGAGCAGCGGCGGGGCATGACGCAACTCCGCCACGCCTTCCGCACCCGGCCCCACTTCGTCGCCTATTGGGTCAACGAGCTGCCGGCGGCTGCGCCCTGGATCGCCCGCAACATTTTTGGTTTGCCGCTGCTGGCGTGGACCGTGCGAACGCCGGAGCAGCGCCAGCAGGCGGCGCGCCATGCCGACCAGATGATCTTCGAGGGGTTCCTGCCGGGAACCTGATACGCGCCGCACCATCTTGAACTCGTCCGCCTGATGCACGATCTTTGAGGTGTTGGTCACCATGCGCGATGGCTGATCGTACGATGGGACCGGTCCGAATTTCTCGATGGCGTCATCCGAAATCACCCTCGAAGCCGTCCCCTCCGCCAGCGACATCAAGGCTGCGGAATGGGACGCCTGTGCCAATCCGGCTGACGATCCGGACAACCTCGACAATCTTGACACGCTGGCTTCAAACGGGGTTCGAACCGACTTCTGCACCAGTTCAAAACCAGCTTATAACCCCTTTGTTTCTCACGCATTTTTTGCCGCGGCCGAAGCCTCCGGTTCGGCCTGCGCCCGCACCGGCTGGGGTGCGCGGCATCTGCTGGCGCGGCTCGGTGGCGACATCGTCGGCATCGTGCCCTGCTACCTGAAATCGCATTCGCAAGGCGAATATGTCTTCGACCGCGGCTGGGCCGACGCCTATGAGCGCGCGGGCGGACGCTATTATCCAAAACTGCAGGCCTCGGTGCCGTTTACGCCCGCCACCGGTCCGCGACTGTTGATCCGCGACGGCGTCGACCGCGACCGGATCGGAACCGCCTTGGCGAGCGGGCTGATGGCGCTGTGCAACGCGACCGAAGCCTCCTCCGTGCACGTGACGTTCGCCCGCGAGGCCGAGGCGAAATTCTTAGGGAAGCACGGCTTCCTGCTGCGGAACGACCAGCAATTCCACTGGCACAATGCCGGCTATGGGACTTTTGACGATTTCCTGACTTCGCTGAATTCGCGCCATCGCAAGGCGATCAAGCGCGAACGGCGCGAGGCGACCGCGGCTGATATCACGATCCACCGCCTGACTGGCCCTGACATCACCGAGGACGCCTGGGACGCGTTCTTTGCGTTTTACATGGAGACCGGTTCGCGCAAATGGGGCCGGCCTTATCTGACCCGAAAGTTCTTCTCGCTGATCGGCGAGAGCATGGGCCGCGATGTGCTGCTGGTGATGGCCAAGCGCAACGGCCGCTGGATCGCCGGCGCCATCAATTTCATCGGCTCGGACACGCTGTTCGGCCGCAACTGGGGCGCGGTCGAGCATCATCCCTTCCTGCATTTCGAGGTCTGCTATTATCAGGCCATCGAATTCGCGATCGAACGCGGCCTGAAGGTCGTGGAAGCCGGCGCACAGGGCGAACACAAGCTGGCGCGCGGCTACCTGCCGCAAACCACCCACTCCGCGCACTACATCGCCGATCCCGATTTGCGCCGGGCGATCGCGGATTACCTGAAGCGCGAGCGCGCCTACGTGGCCGAAGTCGGCCGCGAGCTGACCGAGGCCGGCCCGTTCCGCAAGGCCGCCGACGAGGCTTGACCTCGCGCGGCGCGAGCCCGGTTCTACCGGGTTCATGTTTATTTGTTTTGACGCGTTTTCTTGACGTGAACCGGTATCCACTTCGCTCGAAAACGCTATAGAGACATGAAATCGAACCAAACCCCGAGAGAAGCAGCCATGCCCGCCTACGACACCAACAACCCCTTCGCAAAAATTCTGCGCGGCGAGTTTCCCTGCCACAAGATCTATGAGGACGACCATGTGCTGGCGTTTCTCGACATCATGCCGCGTTCGCCGGGACATACGCTTGTCATCCCGAAGGCCCCTGCCCGCAACATCCTCGACATCACACCCGACGATTACGCCCATGTCGCTCGCGTCGCCCACAAGATCGCCGCCGCCGCCATGACGGCCTTCAAGGCCGACGGCATCACCGTGGTGCAATTCAACGAGCCCGCCGGCGGTCAAGTCGTCTTCCACCTGCACATGCACGTCATGCCGCGCCACGACGGCGTAGCCCTGCTGCCGCCCGGGAGCCGCAAGGAAGACGTGAAAGTGCTGGAGGACAACGCGACGAAGCTGGTCGCGGCGCTGGGGTAGACGGCAGTCCCACCCCGTCATATGTGGACGGCCCCTAATGGCAAGCTTTTTTTGACGTTGTGAACGACTTGGTGTGCTGCGGTCATATGTCCGGCCTTTTGGTGCGGGGCTATGACCGCTGGCCCTGATGATATCCGATTGCCGTGGTCCCGATCATTGCGGCGAGCTTGAAACTCGTGACGGCTGGCGGGGTGTCCCTGGCTTTCGGCGGTGACCGTATCGTTCATCACATCTTAGCGCTTGCCAAACTCGAACCGGCGAACTCCTCCCTGGATGCCCCTCAAGGCGACGGGGACTGGACTTATGCCTTGACGTACGTCTCGGTGCGGAAGCTTTCTCCGGTTGTCATGATCGCCCAGCAGATCCTGGCCAGCTTGTTGGCCAGTGCCACGGCCGCCAGCCGTTCGGGCTTTCGGGCCCGCAGCGCGTTGATCCAGTCGGCGAGAGCGCCTTTGCGCTTGCCAACCACGCGCAATACCGAGGTTGCACCGACGACGAGCATCTTGCGTATGTAGCGGTTGCCCTGCTTGGTAATGGCGCCGAGTTTCTCCTTGCCGCCACTGGAATGTTGCCTGGGGGTCAGCCCCAGCCAGGCCGCGAAGTCGCGCCCCGATTTGAACACGCCCGGATCGGGAGCGCTGGCGGCCACCACCGAGGCGATCAGAGTGCCGATGCCGGGCACCTGATCGATCAGGCAGCTTTTCGGATTTTTCCTATGCGCCCTGGCAATATCGTCGTCGATGGCATCGATCGACTGGTCGAGCCCCTCGAGATGTTGAGCCAGCTCCGTCACCGTCGCCTTGGCGATCTGCGGAAGCCTTGCATCTGCCTGCGCCAGCGCCAACAGTTCATCGACCCGGCCAATGCCTTTGGCGACGACCAGACCGAACTCGGCCAGATGCCCGCGCAGTGCGTTAACGCTCATGGTGCGCTGCTTGATCAGCAGTTCGCGGCTCTTGTGCAGCATCAGCACGGCTTGATCATCGGCGCTCTTGACCGGCACAAAGCGCATGTCCGGGCGCGCCATCGCCTCACAGATCGCAGCCGCATCAACCGCGTCGTTCTTGCCGCGCTTGACATAGGGCTTGATGTAAGCCGGCGGTATCAGCACCACCTCATGCCCCATCGCGATAAGTTCGCGGGCCCAATGATGTGCCGAGCCGCAGGCCTCCATGCCGACCCGGCAAGGCTCGATCTGCGCATAAAACTCCAGCACTTTCGACCGCTTCAACTTACGCGACACCGGCGCACCGCCTTCGCCGGCAAGCCCGTGAAACTGAAAATAATTCTTGCCCAGATCGACGGCAGTTCGGATAAACTTCTTCATTGGACGGCCTCCCTCTTTGTGGCGCTCCGGCGACCACGTTTTGGCACTCGATGCCGTTTAGGTGGGGCCGTCCACAACATCATTGCGAGCGCAGCGAAGCAATCCATCTCGCAGCAACGGAAGCATGGATTGCTTCGCTGCGCTCGCAATGACGCAGAGAAACTTACTCCGTCTCGAAATCGCCGGGCTGCGGCGGCGTCAGCGGGGTGAATTCGCAGCGGTCGGGCTTGATGTCGAGTAGCGGCGTTTCGTCCAAGCAGTCGAGGCCGCGCACCAGGATGACGTTGCCCTCGATCTTGACGAACTTCACGATCGAGGTGCCGATCGGATTTGGCCGCACCGGCGAGCGCAGCGAGAACGTGCCGCGGGTTTTCTGGTTGTTCTTCGGACTTTGCAGCACCAGGTCGCGGCGCGACTGGTGCAGCCAGTAGATCACTTCGAGGCTCTCGTAAAAATCCACGCCCTTGATCGCGGGCACCCAGGGCTCGAAAATCTCGAGCCGGCAGACCGGGCCGTCAGTGCGGCCCTGCCGCGGCGTGTCCAGCCGCGATTTCCAGGGCGTGCGGATGCGGCCGACAAAAACCAGCCCGGCGTCGCGGGCCGGCGGCATGTCGACGGTGAGTTCGCCCTCGCGGACTTCGCTTTCTCGAACCATGTCTTGATCCAGATGTCCTAATCCAGTGAGATGTTGAGTGCTTTTATCACACCGGCCCATCGCGCGCGGTCGGTCGCGACGAATTTTTCGATCTCGGCCTGGCTCTTCGGACGCAGCGGCGGGAAGCCGACCTTTTCCAGCGAGGCGCGGAACGCGTCGTCCTCCAGGGCCTTGTTCAGGCTGGCGGTGAGTTTTTGCGCGATGTCGTCGGGTAGTTTGGCCGGCGCGGAGACGCCGTACCAGACGCTGACGCCATACTCCGGATAGCCGCTCTCGGCCATGGTCGGGACATCGGGCAGATCGGCGATGCGCTGCGCAGAGGAGACCGCGAGCGGCCGCAGCAAGCCGCCCTTGATCGGCGGCAACGCGGTACCGAGCGTGTCGAACATCAACTGGATGTTCCCCGATATCAGGTCGGTCAGTGCGGGACCTGCGCCCTTGTAGGCGACGTGGACCATGTCGACGCCGGCCATCTGCTTGAACATCTCGCCAGCCAGATGAATGGTGCCACCGGTGCCGGCCGATCCGAAATTGAGTTTTCCCGGGTTCTGCTTGGCGAAGGCCACGAACTCTGCCACCGTCTTGGTGGGCACGGAGGGATGCACCTCCATGACGACAGGCAGGTCCGTGATGAGCGCGAGCAGGCGGAAATCCCTGACCGGATCATAGGGCAGCTTTTTGTAGAGCAGCGGGTTGAGCACGAAGATCGACGCCGCCGTGAAGAACAGCGTGTATCCATCGGGCTCCGAGCGCGCCGCGGCTTCGGCGCCGATCGCGCCCTGCGCGCCGGCCTTGTTCTCGACCACGACGGGCTGCTTCAGGTCACGGCCGAGATATTCGCCCACCATGCGGCCGAGCACGTCGGTCGGACCGCCCGCGGCATAGGGCACGATCAGCTTGATGGGGCGCGTCGGATATTCCGCCGCGTGGGCGTACGGCGCGGCCCAGGCGAGGCCGCAGGCCAGCGCCGATAATTTCAGCCAGTCCATTTTGTTTTTCCCTGGGTTCCTCGAGGCCGACAGTAGCGGATTATCTGCCGGCTGCAATCAACCGAGCCACCACTTGCCCGCCAGCATGACGACCTCGCCGCAGACGACGCCGGCGAAGATCGACCGCCGCGTCAGGATGAAGGCGGCAAAGCCTGCGGCCACCGCGCCATAACGCAGCCAGTCCGGCACGCTGGCAAGCACTCCCGGCGGCTGCACCAGGATCTGCGCGATGACGCCGGCAAGGATCGCGGTGGCAACCGCCCTCACCCACACCAGAACTTCCGAGCCCTCATCGACGCCGCTGCCGAACCAGAGCCCGGCCATGCGCCAGATTTCGTTGGGCAGAAAGCCTGCGAGCACCAGGACCAACAGCGCGTGCGGACTGCCGAAGAACTCGCTCATGCGCGCGCCCTCTCCCGCCACCAGTGGACGCCGTAGGCAATAGTGCCGGCCGCGATACCGCTGATCAGGATATCGACGCCGGTATGCAGCATCGACACCAGCGGGAACAGCGCGAGCCCGAGCACCAGCGCCAGCACGTCGGATATCTGCCGGCAGTTGCGCGCGGTCGATAACAGAAACGACAGCGGCGTCAGCAACAGGATCGCGGCCCCGAACAGCGGCGGCAGGTTGGCGGCAAGACCGTAGCCGAGCGTGGTCGCGACCATGCAGACGGCAACGAGACCGCAGCCGAGCCCGTGCGTGAACGCGATGCGCCGCTCGCGCGGGACCTGCGGCAGCAGCCGGTAGCACTCGACCCACAGCGTGACGGCGATGAAATGCGTCGCCAGCACCAGATGACGCCGCTTGGTCTCAGGCGTTCTCATCAGCGGCAATACCGACACCACCATCGGAAACAGCCGGATCGCGCTCACCGTCACCGCGATCGCCGCCTGCACCGCGGTCGCCCCCGACCCCAGCGTCGAGATCAGGATGATCTGCGCTGGCCCGGCCCAGACCAGGAGCGTAGAGCCGAGCACCCAGCCGAGGCTGAAACCGCTGTCATGGGCCAGCGCGCCGATGCCGAGATAGGTCGCAAACAGCACCAGCGACAGCACCGTGGTTGCAACCGCGCACATGCCCCATGCGAACGCGCGCAAGGGGCTTTGCCATTGGTGAGAGTCGAGAGCGGGAAGCGCCACGGTGACCGGGTGTGGTTTGAGTCGTCGCGGCATAGGGCTGGCGAATGCAGCCCGCGTCAAGCAAGCGCCGCTCAAGGCAGTTATGCGGTGCAACAGCAGGTCTTGCCGTCATTGTGAGCGCAGCGAAGCAATCCATGCCGCCACCAAGAGAAGAGTGGATTGCTTCGCTGCGCTCGCAATGACGCGGAACGACTCTCATCCCGCCACACCCCTGTTCTTCAGCACGAAGCACGCGCCGCCCGCTTTGCGGATGCGGTTGCAGAGATCGTCGGCGGCGGGCCGCGTGTCGGCGCCGATCCGCACCTGGTAGAAGGCGCGCGTGCCGCGGCTGCGCATCACCGAAGAGAGCAGGCTCGGATCCTGATCGCCGATCACGGCGCTGAGCCGGTTCATCGCGCGGGCATACATCGCCAGCGCCTTGTCGCGGCTGAAGCCGGCGGCGAGCTGCACGCCCCACAATTTGGCGGCGCTCAGCGTAATGCGTTGTTCGAGTTCGGTGATGAAGGGACTGGGCGCCTGTTTCAGCAGCGCCATCAACGCGCGGCAGCTCGACGTCGGTATCCGCTCCGGCGCCTTGCCGCCCTTCTGCGCCTTCGCCCAATCCTCGACGGTCGCGCCGGTGATGGCGAGAACGTAGCTGCGCGTCTCCTGCGGCATCCCCCCGGTGCCTGCGAGCCATTCCTGAACCCGGCGCGGGCCGGCATTGTAGGCGGCGGCCGCCAATCCCAGATTGCCGAACTGGTTGCGCAGCTCGTCCAAAAACTCCGCCGATTTGGGCAGCGCCTGCACCGGATTGAACGGATCGAGCAGGCCGCGCTCGCTCGCGGTTCCCGGCATGAACTGCGCGATCCCCTGCGCGCGCTGGCCGCTGCGCGTCACCGGCCCGATCGCGTCCGAGCGGAAGCGACTCTCCTGCCAGATCACGCGTGCGAAGAATTCCAGCGGAAGGTCCGACGCCCTGGCCGCCAATTCAATCATCAGGCACATCGCCTCGCGCGTGTCGCTTTCGCGCCCCTCCACGGCCGGCCTTGGGGTGCTTGACCGGGTGGCCTCGCCCGCGTCCTCGGCCGTGGCATGCGGACATGCGTACATGAGCGAAACGGTGCAGCAAAGGGCGCGAAGATACCGAAGCTTTTGCATGGCAGTTTGCGGCCAGAAATGTGTGCGTTGCGGTCAAAGCGCTGGTCAAACGATCATGGTTTACTTGCGGATCCATCCCGGCTGCGGCACGCCCGCTTTTGCCAGATAATCGCCCGAAATCCGGGCCGTTGGAGCCGTTGTCAGTTTACGTTAACGCCTCATTTTACCCGAAGCGCCCTTTCGCAGGGAACAAAGCCGCGTAAAAGTCTCCTTCTTTACGGGAGATTTCAATGCATGACCGACGCGAGAGCGTGCGCGACAAGGTGATGTTTGGCGGCGTCGCCGAGATCGGCGAGCATGGAACGACGCGCGAATGCATCGTCCGCAATATCTCCGACAAGGGCGCCACCATCGAATTCAGCAGCGTCGTCGAGCTTCCAAAGGAGCAGCTTTCGCTGCGCATCGCGCGCAAGGGCCGTTCCTTCATGGCCAAGGTAGTCTGGTGGCGCGACAATTTCGTCGGCGTCGCCTTCCGCGCCGAGAGCCCTGCTGAGCCCGTTTCCGACCTCGGAGAACGGTTGCGCAAAAGCGAGATCAAGAAGCGCCAGCTCCAGCGCCGTATCGACGACCTGCTCGGCCACCGCTAGCGGCGCGGCCGCTCCCCGGGGGGGGGCCGCCAAGCCTGAGAGCGTCAAGCCTGAGAACGTCAAGCCCAAGAAAAAAGGCCGGCTGTCGAGCCGGCCTTTTCGTATCTCTTGATCAATCCGCCGTCAGACCTTGACCAGCGGGCCCTTCGAGGCCGGTCCCTTGGAACCGCCGCCACCGTTGGAGCCGCCCGATTTCGGCTTCCGCGACGTGGTGCGCTTGCGGGTGCCGGGCAGCTTTTCCGGCTTCGGCGTCACCGGCCCTTCGACGAACTCGAAGCCGATCTTGTTCTTGCCCTCGGCGCTGGCCTCGTCCGGAACCAGCACGACGCGGACATGGCCGCCGCCCTTGAGGTGACCGAACAGCACTTCATCGGCCAGCGGCTTCTTGATGTGCTCCTGGATGATGCGCGACATCGGCCGCGCGCCCATCTGCTCGTCGTAGCCATGCTCGATCAGCCAGGCCTTGGCGGGCTCCGACAGCTCGATGGTGACGTCGCGGTCGGCAAGCTGCGCCTCGAGCTGCAGCACGAACTTCTCCACCACCATGCCGATGACATCGGCGTTGAGGTGCGCGAACGAGACGACCGCATCCAGCCGGTTGCGGAACTCCGGCGCGAACTGACGGTTGATCGCCTCGTGGTCGTCGCCTTCCCGCTTGTTGCGCGTGAAGCCGAAGGCCTGGCGCGCGAGATCGGCGGCGCCCGCGTTCGTGGTCATGATCAGGATCACGTTGCGGAAGTTGACCTGCTTGCCGTTGTGGTCGGTGAGCCGGCCGTGGTCCATGATCTGCAGCAGCACGTTGTAGAGATCCGGATGCGCCTTCTCGATTTCGTCGAGCAGCACCACGCAATGCGGATGCTGATCCACGCCGTCGGTCAACAGGCCGCCCTGGTCGAAGCCGACATAGCCGGGAGGCGCGCCGATCAGGCGCGACACCGTGTGCCGCTCCATATATTCCGACATGTCGAAGCGGATCAGCTCGACGCCGAGCGAGGCTGCGAGTTGCTTGGCCACCTCGGTCTTGCCGACGCCGGTCGGACCCGAGAACAGATAGGAGCCGATCGGCTTTTCCGGTTCCCGCAAGCCGGCGCGCGCCAGCTTGATCGAGGCGGACAGCGCGTCGATCGCCTTGTCCTGGCCGAACACCACGCGCTTCAGCGTCTGTTCGAGATGCTTGAGAACTTCGGCATCGTCCTTCGATACGCTCTTGGGCGGAATCCGCGCCATGGTCGCGATCGTGGTCTCGATCTCCTTGATGCCGATGGTCTTCTTGCGCTTGTTCTCGGCCACCAGCATCTGCGCCGCGCCCAACTCGTCGATCACGTCGATCGCCTTGTCCGGCAGCTTGCGGTCGTGGATGTAGCGCGACGACAATTGTACCGCCGCCTCGATCGCCTCGTTGGTGTATTTCAGCCGGTGGTAATCCTCGAAATAGGGCTTGAGGCCCTTGAGGATCGCAATCGCGTCTTCGACCGTCGGCTCGTTGACGTCGATCTTCTGGAACCGGCGCACCAGCGCGCGGTCCTTTTCGAAATGCTGACGGTATTCCTTGTAGGTGGTCGAGCCCATGCAGCGGATCGTGCCCGAGGCCAGCGCCGGCTTGAGCAGGTTGGACGCGTCCATCGCGCCGCCCGAGGTGGCGCCAGCGCCGATCACGGTATGGATCTCATCGATGAACAGGATGGCGTTCGGGTGCGCCTCCAGTTCCTTCAGCACCTGCTTCAGGCGCTCCTCGAAATCGCCGCGGTAGCGGGTGCCCGCCAGCAGCGTGCCCATGTCGAGCGAGAACACGGTGGCCGCGGCCAGCACTTCCGGTACTTCCGAATCGACGATGCGCTTGGCGAGCCCTTCGGCGATCGCGGTCTTGCCGACGCCCGCTTCGCCGACGAACAAGGGATTGTTCTTCTGGCGGCGGCACAGCACCTGGATGGCGCGGTTGATTTCGGAATTGCGTCCGATCACCGGATCGATCTTGCCGTCGCGCGCCTTCTTGTTGAGGTTGACGCAATAGGTCTCAAGCGCCTCCCCCTTCTTCTTGGAGTCGTCGTTGCCCTTGGTCTCGGTCTCCTCGTCGACGCCGCGAACCGGCCGTGCTTCGGAGACGCCCGGCCGCTTGGCGATGCCGTGGCTGATATAGTTGACCGCGTCGTACCGCGTCATGTCCTGCTCCTGCAGGAAATAGGCGGCATGGCTTTCGCGCTCCGCAAAGATCGCGATCAGCACGTTGGCGCCGGTCACTTCTTCGCGACCGGAGGACTGGACGTGAATCACCGCGCGCTGGATCACGCGCTGGAAGCCGGCGGTCGGCTTGGCGTCGTCGGCGCCGTCAGTCACCAGATTTTCGAATTCGGTCTCGAGATAGTTGACGAGACTGGTGCGCAGCTTGTCGAGATCGACGCTGCAGGCACGCATCACCGCCGCCGCATCCGAGTCATCGATCAGCGACAGCAGAAGATGTTCGAGCGTCGCGTATTGATGATGCCGCTCGTTTGCAATCGCCAGCGCACGATGCAGGGATTGTTCAAGGCTTTGGGAAAAAGTTGGCATTCGCGTCCTCTATGGCCCCCGGTCATCATGATCGCCATTACCCGGTCAGGCAACAACAACCTTCATTGTCCCTTGTCATATAGTTACGCACGATCGTGGCGAAAGGCCGGTTCCGCAAACGTGGTTTTCCTCTAAATTCAGGCACCATCGCGACGAGCAATCACCCCGAAAAACTACCGAGAAACGATCGCCTTCCGTCAGTAACCGTCAATGCAAGACCCGTTCCTTTTTTGGCCGGGCCGACGACCATGCGCGGCCTACTTCTTTTCCATAACGCATTGCAGGGGGTGCTGGTGCTTGCGCGCAAAATCCATCACCTGCGTGACCTTGGTCTCGGCAATCTCATAGGTGAATACGCCGCACTCGCCAATTCCGTGGTGATGGACGTGGAGCATGATCTTGGTGGCCGCTTCGGCGTCCTTCTGGAAGAACTTTTCCAGCACATGAACGACGAACTCCATCGGCGTGTAGTCGTCGTTCAGAATCAGGACGCGATACAGGTTCGGACGCTTGGTCTTCGGCTTGACCTTGGTGATGACCGACGTCGACGGCCCTCCGGTCCCGGTATTACGGTTCTCGTCATTGCCCATTCGGGGAGCGGAAACGGCCGATGTGGCCGACATGGACGAGCAAGCTTTGAATGTTAACTGCAACATGGCTCAGGCGTTCGAAATCGAAAGGGAAAAACCGGACAGCGCATCTTGGCCTGCTTCGCGGCCGGCTTGTGGCAGCCACCGCAAAGTACCCAGCAACGCTTTCCAGATCGCCGCTCCCGGTCCGACCCGTTGACCGGATCGGCTATTGGAATATGGGACTGCCGCCGGATCGCCGCAAGCGCCGAGAGGCTGCCCTGGTGCGACCTGCGACCGGCCCGATTCCCGGTTCGGCTATCCAGACCAACGTTAATCTTTTCTTCGCGATTTGACAAAGGATCGCGAGCGCCGGTTTAGCGGTCGGGATCGTTGGCACTTTTGAGGGCTGACCGGCGGTAAATGCGCTCTCGCTGTCTTGGCGGAACCGGTTTACTGCTGTTTGCGCGAGCGGTCTGAACAAGGTTCTCGACCTGGCCGGTACGACCACAGGCGCAAGAAAAAGCCCGGCCGAAACGGCCGGGCTCTTACTTTGGAAGTACGCGTTCGAAATTAGTGCGCGGCCGGGGTGAACTTCGCGACCAGGCCTTCGTAGGGCTTGAAGGTCTGCTTGGCGAGATCGGTGTAGAGGCCAGCGATCTTCTGCGACTCGGCGACGAAGGTCTCGTAGGACGAGCGCGCAAATTCGGTCTGCGCTTCTACCGCCTTGTCCAGCGACTTCACGCCGGAAAGCTTTTCAACAAACGACTTGGTGTCTTCGAACGACTTCTTGGCGTAGTCGCCATAGGCGCTAGCGATCGCCTGAACGCCGCTCTGCAGGTTGCTCGCCGAAGCGGCAACCGATTCGAGATGCTCTTTGCCGTAGCTTTGAATGTCTTCAACCTTGACCATCATGGAGTCCTTTTTCCCAGACTGAAAATGCAAACGATTGCCGGGAGGTCCCGGCTCCCTAGACTCACTCTCTATATGTGCACTGCACAATGAAGTCAAGATATTTTGTGCGACGCACAAATAAATCGCTTTAGCCGAAAACCGCAGGGTGCTACGCAACGGTTGTTTAATCTTTTGGAAACCCGCTCGGCCTAACCTGATTCCTGGACTTTGTTCGACTTCCGGCAAGCAGCCCGAAAGCTGTTTGTGAACAGCATCTTAGCTGGAACATCGACCTGATCGGCCAACCGGGCCGCGTGAAACGGCCGGATCGGCACTTTGAGCAGGAAACGGACACCGGTTAACGGGCACAATTTTGCCTCACGAGCCGGTGATCAAGATAGAAATTGGGACGGGGAAGTAAATGCTTCGTACAACCTTCGCTTCCTCGCGTGCGTTGCGGGTTTGCGCGCTGGGGCTCGTGACCATCACGACAGCGATCCTGATCAGCAGCGAGAGCGCCGAAGCGCGCCGCTACAAGCATCGTCGCCATCACGGTCGTCCGCGAAAGCTACAGCCCGCAGTTCTCCTCGATCATCGTCGACGGCAATTCCGGCGCGGTGCTGTCCTCGAACAATCCCGACGGTATCAGGCGCCCGGCTTCGCTGACCAAGATCATGACGCTGTATCTGCTGTTCGAGCGTCTCGAATCCGGCAAGATGAAGCTCGATAGCGAAATGGACGTATCGGAGTTCGCTTCCGAACAGGCGCCGACCAAGCTCGGGCTGCGGCCCGGACAGACCCTCAAGGTCGAGGACGCCATCAAGGGCCTGGTGACGCGCTCCGCCAACGACGCCGCCGTCGTGATCGCGGAAAACATTGCCGGCAACGAAACCGATTTCGCCAGGCTGATGACGCGCAAGGCGCGCGCGCTCGGCATGAGCAAGACCACCTATCGCAACGCTTCCGGCCTGCCCAACGACGAACAGCTGACCACGGCGCGCGACCAGGCGACGCTCGGCCGCGCGATCCAGGACCGCTTCCCGCGCTACTATCGTTACTTCTCGACCTCCGTGTTCGCCTATCGCGGCCAGTCGATCCGTAACCACAATCGCCTGCTCGGCAATGTCGAGGGCGTCGATGGCATCAAGACCGGCTACACCCGCGCATCCGGCTTCAATCTCGTCACCTCGATGCGCCGCGGCAACCGCCACCTCGTCGGCGTGGTGCTGGGCGGCCGCAGCGGCGGTTCGCGCGATTCCATCATGCGCAACCTGCTCGCCGAGAACCTCGACAAGGGCGCGACCAAACGCACCGTCGCCGCGATCACCGAACGCAACCCGGGCGACGGCGCTGTTGAAGTGGCGGAAGCCGAGACGGCTCCGGACAACGCTGCCGCCACGGTCGCCGAACCGGCGCTCGCCGCCCCGCCCCTGACCCGCTCGATCGCGCCCGCCAAGCCGTCGCTGATGGCGGCAGCGGCCGCAGCCTTGCCCCCGCCGCAAGCCAAACCCGAACCGAGCAGGTTCGAGCCGCAAGCCAAGCCCGAACCCGCCCCGCTGACCAGCGGCGTCATCCAGACCCAACAGATTGGCGCGATCCCGGGCTCTGCCGAGCCGATGAAGCCGGTCAAGGTCAAGACGGTCCAGGTCAAGGCCGGGCCGATGAAACTGGCCTCCGCCGGTCCCTCGCAGCCGGCGCCCCCGGTTACCCATGCCATCGCGGCGCGTCCTGAAGTCGCCGAGACGTCCAGCGCCGTGGTGGCGAAGGCCGCGGAGACCAACAGGACCGAAGCCCAAAAGATGGCAATGCCGCCGCAGCCGGCCAATCACGGCACCGGACAGGGCATCCTTGGCGTATTGCCCGCCTCGAGCCTGACGCAGGCTCCCGCGCAGGCGAGCCCGTCGCAGGCCTTGGCCTATGCCGATCCGGCGTCGCACGTCCAGCCGCAGGCCTTGCAACAGCAGGCCTTGCAACAGCAGGCCGTGCAACAGCAGGCCACACAACAGAACGGCGCGATCAAGCCGGCCGCCCCGGCCGTAGTCCGCACCGGCTGGATCATCCAGGTCGGCGCGCTGGAAAGCGAAAGCGAAGCCAAGCAGCGGATCGATCTTGCCCGCAACAAGGCCAGCAGCCTGCTCAGCAAGGCCGATCCTTTCACCGAGCCGGTCGTCTCCAAGGAACGCACGCTGTTCCGCGCCCGTTTCGCCGGCCTCGAGCGCGAACAGGCCGAAGCGGTCTGCCGGACACTCAAGCGCGCCGATATTTCCTGCATTACCGTTCGCAACTGATCCGTCATCTCGTTTGACATCGAGAAAAGCCGGCGCCTCACGCGCCGGCTTTGTTGTTTCCGAACCACAGTTGCCGCCGCAATTCACATGGCAGCGATCAATCGATCAGACGAAAACTTCTCGTCAAGAAATTGCGGTTAGGTTTGCGGCATGAAGGATCGACCACGCCGGGCAACGGCGGGCGATACGGGGCTGCACACAGAGAACGACACGGAAGCAGCTCTCGGTCTGTCGCGTTGGTAGCGTGAGCCGGAGTTAGCTGAGATGCGTGCGAAGCAGAGTATCCTTGGCCTCGTTTACACGGGCGGCGAGATACGTCGAGCCCCCCTGGTCGGGATGCAGTTTCTTCATCAGGGCGCGGTGCGCCCGGCTGATGTCGTCGCGCCCCGCCCCCGGCTGCAGGCCAAGGATCTGATAGGCCTCCTCGTCCGTCATTTTACCGCTCGCCGCCGTGCGACGCTGCCCCCCTGCCGCGTCACCTTGCGCGTTCTGACGCCAGGCGGGAAACCGGCGGTCAAGATAGCTTTCAAGTAAGGCTACGCTCTCGGCATCGAAGCCCGTCGTCATCGCGAGCAGCTGCGGCAGATCGAACTCGTCAAGCGAGCGCCCGGCGTTCGGACCGTCCACGATGCGGCCCGAGAGTTCGCCGCTGTCGTGATCGAGGCTCATGTCGAGAAACTGCGAGCGCACGCGCGAAGCCTGCCCCGCCGAGCGCTGCGCGCCGCCGCCGAAGATCGCCCCGATACTGCTGAAGCCACCCGGCCCGAACGGCGACCAGCCGAG
>CAWBRL010000028.1:0-92760 GCA_963791165.1 uncultured Alphaproteobacteria bacterium | reverse complement strand
CCAAGGCCGCGCAGATCGCGCTCGGCCGGGCGATTGCCCGCGCCGGCGAGGCCAAGGGCATTCGCTGCAATGTGATCGCGCCGGGCTTTATCGACAGCCCGATGGGCCGCGACGCCAGCCGCAGGCGTCCAGACCGCGCGGTCACAGTGCCGTTCGGCCGCCAGGGCACCGGCTGGGAGGTCGCCTATGCTGCGCTGTTCCTGATTTCGAATGAATCATCCTACGTCAACGCGCATACGCTGTTCCTCGACGCCGGCCACATGGCCGGTATCGTGCGCAGCTAACCTGCACTGGCCGTATAGCTCGGGGATTGCGCTCCTGCCCGCAATGCACAACTCTCCCCTATATTTTATCCATCCGGACATCCCCGACATGACCCAGACCAAACTCTTCGAGCCCTACAAGCTTGGCCCGATCACCCTGCCCAACCGCCTGGTGATGGCGCCGCTCACCCGCAATCGCGCGGTACCTCCCGGCATGGTGCCGAGCCCGCTGGCGGTGGACTATTACGCGCAACGCGCCTCCGCCGGACTGCTCATTACCGAGGCAAGTCAGGTGTCGCAGCAGGGCCAGGGGTATCAGGACACGCCCGGCATCTATTCAAAGGAACAGGTCGCCGGCTGGCGCGAGGTCACCGACCGCGTGCATGAAAAGGGCGGGCGCATCTTCATCCAGATCTGGCATGTCGGTCGCGTCTCGCACGACTCGCTGCAGCCTGATGGAGGCAAGCCGGTGGCGCCGTCAGCGATCCGCGCCAAGGGCATGACTTTTGTGAACGGCAGGTTTACCGAAATTTCCGAGCCGCGCGCGCTGGAGCTTTCGGAAATTCCCGGGATCATCGAAGATTTCAAGCGCGGCACCGAGAATGCGCTGGCGGCCGGTTTCGACGGCATCGAAATCCACGGCGCCAACGGCTACCTGCTGGATCAGTTCGCCAAGGACGGCACCAACAAGCGCACGGATGCTTACGGTGGATCGATCGAGAACCGCGCCAAGCTGATGCTCGAAGTTTCCAAGGTGGTGGCCGCGGTGGCGGGGCCGGAACGCACCGGCATTCGCATTTCGCCGGTAACGCCCGCCAACGACGTCTCCGACTCGAACCCGCAGCCGCTGTTCGATTATATCGTGGATGGGCTCAACGCGCTGAAGCTGACGTATATCCACGTCATCGAAGGCGCCACCGGCGGCCCGCGCGACAACGCGCCGTTCGACTATGCGAGCCTCCGCAAGCGCTTCAAGCAGGCGTACATGGCCAACAACGGCTATGATTTCGATCTCGCGAACAAGGTGCTCGATGCCAACGCGGCGGATTTGATCGCATTCGGAAAACCGTTCATCTCGAACCCTGATCTGGTCGAGCGCCTGAAGAAGGGCGCGCCGCTGAACGAGTGGGACAAGAATACGTTCTACGGCGGTGGCGCCAAGGGATACACGGATTACCCGACGCTGGGAACGGCGCAGGCGGCGGAGTAGCGGCCTTCTCCGTCATTCCGGGGCGATGCGAAGCATCGAACCCGGAATCTCGAGATTCCGGATCTGGTCCTTCGGACCATCCCGGAATGACGAAAAAGAAAAAAAGGCCGGGATCGCTCCCGGCCTTTAGTTTGTGCATCACTCTTGATGTGCGAAGTTTACTTCGCTTCTGCGCGCTTGGGCGGCGTGGCCGGCCACGACTTTACCAGCGTGTCGTAGTCGACGGTTTCGCCCTTCGGCTTTTCGTTCGCCAGCTTGCGCTGCGGAGCAATGTTGCCGTCCTTGGCGGACTTGGCGAACCAGAACTCGGCGGTTTCCTTCTTGTTCAGCTTCGGCCCGCACTCCTTCTGCACGCCGGACTTCTCAAGACGTTCGAGCACCGAGTCCTGCGCTGCGGCCAGCGCATCCATCGCCGCCTGCGGCGTCTTCGCACCGGACGACGCATCGCCGATGTTCTGCCACCACAATTGAGCAAGCTTCGGATAGTCAGGCACGTTGTTGCCGGTCGGGGTCCACTGCACGCGCGCGGGCGAGCGGTAGAACTCGATCAGGCCGCCGAGCTTCGGCGCACGTTCGGTGAAGGACTTGTCCCAGATGTCGGATTCACGAACGAAGGTGAGACCGACATGGCTCTTCTTCAAGGACACCGTCTTGGAGTTGATGAACTGCAGATAGAGCCAGGCCGCCTTGCGGCGATCCGGCGGGGTCGACTTCAGCAGCGTGGCCGAGCCGGCGTCCTGATAACCGAGCTTCATGCCTTCCTTCCAGTACGAGCCGTGCGGCGACGGCGCCATGCGCCACTTCGGCGTGCCGTCCGCGTTCACGACCGGGATACCGGGCTTCACCATGTCGGCGGTGAAGGCGGTGTACCAGAAGATCTGCTGCGCGATCGCACCCTGTGCCGGCACCGGTCCCGATTCGGAGAAGGTCATGCCTAGCGCCTGCGGCGGGGCATACTTCTTCATCCACTCGAGATATTTGACGATCGAATAGACCGCCGCCGGGCCGTTGGTGTCGCCGCCGCGCTCGACGGACGAACCGACGGGACGGCAGCCTTCCATGCGGATGCCCCATTCATCGACCGGCTTGCCGTTCGGGATGCCCTTGTCGCCGTTGCCGGCCATCGACAGCCAGGCGTCGGTGAAACGCCAGCCGAGCGAGGGATCCTTCTTGCCGTAGTCCATGTGGCCATAGACCTTGACGCCGTTGATCTCCTTGATGTCGTTGGTGAAGAACTCGGCGATATCTTCATAGGCCGACCAGTTCACGGGAACGCCGAGATCGTAGCCATACTTGGCCTTGAACTTGGCCTTGTAGTCCGGATTGGAGAACCAGTCGTAGCGGAACCAATAGAGGTTCGCGAACTGCTGGTCGGGAAGCTGATAGAGCTTGCCGTCCGGACCCGTGGTGAAGGACTTTCCGATGAAGTCGTTGACGTCGAGCTGCGGATTGGTGACGTCCTTGCCTTCGCCGGTCATGTAGTCCGACAGGATCACGGTCTGGCCGTACCGGAAGTGCGTGCCGATCAGGTCGGAGTCATTGATCCAGCCGTCATAGACGTTCTTGCCGGACTGCATCTGGGTCTGCAGCTTTTCAACGACGTCACCTTCCTGGATCAGGTCGTGCTTGAGCTTGATGCCGGTGATCTCGGTGAAGGCTTTTGCCAGCGTCCGCGATTCATACTCATGGGTCGCGATCGTTTCCGACACGACGTTGATCTCCATTCCCTTGAACGGCGCCGCAGCCTTTTCAAACCACTGCAGTTCCTTCAACTGATCGGCCTTCGACAGCGTCGAGGGCTGGAATTCGCTGTCGATCCACCTTTGATTGACGGCGTCGTCCGCACGCGCGGGTGCGGCAAGCGTAACGGAAGCCGCGATCAGCGCAGCCGCGCTGGTCATCGTCAGAAAGCTCTCCTTGGTCAAGGCGTTTCTTCCTCTCAAGCGTCGCATGTTGGATCCTCCGGTTGCAGCGACAAACACAAACTCAGGCCCGGGTTGCTCCCGGATCTGCTCTTTTTCGCCCTTCAGACGGTGCGGAAAATCGCAACGGCCGAGAGAAGCGAAATCACGGTTGCGAGCCACAGGCTCGATATCTCGACGCCCTCTCCGATCGGCAACGTGGCGATCGGGTCGGTGCCGACAAAAGCGATCCACAGCAGATGAATGACGGCAGCGAGCACCAGCGAAATGAACAACCGGTCGCCGCGCGTGGTCGGAATGCGCAGCACGCCGACGCGTTCGGCTTCGGGATAGGCGACCGCCAGCCACGTCATGGCGCCGAGCGTCAGCGCCAGCATCACGAAGAAGATCGCGGTCGGCAGCGTCCAGGCCATCCATGCGATGTGTTCCATATGCGCCCCCTACACCCGACCGAGCGCGAAGCCGCGCGCGATGTAGTTGCGGACGAACCAGATCACCAGGGCGCCCGGAATGATGGTGAGCACGCCGGCCGCAGCCAGCAGCCCCCAATCCATGCCGGAGGCGGAGACCGTGCGGGTCATGATCGCCGAGATCGGTTTGGCGTTGACCGACGTCAATGTGCGCGCCAGCAGCAATTCGACCCAGGAGAACATGAAGCAGAAGAACGCGGCGACGCCGATGCCGCTCGCGATCAGCGGCACCAGGATCTTGATGAAGAAGCGCGGGAACGAATAGCCGTCGAGGAACGCGGTCTCGTCGATCTCGCGCGGCACGCCGGAGACGAAGCCTTCGAGGATCCAGACCGCGAGCGGCACGTTGAAGATGCAATGCGCGAGCGCGACCGCCCAGGGCGTATCGAACAAATTGATCGCCGAATAGAGATTGAAGAACGGCAGCGCAAACACCGCCGCCGGCGCCATGCGGTTCGACAGCAGCCAGAAGAACAGATGCTTGTCGCCAAGGAAGCGATAGCGCGAGAAAGCGTAGGCGGCCGGCAACGCCACCGAGATCGAGATCACGGTGTTGATCAGCACGTAGGTCAGCGAGTTGATGTAGCCGGAATACCAGCTCTCGTCGGTGAAGATGCGCTTGTAGTTCTCCAGCGTCGGCTGGTGCGGCCACAGCGTCATCGTCGTGACGATCTCGGTATTGGTCTTGAAGCTCATGTTGACGAGCCAGTAGATCGGCAACAGCAGGAAGATCAGGAACACCACCATGATGATGCGGCGGCCGGGAATCGTGTTCATCACTTGACTCCCTGCTTTTCGGGACGGTCAGTCCCGGCGTTGGTCATGACGGTGTAGAAGATCCAGCACACGATCAGGATGATCAGATTGTAGACCAGCGAAAGTGCCGCGGCCTTGCCGAGATCGAACTGCCCGAGCGCGATCTTGACCAGCTCGATCGAGACGAAGGTGGTCGAGTTGCCGGGGCCGCCGCCGGTCACCACGAACGGCTCGGTGTAGATCATGAAACTGTCCATGAACCGCAGCAGCACCGCGATCAGCAGCACGCGGTTCATCTTCGGCAGTTGGATCGCCTTGAACACCGCCCAGCGCGAGGCGCCATCGATCTGCGCCGCCTGGTAATAGGCGTCGGGGATCGACTTCAGCCCGGCGTAGCACAACAGCGCAACGAGGCTGGTCCAGTGCCAGACGTCCATCACGATCACGGTGGCCCAGGCGTCGAACTCGTTGGAAACGTAATTGTAGTCGATGCCGAGGCTGTTGAGCGTGTAGCCGAGCAGGCCGATGTCGGGCCGGCCGAAAATCTGCCAGATGGTTCCGACCACGTTCCACGGAATCAACAGCGGCAGCGCCAGAATCACGAGACAGGCCGCGACGGTCCAGCCCTGGCGCGGCATCGACAGCGCCACCACGATGCCGAGCGGCACCTCGATCGCGAGAATGATGGCCGAGAACAGCAGATTGCGGCCGAGCGAGGCCAGGAAACGTCCGCCGAGATCGGCGGAGGGATCGAGCAGTTCCTTGAACCAGCCGACACCGTTCCAGAAGAACTGGTTGTTGCCGAACGTGTCCTGCATCGAATAGTTCACGACCGTCATCAGCGGCAGGATCGCGGAGAACGCGACCACCAGAAACACCGGCAGCACCAGGAACCAGGCCTTCTGGTTGATGGTCTTGTCCATCAGGCGACCCCCTCGACCAGACGGCTGTCGGCATAGACGTGGACATGCGCGGGATCGAACACCAGCCCGACCGAGTTATCAGGAACGGAAAACCCCGATGGCACGCGGGCGGCGAATTTCGCATCGCCGATGCGCACGCGGGCGAAGCGAACGCGGCCGAGATCGTCGATGCGCTCGATCGTGGCCGACAGCAGGCCGGACGCAGGAGCCGCGACATGGACGAATTCCGGCCGCACGCCGATCTCGATGTTCGCGCCCGCCGGCAGCACGCCGTAATTGCGATGCAGGCCGATAATGTGGCCGTCGATGCGGGCTTCGTGTCCACTCACCGCGGCTGGCACGATGTTCATGCCGGGCGAGCCGATGAAATAGCCGACAAAGGTATGCTCGGGCTTGTCGAACAATTCCGCCGGCGTTCCGCTCTGCACCACGCGGCCGTCATGCATGACGACGACGGTATCGGCAAAGGTCAGCGCCTCGGTCTGGTCATGGGTGACATAGATCATCGTGAGATCGAGCTCGCGATGCAGCGCCTTGAGTTTCGAGCGCAACTGCCATTTCAGTTCGGGATCGATCACCGTCAGCGGCTCGTCGAACAGAACTGCGGCGACGTCGGAACGGACGAGGCCGCGGCCAAGCGAAATCTTCTGCTTGGCGTCGGCCGTCAGCCGCGTGGCCTTGCGGTTGAGCCAGGGCGTGAGATCGAGCAGATCGGCGATCTCCCTGACCCGCGCGTCGACTTCGGGCTTCGGCACGCCGCGGTTCTTCAGGGGGAATGCAAGGTTCTGCCCGACAGTCATGGTGTCGTAGATCACCGGAAACTGGAACACCTGCGCGATGTTGCGCTTCTGGGTTGACAGCGGTGTGATGTCGGCGCCGTCGAACAGGATTTTTCCGCGCGACGGCGTGACGATGCCGGAAATAAGATTCAGCAGCGTGGTCTTGCCGCAGCCGGAAGGCCCCAGCAGCGCATAGGCGCCGCCCTGCCGCCAGGTCATCGTCACTGGCTTCAGCGCAAAGGATTCAACGGCTGCGTCATTACCGCCGTAGGAGTGCGCGAGATCGACGAGGTCAATGCGTGCCATGTCGCATCTCCCTCACGTGCTTCTGTTTCTTGAAAACGGCATGTCCGGCGCGGCGACCAGGCGGTCGGCGGCGTCGAACACGAAGAGATTTTCGGGGTCGAGCACGGCATCGAGCACATGGCCGGGCTCGTATTCATGCACGCCCTGCAGCACCGCCACCCAGTTGGAGGCGTCGCGGTTGAGATGCACGAAACTTTCCGAACCGGTGATCTCGGTCACCGTCACGGTGGCGTGGAACGCATGGCGGCCGGCGATGCCGTTCGCCACTTCGAGCTGATGGGCGCGGAAGCCGACGCGATAGGGGCCATCGGCGAGCGACGCATAGAGCCCGGTGGCCGGCGCCTCGATGCCGCCGGCATATTGCACAGAACCGTTCTTCTTCTCGATGCCGACGATGTTGAGCGGCGGATCGGAGAACACCTGCGCCACCCGTAGCGTGCCGGGATGACGATAGACCTTTGAAGTGTTGCCGGCCTGAAGCACCTCACCTTCCCACATGCACACGGTGTCGCCGCCGAGCAACAGCGCCTCCGAAGGTTCGGTCGTGGCGTAGACGAAGATCGCGCCCGACGCCTCGAAGATGCGCGGCAGTTCGGTGCGCAGCTCCTCGCGGAGCTTGTAATCCAGATTGGCGAGCGGCTCGTCCAGCAGCACCAGATCGGCGCCCTTGACCAGCGCGCGCGCAATCGCGGTGCGCTGCTGCTGGCCACCGGACAATTGCAGCGGCGTGCGCTTCAGATACGGCTCGAGCCGCAGCAATTTCGCGGCTTCCTGGACGCGCCGGTCGATCTCCTCGCGCGGCCTGCCCTGCACCCGCAACGGCGAGGCGATGTTCTCATACACCGTCAGCGAGGGGTAATTGATGAACTGCTGATAGACCATCGCGACCGAGCGCTGCCGCACGTCGAAGCCCGTGACGTCCTTGCCGTCGACCAGCACGCGGCCGGTCGTGGGCCGGTCGAGACCGGCAAGCAGCCGCATGATCGAGGTCTTGCCCGACAGCGTCGGTCCCAGCAGCACGCTCAGCGTGCCGCGCTCGAGCGTCAGCGAGACGTCGCGGATGGTCGGGATGCCATCCACGGTTCGCGTGACGCGTTCGAGCATGACGCTCATGGCCGCCCTCCCACTTCACGCAAGGGACGTTCACCGGAGGCGCGGTGGGATTTGATCCATTCGTCGAGGGCTGCGATTTCGTCTGCCGACAGCCGCAGGCCGAGCTTGGACCTTCGCCACACGATGTCTTCGGCACTATACGCCCATTCGTTCGCGATCAGGTACCTGACTTCGCTTTCCGTCAGGGTAGCGCCGAACGACTGGCCGAGGTCGGCAAAAGATTTCGCGCTGCCGAGCAATTTTGTCGCACGCGTGCCATAGGCATGCGCCAGCCGACCGGCGTGCGCCGGGTTAAGAAACGGATAGCTCCGCGTCAGTTCGGCAGTCAGCGCGGCGACGGCCGACACGTCCATGTCGCCGCCCGGCAGCGGCGACTTGCCGGTCCAGCCTTCTTTCGCTTTGGCACTGCGCAAGTATGGCGCGAGCCGCTCCAGCGCTTCTTCCGCCAGCCGCCGATAGGTCGTGATCTTGCCGCCATAGATCGACAGCAGCGGCGCGCCATCAGGCGTATCCAGTTCGAACACGTAATCGCGGGTCGCGGCCTTGGCTTCGCTGGCGCCGTCGTCATAGAGCGGGCGCACGCCGGAATAGGTCCAGACCACATCGGCCGGCAGCACCGGGTTTTTCAGGTACTCGCTGGCGGAGGCGCAGAGATACTGGATCTCCTCGGGCGAGGCTTTCACCTTGGCCGGATCGCCGTCGTAATCGCGATCGGTGGTGCCGATCAGCGTGAAATCGTTCTGGTAGGGAATGACGAAGATGATGCGGCCGTCCGCGTTCTGGAACATGTAGGCGCGGTCATGCTCATAGAGCTTGCGCACCACGATGTGCGAGCCCTGTACCAGCCGCACTTTCGCGCGCGCGTTGACGCCGGAGCCCGCGGACAGCACCTGCTCGACCCAGGGGCCGCCGGCGTTGACCAGCGCGCGCGCCTGAATGGTGGTGCGCGTGCCGCTGATGCTGCTCTCGACGGTGACGTGCCAGATGCCGCCGACCTGCCTGATCTCGACCGCGCGCGAGCGGGTGTGAATCTCGGCGCCGCGATCCGCCGCATCGCGCGCGGTGAGCACGACCAGCCGCGCGTCATCGACGAAACAGTCGGAATACTCAAAGCCCTTGCGGTAGCGGTTGGCGATCAGGGGTTTTCCCACCTCGTCGTGGACGAGATCGACCGAGCGCGTCGGCGGCAGCAGATTGCGGCCGCCGATATGATCGTACAGGAACAACCCCAGCCGCAGCAGCCAGGCCGGGCGCAGGCCGGCGTGGTGCGGCAAAACGAAACGCAAGCGGCCGATGATGTGGGGCGCGATCTGCCAGAGGATTTCGCGCTCGATCAGCGCCTCGCGCACCAGCCGAAACTCGTAATATTCGAGATAGCGCAGGCCGCCATGCACCAGCTTGGTCGACCAGGACGACGTCCCGCTCGCCAAGTCGTTCATTTCACAAAGGAAAACAGAGTTGCCCCGGCCCGCCGCATCGCGCGCGATGCCACAGCCGTTGATACCGCCTCCGATGATGGCGAGATCGAAAACCCTGTCCAACGAACGTTTCCCCGGCGATCGCCAGTTCGTTTCGGCGATTTTACTTTCGGTTTGGAGTAAATCACAAAGAAAAGTGAAAGCAAGTGAAATTGGGAATGGGCGGGGAAGTCGACTTCGATAGAGCTGGATGTGGCGACGTCTCGGCCTCGTGGTTCGATCGGCGATGCCTGCATCGTCCGAGGACGCGCGGCTTCGCCGCGCTCCTCACCATGAGGGTCTGACATTTCGTCCGCGTCGAAAGTGTATGACCTCATCCTGAGGAGCCGCCACCGGGTCGCGCGAATGCGCGCCCGATGACAGGCTCCGCGGCGTCTCGAAGGATGCAAGCCCGGCTCTATCAGACCGCGCTACTTCAGCCGCACCACCGTCGATGACGGCTCGCCGCTCTCATCGATATCCGACGCCGGCTTGTCCATCGCCTCGACCACCTCGATGCCGCGGTGGTTGCAGATGTTGGCGAGGCCCGCGGGCAACGGCGCGTCAGTCACAAACGTCTGGATCTGGCTGAGATGGGCGATGCGCACCGGCGCGCTTCGACGAAGCTTGGTCGAGTCCGCGACCAGCATGACGCTGCGCGCGTTCGCAATGATCGCCTGCGCCGCCTGCACTTCGCGATAGTCGAAATCGAGCAGCGCGCCCTCCTCGTCGATCGCGGACGCGCCGATGATGGCGTAGTCGACCTTGAACTGGCCAATGAGACTGATCGCGGTGGAGCCGATCACGGCGCCGTCGGCGCGGCGCACCGCACCGCCCGCCACGATCACCTCGATGCGCGGGTGCCGGTACAAGAGCATCGCGACGTTGAGGTTGTTGGTGATGACGAGCAGATCCTCATGCGAGGTCAGCGCGCTCGCGACTTCTTCCGTCGTGGTGCCGATGTTGATGAACAGCGAACAGCCGTTCGGAATCCGCGACGCCGCAGCAATGCCGATCGCCCGCTTCTCCTCCGCCGCCACGAAGCGCCGCGCTTCATAGGCGAGGTTCTCGACGCCGGAAGCGATGATGGCGCCGCCGTGGATGCGCGTCAGCGAACGCTGGTCGCAGAGGTCGTTGAGGTCCTTGCGGATGGTCTGCGCCGACACCTCGAAACGCCGGGCGAGATCTTCCACGATCACGCGGCCGGAGGCGCGGGCGATGTTGAGAATTTCAGTCTGGCGGTTGGACAGTCCGGCCATGGCAGCACCCTCGGGGATGCGATTTGGGGCACAATGATGCCTTTATGGTGCGGCTGATTGGGGCCGCGGTCAACGAGGGAGATCGGCCGTCAGGGCGGCCGGAGCGGCGAACGACAAATCCTGGTTAAGGCGCCGTCCCGCCGAATGCCATGCGTTCGCAGCTGCACCATTGGCTCTCGGCAAGAGAACAACTCGACAAGACCACACATGGCTGCAAAACTGCCTGCACAATCAAAAAATGGAGGAAACAATGAATATCGATCGTCGCCAGCTCGCCTTGCCGGCACTTGCCCTTGGACTCCTGAGCCTTGTCCCGGTCCCGGCCTTTGCCGGCGCTGACGAAGACGCGATTGCGAAGAACGTCGAAGCGTTCCGGGCGGCGCAGGCGGCCGGCAATGCCGAAGGGCTTGCCCCGCTCTGCGCGGAAGAAATGAGCTACAGCCACTCCAGCGGCGCTATCGACACCAAGGCGTCACTGCTGGCGGGCGTCAAGGGTGCGAACTACAAATGGACGACGCTTGAATACAAGAATCCGACCGTCCGTGTCGTCGGCCCGGCCGCTATCGTGCGCTTCAACTTCGTCGGCGAGCAGGAATTTACAGCCGACGGCAAGAAGGTGCCGCAGAACCTTGCGATCCTGATGAACTGGCAGAAGCAGGGCAACGACTGGATGCTGTTGTCCCGGGCCGCGACCAAGCTCTGATCGCCTCACGCCAAAAGCCATGGCTGCCAAAAGCCTTGGCTCAGGCCGCCAGCGGCATCCCGCTGGCGAGCTTGCGGGCGGCGCGCTCGGCCTCGCGTGCGTTGCGAAAGACCTGGCCTTCCAGGCGATTGAAACGGTGCGAAGCCGAGAAAAACATGAAGCCCTTGGGGTCGCGCACGACGATGCCCGCAGGTTGCGAGAAAACCTCGATAATGTAGCTGTCCGACATAGGCCCGGCCTTAAGATTAATTCCGGGCTTACAACGGGTTACATGCCCGATTGTTCCGGCCACCGTTGCGCCGGATGCCTGACCTATGCCAAAGCTGGTCGCGGAACTTGCCACGAATCGCTCATATGGCGGGAGAACAGAAATGATACCGAAATTCGCGCTTTCGATGCTGGTTGCCGCTGCAGTTTGCGGACCGGTCCAGCAGGCAGCGGCGCAGGACAGCACGCTTGGCGGCGCCCTGTTCGGCGGCGCTGCGGGCGCCATTGTCGGCGGCGCGCTGGGTGGCGGCCGCGGGGCCGCGATCGGCGCCATCGTCGGCGCAGGCACCGGTGCGGCCATCGGCGCCCAGGGCGAGCCGCGGCCGGGCGGCTATCGCTGGTATCAGGGCGGCTGCTATCTCGAGCAGCCCGGCGGCTGGCAGGAAGTTTCACCGCGTTATTGCGGTGTGCAGGCGCAATACGCACCTCCGCCGCCGCGGTATTATGACGACACGCCGCGCTGCATGCGCTCGCCGAGCTATAATCCGCGCCGCGGCACGTTCATCGGCCGTGACGGCTACGAGCGTCCCTGCCCGTAAGACTCAGGTCTGAATCGGGCCATCCGGCCGGACCGGTTGCGGATGGCCCTGATCGTCAATCGAGACATAGGTGAAGTTGCCGTCGGTCACCAGGATCGGCAGCATATCTCTGCGGCGCAATGCCCAGGCTTCGAGATGAACCGTGATCGAGGTGCGTCCGACCCGCACCAGATTGGCGTAGACGGAAACCAGATCGCCGACATAGACCGCTTTGCGGAAATTCATCGCCTCGATCGCCACCGTCACCGTGCGCGATTTCGCGATCTTGGAGGCGAACACGCCGCCGCCGAGATCCATCTGGCTGAGCAGCCAGCCGCCAAAGATGTCGCCATTGGCATTGGTGTCGGCCGGCATCGCCAGCGTGCGGATGCAGAGATCGCCGCGCGGCTCGGTCTCGGTTGCGGGCGGCGCGTGCATCTGAGTTTCCGTCACTTGAAATTCTCCCAGCCGGCATCGGGCGTAAACCGGCCGCCGAATTTGTCCGTCAGCGCCTCCAGCGTCGCGACCACGTTCTCCACCCCACGCGTACGCGCATAGTTCAACGGCCCGCCGCGGAACGGCGCATATCCAGTGCCGAAGATGACGGCGCCATCGACCACATCCGCATTGTCGACGATACCCTCGCGCAAGCAGGCGACGCAGACATTCGACATCGGCAAGACCAGCCGGTCGGTCATTTCCGCCGTCGGTTCCGAGGTCGCGGGCAGGCCGGAAGTGGTATCCGCCTTGCCGTCCGTCCAGACGTAAAACCCCTTGCCGCTCTTACGGCCGAGTTCGCCGCGGGCGACCTTGTCGCGCAGCCAGGCCGGTGTCGGCGGCAGCAGGTCGCCGAATTTCGAGCGCAGCATGTCGCCGACGTCAAGACAGATATCGAGGCCGACCTGATCGGCCAGCTCGATCGGGCCCATCGGCATGCCGAACTTTTTCGCGGCGGCGTCGATGACCGATTTGTCGATCTTCTCGTCCAGCATCAGCATCGCTTCCAGCATGTACGGCGTCAGCGCGCGGTTGACGAGGAAGCCGGGCGACGACTTCACCGGCAGCGGCAGCCGGTCGATAGCGCCGACGAACGCCAGCGCTTGCTTCAGCAGTTGCGCGTCCGTGCCGTCGTGGCTGACGACCTCGACAAGCTGCAGCCGCGATACCGGATTGAAGAAGTGCAGCCCAAGCAGCCGCTCGGGCCTCGCGAGCGTGGTGCGCAGATCCTGCAGGGGGATGCTGGACGTATTGGTGGCAAGGATCGCGCCGGGCTTCATCCTGGGCTCGAGCCCGGCATAGACCTTCTGCTTCAGTTCGAGCTTTTCCGGCACCGCTTCGATGATGAGATCGGCATTGCGGACGCCCTCGGCCTGCATGTCCGGGATCAGCCGGTCCAGCGCGTCGCGCACGGAAGTACGCTTGCGCAGGATCTTGCCGAACAGATCCGCCGCGCGCTTGATCGCGCTTGCGATCGGCTCCGGCTTCATGTCGGCCAGCGTCACCCGCATGTCCTGCCCGGCGCACCAGGCGGCGATGTCGCCGCCCATCGCGCCGGCGCCGATGACGTGAACGTGCTCGATCCTGTTGCCGCTGCCGGCGAGCTTCTTCATCTGCTCGCGCAGGAAGAACACGCGGATCAGGTTCTGCGCGGTCGGCGTCACCATCAACTTCGCGAACGACGGCTGCTCCGCGCGCAGCATCGCCAGCCGGTCGCCGCCATGCTTTTCCCAGAGATCGATCAACGCATAGGGCGCTGGGTAATGCTCTTCCGGCGCGGCCTTGGCGGCCTCGCGGCGCATGCGCGAGGCGGCAAAGCCCCTGACGGAACCGAAGCCGAAGACGGTGTTGAATATCCCCGGCCGCGCCCGCTTCAGGCGGCCGGACACGGCGTCCTTTACCGCATTCTTGACATGCCGCTCCTGCGTCACGGCGTCGACCAGCCCGAGCGACTTTGCCTTGCGCGCATCGATGGTCTTGCCGGTCAGCATCAGCGGCATCGACTGCATCGGATTGACCAGCTGCGTGAAGCGCGCGGTGCCGCCGAGGCCGGGATGCAGGCCGAGCATCACCTCGGGAAAACCGAACCGCGCGTCCTCGATCGCAATCCGCATCTGGCAGGCCAGTGCGACTTCGAGGCCGCCGCCGAGACAGAAACCGTGGATCACGGCGACGGTTGGAATCTTCAATTCCTCCAGGCGGTCGATCACGGCATGCGCGCGGCCGATCTCGATCTCGACTGCGCCCGGATCGCTGACGCCGCGAAACGCGTTGACATCGGCGCCGGCGATGAAGCCGGATTTCTTGGCGGAGCGGATCACGAGCCCGGTGGGCCGCTGGGATTCCAGCTCGGCCAGCACCTTGTCGAGTTCCTCGATCAGGTCTGCCGAAAGCGTATTGGCGCTGGCGCCTTCGCGGTCGAACAGCAGCCAGGCGACGCCATCGGCATCGCGGGTGAGCTTGAAATTCTTGTACGGGCCTGCTTGCATCGGGCTTCGGCCCGAGTTCGAGCACGCGGTCGCCGAGAAGGTTCATGATCTCAGAATCCATGATCACACCGTCTCTATCAGCATCGCGCCGCCCTGCCCGCCGCCGATGCATTCGGTGGCGATGCCGCGCCTTGTGCCCAGCCGTTTCATGGCGTTGACAAGATGCAGCACGATGCGGTTGCCGCTGCACCCGACAGGATGGCCGAGGCTGATCGCGCCGCCATCGACGTTCAATCTGGTCTGGTCGAGTTCTCCGGCAGCACCTTCGAGGCCGAGAATTTCCTTGCAGAACTTTTCGTCGTTCCAGGCCGCCAGACAGCCCAGCACCTGCGTCGCAAACGCCTCGTTCAATTCCCAGGTCTCGATATCGCCGAGCGTCAGTTCGTTGCGCTTCAAAAGCTCGGTCGCCGACAGCACCGGGCCGAGGCCCATGATGCCGGGATCGAGCGCCGACCATTGGCTGTCGAGAATGACCGCCTTCGGCGTCAGACCGTACTTGGCGACAGCCTCCTCGGAGGCGAGGATCACCCAGCACGCGCCGTCGGTGATCTGCGAGGAATTGCCGGCGGTGACCTTGCCCCAGGGACGCTCGAACACTGGTTTCAGTTTGGCCAGTGACTCCGCCGTCGAGTCCGGCCGCACGCCGTCGTCATGATCGTAGAATTTGCCGTCACGCGCGAAGGAGGTCTCGACCTCGCCCTTGAGCCAGCCTTCCGATTGCGCTTTCGCCAGCCGCCGGTGGCTTTCGGCCGCGTAAGCGTCCGACTGCGCGCGGGTGACGCCGAAGAGGTGCCCGACCACTTCGGCGGTCTGGCCCATATTGAGCTCGGTAATGGGATCGGTCAGACCGCGTTCGAGCCCGATGATCGGCTTGAAATAGCTCGGCCTCGCCTTCAGCGCGGCCATGATCTTGGCGCCGATGCCCTTGGCGCCGGCAAGGCCTGCGAACCAGCGCACGCCCTGTTGCGGCCACACCAGCGGCGCGTGGCTCAGCGCCTCGGCGCCGCCGGCCAGGATCAAATCCGAGACGCCCTCGCGGATATAGCGGTAGCCGGTGTCGATCGACTGCATGCCGGAGCCGCAATTGATCTGCACCGTGAAGGCGACCATCTTCTCGCCCATCCCGAGCCGCAGCGCCGCGACGCGGGCCGGGTTCATCTCGTCGGCGATGACGTTGACGCAACCGAGAATGACCTGATCGAAGGCCGAGGGCGCAAAAGGCTGCCGCGCCAGCAGCGGCCGACCGCATTGCACGGCGAGATCGACCGGGGTGAACGGCCCGGGACCGGAGCGCGCTTTCAGGAACGGCGTCCGGCTGCCGTCGATAATAAATACCGGTCGCGCCATCAGCTTGCCGCCCTCTGTTCACCCAGTTCCTGGAAGAACTGATGCACGTCGGCAGGCTTTCTGTAAATCGGCGCCAGCGCCTCGGCTGCGAAATCGTCGACCTCGATCACTTTCGATACGGCCTCATGTGCAGCTTGAAGCTTTTCGCCCTGGGCTTGCGTGATGACGCCCTTCTGCACGGCTTCCTTCCAGTCATGCAGGCGCGCGGCGTGCATCTGCCTGGAAATACCCTCTGCCGCCGTGACCAGCAGGAACGCCTTTTCCAGCCGGGCCACGCCGCCATCGTCGTCGACATGCGACAGATCAGCCGTCAGGCGGTCGCGCGCCGCCGACGGCTCCAGCACCAGCTGCGCGCATTGATGCACGACACGGTCGGACGGGCCGAGCACGCCAGCGCCGAACGGCTGGATCAGGAATTTCAGGATCACCGCCACGAACCGGTTCGGCAGGTTGGCCAGGATTTCCGCCAAACGATTCTCGATAGTGCGGAAGCCGCTCGCCATGCACCATTCGAGCGCGGCGAAATCAGCCTGCTGCCGCCCCTCGTCCTGCCAGCGCTTCAGGGCGGCCGACAGCAGATAGAGTTCGGACAGGATGTCGCCGAACCGGGCCGAGAGCATTTCCTTGCGCTTGAGCGCGCCGCCGAGCGTCAGCAACGCCATATCGGCGCACAACGCAAAGGCCGACGAATATCGCGAGAGCTGGCGATAGAACCGCGTTGCCTCGCCGGCATCGGGTGCGGGAGCAAACAGCCCGCCGCTCCAGCTCCGCCCCCAGGCGCGGAACATGGTCTTGAAACTGTGGCCGACATGATTCCAGAATGCCTTGTCAAAGGCGTCGAGGCCCTTGGCGCGGTCGGATTCACCCAACGCATTCATTTCGTCGAGCAGGAATGGATGAGCGCGAATAGCACCTTGGCCGAATACGATGAGATTTCGCGTCAGGATATTGGCGCCCTCAACAGTGATGGCGACCGGCACCGAACGATAGAGGTTACCGAGATAGTTTTGCGGCCCGTCGATCACCGCCTTGCCGCCATGGACGTCCATGGCGTCGTCGATCGCGATCCGCATCCGCTCGGTGGCGTGCAGCTTCATGATGCCGGAAATGACCGCGGGATGATGACCCTGATTGAGCGCCGCGCAGGTCAGCCGCCGCGCGGCGTCGAGCAGATAGGCCGTGCCGGCGATACGTGCCAGCGGCTCCTCGATGCCTTCGAACTTGCCGATGGCGATGCCGAATTGCTCGCGGATGCGGGCGTAGGCGCCTGACGTACGCGCCGCATAGGCGACGCCAGCAGCGGAGAGCGACGGCAGCGAGATGCCGCGGCCGGCGGCAAGCGCTGTCATCAGCATCTTCCAGCCCTGCCCGAGCCGCTCTTGTCCGCCGATGATGTAGTCCATCGGGATAAAGACGTCGCGGCCCCAGTTCGGGCCGTTCTGGAACACCTGCATCGCCGGCAGATGCCTGCGGCCGATTTCGACGCCGGGCAGATGGGTCGGGATCAGGGCTACCGTAATGCCGAGGTCTTCCTGCTGGCCCACCAGATGATCGGGATCATGGGCCTTGAAGGCGAGACCGAGCAGCGTCGCGACCGGACCCAGCGTGATGTAGCGCTTGTGCCAGTTCAGCCGCAGGCCGATTACTTCGCGACCTTCGAAATTGCCCTTGCAGATGATGCCGGTGTCGACCATCGAGGCCGCATCGGAACCCGCTTCCGGGCTGGTCAGTCCGAAGCAGGGAATCTCCGTGCCCTCGGCGAGCCGCGGCAGCCATTTCTGCTGCTGTTCTTTTGTGCCGAAGCGCATCAGCAGTTCGCCGGGCCCGAGCGAGTTCGGCACCATCACGGTGACGGCGGCGGTGATCGAGCGCGAGGAAAGCTTGCGCACCACTTCCGAATGCGCGTAGGGCGAGAAACCGAGCCCGCCATATTCCTTGGGGATGATCATGCCGAAGAATTTGTGGCGCTTGATGAAGGCCCACGCCTCCGGCGGCAGATCGCGCCATTCCCAATTGATCTTCCATTCGTCGAGCATGGCGCAGAGTTCGTCGACCGGGCCGTTGAGGAAGGCCCGCTCTTCCGCGGTCAGTGTCGCCGGCGCGGTCGCCAGCAATTTCGACCAGTCGGGATTGCCGGTGAAAAGGTCGGCGTCCCACCAGACGTCGCCGGCTTCGAGCGCCTCACGCTCGGTATCGGACATCGCCGGCAATACGCCGCGCGCCCAGGAGAAGATCGGCTTGCTGATGAAATCGCGGCGGAAGCTCATGGCGAACCCTCCTGGTCTGCGGCGCGACGTCGCGCCCTCACCTGTGCCAAACGACAGTTCATTCTAGCTGAAAGCACGGAATTGGGGGGACGTTTCGCGCCGGGAATGAAGTGAAATTGACAAACCGGGTGATAACGGCGCAGGCGTCGGACCGTTCCAAAAAGCTTGCGTTGTCCGGCGTTTAGAGATCGGTGAGGTTACCATTACGCGAGAAGCGCGTCGGAAGCCCGCCGGTCCGCAACGGCAGGCACAATTGGCTACGAGTACCGCTTGCCGCGCCGTCGTTCGTTGGGGACGAACACGGCAAACACTTCCCTAACGCGAACGGCCGGCGTGACGTCGCGGGTGAAGCGAAGCTCCGCCGTCGCCGCGGTTTCTTCCGCGCGAGGCGCGTACAGGGCGCTCTCGTACAGCGATCCGTCGAAGCGCAAATTACTTTCGTCGTCAGCGAGGTAAGCGTTGGAAACGAACAACAATACGAGCAGCGCCGATCCGACATAGGTAAAATATCTGGAAATGGGCATTGATGGACGAGCCTCCCCCTTCTTGAAAAGGAGAGTGCGCAGACCGCCATCAAAGCCGGGTTTAAGGCCGCCCAGCTTTTGCCGGAGCAGTTGTTTGAAGGTTTAGAATTTGCGACAATTTTTAGTGAATTTCTCCTCCATCATTCCGAGGCTCGCGAAGCGAGAACTTTGATGTGCAATTGCGCATCAGAGAATCCATTGTGCGGCCCGATGGATTCCGGGCCTGCGCCCTGACGGGCGCATCCCGGAATGACCAGGAGCAAGGCGCTCAGCCCGGCCCCGCCCCCTGCGTGGCCGTATACACGGCATAAAGCGACTGGCTCGCGGCCATGAACAGGCGGTTGCGCTTGGGGCCGCCGAAGGCAACGTTGCCGCACACCTCGGGCAGCCGGATGCGGCCGAGCAGCTTGCCTTCCGGCGACCACACCGTCACGCCGCTGTAGCCAACGGCGCGGCCGGCATTGCTGGAGGACCAGACATTGCCGTTGACGTCGCAGCGCAGGCCGTCGGGTCCGCATTTGACGCCATCGACCATGCAATCGCTGAACCGCTTGTGGTTGGAGAGCTTGTTGTCGGTGCCGACATCGAACACAAAGATCTCACCCTTGCCGCCCGGACCGGTATCGCCCGGCCCCTTGCCGGTGGAGGCAACGTAGAGCTTCTTGTAGTCGGGCGAGAAGCAGAGCCCGTTCGGGTCCGGCACCTGCTCCTCGGTCACCACGTGGTCGATGCGGCCGGACGGATCGATGCGATAGCAGTTGGTCGGCAGTTCGCGCCTGCCCGGCACGAAGCCTGCCGGCTGACCGATCCGCGGATTGAGCTTGCCGCCGGCATTGCTCGGGCCGCCCGCAACATCAGGCTCGCCCTCATAAAGCTGGCCGCCATAGGGCGGATCGGTGAACCAGTAGCTGCCATCGGGGTGGGCGACGACGTCGTTGGGCGAGTTGAGCTTCTTGCCGCCGAAATTGTCGGCCAGCACGGTCGCGGTGCCGTCGTGCTCATAGCGCACCACCCGGCGGGTGAGATGTTCGCAGGAGAGCTGGCGGCCCTGGAAGTCGAACGAGTTGCCGTTGGAGTTGTTGGACGGCGTGCGGAAGACGCTGACGTGACCGTCATCCTCCGACCATCGCATCTGCCGATTGTTGGGAATGTCGCTCCAGAGAAGATATCGCCCCTGCGAACTCCAGGCCGGGCCTTCGGCCCACAACAGCCCGGTGTGCAGGCGCTTGATCGCCGTGTTGGGCTGGGCGAGATCGTTGAACGACGGGTCGACCGCGATGATATCGGGGTCCCAGAAATAAGTGGTCGGGGCGCCGCGCGGACTGAAATCGCGCGGCGGGCTGGTGATCGTGGACGGCGGCGCCACCGGGCCGCCTTGAGCAAACGCGCCGCTGGTCCCCGCCACAGTGGCTCCGGCCACTGCTGCCAGACCGGTGACGAGCGTTCGTCGTGAAATCGTGACTGCTGGATCGGGCTGATCTTGCCGTGTCATTGCATCCTCCCACTATGTTCGCCGGCCGTTGATCCCGGCCTGGCAACTCAAGGTTAGTCCGGTCCGCGTCCGGTTGCGAGAACTGCTTTCGATTCTCGCAATGCAAGATGGCATCGCCTCGTCGAACCGATGCCGATCGGGACCGAGGTATCGGTTGCGCCTATGGCGCCATATCGAACCAGTATTTGTCATGGCGGGTGGCTCAAACTACGACATCCGCACGCCGGGCATATCGGCTGGGCACGGCCTCGTGCTTGCCGTCAGGTCCGATGAAAAACAAAAAAGGAAATTTGAAAATGTTGAACTCACGTATCGGCCTCGCTGTTGCGGGCGCCCTCGTCATTGGATCGTCATTGATCGCAACCGGACCGGCAAGCGCGGCCGACGGATGTGGCCCGGGCTGGTGGCGCGGCCCGTGGGGCCACTGCCGGGATACGCCATACACCGGCCCCCTTCCAAGAGGCGGGTACCAGGTCGAATTTCGCGCGGCCGATAACGGTTGCCCTCCCGGATTCTGGCGCGGGCCGTACGGCCATTGCCGTGACACGCCGTTTCACGGCCGCCTGCCAAACGGAAATTGGAAGTAACGAACAACGCCCATCGACAAACATCGAGAATGCAAAGGCCGCCTCCGGGCGGTCTTTTTATCCCTCACGCAACCGCTATATGCCGGCCGATTGAACGTCACGAATGCGAGTTGGCCTCATGAGCCATACGAGCGGCATTTTCAGTCATTCGGGTGGCTGTCAGCCGCAAGAAATAAAGCGACAGTCCCGGATTGCGCTCGCAGAGCTTCTTCAGCGCGCCATCGCTGATCCACAACAGGTCCACATCGGTTGCCGCCAGCGCAGTTTGCGTACGGCGCCGCGAAATGGAGAACAAACCAATCTCTCCGAACAAGTCCCCGGCCGACAGTCGATGATCAATTTCCGGAAGCGCAACTTCTCCTGACACGATCATATAGAGCAAGTCAGCATGCTCGCCCTTCCTGAAAATAGGTTCTCCTGCCTTGAAATGCTTCGCTCGCATAAATGGCTGCAGCCAGTCCGGAGAAAGGTCTGTGGCCGCAGCGAGCTTGGCCTTCCGCAGCAATGCAGTCATCTGAAGCAGCAACAACACGTTCAGCGGAAGCAGGATGACGTGCAAGATGAGAACGGGGTATATCCCCGCACCCAGCCCATAGCCGATAAAAGCGAGATTGCTGCTTATCGCGGCCGCACGCAGGCTCAACATCGTGCTCATACAGAATGTGAGGAGGACAAGAGCCGACGCGAGATAACCCATGCCATCAATCAATGTCATTATGATACCAACCCAAGCAATCAATTGGAGAAAAATGGCTTGAAACGAAACTCCCGCAGGACGCGCACTTTATTGGGCGGAAATGAGGCTATGCAAAAGCGCGCGGGCGAGATTGAAGAACAGGGTGACGCCGAAAATCATGATAGACGACCGTGATCATGCGGCCGGTCGTTCATCCGTCGGGAGGCCTGGCCTGCACGCCGGTGGAAGACGAGGCGTTTGAGACCGCCCACCTGTTGGTCGCGCCGAGGTCCTTAGGCGCCGCGGCCAACGGCCTCACCGTGGAAATCAGAGCCTGCAATGTGCTAATCACTCAGCCCTGCGCGTGAGCGAATGAATGAACTCCATGCCGGCATTCTTTCCTGTAGCATTCCCCTCCGTCGCGGCATCCATCGCCGGACGAATTCTGGTCGTCGTGGGCGCCGTGGCAATCCAGACCACTATCGGGGCCGGTCAGACGACGGATGCTCCCGCCCCGTCGGCGAGTAAACTCGAGCGCATCACCGAATTTTTCAACAATGAGATTGCCACCGGGAAGTTACCCGGTGCCGCCGTATTGATCCAGCAACACGGCAAGCCGGTCTACCTGAAATGCTTCGGCGTCCAGGCCGTCGAGACCAATGCTCCGATGACATCGGATACGATTTTCGCAATTCATTCGATGACAAAGCCGATTACCAGTGTCGCTGCGATGATGCTGATCGACGCGGGCAAGCTCTCGCTTGCGGATCCGGTGTCCAAATTCATTCCGGGGTTTGCCGACATCAAGGTCGGCGTCGGTTCCGCGACAGCGGACGGAACGTCCGTGCTGAAGCTTGTCCCGCCGGATCGGCCGGTGACCATTATGGACTTGCTGCGCCACACGTCAGGCATCACCTACGATTATATCGGCGGCGAGCTGATCGATAAGGCCTATATGAAATCCGGCCTTTTCGACGGCAAATACGACAACAAGGTGTTTGCCGAGCGCATCGCCAGATTGCCCCTGGCGCGGCAGCCCGGGACGCTATGGCGCTACGGTCATTCAACCGACGTCATCGGACGCATCATCGAGATCGTATCCGGACAGACGCTGTATCAATTTGAAAAGCAGCACATCTTCGATCCGCTCGGCATGACCAGCACCAAATACGTTCTCGAAAGCGCCGACGAACACGCAAGGATGGCGGAGCCGCTGCCTGGCGATACCATCCTGAAGATGGCAGAGGCTGAACGCCGCGCCCATCCGGAATGGGAGTCCGGCGGCGGCGGACTGGTGTCATCCCTGGCCGACTATGCCCGGTTTGCCCAGATGATCCTCAACGGCGGAGAACTCGACGGCAAACGGTATCTTACCCCGGCGGCATTCAAATCGATGACATCAGATCATGTCGGGCCGGGTTCCGGCGTTGCGCGGGATTATTACTACTTTCCCGGCGACGGCTTCGGTTACGGGTATGGCTTTGCGGTACGCACCGATCCGGGGAATGCCAGACCGCCGCCGCCCGGCTCAATCGGCGAACTCAAATGGGATAGCGGCAGCGGCACCTACTTCGGCGTCGATCCCCATCTGGACATGATCTACATCCTGCTGGTGCAAACCCAGAACGAACGTGCGCGTATTACGCCCGCCTTCAAGAAGCTGGTTTACGATGCATTCGCCGCCGACAAATGATGTGCCGGCCACGCACATTGCGGGACTTGTCCGCCAGCAATTGAACAAGCTGTGCTACATCAAACCTTCGTCCGGAATATTCAACACGTTGCCGCATGCCTTGCAGTGAACGGCATCGCTGTCATGGCGCTGCAGTCCGCAGGTCGGGCAGGCAAAGCGCACCTTGTGTGGGGTCAACAGCGCACGGGCGAGATTGAAGAACAGGGTCACGCCGAAAATCATGATGACGACCGTGATCATGCGGCCGGTCGTTCCCGACAGGGTGATATCGCCGAAGCCGGTCGTCGTCAGCGCGGTTACGGTGAAATACAGCGCGTCCGCATAGTTCGCGATCTCGGGATTTCGAAACTTCTGCGTCTCGTAGACGATTGCGGTCATCACGAAAATGAACACCGCGAGGTTGGTGACGGCGAAGATGACCTCCTCATTGCGCCGGAAGAACGTGCTGTCCTCGCGCAGCCGCGCCAGCATCTGGTAATCGCGCAGCAGCCGCAACGTTCGCAACACCCGAAGAAAGCCTCCGGCCTCCCCCGCGAGCGGCGCCAGGAATGAAACGATCGCGACAATATCCGTCCAGGTCGAGAAGCGGGTGAAGTCGCGCAGGCGATGCCGGCTCGCCAGCAGCCGTGCCGAAAAATCCGCGAGGATCACGACACCGAACAGGACGTCCAGCGTTTCAGTGAAGTCGTTGGAAGGCAGGAACGAGGTGGCGATGATGAACAGCAGCGTCACGATGTCGAACGCCAGCAGGGCATAGCGGAAACGAACGCCCTGCGGCGTCGCGCCCTCGTAAAGGCGTCTGATATTCTTCTGCAGGCCCGCAAACGACATAGCGGCATTTTCACCGCTCACGCGTATCATTGCAAATGATGGCTGGCGGCGATGGTGGAAGTCACTTCCTGTTGGCGGCTTCACGCTCGATGAATGCGACCTCCGTGCCCTTTTTCAGGAGCTTTGCCAGTTTGTCGACGTCCCAGTTGGTGAGACGGACGCAGCCGTGCGACTCCGATTTGCTGACCTTCGACGGGTTCGGCGTGCCGTGAATGCCATAGCTCTCCGACGAGAGCCCGATCCAGTGCGAGCCGGCGGGGTTATTGGGTCCCGGCTTGATGGTGAAGGCTTCTTTGGATTTGACGCCCTTGAACTTGTAGTCCGGATTGTAGCGATAGTTCGGGCGCGCATCGATCGAGGTCACCTTCAGGACGCCGCTTGGCGTCGGCTTCTCGTCGCTCCCAACGCTCGCCGGGAAGAAAGCGATCAACTCGCCGGAATTTCCGAGGACCTTGACCGTCTGGGCCTCCTTGTCGACCTCGACACGCGTCATCATCGGCTTGGCGTGCTTTGGCTGGGCGCTCGTCTCCTTTGGCAGGGTATTCGCCACCGCGATAGTCTGACCGGCCTCGTCGAACTTCTTGCCGGGGTTGAGCGCGTCGAGCAACGCTTCGCTCATGTGAAACTTTTCGGCGATGGCCTCTTTCGGGCTGGCGTAATCCAGCGACTTCAGATCCTTCATGTCTTCCATCTTCGCGGGAAGCTTTTTCAGGAACGGCCCTTTGACGTCCTTCTCCGTGATCTTGTAGTCGACGATAACAGGATCGGGGCTGGTGGCCAGCAAGGCGCCCCAGACTTCGGAAGTCAGGGGCTGCTTGCCCGCGGCGAGGCTTTTGGATTCGGAAAATGCCTTGAGGGCCTTCTCGGCGTTCTCGCCCAGCTTGCCGTCGATCTCTCCGGGAGAGAAATTGGCGCGGTCGAGAAGCACCTGCGCCTTGACGATCGCAGGATGGATTTTGTCGTCGGCCGGTGCCTTGCCCTTGAAATCCGCGTTGTTGATCGATGCCGCATCGGGACCCGCAAAGGCCGGAGCGACGAAACAGGCGAACAGCATCATTCCGGCAAACAGGCGGACCATCGGCAATCTCCGAAATACCATGCAATAAGGATTTGGAGGGCGCGGAGTTCCGTGAGAAGCGCGGCTTGTCGCGAGCAAAAGAAGTACTGGCGAAATCGGCCTCGCATCTAGCTCGTCATGCCCGGCCTTGTGCCGGGCATCCACGTCTGCGTCTCGCAAAAGCAGGAAGGACGTGGATGGCCGGGACACCTAGCGCGAAGACGCGCTTCGCACTTTTGCCCGGCCATGACGAAAGAGTAAGTGACCTCAATCCGGGCGGATCATCTCGAACATGTTTTCCGGCTTGATCTCGAAATAGTCGCCGCGGCGGCCGGCGCGGACGATGGGGCGGGCGAGCCCGGTCTGGTAGACGCCGTCCTGGATCATGGCCTTGTCGATGTGCACGGCGACGACCTCGCCCAGCGTCAGCCAGGCCTGCGCCTTTTCGCCGTCGGCGCCCTGGAGCTGGATGATCTGGGTCAGCTTGCACTCGAACGCAACAGGGCTTTCGGCGACGCGGGGCACGTTGACGAGCTTGCAGGGCGCTGCCGTAAGCCCTGCGATCTTGAACTCATCGACGTCGCGGGCAACGTGCGCCGCGGTCGCGTTCATCTGCTTCGCGAGGTCCATGGTGGCGAGATTCCAGACGAACTCGCCGGTATCCTGGATATTGCCCGCGCTGTCCTTCCAGTTGGTGGAGGAGAAGCCGATGATCGGCGGGTGGTAGCAGAAGGCGTTGAAGAAGCTGTAGGGCGCCAGATTGATGTTGCCCTTGCCGTCCCGCGAGGAGATCCAGCCGATCGGACGCGGGGCGATGATGGCGTTGAAGGGATCGTGCTTGAGGCCGTGGCCGTTCTTCGGCTCGTAGAAATGCAGGTCTTTGGTCGTCACGCGGGGACTCTTTCTTTTCGTCACTACGAGGAGCATTTGCGACGACTTGTCCGCCGAAGCTCAACGAGCGAAGGCGGAAGCAATCCAGGCCACGTCGCGCGGAACCCATGGATTGCTTCGCTTCGCTCGCAATGACGGCCGTGTCAAGTAGTGAACGAATCAATTCACCTTGTCGCGCGGCGACAACCCAGCGATGACAAAATCGATCATCTGGTCGATCGTGGGACCCGGCTTGTTGGCGCATTGCGCGATCATCTGCGGGTGAAAGAAGCGCATCATCGCGGTGCAGGCGCACAGCGACGCCAGTTGCAGGTCCGGAGCGTCGAATTCGCCGGAGGCGGCCCCTTGGGCGATCACCAGGCCGAGGGTCGAGGCGATACACTCCATATGGGCGACGCAGACGTCCCAGTCCTCCTGCATCGCGATCTCGACCATCTCATGCAGTTTGGAGTTACCGACATAGCGCTCGGTGTTCATGCGGTGGATGGTCTTGATCATCTCGCGGAGGCGTTCCGCCGCCGGCCCCGGGGAGCGGGCGATCCGCTGCGCCTCGACCTCGACCTCGCCCATCAGGGTTCGCGCCACGCCCTCGTGGATCGCCTTCTTCGAATCGAAGAAGCGATAGACGTTGGCGGGGCTCATCCGCAGTTCCTTGGCGATGTCGGCAACCGTCGTCTTCTGGTAGCCGATTTGCCGGAACAGACGCTCCGCCACCACGAGAATCCGTTCCCGTGTATCAGTTTCGACGTTTTCCGAAATCAGCGTCATCTCAGTGCTCAATGTTCAATTATTCTGCGGCGTCGGCAAGCGGAATTGCGTGCGGACCCTTGGTCTGTCCCTGGGTGTGATGTTGCGGCGCAAGATCAGGCTGCTCGGCCTGGCCGCTTTCATCGAGGCTCTTCCTGAACCACAGGGCGTAGAGGCCCGGCAGGTACAGCAAGGTCAGGAAGGTTGCAACGAACAACCCCCCCATGATCGTGATCGCCATCGGGCCCCAGAAGGCGGATCGCGACAGCGGGATCATGGCAAGGATCGCCGCCAGCGCGGTCAGCACCACCGGGCGGGCACGCCGGACGGTAGCCTCGACGATGGCTTCCTTGCGCGTCAACCCTTGCGAAACGTCGGCCTCGATCTGATCGACCAGAATCACCGCGTTGCGCATGATCATGCCGGCCAGCGCGATCAGGCCGAGCAGCGCCACGAAGCCGAACGGCTGGTTCGCGATGTTGAGGCCGAGCGAGGCGCCGACAATCCCGAGCGGCGCGGTGAGGAACACCAGCAACAGGCGCGAGAAGCTCTGCAGCTGGATCATCAGCAGCGTCAGCATCACGAGCACCATCAGCGGGAACAGCACGAAGATCGAGGCGTTGCCCTTGGCGGATTCCTCGAACGCACCGCCCGGCTCGATCCGGTAGGCCGGCTCGAGGTGGTCGCGGATTTCCTGCAGCTTCGGCCAGATCTGGTTGGTGACATCAGGGGCCTGCACGCCGTCGACGACGTCGGTCCGCACCGTGATCGCCATATCGCGGTTGCGCCGCCACATGATCGGCTCCTCGTGGGCATACTCGATCCTGGCGATCTGCTGCAGCGGCACGGCGACGCCGTTGCGCGAGGTCACGGTGAGGTCGCCGACGCGGCCGAGGTCGAGCCGTTCGGACGGCACCGCGCGCGCGACCACGCCGACCTTCTCGATGCCGTCGCGGATCGTGGTGACCGGCGCGCCCGAGATCAGCATGGCGAGCGCCTGCGAGACGTCCTGCGGAGTGAGGCCGAGTGCACGGGCGCGGTCCTGATCGACCACGAGCTTGAGGTAAGGCGACTGCTCGTTCCAGTCGAGCTGGGGCTCCTGCACGTTCGGATTCTGCCGCACGACGTCACGCACCTTGTAGGCGATGTCGCGCACGGTGTTGGGATCGGGACCGATCACGCGGAACTGGACCGGGAAACCGACCGGCGGGCCGAAATTGAAGCGATCGACGCGCACGCGCGCTTCGGTCAATTCACCTTCGGCGACCGCCTTCTCCAACCGCGCCTTGATCCGCTCGCGGGCTTCGACGTCCTTGGAGACGATCACGATCTCGGCGAAAGCCTCGTTCGGCAGCTGCGGATTGAGGCCGAGCCAGAAGCGCGGCGAACCCTGGCCGACATAGGCGGTGTAGGTCGCGATATCCTTGTCGTCCTTCAACAAGGCCTCGGCCTTCTTGACGGAGTTCTCGGTGACATTGAAGGCGGTGCCTTCCGGCAGGCGCAACTGCAGGAACAGTTCGGGCCGCTCCGAGAGCGGGAAGAACTGCTGCTGCACATGGCCGAAACCGACGATCGACAGCACGAAGATGCCGACGGTGGCCAGCACCACCTTGACCCGGTGGTCGACGCACCACTGCACCATGCTGCGCAGGATGCGATACATCCGCGTCTCATAGACCGCGTGCGGATCGTGGTTGTGGTGGACCGTGATGTTGGGCAGCAGCTTGACGCCGATATAGGGCGTGAAGATCACCGCGACGAACCATGAGGCGACCAGCGCAATCGCCACGATCCAGAAGATGCCGCCGGCATATTCGCCGACCGCCGAATTGGCAAAGCCGATGGGGAGGAAGCCAGCGGCCGTGACCAGCGTTCCCGTGAGCATCGGAAACGCAGTTGATTCCCAGGCAAAGGATGCCGCGCGGACGCGGTCCCAGCCCTGTTCCATCTTCACCACCATCATCTCGACCGCGATGATGGCGTCGTCGACCAAAAGGCCGAGCGCGATGATCAGCGCGCCCAGCGTGATGCGGTGCAGGTCGATCGACATCGCGTTCATGACGATGAAGACGATGGCGAGCACCAGCGGCACCGACATCGCGACCACGATGCCGGTGCGCCAGCCGAGCGCCACAAAGGAGACGAACAGCACGATCGCGAGCGCCTCGATGAAGGAGTGCACGAACTCGCCGACGGCGCGCTCGACCACCTTCGGCTGGTCGGCGATCTGCTCGACATTGATGCCCTGCGGCACCGCCTTCATGAAGTCGGCGGTCGCCTTCTCGACCTCCTTGCCGAGTTCGAGGATGTTGGCGCCCTTGGTGGTGACGACGCCGATGCCGATGGCGGGCTTGCCTTCCTGACGGGCGACGAAAGTCGGCGGATCGACGAAACCGTGCGTGACGGTAGCGATATCGCCGAGCCGGAACACGCGGCCATTGCTCTCGACCGGGGTCTCGGCAACCGCCTTGACGCCATCGAGCGCGCCGGTGACGCGCAGCGGCACGCGCTGCGAGGAGGTTTCGACGGTACCTGCAGGCGTGACGTTGTTCTGCTTGGCAAGCGAATCGAACAGCGCCTGCGGCGTGATGCCGAGCGTCGCCAGCTTGGCGTGAGAGAATTCGACGAAGATACGCTCGTCCTGGGCGCCGTAGAGATTGACCTTGGTGACGCCGGTCACCTTCAACAGCCGCTGGCGCATGCCTTCGGCGGCCTTCTTCAACTGCACGTAATCGGCGCCGTCGCCGGTCATCATGTAGAGAATGGAATCGACGTCGGAGAATTCGTCGTTGACATTCGGGCCGAGCAAACCAGCGGGCAACTGGCCCTGCACGTCGGCCAGCTTCTTGCGCAGCAGATAAAACAGATAGGGCACATCCTTGGCCGGGGTCGAGTCCTTGAAGGTGACCTGCAATGCCGTGAAGGAAGGCTTGGAATAGGTCTGCACCTTCTCGAAGAACGGCAGTTCCTGCAGCTTCTTCTCGATCGGATCGGCGACCTGGGTCTGCATTTCCTGCGCGGTCGCGCCCGGCCAGATCGCCGAGACGTTCACCACCTTCACCGTGAAGAAGGGATCCTCGGCGCGGCCGAGCGACCGGTAGGAGAAGAAGCCGGCCGCGCCAAGCGCGATCATCAGGAACAGGATCAGGGTTGGATGGCTCACCGCCCAGCCCGAGAGATTGAAGCGCTTCATGTCACTCTCCAACTTCGAAAATCGTTTACAGCGTCATTGCGAGCGAAGCGAAGCAATCCATGCGACTACGGAAAGAAAGAATGGATTGCTTCGTCGCTTACGCTCCTCGCAATGAGGGGGTCAGACCATAACGGGACTAGAACGACAGCGACGACACCACCCGGACCTTCTGGGCCGCATCGAGCTTCTGCACGCCGAGCGCGACCACCTTGGCGCCTTCGGTCACGCCACCCGAGATCACGACGCAATTGCTGTCGTAGGATTTCACAACGACCGGCTGCAGCTTCACCGCACCGGAATCGTCGACGATATAGAGCGAGGGATTGCTGCCCTGGCTGAACAGCGCCGACAGCGGCAGCTTGGCGACGCGCTCGGTCGCAGCGTCCGCCAGCGTCAGCGTCGCGGTCATGCCGAGCGAGACCTTGTCGTCGGCCTCCGGCAACGAGAATTTTGCGAGATAGGTCCGCGTCGCCGGATCGGCCGACGGCGCGATCTCGCGCAGCTTCGCGGTATATTTCTTGTTTGCGTCCGTCCACAGCGTCACGCTGGCGGTGCCGGACTTGGCGCGGCCGACCAGCGTTTCCGGGATAGCGACCACGGCTTCCTTTTCGGCGAAGCGCGCCACGCGGATCGCGGTCTGGCCGGAGGCCACGACCTGGCCGGGATCGATCAGGGTCGCGGTGACGACGCCGCGGGTATCGGCCGCGAGCGTTGCATAGGAGAGAGAGTTCTTGGTGAGTTCGACCGAACGCTCGGCGCGATTGAAGCGCGCCCGCGCCTCATCGGCAGCCGCGCGGCTCTGGTCGAGTTGCGCGTCCGTGGTCCAGCCCTTGGCGCGCAGATCCTTGGCGCGCTGCTCGGAAGCGGCCGCCTGCGCCAGCACGCCGGTGGCGGCGCGGTACTCGGCCTCCGACTGTTCGGCCTGCAGTTTCAGATCGACTTCATCGAGGGTGGCGAGCGGCTGGCCGACATCGACGGTCTGGCCGACTTCGACGAGGCGCTTGGCGACCTTGCCGGGAACCCGAAAGCCCATGTCGGTCTCGATCCGGGGCCTGACGGTGCCGACGAAGCTGCGTTCCGGCGTTTCGGCCGCGTAATGCACGGTGGCGACCAGGACCGGACGTCCGGGGGCGGTCGCCTCGGCCGCCTTTTCATTGCACCCGGTCAGCGCGAACACCGCAAAGGCCAGCGAGGCACCAGTCAAGAGCTTGTAATAATTCGAGAAAATCGAACGAGCGAACATCGGACTCTCCATCGCAGGGTCGATGAAGAGTGTGTAATGTTCTCTGACGAATGTCAATAATCGTCAGTAGACACCATTTCGTGAGTTAACGAGCGCTTAACAGTCGGCGAGTTCCAAGAATCACCGGCGCTCCCCGCTACTTTGCATGGGGTTGTTCCGCGAGTTTTTGTCTGAGCGCGGTCGACCGCGTTGGAGAGCTTGCTTGGGGAGCCTCACTTGGTCGCAGCGCACGGGGAGTCCGACTGTGCGAAGACTTTCGAATGCCGCACGATACACCTCTGATCGCAACCATCGTTGCGGGCCTCGGGCTCGCGTTTGTTTTCGGCACCATCGCACAGCGCCTGAAGATCCCTCCGCTGGTCGGATATCTGCTCGCCGGCGTCGCCGTAGGCCCCTTCACGCCGGGTTACGTGGCCGACCAGGCGCTGGCGACGGAGCTCGCCGAGCTCGGCATCATCCTTCTGATGTTCGGCGTGGGCCTGCATTTCTCGCTAAAGGACCTTCTGTCCGTCAAAGCCATCGCGATCCCCGGCGCCATCGTCCAGATCGCGGTTGCAACGCTGATGGGCCTCGGCCTCGCCATGCTGATGGAGTGGAAGGTCAGCGAGGGCCTCGTGTTCGGACTGGCGCTATCGGTGGCGAGTACCGTCGTCCTGCTCCGCGCGCTGCAGGAGCGCCGCCTGATGGAGACGGGACGCGGTCGCATCGCCGTCGGCTGGCTGATCGTCGAAGACCTGGCCATGGTGCTGGCGCTCGTCCTGATTCCGACCTTTGCGAACCTGCAAACAGGGGGCACCAGCACGCCTGCCTCCCTGCTGGGCGCCCATTTCGATCTCGGGCTTGGGGGCATATTGCTGCTGACGGCCGTCAAGGTCACGCTGTTCATCGCGCTGATGCTGGTCGTGGGACGACGGCTGATCCCGTGGATCCTGCATTACATCGCGCACACGGGATCGCGCGAACTGTTCCGGCTCGCCGTGCTGGCGATTGCGCTGGGCGTCGCATTCGGATCGACCAAGCTGTTCGACGTCTCGCTGGCGCTGGGCGCATTCTTTGCCGGGATGATGCTGCGGGAGTCGCCGCTCAGTGCGCGCGCGGCGCAGGAATCGCTGCCGCTGCGCGACGCTTTCGCCGTACTGTTTTTCGTGTCGGTCGGCATGCTGTTCGACCCGTTCAGCGTGGTCCGCGATCCATGGCCGCTGATAGCTACCCTTCTTGTCATCATCGTCGGAAAGTCGATCGCCGCGTTTCTGATCGTAATCGCGTTCCGCCACCCGGTCGCAACGGCGCTGACGATTTCGGCGAGCCTTGCCCAGATCGGCGAGTTCTCCTTCATCCTGGCGGAACTGGGCTACGCCTCGAAACTGCTCTCCAAGCAAGCCCGCGACCTGATCCTCGCCGGCGCGATCCTTTCCATCATGCTCAATCCGCTGGTGTTCGCGGGCGTCGATTGGCTGATCGCGCGGCTCGAACGCCGCAAGGCGCCCTCCCCGAGCCGTGCCGCGGCCAAGGCGATCCCGGTCACGCACCTGACGGGTCACACGATCCTGGTCGGTTACGGCAGGGTCGGGAACCTCATTGGAAACGACCTGAAGCAGAAGAAGCTGCCGTTCCTCGTGATCGAGGCTTCGGACAGCACAGTCAGCAAACTCAGGGAGAGCGGCATCGAAGCGCTGATGGGCAATGCCGCGCAGCCCGAAATTCTCAAGGCCGCAGGACTGCCCGAAAGCCGAAACGTCGTCGTTGCCATTCCGGAGGCCTTCGAGGCGGGACAGATCGTCCAGCAGGCGCGCGCCGCCAACGCCCATATCCGGATCATCGCGCGCGCGCATTCGGACGCCGAGGTCGAACATCTGCAGGGGTTGGGGGCGGATATGGTCATCATGGGCGAGCGGGAAATCGCGCGCGGGATGATCGAAGAACTGGAGAGGAGATTTCCAGATGCTGCCGACGAGGATTCCCCGCGCGTGGCCGAGGCCGGTTCGAGAGCTTGAAGTAATCGCGCCTGATGGCCGCGTGTTTCACTTCCCGCGGCCGTCATGGCCGAGGCGCCTCTTCATGCTTCTGCGGCGGCACGCCGATACGGTGGCGATCTCCACGGCTGTCCTTGTGCTGATCTATGCCGCGGGACTAGCGGCACAGGCGCTGGATGGTTCAGCATTCGATGCCTGCGACCTGTCGCGGCCGGTCTCTTCCTGAAGAAGGCAACGGCCGCCGCGAACAAGTCCGGGCGCGCCGGCGTCAGCCCTTCGCCGGCCCGGCTCCGGCAAACTCGGTCTTCGTCTCGTGCCCACCGAGGAACACCAGAAGCCCGGCGGCGAGCGGCAGCAGCGACAGCACCAGCAGCCCGGTCGAGGTGTTGCCGGTCGCGTCCTTGACCCAGCCGATCAGGTACGGCCCGCCGAAGCCGGCGAGATTGCCGATGGAGTTAATCAGCGCGATGCCGCCGGCCGCGGCGGTGCCTGACAGCCACGCGGTCGGCAGCGTCCAGAACACCGCGAAGGTGCAGAACACGCCGATCGCGGCCACCGTCAGCACGATCATGGTGATGGCGGGATCGGTGATGTAGCTGGTCGCGGCGAGCGCCGCCGCCGTCAGCAGCAGCGGCCCGCCGACATGGGCGACGCGCTCGCGGGTGGCGTCGGAGTGCCGCGCCCACAGGATCATGGCGATGGTGCCGAACAGATAGGGGATCGCGGTAACGAAACCGGTCTGCGCGTTGGTGAGGCCGAAGGCCTTCACGATCTGCGGCAGCCAGAACTGCATGCCGTAGAGCGCGCCGACGAAGCCGAAATAGATCAGGCTCAGCGTGATCACCTTCGGCGACGACAGCGCCTGCCCGAGCGTCAAATGCCGCGCCGCCTGCTTGGTCGCGACCTCCGCCTGCAGCTTTGCAGCGAGCCATGCCTTCTGTTCTGTTGTCAGCCAGTCGGCCTTTTCGGGCCGATCGGTCAGATAGAACCAGGTGACGATGCCGAGCAGCACCGAGGGGATGCCCTCGATGATGAACAGCCACTGCCAGCCCCTCAGGCCCATCATGCCGTCGAGCCCGAGCAAGAGGCCCGAGATCGGCGCGCCGATCACGGTCGACACCGGAACGGCGATGGCGAACGCCGCGAGGAACCGCGCGCGATACTCCGCCGGGTACCAGTAGGTCAGATAAAGGATGATACCGGGAAAGAAGCCGGCTTCGGCGACGCCGAGCAGGAAGCGCAGGATGTAGAAGCTCATCTCGCCGCTGACGGTCGCCATCAACGCCGAAATGATGCCCCAGGTCACCATGATCCGGGCGATCCAGCGGCTGGCGCCGAATTGCTCCAGCGCAAGATTGCTCGGCACCTCGAAGATGAAATAGCCGATGAAGAAGATGCCGGCGCCCCAGGCGAAAACCAGTGGCGAGAACTTCAGGTCCGCGTTCATGGTCAGCGCGGCGAAGCTGAGATTGACCCGGTCGAGGTAGGAAAAGAAATAGGCCAGCACCAGAAACGGGATCAGCCGCCAGGAGATCGTACGGATGGTGGAGGTTTCGATCTCGCTCTTGGCTGGCGCGGCCGGCTGGCTCATGGTTGCTCCCCTCAGGCTTCTTGTTGCCAACGAGGATTAGCGAGGGTCGTTACCGCTTGCAATGCAGGATGCCCGCACGGGCGCAACACGGGCATTCCGCTTATGAAGGGCTCATGTTGAAGAGCTCGCGGCGCCGCGTTGCTACTCCGCCAGCTGAAACCGCTCGAAGCGGTGCAGCTCTTCCTCAATGCGGCGCTTGAAGTCCTTGCGAAGGCTTCGTATTGCGCCCTTGCCGACCCAGCTCCATTTCTGCATGAGGAGCTTCCCCTTCTGGCGATCGGTCTTCAGGTCGATCGCGGCGACGATGTCTTCGCCGACCAGCACCGGCAATGCGAAATAACCGAAAACCCGCTTGTCCTTCGGCACATAGGCCTCGAAGCGGTGGCCGTAGTCGAAGAACAGTTCGGTGCGCTTGCGCTGGATGATGAGCGGATCGAACGGCGAGAGGATGTGCACCAGGCCGGCATCGCCCTCGCCTGCCGCCGGCCGGACCTGTCCGCCTCAAGCACTTCAGGCCGCGCCCAATGCTCCTGCTTGCCGGCGCCCTCGATCGCGACCGGCGCCAGTTCGTTGCGGCGCACCCGCGCCTCGATCAGGCGCCGTACCGCCGCCTTGCTCGGCGCGTCGAGATGGCAGATCGAATCCAGGCTGACGAGCCCCTGCGAACGCAATGCCCGATCGAGCAGATAGGCGGTGATATCGGCTGACGGGGCCGGCTTCGGCGGCTTGTCCCAGCCGAAATGCCGCGTCATCAGCTCATAGGTCTTGAGCATGCCGGTGCGTTCCGAGATCGTGACCTCGCCGGTATAGAAGGCGAGCTGCAGCGCCCGCTTCGAGGGTTTGCGGCTCTGCCACAAATGCTCCTTCTCGGTCAGCACGTCGTCTTCGATGTCACGGATGGTGAGCGCGCCGTCGCGCCGCAATAGCCGCATCACCTTTCGCGTGTCCTCGGGCTTGACGGAGGCGAACCATCTATGGCCTTCGCGCCGGTGCTGCCGCATCGCCGGGACGAAGAAGCGAAAATCCCGCGCCGGCACGTAGGACAGCGCATGGGTCCAGTATTCGAAAACGCTCTTGTCGATGCTCTGGGCCTGCCGCAGGTCCGCGCGGGCGTAGGCCGGGATGCGGCTGTGGAGAATGTGATGATGGCAGCGCTCGATCACATGGATGGTGTCGATCTGGACGTAGCCGAGGTGATCCACCGCTGCTGCTACGGCCTGCGGCCCGTCGCCAAACGGCTCTCGTGTATCGAGCCGCTGGGCGTGCAGCCAGATTCGCCGGGCCTCGGCTTTGGTCAGGGGACGGGGGTCGGTCGCGCGGGGCATCGCGCGGCAATGTAGTCGGATTCGCCCACGTGGGGAGTCCCCAGGTCAGGGGGTGCCCACGTCGCGGCGCTTCTGCCGCTCGCCGACGCTGCCAGTGGCGATCTCGGCCTCGCAGGAGGCGCGGCCGGGATGCGCGGCCTGGCACTTGTAGACGGTGCCGGTCAGACGGTCGACCAGCCACGCGCTTTCTTCCGTCGGGCTTTCGAACCCGACGTAGCGGCTGCCGAGCGAGCTGATCAGCGTCGACAGCAGGATTGCAGCGGCGATCATGGCCGCGCCGATCAGTGTTGGCATTGAACTTCCGGAACTCGCCGGCTCCGGTGCGCTGGTGCGATAGCCCAGATACTCGCGCTGACGCTTCACTGACTGCAACACCCCCGCCTCGCCCGTTGGTTGCCACGAACGATTCTTTTCGGATGTTCTTCGTGCGCGATCTAGCTAGGCGTGCATCTGGCCGATTTGTTGTCCACAGCTCGGCGCTGGCGCGGCATTGGAACAACGATAGTTCCCGCAGCTTGCTCACGCGCGAGGCGGCAAATCGCTTGTCGCGGGTGAGTCATGGAACATCGAGCGCTTCGAATAACGCTCAACAGGGATGACGTCGGAGATCGGTCGCGCGAAGGTTCCGATGGACGCGCTCCCCCGGAAGTCCGAGTGGCGGGTCTATCGAGCTTTTCGGTTCCGGCGACGGTGATCCAGATCACCCGGAAAACCAGGGCCATCGAACCTGTTCGATGGACGCTGCGACTGGGCCGCGAAAATGGCGCGAATGAAGCAATTCCAGCCGCAAAACCCCGGGGATTCCGGGCCAAGCCGTCCCCTCCGCGTGGAAAGCTGGTCTTTACCAAAGTGACATGGATCACATTCCCCGTTTTGAACCGGACCTATGTTCGCAGCATCAAAACGTCATGCACGCCAGCTTGCAGGCGTTAACAGTGAGGATAGGACAATGACCCGCTTTCAACTTTCAATCGTGACGATCAGCGCCGCGCTGTCGATGACGGCGGGGCTGGCCGTGGCCGGCGACACCGTCTCGGCCGATCAAATCCTCGGCGCGCTGAAGCCGAAGCCTGCAACCCGCGGCCTCTCGGCCGGCTCGCCGCAGGTGGACACCGCCGCGCAGGCCAAGGAGACCGGCTTCGTCAATACGCTGCGCAACCGCAAGACGCGCTCGCTGTCGCTCGGCGAACGCCAGGAAATCGCGGAACTCGCCGCCACCAAACCGAAGATCGATCTGGAGATCCAGTTCGACTACAACTCGGCCGACATCAGCAAGGGCTCGACTACAGCGGTGCAGGAGCTCGGCAAGGCGCTTTCCAGCCCCGACCTGAAGGGTTCGACCTTCGTGGTTGCCGGTCATACCGATGCGATCGGCGGCGAGGCCTACAATCAGGAACTCAGCGAACGCCGCGCCGATACGATCAAGAAGTACCTGACCGAGAAATACGGCATCGCCGGCGCCGACCTCGTGACCGTCGGTTACGGCGAGAGCAAGCCGAAGGATGCGAATGCGCCGATGGACCCGACCAACCGCCGCGTTCAGGTCGTCAACATGGATACCAAGACCGCCTCGAAGTGAGCGCTTTAGAGCGATCCGCCTGCTGCTTGCCGGCAGGCGGATTTCGATTGCGCAGTGAAACCCGTCAGATCCAGTTCTGGAAGATCATCAGGCGGCTGAACGTCGCCATCGACGTGCCGATGAACGCAGCCGATATCGGCAGCATCGCGGCGAAGCCGGCAAAGCCGATCGCAACGTAGGCCCACAGCAACCAGCCGGGCATGTTGCCGCGCTTCAACGCATAGACCAGCGCAAAGCTCGCCGTGGTCGCGGCCGGCAGATAATAATAGATGAAACCGAGCGTGCGCGGCAGCAACGCCCATGCGAGATACGGGCCGAAATAGAACGCCAGCACCAGGAATGCATCCGCCCGACGCGTCACGATCCAGTCGCGCAGGCAAATGGCGAGCGCTATCAGCGCCGGCCACAGGATCAGCGGATTGCCAAGGAAGACGACAGCGGCGATCCGGTCGTCACCGATCTTGTCGAACAGATACCAGACCGGGCGCACCAGGAACGGCCAGGACGGCCACGAACTCATATAGGTATGGCCCGCGATCGCGGACGTGGTGTTGTCGGTGAAGATCCGCCGTTGCGCTTCCAGAATCTCGCGGAACGAAAATCCGTAGAGCGGCACGAACGTCGCGAGATAGACCGCGGCCGGAATCAAAACAAAGCATGCCGCAAAATGCCACGCCCTGAAGTCAGGCCACAGATCGGGCCTGTACCAGTCCTCAGACCGTCCGTCGGCGAACTGCGTGCGCCAGCCTTGCATCAGGCGGATCACGGCAATGATGACGATGCAGACGGCGAGCACGAACAACCCGCTCCATTTGCAGCCGATCGACAGACCGAAGGCGACCCCGGCGAGCGCAAACCACCGATGCGGGCGCATCTGGCGGAACCCGTGCATGAACGCCGCGATGGCGAACAGGCTGAAGGCGAGCGCAAAAATATCCAGCATTGCGATTCGCGATTGCACGAACAGCATCTGGTTGAAGAAGGCGAGCAAGGTCGCAGCAATGGCCGGACCTTGCGCGGCAAACAGCGCCAGGCCGCACAGATACACGGCAACGAGGGCGAGCGATCCGAACAACACAGCCGGATAGCGCCAGCCCAGCGGCCCGTCGCCCAACGAGCGGATCGACAGCGCGATGAGCTGCTTGGCCAGCGGCGGGTGCATCGGGTTGAGGATCGGCTCTCGCATCACGGGTTCCAGCATCTGCCGCGCCGCCGGGACGTAATGCACTTCGTCGAAATAGAATTTCTCCGGGGTTGTGACGCCGGCGAGCATCGCGAAATGCCCGATGACGAAGATGATTGCAGCGACGATGGCGCTGCGCATCACAGGCTGAGAGAGAACGGTATGTGATTGGGGCGCTGTCTTCACGGACAATGGGGCACTGACTCGCGGGCTGAATGGCATTGCGGCGAAATTGAGTGTGGCCGCAATGGATTATTATGTCCATCGCATTGAACGCATTTCGATTCCGCGCCCACTGACGCACGGCTCTGCATAGGCGCCGCTCGCGATAATTTCATCGCCTCGCTTGCGCGCGCGATCCGGTACGACGTCGGGATAGATCGATCGGTTATGAAATGAATTCGCGTAAGTGCTTTCTCTTTCTGTTTGCAATTGGAGTTGTTGCTGCGTTGATGGCTGGTTCGGCCAGCGCGCAAACCCGCGTCGGCGAAGCCGCCGTCGTCAAGAATGAAGTGCTCCGCGTTGCCGCGTCTTCGACCAGCCAGATCAAGGTCGGCGATGGACTGGTCCGCCGGCCCGCCACCGGTCGGCAACACGCTTCACGGCGGCGTGGGATTGCGGATCGCGTATTAGGTGGAGTGTAGGGTGCGTTAGCGCAGCGTAACTCACCCTACTCCGTCAGACCTCATCCTGAGGAGCCGCGAAGCGGCGTCTCGAAGGATGAATGGCACCGGCCGGGCCTCGTGGTTCGAGACGGCGTTGCGCGCCTCCTCACCAAGAGGGTTTAATTGTTGACCCGGCCTTACGCCGCGCTCTTGCCTTCATACGCGCGCTTCAGGCCTTCGATATCGAGCTTGACCATGCCCATCATCGCCTGCATCGCGCGCTGCGCGCCGGCGGTATCCGTCCCGCCGAGATATTTGATCAACGCGGCCGGCACGATCTGCCACGATACGCCGTAGCGATCCTTCAGCCAGCCGCATTGTTCGGCCTTGCCGCCGTCGGCCAGCAGCGCATCCCAGAGCCGATCGACCTCGGCCTGATCGGCGCAGTCGATCTTGAAGGAGACCGCGTGCGTGTATTCCATCTTCATGCCGCCGTTGAGCGCCATGAAACGCTGGCCGGCCAGTGTGAAATCCACCACCAGCACGGTGCCGGCCTTTCCGCCGGGGCTATCGATGGTATTGCGCTGGATGTTCTCGATCCGGGAATCGGGCAACAGTGAAACGTACAGGTTCGCGGCCTCCTCGGCCTCGTTGCTGAACCACAGGCAGGGGGAAATCTTGGACATCAGGATAGCTCCGTTGGCAATGCGTTCGATCTATCAGGCGGCCGCCGTGGCGGACTGTGCAGCGGTTGCTGCTGCGACATCCATCCACATCACTTCCCAGTGGTGACCGTCGGGATCTTCAAAGCTGCGGCCATACATGAAGCCATGGTCCTGCTTCGGACCCGGATCGGCACCACCGCCCGCGCCCTGCGCCTTGCCGACCATATCGTCCACCGCGTCGCGGTTGTCGGCGGAAAGGCAGATCAGGACCTGGCTGGAGGTCTTCGCGTCGGCAATCTTTTTCGAGGTGAACTGGCGATATTTGTCGTGGGTCAGCAGCATCACGTAGATGGTGTCGGAAATGACCATGCAGGACGCGGTATCGTCGGAGAATTGCGGGTTCTTCTCGGCGCCGATCGCCTGATAGAAGGCGGTGGAGCGGGCGAGATCGCTGACCGGCAGATTGACGAAGATCATTTTGGCCATCATCTGGTTCCTTTTTTGGGGGCTCGAGCCAAGGACGGACGTGCGGAGGCAGGTCCGACATCCCCATTCAGATTATTTTTGGGGCACCGGGACGGCGCGTGAACAGCGGAATCCGGCGGCAAATGGCCGCTACCGGCCCTTGAACTCGGGCTTGCGCTTCTCGCTGAACGCCTTGACGCCTTCCTTGAGGTCTTCGCTGTCCCGCACCGGATCCAGCAGCCGGCGTACTTCAGCCACCGTCTCGAGCGGTCCCTTCGGCATCGCGTCGCGGGCGAGTTTCTTCAGAGCCTGGACGACGAGCGGCGCCGCGGCGGCGATTTTTGCAGCCATCGCCTGCGCATGCACGACATGCTCGCCTTTCGGTACCACCTTGTTCACAAAGCCGATCTGGTAGGCGCGCTCCGCCGACATTTCCTCGCCGACCAGAAGGAACTCCATCGCGATCTTGTGCGGCATTCGCGACAGCACCGACGAGACGCCGCCGCCGGTGGTGCCGACCTTCACTTCGGGGTAGCTGAAGCGCGTCGTCTCTGACGCCACGCACATGTCGGCCATCTGGACGATCACGAAGCCGCCGCCGACGACCCAGCCGGACGTCGCGGCAATCACCGGCTTGTCCAGCTCGACGCCAAGGCCTGGTACTGCCCGCCACATATCGGCCGGGAAATCCCTCACGTCGGCGCCGACGCAAAAATAAGCTTCCTCGGCAGAAGCGAGGACCGCAACCCGATCGTCGCTGTCGCGAAAACGCAACCACGCATCGCGCAGCTCGTTACACAGCGCGGGATTAAGGGCATTATGCGCAGAAGCACGATCCATCGTGATCGTGGCGACGTGGCCACTGCTCTCGTAGCGAACAAGCGTCATGGGATTCCCTCAAGCGACGGCGGTGCCTGATAACGTTGCGATCGTCACTTCTTCTCGGCGGGATCGCGATGCACGGGATCGACCCACAGCACGGTCTCCGGCTTCTCCACCGGCTCGATGTCGAGATTGATCGCGACCGCCTCGCCGTCGCTGCGCACCAGCACGCATTCCAGCACCTCGTCGCGGCTGGCGTTGATCTCCTGGTGCGGCACGTAAGGCGGAACGAAAATGAAATCGCCGGGGCCGGCTTCCGCAGTGAATTGCAGTTGCTCGCCCCAGCGCATGCGCGCCTTGCCCTTGACGACAAAGATGATGCTTTCGAGATGGCCGTGATGGTGCGCGCCGGTCTTGGCGTCGGGCTTGATCGTCACGGTGCCCGCCCATAATTTCTGCGCGCCGACGCGGGCGAAATTGATCGCGGCCTTGCGGTCCATGCCGGCGGTCGACGGCACGTTGGGATCGAGCTGATTACCCGGGATGACGCGGACGCCGTCATGCTTCCAGCGTTCGGCGTCGCCATGCGAATGATCGTGATCGTGGGAATGGGTGTGATCGTGAGTGCCGCTCATCTTGTTGCTTTCTGAAAATATCGCCTCACGGACGGTACATAAAACCGTGATCGCAGGCCAGCCAAATCAAGGAACTTCGCGGGGCGTTAGAGGTTGTCCTGGCGACGTTTAATCTGCTTCAAAGGAGTATTCTGATGGGTGCCACCACTGACAAGATCAAGGGCGCAACCAACGAGGCCATCGGCAAGGCCAAGCAGGGCATCGGTGAAGCCACCGGTTCCGACCGCCTCCAGGGCGAAGGCGTGATCCAGGAGGTGAAGGGCAAGACCCAGAAGGCCGTGGGCGACGCCAAGGAAGCCACCAAGGATGCCGTGAACAAGGCAGCCGCGGCGGCGAACAAGAGCCTCTGATCGCAGCGACGCGATTGGTGAGAGCAGAAGGACCGGTCCCTCGGGGCCGGTCTTTTTGTGTCTTTCTTACCTCGCCCCGCATGCGGCGAGAGCTCGTCCCGGCATCCATTCGGGTTAGGCGGACAAGTCTAGCAAAGATCTCGTGCCCGGGAGAGCCCCTGACCCCAATCTCCCGGGCATGACGGGGCGAGGGATTTACGTCAACGCCGTCTTTCCATCGACACCAGGATTGACCACATTGGCCGGCGTGCCCGCGGCGTAGGCCAGGATCTGGTCAAAAATATCCGTGAATTGAATCTCGTATTCGTCGCGCGAGACGTAGCCGAGATGCGGCGTGCAGACGACGTTGTCCATGGTCAGCAAGGGATCGTTGACGTCGCGCAGCGGCTCTTTCTCGTATACATCCACCGCCGCCATGCCGGGGCGGCCGGCGCGCAGGGCATTGACCAGCGCATTCGGCTCGATCAGCGGCGCACGGCTGGTGTTGACCAGCAGCGCCGAGGGTTTCATGCGCGCGAGGTCTTCCGCCTTGACGATGCCGCGCGTGGCATCGACCAGACGCATATGCAGCGAAAGCACGTCGCATCGCTCGAAGAATTCCGCCTTGGATGCCGCGGTGTCGTGGCCGTCGGCGAGCGCCTTTGCGAGCGCCGGCTCACGCGCCCACACCAGTACGTTCATGCCGAACGCCTTGCCGTAGCCGGCGACAACGGCGCCGATCCGGCCGTAACCGTAGATGCCGAGCGTCTTGCCGCGCAGGGTGTGGCCGACGCCGATCTGCCATTTGCCTGCCTTAAGGGCTGCCATCTGCTGCGGGATGGCGCGCATCGCCGCCAGGATCAGGCCCCAGGTGAACTCTGCGGTCGCGTAGGACGGCGTATCGGCGTGCTGGCTTGACGACACGACGATGCCGAGCCGGGTGCAGGTATCGATGTCGATATGCGGGTAGACGCTGCGCTGGCTGATCAGCTTCAGCTTCGGCAGCCTTTCCAGCAGCGGCGTGCGGATCTGCGTGCGCTCGCGGATCAGCACCAGCGCTTCGGCATCGCGCAGGCGTTCCGCCAACGCATCGACGTCCTGGACGTGATCGTTCCAGACCGTGACGTCGTGCCCGGCGAGTTTGCGGAAGCAGTCGAGGGTGCGCACCGTGTCGAAATAATCGTCGAGGATCGAGACTTTCACAATGCGCTTCCCCCGCCTGCCCTGTTCGGCGACTACTTCACCGCCAGCAATTCGACGTCGAACATCAGCGTCGCGTTCGGCGGAATGACGCCACCGGCGCCACGTGCGCCGTAACCAAGCGCGGGCGGAATGATCAGCGTGCGCTTGCCGCCGACATTCATCGAGCCGACGCCTTCGTCCCAGCCCGCGATCACCTGGCGCTGGCCGATCTTGAACTCAAACGGCTCGTTACGGTCGACGGAAGAATCGAATTTCTTGCCCTTCTGGCCGTTCTCGTAGAGCCATCCGGTATAATGCATGACGCAAGTCTGGCCGGACTTCGGCGTAGCACCGGTGCCGACCTTGCTGTCGATGATCTGCAAGCCTGAAGCTGTGGTCATGGGTTTTCCTGCAGTCTGGGCCGATGCCATCAAGGGCATGGCAATCGGCGTGGCAACCGCCGCCGCCACGGCGGCAAATGCGGTCCGGATGATCGTGCGTCGGGAAGATTGCATCTCAGTGCACCTCGTTCGAGAGACGGACGTCTCTATCCCAAGGCGGGCCATTTCCATAGCCATTTTTCAACGATCAGCCATGCCGCCGTCACGGTCAATTGCAAAATCGCCAAGCAACGGTGAGGTTTTGCCGGCGATCAGATCGCCGATCAGGCGCGCGGCAAGAAAACTGAATGTGATGCCGTTGCCGCCATAACCATAGGCCGCGTAGACGCCCTTTGTGCCCGGCACCGGACCGATCAGCGGCAAGCCATCATGCGTGGTATCGAAGGTCCCGGCCCAGCGGAATTCGATATCGGGTTTGGCGGCGGGCCAGAGCGCCGCGAGCCTTTGCGCCAGCACGCGCGATTTCTCGGGGATCAGGCGGTCGCGCGCCTCAGGTTCGATGATCTCGGTGCTGTCCTCGCCGCCGATGATGATGCGTCCCGCCTGCGTCGTTCGTGCGTAGAGATAATCCTCCGCATCCTCCCAGATCAACGTGCCGCCGTTCCAGATGTTTTGCGGCTGCGGCACGGTCGCAATCGCCCAGCTCGACGACACCGCGTGCACGGTGGAGCAAACGATATCGGGCATCACATAGCCGGTGGCGAGGATGACGGAGCGCGCCTCGATCTCGCGATCATTTGCCAGGCCGACATTGACCGCGCGGCCGGCGGCATCGAACGCAACAGCATCTGCCTCGAACAGCCGTGCGCCGCGCGCCAGCGATGTCCTGAGCAGGCCATGTGCCAGCTTCATGGGATCGGCATCGGCCGCACCCGGCGAGACGATCGCACCGGCACGCGTGAAGCCAAAACGATCCAGCAGCGCGGCATGGTCGAGAAAATCGCCGGGCAAGCCCGCGCGCCCCCGCCAGCGATGCTCTTCCATCAGGCTGGCGATACTTTCGTCCGCCGCAAGATACAGCGAATTCTTCTCGCGCATGTCGCAGGCGATGCCGAGCCGCCAGACCAGCGATTTAAGGCCGGCAACGGCATCGCGGCTGGCGCGATAGGCGCGCGAGGCGCGCTCGAAGCCGTACACTTCGCTCAGTTCGCGCAGCGGCCGGTCGATTTCCCACAGCAGCATGGATGTGGAAGCCGCCGTGCTGCCGCGCCCCGGCAACTCGCGATCGACAACAATGACGTCGAGACCCTGACGCGTGAGGCGTTCGGCGACCAGCGATCCCGTAATGCCGGCGCCGACAATCAGCGCATCGCATGTGAGGTTTTCGCCGAGGTCGCGGCGCGGCGGATGCGACGACGTCGCAAACCATGGCGAACGGCCACCGCGCAGGTCGGCCTGTTCGGTATCGTCTGAATCAAGAATGCTGATAGCCAACCCCTGACAACAAGCTGATGTCCGCGGCAATGCAGACAGCTCAGGCCCATCGCTTTAACGAAAGCGACGGGCCGTTGTTCCAGAAGCAGTGAGAGCCAAAGGGCTCAATAGCCCAGCGCGCAACCGTCCTTGCGGGGATCGGAGCCGCCGGTCAGCGTGCCCTTTTCCCAGTCGATCCAGATCGCCTGGCCGCCGCCGAGCGGGCCGACCACGCTGGTGGTCTTGTGGCCGATCTTCCGCAGGCCTTCGACGATATCGGCCGGCACGCTGTCCTCGAGTTGGTAGACGCCCTCGTAATGCAGGCCGCGCGGCATATCGATGGCTTCCTGCACATCGCAGCCATAGTCGAGGATGTTGGTCAGCACGTGGCTCTGGCCCACCGGCTGATACTGTCCGCCCATGACGCCGAACGGCATCACGGCGCGGCCGTTCTTGGTCGCAAGGCTCGGAATGATCGTGTGCAACGGCCGCTTGCCCGGCGCGATGCAGTTGGGATGGCCCGGCTGAATCCGGAAACCGCCGGCGCGGTTCTGCAGTAGGATACCCGTCTTGTTGGAGACGATCGCCGAACCGAAGGAATGCGCGATCGAGTTGATGAACGAGCAGACGTTGCGGTCCTTGTCGACGACGGTGATGTAGACGGTGGACGGGTTCATCGGCGGCGCGACGTTCGGCAGATCGAGCAATTTGTCCATGCTGATCTTCTTGATGTGCTCCTCGGCGAATTCCCTGGCGAGAATACCGGCGACATCGACATGAACCTGGGCGGGGTCGCCGATGTACTGCTCGCGCATCATGTAGGCGATGCGTGCCGCTTCCGCCTCGAGATGGAAACGCTCGACGCTGAGCGGCTTGAACTTCGTCAGGTCGAAACGGGAAAGGATGTTCAGCATGACAAGCATGGTGATGCCAGGGCCGTTCGGCGGGCACTGCCAGACGTCGTGGCCCTTGTACATGGTGCCGATCGGCGAGGTCGTTTCGGTCGAGTGCGCGGCAAAGTCTTCCAGCGTGTGCAGGCCACCGATGCCGCGCAGCGTCTCGACCATGTCGGCGGCGATCTCGCCGCTGTAGAACGCATCGCGGCCGTTCTTGGCGATCGCGCGCAGCGTCTTGCCCAATTCCGGCTGATGGATCACATCACCGGCCACCGCCGGCTTGCCATGCGGCAGCAGATAGCGCTCGGTGTTGGTGCCGTTCTTCAGCTTCTCGAACTGGTTCTTCCAGTCGAAGGCGATCCGGGGCGCGACGATGTAGCCTTCTTCGGCCGCCTTGATCGCAGGCTGCAGCAGGGTGTCGAGCCCCATCTTGCCGTGGTCGCGCAGGATCGTGTCCCAGGCGTCGATCGCGCCGGGAATACTGACCGCATGAGCCGACGTCAGCGGCACCGAGTTGATCTTGCGCTCCAGGTACCACTCGGCCGTCGCCGCCATCGGCGCGCGGCCGGAGCCGTTATAGGCAACGATCTTACCCTCGCCCTTCGGTTGAATCAGCGCGAAGCAATCGCCGCCGATGCCGGTCGACTGCGGCTCGATCACGGCGAGCAGTGCGCTGGCGGCGACCGCGGCATCGGTAGCGGTGCCGCCGGCCCGCATCACGTCGATCGCGACAAGCGCGGCATCCGGGTGCGAGGTCGCCACCATCGCGCTCTGGGCATGGACCGTCGAGCGGCCGGCGAAATGAAAATTCCTCATCGCGAGAGCTTTCTTTCAGCATTTTCTTGGGCGTCCCGCGGGGGATGATCGGGCGGGTCTACGGACGGTTCTTGGCATATTCCTCCCGGATAGGGCAATGGCTGGCATACCAAGTAGGCAGCCGGCAATACACGGATTTCGCGCTCCTTTACGGGTTTCCCCTCCCCGGCCCGCCTGATACACGGTCGCCATGCCGCACAAGGTCGCCGCCTTCTATCAGTTTGCCGCGCTGCCCGATTTTCGGGAGCTGCGCGAGCCGCTGCGCGCGTTGGCCGCCGGCCTCGGGCTGAAGGGCAGCGTGCTGCTGGCGCATGAGGGGATCAACGGCACGGTGGCGGGAAGCCATGCGGGCATCGACGCGTTCGTCAGCGCGCTGCAGCAAGGCGTCCTGTTCGGCGGCCGGCTCGACAATCTCGAACTGAAATTCTCCAGCGCGTCCGAGATGCCGTTTCAGCGGCTCAAGATCCGGCTGAAGAAGGAAATCGTCACGCTCGGCAGCGCGGTCGATCCGACGCAGCAGGTCGGAACCTATGTCGAGCCGTCCGACTGGAATGCGCTGATCGCTTCGCCCGATACGCTCGTCATCGATACCCGCAACGCCTTTGAGGTGGCGATGGGCACCTTTGAAGGCGCGGTCGACCCCGGCATCAAGAGCTTTGGACAATTCAAGGAATTCGCCGCAGAGAAACTCGATCCGGCAAAGCACCGCAAGATCGCGATATTCTGCACCGGCGGCATCCGGTGCGAGAAGGCCAGCGCGTATCTGCTCGCGCACGGATTTGGCGAGGTCTATCACCTCAAGGGCGGCATCCTCCGCTATCTGGAAGGCGTGCCGGCGCAGGAGAGCCGCTGGCGCGGCGAATGTTTCGTATTCGACGAACGCGTGGCGCTGGGCCACGGGCTGCGGGAGCACAAGATCGACGATGGCTCCCATGAGTGACATCGACGCACTGAACGAGCGGATCGACGCGCTGGAGATGCGCCTGACCTATCAGGACGTGACCATCGAGACGCTGAACCAGACCATCACCGCGCAGTGGGTCGAGATCGACAGGCTGACGCGCCAGGTCGCTGAACTGAAAGAGCGCCTGCGGGAAGCTGAAAGCAATGCGCCCGGCCCCGCGAACGAACCGCCGCCGCATTATTGAGCGAAGTGGCCAATGATCGCCCGCAGCGCGTTAAGGTTACGCGAGCATCTTCAGGCACACCGCGATGGCAATGATCGCGATGACGATCGCGGCACCGACGACCGGCGCGACTTTCTTGGTGCTCGCCGCTGCGCGGCGAGTCGTTGGCGGCGTGATTGAATTCGGTCTTCATCGCACGAGCCTGCCCGTTGATATCACCTGAAAACCGAGCGCACCTTGTCCCACAGCGACTCGTTCTCGCGATCGCCGTCGGCCTTCGATGGCGCCGGCTGCGCGGCGCTCACGGGATCGGACGCCGGAAAGCTATCGACCAACCCGGCCTCGAGCTTCTCGTGCATTTCCCGGTCGGCCCGCGCCGCTTCACTGGGATTGGCGGCGTGTTTGTCATGCGCCGCAGGATTGAATTTCTCAGCCATAGCGTGCCTCCATTCCGAAGATAACGTCCCGGACCGGCGCCAGTTCCGCCTCTCGGCTTTATCTCTCCTTGGCCAAGCGGGAACCTGCGTGTATCAGAGGCGCGAAGATCGGCGCTGTCGCAGGAACTTTCGATTTGTCCCAGAAATCCGCCATTAAACCCCTTCTCGAAGTGCTGTCCGGCCGCAGGCAGCAGGTGCCGCCGTTATGGATGATGCGGCAGGCCGGCCGCTATCTGCCGGAGTATCGCGAACTGCGCGCCAAGGCCGGCGGCTTTCTCGATCTGTGCTTCACGCCGGAATACGCCGCCGAGGTGACGCTGCAGCCAATCCGCCGATTCAATTTCGACGCGGCGATCATTTTCTCCGACATCCTCGTCATCCCCTACGCGCTCGGCCGCTCGGTGCGCTTCGAGGCCGGCGAAGGCCCGCGGCTCGATCCGCTCGACACGCCCGAGCAAGTGGCGACGCTGGCGCGCCGTGCCGATTTCAGCAAGCTCGAGCCGGTCTACGAAGCGCTGGGCCGCGTGCGCCGCGAACTCGCCCCTGAGATCGCGCTGATCGGATTTTGTGGCGCGCCGTGGACGGTCGCGACTTACATGGTCGCGGGCCAGGGCACGCCGGACCAGGCGCCAGCGCGGATGATGGCCTATCGCCACCCGGAAGCGTTCGCACAGATCATCGACGTGCTGGTGGAGAATTCGATCCAGTATCTGCTCGGCCAGCTCAAGGCCGGCGCGGACGTGTTGCAGATCTTCGACACCTGGGCCGGCGTCCTGCCGCCGCGCGAGTTTGAGCGCTGGTCGATCGAACCGGCGAAGCGCATCGTCGCCGGCGTGCGCGCGCAGGTGCCTGATGCCAAGATCATCGGCTTTCCCCGCGGCGCGGGCGCGCTGCTGCCGGCCTATGTGGAGGCGACCGGCGTCAATGCCGTGAGCATCGACTGGGCGGCCGAGCCGTCATTGATCCGCGAACGCGTGCAAAGCCGCGTCGCCGTGCAGGGCAATCTCGATCCGCTGGCGCTGATCGCGGGCGGCGCCGCGCTCGACCGCGCCGTTGACGACGTGCTGGCGAACTACGCCGAGGGACGCCTGATCTTCAACCTCGGCCACGGCATCCAGCCGGAAACCCCGATTGCGCATGTCGATCAGATGCTGAAGCGGGTGCGGGCGTATAAGGGGTGATAACGAAACATCGTCGTCATGCCCGCGGAGGCGGGCATCCAGTAACCACCGGCGGAAATATGAATCGAGACGTCACGGCGTACTGGATCATCCGCCTTCGCGGATGATGACAGCAGTGTTTGCCGATAGTCCTCGCCCTACCGCGCATCCTGCAGAATCATGTCCGACGCCTTCTCGGCGATCATGATGGTCGGCGCATTGGTATTGCCCGACATCAGGTCCGGCATGATGGACGCATCGACCACCCGCAGGCCTTCGATGCCGCGCACGCGCAGGCGCTGGTCGACGACGGCAAGCGGATCGCTGCCCATCCGGCAGGTCGAGGTCGGGTGATAGACCGTGCTGCCGGTGCGGCGGCAGAAATCCAGCAACTCGTCGTCGCTCTTCACCTTCGGACCGGGATCGACCTCTTCCACCGCATAAGGCTTCAGCGCCGGCGCTGCGAGGATGTTGCGAAGGATGCGGACGCCGTCGATAAAGGCGCGGCGATCGGTTTCAGTCGCGAGATAATTGATGCGGATTTCCGGCGGCACGGAAGGGTCGGCGCTCTTGATGCGCAGCGAGCCGCGGCTCTCCGGGCGCAACTGGCAGACCGAGGCCGAAAAGCCGGAAAGCGCGTGCAGCTTCTCGCCCATCTTGTCGGTCGAGAACGGCAGGAAGTGAATCTGGATATCGGGCGACGCCAGCCGCGGGCTGGTCTTGAAGAACGCGCCCGACGTGCCGGCGGCAATCGTCAGCGGCCCCCTGCGCAAGGCGGCGTACTGAATACCCGCCATCATCTTGCGGATCGGATGGTTGACGACGTCGTTGAGCGTGACCTTCTGCGCGCAGCGCGTCACCAGCCGGACCTGCATATGGTCCTGCAGATCGCTGCCGACGCCGGGCGCATCAAGCACGATCGCGATGCCATGCTGCCTCAGGAGGTCTGCAGGTCCCACGCCGGAGAGCTGCAGCAATTGCGGCGAGTTGTACGCGCCGCTGGAAACCAGGATCTCCTTGCGCGCCCGCGCCGTGCGCACGCGGCCTTCCTGCTTGTATTGGACCGCTTTGGCGCGGCGCCCTTCAAACAGGATGCGCTGCGCCAGCGCCGAGGTTTCGACGTGTAGGTTGCTGCGGCTCTTCGCCGGGCGAAGATAAGAAAATGCGGTGCTGGCGCGGCGGCCACGCCGAGTCGTGGTCTGGAAAAATCCCGCGCCTTCCTGGGTAGCGCCATTGAAATCGGGATTGGTCGGGATGCCGACTTCAGCGGCAGCGACGACGAAGGCCTCCGATAGGGGGTCGTGGTGGCGCCAGTCAGACACCGGCAGCGGCCCGTCCGCGCCGTGATATTTGTCCGGACCGCGCTGCTGGTTTTCGGCTTTCTTGAAATAGGGCAGCACGTCCTCATAGCCCCAGCCGGCATTGCCGCGTTGGCGCCAGCGATCATAGTCCTCGTGCTGGCCGCGCACATACAACAGCCCGTTGATCGAACTCGAACCGCCGAGCACTTTTCCGCGCGGCTGGAACACCTGCCGGCCGTTCAATCCCGGTTCCGGTTCGGTCTGGTACATCCAGTTAACGGATTTTTCCTTGAACAGTTTTCCGTAGCCGAGCGGCACGTGAATCCAGAGATTGGTGTCTTTGGGTCCTGCCTCCAGCAGCAACACTGAATGCTTTCCATCCGCGCTCAGGCGATTGGCGAGCACGCAGCCGGCCGAGCCGGCGCCGACGATGACGTAGTCGAATTCGGAAGCGTCATTATTATTGTTCATTGTTTCCCCCGCATGCGGACCGAAACAGGTAGCGGGGCCGCCACAGGGGGTCAATTGCCTCCCGGTCGCAGGCGCGGGATTAGACGACTTCCAATTGCGCGGCGGTAAATCGACTGGACAATGTGCCGCATCCCGGAATGACGAAGCATTCGCCTGGTCATTCCGGGACGTTTTCGAACTGCGGCCAATGGCTCCAGTCAGCTTGCGAGTTTCAAGAAGTCCGGCGGCCTGCGCTCGGCAAACGCAGTAAAAGCCTCGCGTGCCTCCACGGTCTTGAGGCGTTCCGCGAACTGTTCGCTCTCCGCCTTGATCTGGGCGAGGAGAAGTTCCGGATTGCGCATCAGCCGCTTCGTCGCGCTGATCGCGCCCGCCGGCTGTTTCGCCAGACGGGACGCAAGCGCCCGCGCCTCGGCATCGAGCTTGTCCAGCGGCACCACCCTGTTGGCCATGCCCCACGCGAACGCAGATTTCGCATCCACGGCTTCGCCGAGCGCGAACATCTCATAGGCGCGCGCGTAGCCGATGCGGAGCGGCATCAGCAGACTGGAGGACGCTTCCGGCACCAGCGCGAGATTGACGAACGGCGTCGACAGCAGGGCATTCTCGGCCAGCACGACCAGATCGCAATGCAGCAGCATCGTGGTGCCGATGCCGACGGCGCGTCCCTGAACGGCTGCGACCATGGGACGGCTCGATTTTGCGATCGCCTGCACGAAGCGGCCGACATGCCGCTCGCCCTTGAAGGCGCCTGTTGCCATCGCCGCGAACTCGCCGACATCGTTGCCGGCGGTGAACATGTCGCCCTCGCCCCGGATCAGCAATACGCGGACGGACGCATCGGTCTCGGCAGCCTCGATCGCGTCGGCCAGCGCACCGTACATCGCATTCGATCAGCGCGTTCTTCTTGTCGGGGCGCGCCATCGTCAGGCTCAGGATTCCGTCACTCTTCTCTAGTCTGATATGCTCGGTCATTCGTCTTCTCCTCTGGGAAATCTGGTTTGCAGGCTGGTCAGCCAGCGCGCGACAACATCGATCTCGGCTTCGCTAAATCCTTCCGTAAGGCGCGCATTGACCTCGACGAGCCCGGCTTTCGCCTGGGCCAGCGCCGTGCGACCGGCCGGCGTCAGCCACAGCCGCCAGGCGCGCCCGTCGTCCGGATCGGCGCGTCGCTTGATCAGGTTCGCCGCCGTCATCCGGTCCACCAGACCGCTGATGCCGGGCGGACCGAGGTCGAGCGCCGCACCCGCCTCGCCCATCAGCACGCCGTCGCGCCGGCCGAGAATGAACAGCAATCCGGACTGCGCCGCCGTTACGCCACTGTGCTGCGTCCGCGCCGCCATCCAGCGCTGCAGCCTTCGCTGCGCGACGGTGAGCAGGAATACCAGCCGGTGCTCGCGGCGGGCGCTCACCTCAATCGTCTCACGGATTTATTTCGCATGCGAACTATCTAGACGACTGCGAAAGGGTTGTCACCGGATTTTGGGCGGAGGTTGATCGAAGGGAGCCTTCCTGCGTGACCCAGAAAAGATGGCGCGTTGAATACTCTCCGGCCCGAAAACATCGCCAGCACAATGCCTTGGAGAAAAAATCGATTTTCGATTGACGGCATCGCCTTCTCTCGCCAATCTGCGCCGCGATGGGCAGTATCGGGTTGAGTTTTAGCGAAAGTCTGGCGGACGACCGGCCGCGAAGCCTGACGTCGGCCGTTCAGGAACGGCTGCGCGCGGACATTCTTTCGACCCGATTGCTGCCGGGCCAGAAGCTGCATATCGCGGGCCTCGCGAAGCAGTTTTCGGTCAGCCTTGCCGCCGTGCGCGAGGCGCTGTCGCGGCTCGTCGCGGACGGCCTGGTGCAGGCATCCGACCAGCGCGGCTTTCGCGTCAGCCCGGTGTCTCCCGCCGACCTCAGGGACGTGACGCAAACCCGCGTCGACATCGAGGGCCTGGCGCTGCGACGCTCGATCGAGCGCGGCGACCAGGAATGGCTCGCGTCGGTGGAGCGGTCTTTCACGGCGCTGTGCGCTGTGCCCTACACCTATCCGGACGACCCTACTCATCACTATGAGGAATGGGTGGTGCGTCACCGTGTCTTTCACCGCACGCTGGTGAACGCCTGCGGCTCGCAATGGCTGCTCGGTTTCCGCGACGTGCTGCACGAGCAGAGCGAACGTTATCGAAGGCTCTCGATCCGGCGCGACACCGAAAAATCACGCAACGTTGAAGCCGAACACGCGGCCATCGTGCATGCGGTGCTCAAACGCGATGCCGACGCCGCGGTCACCGCGCTTTCAAAGCATTTCCGGGCGACCATGCATCTGGTCGAACTCGCCACACCCGGTGCCTCCGAGGTTGGCGGCACCATCTGATCTTTCGTTTGCAATCCAAGCCAAATCAAAAAAAGCAAAGGGAAACGTCACCATGAACATCACACGACGCCACATACTTGCGACGATCACCGCCGCCACCTTGCTCGGCGCGTCGGGCATCGCACAAGCTGCAGACACCGTTCGCATCGGCCTTCCCACCAAGACCTATTGGCCGACCACGATCGCGGAAACCGCGGTGCGGCAGAAATTGTTCGAGAAGGAAGGCATCACCGCCGAGCTGACGATCTATCGCGGTGGCGCCGAGACGTTCGAGGCGATGGCCGCGGGCGCCGCCGACGTCATTCTCGATGCAACCTCGCTGGTCTCGGCCGGACGAAAGAAAGGCGTGAACTCCAAGGTGCTCGCCAACGCCGCCATGGGCTACTACGGCTGGCAGTTGATGACGCTTTCGAAATCGACGCTCGGCGTCAGCGATCTGAAAGGCAAGAAGGTCGCGATCACCTCGGCGGGCTCCGGCTCCGACCTGCTGGCGCTATGGACCCAGCAGGACAAGAAGATCGAGTTTACCCGCGTGCCCGTTGGCGGCGGTGGCCTGGTGCCGAACCTGCTCGCCGGCAATGTCGAGGCGGCGGTGGTCTATTCGCCGTTGAGCTTCCAGATTTCCAAATCGGGCGAAGCGCGCACCATCCTCGACTTCTCCAAGGAAGTGCCGCCGAACCTCGCCGCCGGCTGGATCGCGCTCGACAAATACGCGCAGGACAAGCCGCAGATGGTGCAGAAGACGCTGAACGCGCTCTATGGCGCGCTGGCGTTCATGCGCGCCAACAAGGATGCCTCCGTCAAGCTGATCAGCGAGCTCTATGAAATCCCCGCCGAGATCGCGGCGCTGGAATACGAGAACACCATCATGAAGCTGGAAACCGACGGCAGCATGGACGGGCCGAAGATTCCGGAGCAGCTTCAGCTCGCGCTCGACATGGCCAAGGCCGGCGGCATGAAGGACCTTGGGCCCGCTGCCGAGATCATCTCGACGCAGTTCAAGCCGGTTCCGACCAAGCCCTGAGGCGGCGCAATGCGCGGGTTAGGCGTAAAGGCGGCGCGGGTCGCCATCGTGGTGGCGCTGTTCGCGATATGGGAAATCCTGTCGCGGACCGGCCTCGTCAATCCGCGTCTGCTTCCCTCCGCCTCCGACACGCTGGCCACGCTCGGCGATCTCCTGCAGCGGGCGAGCGTGCGCAAGGATCTCGCTGGTCACCGCCACCGAGGTGGTGACTGCGTTCGCGCTCGCCGTTCCCGTCGGCGCGCTGATCGGCTTCCTGATCGCGGAGAACCGGTATTTTTCCGACGTGGCAAAGCCGCTGCTGTTCTTTGCCTTCAGCATTCCGAAGTCGATCTTCCTGCCGATGTTCATCCTGGTGTTCGGTGTAGGCTTCGCGCAAAAGGTAGGTTTCGGCTTTTTCTCGACCATCTTCATCGTGATCATGTCGACCACGACGGCGGTAGAGTTGGTCAAGGTCGAGCATCTGACCGTCGCCCGCTCCTATGGCGCGACGCCGATGCAGACCGCCTTCCGCGTCTATCTGCCGAGCATGCTTCCGGTTCTGCTGGAGGCGTTGCGAATCTCGATGATCTTCAACCTCACCGGCGTCATCCTCGCCGAAATGTATGCCTCGCGCGACGGTATCGGCCATCAGATCGCGACCTGGGGCGAGAACTTCCAGATGAAGCAATTGCTGGCCGGCGTGCTGATGATCGCCGTGATCGCGATTGCCTTCAACGAACTGGTCAGATGGGTGGAAACGCGATGCAGCCATTGGCGAACATAACCCCGCTGAAGCCGGCCGGCGCGATCGAGGTCCGCAATGTCGGGCAGATCTTCAAGACCACGACGCAGGACGTCGTCGCGCTCGAAGACGTTTCGCTCGACGTCAAGCCCGGCCGCTTCGTCGTGCTGGTCGGCCCGAGCGGCTGCGGCAAGTCGACCCTCCTGATGATGATGGCCGGCCTGCGCCAGCAGACCTCCGGCACCATCACCATCAGCGGCGCGCCGATCCCCGAGCCCGATCCCAATCGAGTGGGCGTGGTGTTTCAGGAAGCCAGCCTGTTTCCCTGGCTGACGGCGGAAGAGAACGTCGAATTTCCGCTGGCGCTGCGCCGCGTCGCCAAAAGCGAACGCCGCGCCAAGGCGCAGGATGCGCTGAAGCTCGTCGGCCTCGACGGTTTCGGCAAGCGCCATCCGCACGAACTGTCCGGCGGCATGAAGCAGCGCGTCTCGATCGCGCGCGGGCTGGTGCAGGACCCGCCGGTGCTGCTGATGGACGAGCCGTTCGCAGCCCTCGACGAACAGACCCGCATGACCATGGGCGACGAGCTGCTGCGGATCTGGGCTGCGACCGGCAAGACGGTGGTGTTCGTCACCCACAGCCTGACCGAAGCGGTCTATCTCGCCGACGAGGTGATCGTGATGTCGCCGCGCCCCGGCCGCATCGTCGATCATCTGCAGGTCTCGCTGCCCCGCCCGCGCACCTATGAAATGCTGAGCGGCGACACATTCGGCACCCTGCGCGACCGCATCTGGCGGCATATCCGAAAATCGGCGTGAGGCAGACATGACCGCCGCAACGCTTCGCAGATTGATCGTGATCGGACTGATCGCGCTGTGGGAAATCCTGCCGCGCGCCGGCTTTATTCCCGAGCTGTTCCTGCCGTCGCTGTCCTCGACGCTGATCGCCGGATGGAACGAGGCCGGAGAATACGGCCACGCGCTCGCCGTGACGCTCTACGAGGTCGCGATCTCGATGGCGATCGCCTGCGGCGGCGGCATTCTGTTGGGCGCCATCGTCGGCAGCCTGCCGCGGCCACGCATCCTGATCATGCCGATGGTCTCGAGCCTCTATGCGGTGCCGTTGGTCATCCTCTATCCGGTATTCACGGTCTGGCTCGGCATCGGCTCGGAATCCAAGATCGCGTTCGCCTCGATCTACGGCTTCCTGCCGACCATGCTCGCCACCGCCGCCGGGATCCAGACCATCGATCCGCAACTGCTGCTGGCCGCCCGCAGCATGGGCGCAACGCTGAGCCAGCGGCTGGTCCGCGTGATCATTCCGGCCGCAATCCCGACCGTGCTGTCGGGACTGCGCGTCGGCGGCGCGCTGGTGATCGTCGGCGTTGTCGTGTCGGAGATGCTGATTTCATCCGCCGGCATCGGCTATCTGATCTCGCGCTATCGCACCATTCTCGACAGTCCGCATGTCTTCGCCGGCGTGCTCTTGGTGCTGGCGATGGCGATTGCCTTCAACGCCGCGATCAAATGGATCGAGCGCAAGGCCGCGATCTGGCAGACGGGGTCGCGCGCCGGCCAGCGCGCCGCCGACGAGATCACCGCCGGCGCCATCCAACCTGCGACCTGACGGAGTACGCGTGTTCGACCTGACGCTGACATTCGACAATGGTCCCGAGCCCGGTGTGACGCCGCGCGTGCTCGACATCCTGCGCGAACGCGATATCAAGACGACCTTCTTCGTGATCGGCGAGAAGCTTGGCGATCCCGAACGCCGCCGGCTTGCGGCGCGCGCCCATGGCGAAGGCCACTGGATCGGCAATCATACTTTTACGCACACGGTACCGCTCGGACTGCAACACGACCCCGAGACCGCGCAAAACGAGATCGGCCGGACGCAGGCTTTGATCGGCGACCTCGCCCACACCGAGCGCTGGTTCCGGCCGTTCGGCGGCGGCGGCAATCTCGACACGCGGCTACTGAAGCCGTCGGTCGTGGATTACCTCAGGCGCAACAAACATGGCTGCGTGCTCTGGAACGCCATTCCGCGCGACTGGGACGATCCGGACGGCTGGAGCGAGCGGGCGCTGGAGCAGTGCCGCGCGCAGCCCTGGAGCCTGATGGTGCTGCACGATTTGCCGACCGGCGCGATGGATCATCTCGAGCGCTTTCTTGATCGCGCCGGGGAAATCGGCGCGCGCATCCGACAGGACTTTCCGCCCGACTGTGTCCCGATCCGTTCGGGCGAGATCGTGCGACCGATCGAACAATATGTTTCCTCCATCGAAGAAGGCGTCGAACCATGAAGATCGCGAGTTTCAAGGCAGGTCAGACCGCCACCTACGGCCTGGTTACCAATGCCGGCGTCATTGACGCGGGCAAGAGGCTGAAGGCGTTTCCGACCCTGAAGGCGTTGCTCGCAGGCAGCTCGCTCGACGCCCTGAAGGCGCTGCAGACCGAGCGTCCCGACTACGCGCTGGCCGAAATCGAACTGCTGCCGACCGTGCCCGATCCGGACAAGATTTTCTGCATCGGCGTCAACTACGCTACGCACCTCGCCGAAAGCGGTCATCCCACCCCGCCACACCCGATGATCTTCACCCGCTTTGCCAACAGCCAGGTCGGCGGCGGCCAGCCGATGATCCGCCCCCTGGAGTCCGAACGGTTCGACTATGAAGGCGAAATGGCCGTCATCATCGGCAAGGCCGGCCGCCGCATTGCGCGGGAGGCCGCGCTCGCGCATGTCGCGGGCTACGCCTGCTACAACGATGGCAGCATTCGCGACTGGCAGCGCCACACCTCGCAATTCGCCCCCGGCAAGAATTTCGTCGGCACCGGCGCGTTCGGGCCGTGGATGGTCACGACAGACGAAATCCCTGACATCAGCAAGCAGACCATCGCGACCCGCCTCAACGGTGTTGAGGTGCAGGCGGCGCCGATCTCCGATCTCGTGTTCGACGTCCCGGCCCTGATCGCCTATTGCTCGACCTTCACCGAGCTCGTCCCCGGCGACGTGATCGTGACCGGCACCACCGGTGGCGTCGGCGCCTATCGCACGCCGCCGCTCTGGATGAAGGAAGGCGACGTGGTCGAGAGTCGAGGTGTCCGGCATTGGTGTGCTTCGCAATCCCGTGAAGGACGAGGTTGCGGCTGCCGCGACGCGCGCGGCCTGAGTATCGAGACAAGCAACAACAAGAGCCAGGAGACAATCATGAACCTGCCAAAGCACCTGCTGCCGACCACCGTCGTCGGCAGCTACCCGCAGCCGGAATGGCTGGTGGATCGCGCCATGCTGTCGAAGGTGGTGCCGCGCACGCGCATGCATGCGATGTGGCGGCTGCCGGCCGAACATCTGGAAGAAGCGCAGGACGATGCCACCATTGTCGCGATCAGGGACATGGAGCGCGCGGGCATCGACGTCGTGACCGATGGCGAAATCCGCCGCGAAAGCTATTCAAACCGCTTTGCTACCGCGCTCGATGGCATCGACGACGAGAATCCCGCCATCATCACCGCGCGCAACGGAACCCAGACCCCGGTGCCGCGCGTCGTCGGCGAGGTGAAGCGTACCAAGCCGGTCGAACTGCACGACATGGAATTTCTTCGCAAGAACACCGAGCGCGCGGCCAAGATCACCCTGCCCGGCCCGTTCACGATGAGCCAGCAGGCCAAGAACGAATTCTATGAGGACGACGAGGAACTGGCGATGGCGTTCGCCGCCGCCGTCAACGCCGAAGCGCTCGATCTGCAGAAGGCCGGCGCCGACGTGATCCAGCTCGACGAGCCCTGGGTGCGCAATAATCCGGACCTCGCCCGCCGCTATGCGGTCAAGGCGATCAACCGCGCGCTGCAAGGCATCACGGTGCCCACCGTCGTGCATTTGTGCTTCGGCTATGCCGCCGTCGTGCCCGGCTCGACCAAGCCGGCCGGCTATTCCTTCCTCGCCGAACTCGCAGACACCAGCGCCGAGCAGATTTCGATCGAGGCGGCGCAGCCGAAGCTTGACCTTGGCGTGCTTAGGGATCTCTCGTCGAAAAAGATCATGCTCGGCGTGCTCGACCTCGGCAATCCCGAGATCGAAACGGCTGAAGTCGTCGCCGGCCGGATCCGCAACGGCCTGAAACATGTCGCCGCCGACCGGCTGGTGATCGCGCCCGATTGCGGCATGAAATACATGCCGCGCCATACAGCGTTCGGAAAACTGAAGGCGATGTGCGACGCGGCAGCGACCGTGCGCAAGGAGATCAGCTAAGCGGTTTACCCAGCAGCCACGCTGCGCCGCGCACGTACAAAGCCTCGACTTCAGCCCCCTTCAAGCCGGGCATGTCGCGTTTGACGGTGTAGCCGATGCGGGTCTGCAGGTAAGCGAGGTGCCGGTAGCCCGGAGGAAACTGCGCGAGCAGCGCCTGGTCGAGAACCGGCGCTGCGCCAGGCGTGACGGGGTCCATGCGGTCCTTCTCATAGATCGGCTGGCGCAACACGATGCCCCAGCGTCCGTCCCGCTTTTCGAGGAAATCGTAGAATCGTCCCGTGCAGAGCACGTCGCACAGCACACCCTCGACCTCGGCACGCTGCGAGATCGTCATCTTGGTCTGCGAGATCGCGCGGGCTCCTGCGAGATCGACCGAAATGCCGCCGAGGAAATGCAGAATGCTGACGCCCTTGGCCCACGCCTGCTTGCTGATCTCGATGAACTCATCGCCGGTACCTTGCGTCCAGGTCGCCATCATGCGGCCGTCGGGATGCCAGACGGTGCGGAAACGCTCCCAGTCGCCGGCATCGCGCCAGATCGCCCAGTTCTGCAACAACGCCCGGATCAGGCGATCGTCTTCAATCTCACTGTCGCTTGCGGGCATGCAGGGATTTCCTTCGGATGTGTTTCACGCGAGAGACATACTCACGCCTGGTGTCCGCGGCCAAGTCGAGACTAAACGGGTGTGACAGGCGCGTTCGCCGTTACAGCAACCTGGCGCGGACGAACAGGGCGCGCAGCGCGTCGGTCGCCTGCACGGTCAGCATCGCATTGCCGGCGGCGCCCTGCAACGAGCTCACGGCATCGGCATGCAGCGAGCGAAACTCGATCCATTCGATCGAACTGAGATTGGTGATGAACCGGTACGCCTCGCCGACGGTCCCGATCGATACCGTCTTGCCGTTCAGGTTGATCTTGAAGACCGCCCGCAACGGTGTGTCGCAGTCGGAAGCGCCGCTGGCGACGACTGTCATGACGGTGACGGTGAACGCCGCGACGCGGTGAGCCCATCCTTGAGGCTCGGCACGACGACAAGGCGCTTCACGTCACCGTTGCGGTACGCCGCCAGGAAGCGGTCATAGTCCTTGATCGAAACGCAGCCGTTGGAATCGCCGTTGGGGCCGAGCAGATAGCTGTGCACGAGCAGGCCGGTTCGGCCATGCATTTCGTTTTCGCCCACAGGCGTCATCCGCAGCGCTGCGACGCCATGGAACAGCTTCTCGCGCGGCTTCAAGTCATAGACGTTCGGCGGCGTCGCACCGACCATGCGCTGATCGACATGCGCCGGATTGTCCATCAGACCGCCCAGCCCCGAGTGAGCCTCCAGCATGGCGCCATTGGGCAGGTACACCGCGCGTGCGGAGATATCGTAGACCGCGGTCTGACTGTCGTAGCCAAGCGCCGACAGATCCTTTCGCTCGCTGAACAAGCCGTCGTTGGGCGTCAGCGACGCCAGCCTGAACTTCATCGGCACCAGATCGGAAAGCTTGAGATCGGCCATCTTGTCGAACAGGCTGCGCTCGTCCGACGGCGCCGGCTGCGGATCGACCTTCAATGCAAGACTGGCCTCGGCCGGCCGCGACCGCGGCAGCGGCACCGCCGCGTCGGTTGATAGCGCAGCGGCCTGTTCGGGCTGGACGTTCGGAATATCGCGCGGTTGTCCACCGAGCTGGCCTTCGATGTGCCCGAATTCGGCGTCGAAATCCGTTCGCGGCCGGCTGGCAGTCCGCCAGGGGTAGCTCATCACCCGCGAATTGCGCACCGATCCGGAGCCGAAGCGATCGTCGAAGGAAGTGGTCGGGATGGAAGCGGTCGCGAAATTTGCCGATGCGGGAGTTTGCAGCCATTTGGTCAGGTCGTAATCGGCGATCCAGGCGGCGAAGCCCAACGCAATGCCCAGCGCGGCGACGGTGCATGCCACCTTGCCGAACAATCGACTACCCCGGCTCGAAACAAGCCCGGTTGCGCTGGTCGTCCTGCTATCCATCCGTCCCCGGCTCGGCGCGGCGGAATCACGTCTGATTCCGTAGGGATTCACCGAATAAGCCCCAACATAATGCCAACCAAAGTAAGGCATAATCGAGACAGCGGGTTGCGGCCATGTTCATGGGCCAAACCCGCTGAATCGAGCCATGTTATGGTAAACCGGCGGGTGGTTCCCGGGCAACAGGGATCAGGGCCGGAGAACCGGATCGGTATTCGGTGCGGGCGCCTGCTCCAGCTCGGAATGCTCCGGCAGCTTTTCGCCGTGTACGTCGAGCGCCGCCCCGATCCAGATCGGGTCGGCGAGATGGTCCCTGCGCGGGTTGGTCGTGTTCGGGTGGACCAGCACGCTCAGCCTGCCATGATTGAGCATCAGCCAGGGGACCAGTTCCGCAAAAACCCCGTTGGAAAAGGCCACCTGGTACATGGCCTGGTCGTGCGGACCGACCTTGACGTCGTGCCACCGTCCGAGCGTGACCGAGAAGCGCTCGCCGATCCAGTGGCGCAGCTGCTCGGCCTCCGCCCGGGTGGTCGCGGGGTCGTAGTAGATATGGGCGTGATAGCTTGCGATCTCGCCAATCGCCCGCGGACCGCCCGCCTCCGGCTTACCCGTCATTGCGTCCGCTCCCTGCCATCATTGCCCTTGAACCGATCGCAATCATCCCTGCAACCGGCAGCGTGGTCAATCAGCCCGGCCGCCGCTTGCCGCCCTCGAAGACGGTCATACCGGCAGCTGGATCGAGATCGACGTCGGTCGCTTCGGTCAGGCGCGCCATCGTCATATAGAAGCCGATTGCGAGAATGGATTCGACGATCTCCTGCTCGCTGAAATTCTTGCGCATCGCGGCAAACACCGGCTCGGCGACACGCACGTTGTCGATCACTTCCCGGCCGAACGCCAGCAGTGCCTGCTCGGCGGCGTTGAACGCCGCATCCTCGTAACTCCCCTGCTCGATGCAATCGATCTGCCGCTGGGTGACGCCGACGCCGAGCGCGATCGGAACATGCTGCCGCCACTCATAGGCGCCATTCTCCCGCTGCGCGACCTGAAGGATCAGCAATTCGCGATTGACGTGGCTGAGCTTCTGGCGATGCAGGATGGAGTTGGCGTAGCGCATCGCCGGAATGAAATTGGCTTCGGCATGCGCCATCATGCGGAAGATGTTCAGCTTGACCGGCATTCGGTCAAAGGATGTGCGCACGTCTCCGGTGGTTGTCTCCGGGTCGATCAGGGGTAGTCTCGCCATCCGCCTCTCCTTGTTTGCCGTTTCTCGTTGTGATGCGGACGCTTCCGCGCTTCCGTCGCAGGTTACTTCAAAATTGCGTTGCGCGCATAGTCACCGCGCTCCGACTTCGCGGATCGGGTCGGAGCCGTCCCAACCGGCGGCGACCTTGCGGATATGTTCGAAGAAACTTCCCTTGCTGCCGCTGATGTCTGAAATCTCGACCACCGTGCCGGGATGAGCTTGCGTATCGAAATAGGCGAAGCGGCCCTTTTCGCCGCCGATCTGGCCTTCGTGCCCGACTTTGTAACCGAGCGCGAGCGCGCGGTCGTAGAGGCCCTGATAGTCTCTGGTCCAGTACGACATGTGCTGCAGCCCTTCGCGGCCGGAGTCGAGAAACTCCTTGTACATCGAAGGCGCGTCGTTGCGCTGCTGGATCAGTTCGATCTGCAGATCGCCGGAATTGGCGAGCGCCACGCTCATCTCCATGCCGGAGTCCTGGCCGCGGTGGCGGAAATAGTCGGTCTTGACCCGGTCGATGTAGTACCAGGGCCCGACGCCCATCACATTGACCCAGTGATCCATCGCGGCGCGGATATCGCGCACCACATAGCCGTTCTGGCAGACTGCACCAAAGATACGACTCATGACGACCTCCCGTCTGCTTGCCTGCGGCGCAGCCGCCCCTCGTTCTTCTTGACCCCGAAGCTCAGCCGATCGACCTGCCGCCGTCGATCACCAGTTCGGTGCCCGTGACGTAGCGGCTCTCGTCGCTGGCGAGCCACAGGATGCCGTTGGCGATATCTTCAGGTGCCGCCTTGTACCCGAGCGGGACGGCGCGTTCGGTGAGCTTGTCCAGCGTCGGCCCGCGCTCGCGTCCACCATTCGAACCGTCCTCGACGGTGCCGATCAGCGTGTCCCAGATGGCGGGTGAAGCCCCCCTGGCGGACGCTCAGTTCGCCTTGCCAAACAGCACGGGCAACTGACGCGGGCCGCGCACTGTGCCTTCCGACCAGGTAACCTTGCCGGCCGGATCGAGCTTGAAATCCGGAATCCGCTTCAGCCATTCCTCGATCGCAACCGTCATTTCCATGCGCGCGAGGTTGGAGCCGACGCAGCGATGAATGCCGAGGCCGAACGCCGCATGGCGATTCACCTTGCGGTCGATCACCACCTTCTCGGCATCGGGGAACATGGCGGGATCGCGGTTCGCGGCCGGGAACGACAACAGCACCATATTGCCGGGCTTGACCGGGCAGCCGCTGATGGTGGTTTCCTTCATCACCTCCCGCGCCATCGTCACCGGCGAATAGGCCCGCAGCAACTCTTCGACCGCGAGCGGCATCAGTTCCGGCTCTTTGACGAGGCGCTCGCGGTCCGCCGGCGTCTTCGCCAGATGCCACAGCGAGGAACCGATCGCGCTCCAGGTGGTGTCGATACCGGCGATCAGCAGCAGCCGCAGCGAGCCCAGCACATGCTCATCCGCCAGCGGCTGGCCGTCCTTGTCCCTCGCGTTCATCAGCGTCGAGATCAGGTCGTCGGTCGGGTTCTTCCTGCGATGCTCGATGTGGCCGGCGAAATAGCCGGTCATCTCCCGCAGCGCCTCCATCAGCGCGTTGTTATCCTTGATGCCAAGTTCGAGGATGCCGTGAATCCACTTGATGAAGAGATCGCCGTCCCTCTCGGGAATTCCGAGCATGTGCGCGATGGCGCGGACCGGAACATGCTTGGTGTAGCGCGCGGCGGCGTCGCATTTGCCGTCGGCAATGAACTCGTCGATCAGCTCGTTGCAGATGGCGCGCACCCGCGGCTCGAGCTTCTTCATCGCGTCCGGCGTGAACGGCGGCAACAGCAATTGCTTGGCAGGCTTGTGCTCGGGCGGATCGGAGGTGATCGGCGGCGACCGCGCCGTGATCTCCGGGCGAACGTCGCGCACGATGACGCGGCGGGAAGAAAAGTGGTCGGTATCGTAGGCGATTTCCTTCACCGCCTGGTAGGTGGTCGGCATGTAGCAGCCGAGGAAGCGCTCGGTGTGAACGACCGGCGACGCCGCGCGCAGCTCTTCCCAGATCGGAAACGGGTTTTCCGTCCAGACCGGATCGGTGTGATCGAAATCGTTGACCCAGTCGGTGACCGGGGGATGCTCGGGCATGATGCTGGCGGAATCGGACATCGGAGCAAATCCTCTGTTTGGTTCGTTCAGATCCAGATGGGTAAAAGTCGGTCTCGGGACCGGACTATTCCTCGGTCACTTCGATCGCGATCTCGGGACAGTTGGTCTGCGCGAGCCAGGCCTTGTCTTCCAGGCCCTCAGGCACGGAACCGTCCCCGACTTCGTGCGCGTTGCCGAATTCATCGAGATCGAACAGTTCGGGCGCCAGTGATTTGCATCGCGCGTGCCCCTGGCACTTGTCCTGGTCGACGCGGATTTTGAGCTTTGCAGCCATCGCAGCGTTTTCCCTTGTTAGCGCGCTTTGCCGCGCACTGTGTTCTTCTATCGCACTCGTCGACACGGCGACGCGGACCCGCCGGCACTTGCGAAGTTATATCATATTACATTCGCTGCGCCGTTGTGCTGTCAAGTTAAAAGTACTAGAGCATGACGTTGAAATGCCGCCTCGACCCGCACGCAAAGCGCTCAACGCCTATCACCACGGGGATCTCCGCGATGCCCTGGTTCAGGCCGCGTTGCATCAGGTCGAGCGCGGCGGCCCGGAAGCGATCAGCATCAGCGCGCTTGCCAAGACACTCGGCGTCTCGCAACCGGCGCCCTACAAGCATTTCGCGGATCGCGAGACGCTGCTGATGGCCGTGACGGCGGAAGCGTTCCGCCAGTTCAGCACGATGCTGCGGGAAGCGATCGAAAAGCCGTCGAAGCGCTCAAAACTATCGCGCTTCGCACAAGTCACGTTCGATTTTGGTCTGCGCCGCATAGGCATCTATCGCCTGATGTTCGCCTCGCGCATCATCGCCTCGGCGCCAAAAGACGGCGAACTGCATAGCGCCACGATGGAGACGTTCGACCTTCTGCTGGAAGCGCTGGAAGCGCCCGCCGTCGGCTTGCTACGCGAGCGCACCGCCTTGAAGATCTGGGCCGCGCTGCACGGCGTCGTCATGCTGGCCGAACAGGGCCTGCTCACTGGCGAGCTCGCCAATGTCAGCCGGGAAGAACTGGTTGAGGACATCGTGGAGGAAGCCAAGCTGGCGCTGTCGGTCGCGATCGAAGCCGCCAGCAAGGCCGGCCGATGACGATCAAGCCTCCGGGGTCACGACGCTCATCACCGGCGTGTCGTACCCTTGCCTTGTCCCTCGGGCGGCGAAAACGATTGATTGCTGAAAGATGACGCCGTCGGGACCGTCATGACGATGAAGCCGCGGCCGGTCGATTGATGACAGGCGTTGCATCCCGCAGTCAGTTCGCCAAACGCCTTGCTGAATGCTGCGCCGTTTCGAGCGGCGATCGCTTTCTCCATCGATGAGATCGGCGGATCGATCATCGTGATGTTGTCCACGGGTATGTCGGTATAGAGCGCGATGGCTTCGTTGAGGCTCGCTTTCACAAGCTCAAGCTCGTAGCCCGCGAGTTCCCAGTTCTTCTGCTGGCCTGCGGTCCACAGCTTCGAATGCCTGAATTGGACCGCGGTCATGATGTCGGCAAGCCGCGGTAGTGGTTTTTGCGATGTCTGGGCGGTAACCATCGAGGGCGACACCAGCCCGACAACGGTTGCGGCGACCGCCGCGAGATATTTTGTACTTTTGCGCATTCTCAATTCCTGGGCTGCGATCGTATTTCTAAGCCGCCAGCATCAGAATCCATTGACCTAGGTCAAATTGCCCACTGGCGCGAACGCGCCACACAAGTCGCAAGATCGAAGCTTGCGTCGCGCGTACTCCTTGTAATCGCCGCCGGCAAATGGTCATGTTGGTCATTCAAAGGCATCGTCGATTGAGCACGCACTTCAAGAGATCCCCCGCGCCTCACCGCTTTCAGTCTCGACCGGCGCACCCGGCTCGAATCGTCACGCTTGCCCTGCTGATGTCGCTCGGCCTTTGCGGCTCCGCCCTTGCAGACGAAGACGATGATGAGGAAGACGCAGCCAAACCAGCCCTGCCGAACCTCTACCTCGATATGCGAACTATCTACTCGACGCTGCCTGCCGGCACGCTGTCGATCGGATTCAGCGCGCCGCCGCTGCTTGCAACGCTGGGAAACCTGTCCTCGCTCGGAACGCCTGGCTCGCCCTCCAGCCAAAGCATCTCGGTCGACCTGCCCTTGACCGTCGATGTCAACGACCAGCTCTCGGTCTATGGCGGCGTCAGCGGCGCTACGTCGAAGAGCGGCCCCTCGCCCTGGACGGACTTCGCGATCTTCAGCTTTACCCTCGGATTCCAGGCCGACATCTATCAGCAGAATGGCGGAATGTTTCCGACCATCACCGTTCAATCCAACGTATCGCGATCGACTTCGGACTCTCCGCTGGCCTCGACGACCTACAACACCATTCTCGAGGCCGGCTACGCACTGAATGCGGATGAGACGCGAGGGCTGCTCGCGGGAATGCAGTACGCCAAGGTTCTCATCGATAGCCCCTTTGCCCGCGTCAGCCCCGATATCATGGGCTATGTCGGCGGCTATTATCAGTGGGACAACAACTGGAAATTCACCGGGCGCCTCGGCGTGCAATCCTTCGGCGGCGCGCAGCTTCTGAACCTGGCGCCGTTTCAGCCCTTCACCCAGCCGATCCTGAGGCTGGACCTCGACCGCATGGACGACGACGACAACCGCCTGTTCGGCGTCACGGCGCAAATCGCGTGGACGCCGAAGCCGTCCTATCAACTGACGCTTCGAACGCCGCTCTATGCGATCAAGAATTAATCTACATCGTCATACCCGGCCTTGTGCCCGCCTTCGCTGAAGCTTCGGCGGACACCAACCCTGAACCTTTCACATCAGGAGAAAACATCATGGCATCACACGACGCCGCGCAGGCGCTGAAGGGCAAGGTTGCGCTGGTCACCGGCGCGGGCCGCGGGCTTGGCCGGGCGTTCGCCGAGCGGCTTGCAAGCCTCGGCGCCGATGTCGCGATCCACGGCATGCGCGAGAATGGACCGGCGGAATATGGCGAGGGATCGACGCTGACGGCGGTCGCCGCGGAAGTTGCGGCCGCACATGGCGTGCGCACCATCCGCGTCCTCGGCGATCTCACCGATGGCGCCGACATCGCGCGCGTGGTCGAGACCACGATAAAGCAATTGGGCCCGATCGACATTCTCGTCCACAATGCCGGCGGCGACATCGCGGCCAAGGGCGGCAAGCCCGATCCGAACGATGCCGTCGGCATTCGCGAGGAGGATGTGCGCGCGGTGCTGGATCGAAACCTGCTCAGCACGATTCTCACATGTCAGGCGGTGGCGAAGGAAATGATGGCGCGGCGGCAGGGCCGCATCGTCACCATCGGCTCGGTCGCAGCCTTCAAGGGCCGCACCAACGGCTCGATCTATGCCGTCGCCAAAGCCGGCATGACGCATTACACCCGCTGCCTTGCCGATCAGCTCCGCTCCTACGACATCACGGTGAACTGCATCGCGCCGGGCGACACCCGAACCGGACGGTTCATGGGAACGCGCGCGGTAGATCAGAACCGGATGGTCGAAGCCGGCACGCTCGACCGCATCGCTACCGTCGACGAAGTCGCCCGCGTCGTCGAAGTGTTTGCGGGGCCGCTGGGCGCGTTCGTGTCAGGCCAGGTGCTGCGCGTCGATGGCGGCGGACAGTGCTGGGCGGGGTGATGATGGCCGCCGAGACGGATTGCTCCATCGCAACCCGGCTTTAATTGCCCGCCACTCCGACAGTCCGGCTCTCGCGCAACTCCAAGCCAATCGCGAAGGCACGCTGTTCGGTCCTGGCTTGGTCCTCTTTCGCGAGGACCTGCACGTCCTGAGCGGAAACTGCCTGCTGGAATCTCGATCTTATGGCTTCGCTACAAAAACGAGTGGCGGTCGCGGCGATGTTATGAAGGCTTGTGGGAGGGCTTCCCTTCGGTTCCAGAAGTCGGGCTACCTCTCGATACAGGCAATCTTCGCGGGCGCTCATTTCGCTCGAGTAAATAATGGGGGTGGCCTGGCTTGGGCCAAGCCGGTTGTCGGTTCTGCACGAAACGCAAAGCATGGCTGTCGCTACCAGCAGCAACGCACGCGCGATTTTCTCTGTCGCATCGCAGAACACGCCAGTGAACTCCCACTCAACCACGTCGATTGCCCTATCGGACGTCGCCGGGAAACCTTTGATCCAGATCATTGAAAGTCTCAATGCCAGAAGTCCCGCGAGCGGTCAGCCTTGCTGCAGTATTTCAATACCCCTCGCCCCAACGATACTGCCACGCGATTCCGACTGCGCTAAACTCGCTTCCGGTGCGGGTTGTGAGGCCGGTGCTGGCTGAAAGCTTCAGCGAATTCTGACGGTCGACAGGCAGGGCGAGCGTAAACCCGGCCCGCGTATTCCGCTGCTCGTTGTCGCTCTTGACGCCGTTCAAGGCGGTGTGGCCACCCGCAAAATAGATGCCATCGAGGGCCATCCAGACACCCGACTGAAACGTGTAGAGGAGATGAGCCTGAACCGCATAGACTGGCGCCTGCGCAAATCTGCTGCCGCCGAGGAAATCGGTGTTGTCGCTGAAGAATGTCACGCTGGGAGCGACCTCGAACGTCCAGGGCCCCCAGGCTTTGGAAATGCCCAGTTCTGGCTTGAACGACCAGCGATTGTTGCCGAGGTTGAGCAGCTTGGTGTTGTCGTATTGCCCAAGGGGCGCGGAAAACTGAAGGCTGACGCCGACGATGAGATCCTGCTGATAGCTCGCGAAATCCTTGGCGGACAGCGCGGGCGCTCCAAACAAATTGAACGAGAAGCGAAATCGAGGGTCGCCCAGGCCCGCCATCTGCCGCTCTCGCGGCTGGCCATTCACCAAACCCTTGGCATCGAACGACGCCCCCGGCACGATGACATCGAACTTGGCCGACTGCCCGGCAAAATCGAACGATCGAACGTAAGCCAGTAGCCCGGTGTTGGAATGGAATTTGGCGTCGGCGATGGAAAGATTCGGATCAAACGCCAGCTTGCCCTGCGCATAGACGTAGCCGGCGATCAGGAAATTCAATCCGACTGGCGTATTCGAATAGGAGCGTGGCTCGGCCTCCTGAGCCTTGACATCTGCGATCCCGACGGCCAACGCGATTGTTCCAAGCGAGCCACAACGCGAGAGGCGTGAGAACAGGCCGGAACGTACATCAGGCGTATTGGCGTTTGGGTCGCCATGATCAACGCGCCGCCGATGATCAGATTCACGCATCATTCTACCGGGCCGAACCTTGCTCCCCGCGGATCCTGCAAGCATCCGTCGCTGGAATGCACCGTCGTCAACGGTAGTCGCTCGCTCGCGCCGGGCCAAGCAGCAGCTTCGGCAAATTCCAGGGACGTCAGAAATAGGTCAGGGCTGCTGACGATAGCGCTGATTTCCGATGATGGCGCTGGGCAGAGCCGTTCGAATCAAGGTTAGATTGCACGAGCCCGTGGTCATCAGTTTGATCAGTACTGTTTACCGATTGATCTGCATCACGGTGCTTGGGAGCGTGATGGTATTGCTTGCCGTTACGCATATCGTGGCGTTGTTTTTTGGAGGACGCTATCGTGCCCATGTGTCAGTCGCCAAGGATTGCCGATGTCTTTCCCAAAGCAGGGCAAGCCCCGGCAAACGACAATCGCACGTCAGTCAAAGCATCGACAAAGTCCCCGTCGATACGAAGCGCTTTTCCGGCGACCTGGCTGACGGCGGCCATTTTTGCCTGCATCACCGCGTTCTTATTCTTGAAACCGCGATGACGGCCATTGATGTACCGGCATGAAAGAAGCCGGCTCCGCCCGGAGGAAATGAGGGCGCCGCGTCAGAGGCGCCTCGCCTCCGCCGGTCTGGTTGCCGTACCCTGGTACTGCTGCTCGGGCTGGGCGTTTAGGAGTTCTTAACGTCGCGTTTAGCAGCTCTTAAGGTCGCAATGCTATCGTCAGCCGCATTTGGGATCAGGGACATTACGGTGGTTGAAACTCGGATTGCGCCACGCGTCAGAATTATGAAGGCTGCCAAGATCGATTATGGCGGCGACAAGTATCCTTGCGTTGTTCGCGACATATCCAGCACGGGTGCAGCGCTGGAGTTTTCCGATTTTCTCCGCATTCCCGATGAATTCACGTTGATCATACCGGATGACCGATTGAGGCTTCCGTGCCAGGTTGTATGGCGCAGAGGATATCGCGTCGGGGTGCAGTTCAATTGATCCTGGCATTGCGCCGGTGCCACCCGCGCCGGCGTTTCATGGCAACGAGCCGGGCGACAGTCCAACCAACGGAGGACTGCCACCACCGGCTGCGCAATCGCCGGCTGGCGTTACCTTATCGTTCGGGCCGCGATGCTGCGGATCTGATCGGCCGCAGCAGGAACGCCGCAAGCAGCAAAGGCGGGCCCCACATCACCGGCAGGGTGTAAACCACGATCTCGATAGCGTCCATGTTCGTCCCCGATGCCATCAAGGTGTTAAGCTCCGATTCGGTCCCCAGCGCGGGCTGGCTTTCGCTCCGCAACCGTCTTCTTCGCCTTGTTCCGATTGCCGTCCGGCAGCTTTTTGTTTGTGCGAATACGCCAATCGCGATACTCGATACTGATGAAGGGGCACAGAATATTATCGATCACCGCCTGGGCTTTACTCGCTTTCATTGCGTTCGCCACGCTGTCGCCCTACTCCCTGAGACCAGAGCTGACCAAGACCGAGCCCGGCCTTGTGGTTATGCTTGAACACGTCGGCGCGTTTGGCTTGCTCGGTCTCCTGCTTTATTTCCGTTATCCTGGACGTCCACGCGCCGTTTGCCTTGTGGTTCTCGGCAGCGCCATTGCGCTTGAGCTTGCACAAGCGCTCCTTCCAGATCGTCACGCCCGATTCGTCGATGCGTCGGAGAAGATTGTTGGCGGTGGAGCGGGGATATTGCTGGGCATCGCTTTGTTGCCTGTACTGACGAGCCCGGGCGGTCTGCTCTCCAGAATTGATCAGCAGTGGCTCGCTCCCACGCTGAAGGCGGCCGATAGCGAGACCCGCGAACTGGCGATCGGCTTCTTGGCCATCATGTTGTTCTCTTTGGCCCTCGTGGTTTTCGAAAACCTCCGTCGTTAAACTCGGGGCGGTCGTCTCACTCGAGCCCCGCCGGAATTTGAAATCGCCGAGCCCGGCGCCTGAAGGCATCGCTTGACGCGCGAGATGCTTCTATTTCCGAATATGCTTGAAGAAGATGCGTACGAGCTTGGTGCCGCGCGGCTGAGTGACATATAGCTTGGTTGCGTTCCTCGATTGCTTGGGAATCGTTGCAGGAAACTGAGTTGAGAAAGTTCGAATACTCAATGCGAAAACCGCTGCTAAGTGAAGCGACTCGTCTTCGTGTGCGGGTCTGAGTGAAGCAGTACCCATATGCTGAAATCTGGAAGTTTCCATCGGAAAGAGCATCTGACGCCAACCGCGAAAATTAGAAGCCGAGGTTAGTAACGTCTCCCCTTCTGAAGCAGCTTCTCTCCCTTCATCGACAGTTCGGCGGAATCGGCTCTGCCTCGGCCGCGTCTTGGCGATTCCGCTGGACGAGGCTGTCTCACTGGCAACGCCATCGCTCAAGGTAAGATACCGCGGCCGGAATATATTGAAGCCACATTTTGTCTTTCGGGCGCGGACTTACCCGAACTCAAGCCGCTGCTCAGTGCGCAAGGCATGCAGAGTTATCTCTGGCGGGCAATTCAAGCGCACGGGCTGAAGGCTCGTGCCAGCGCCGACCGAAGTATATCCGATCATAGGACCATGTCGCCACAGTCCGGCGCCAATAAATCTAGGTATGGTAGCCTGCAGCTTGATCGGAATTCCGCCGGGAAGGCAAAGCTGCCCCCCGTGGGTATGCCCGCATAGCATGAGATCGAATCTGGCTCTCATTGCTCGATCGTAAACTTCCGGCGTGTGCGCCAACAAAATCGAAAAGGCGTCTGAAGGAATTTTCGACGCGGCTTTCTCAATGTCGTCTGCCCGATAGAAATGCGGATCGTCTACGCCGGCCAGGAAAATACGTTGTCCGCCACGAGCAATCGGTTCGCACTCGTTGAACAGCATGCAGATACCCATAGCTTCCATTGAAGGAGCCATTCGGATGCTGTCGTGGTTGCCAAGCACTCCGTAAACCGGCCCTTTCAATCGGGCCTGCAGTTCGTCGACGATTTCCAGACTTTTCTCGAATGGACCATATGTCCTGCCGCGATAGTCGCCGGTCAAGACGCAGATGTCATACTGAAGTCCTTCGACCACGCTGACCAGATCCCGCATGGCGCCAATACTTATGTCAGCATGCAGATCGCTGATGTGAAGGATAGTGAAATTGTCAAATGCAGGGGGAAGATTGGCGAAAGCCAGGCTATGTTTTTTGACAAGGATTTGGTCTGCGTTTCGGCGCGCACGGCCGTAAAGTCCAGCGAACTTCAGGGCCTTTGCGAGAATCCACGGCGCTACGTAGACGTTTTCAAGATTGAACTTGATCAGTCCCTGTCCGAACAGTTGGGCCTCATGCTCGACTTCGATTTTCAGCCGCCGCTCGACATGCTCTGAGCCAATTCGCTCGATCAGGTCTTGCAGAGATCTTTCGGTCGTAACGTCCGGAGCAGGGTCCAAATTCCACTCGCTCAAGTTGGAGGCCGTTCCGGACAAGAGCATGAATGGCATGATAGGTCCATTGTAGCCCGGACCCGGATCGCGTCCAGCAGAAGACTTGATGGCGCCCGAGGGATGACAGGCGAAAGGCTGTTCGACGGTCATTCGAGCATACGTGAAAGAAACCTTGAGGTGCGCGATCGAAAGTAGCTGGCTGGTGCTGCGCGCGAGCGGCACGTTCGTGAAACTCACGCAAGCCGCGGGAGGATTCGGGTTCGAGAGAGCGAAGCTGGGACTAAAGTTTTTCCACGCTAAACCGAATGATCAGCCGCTATCCGTTGAAACTTTCTTGTTCACAAGGAACGACGATCTCCTTCATTCGGGCTTGAGCGCTCTTCGTTAAAGCTCATCCAAGGACAGAAAACGAGTAAGCAGCGCAAAGCTTCCTTGCGCGTAGCGAAGCTTTAACTACCACCGGGCCGCACGGCACTGCCGACCCGGGGTACACCCTCAGGGTCGCCGTAATCGAGACAGCCAGACAGAACGCCACGAATTGGCGTTAGCACCCCGAATAGCGCGGGTCCGGATCCAAGCTTTCCTTGAGGTAAGCCGATCCGAGCCTGAAGAGCTGTTCCTCCGACTTGCCGGTCGAAGCCAATAATTTCAGATACTTCGATAGCTTATCCTGGGTTGGCATGCTGACAGCACGCCCTGAGGAACTCACAACCCGATCGACGATGTCATCCTTCATGCACCACCGAAAATACTGATTTTGCAACGCAATAGCGGCAGTGCAACATCTCGTGATGCCCCCGTCAAGGGAGCGATTGGCACCACGCTTAACAGGTAAATGCGCCGGCTCGCGCCCGATCACGCTGGAACACGATGCGATCGCGACATATTGCTCGGATTATTCGGGTTCTAGCGCGCGCTGGCCAGCTATCGGTCTATCGATACCAGCCAGAGTACACGTACCTGGTCCAATACGCATGGCCGCCATAGGGCCCATAAGCGCCGTACAGCGAATGACACGAGTACGGATCGGGACAGGCCGGGCGCACGACGGAGGAGTGCGCCACAGCCTTCCTGGCGTGGCGCTTCACCACCATTTCATCGGCGAGAGCGGCACCCGACAAGCAAAAAAAGGCTGCCATTGCCGCTGCAGCGACGTACGTGACTTTGCCCACCGGTCTGTCTCCTTCGATAAGATTTCGAAGCAGCAGTAGATCACGTCAGTAGCCGTACAATCAACCCTCCGCCGCCGCGCGACGCCGTCCGGGGCGCGCGCCTGCGCCATTAGCGATAGGAGTGGGAAAAACACACAGTCTCAGGAGCAAAGGGCCTCGCTGGAACGACAGATGGCCGACAACAACTCGCCGTCGCGCGTGATGCCAATGAAATTGCCCGATCCGCTGCTTACGCTGCGAGCGACGCAGCGGCCGAGCTCGACAAGCACATCGCCAGGCGTCGCTGATAATTGCGACGATCGCGCTATTCGTCAGCATCATAACCCCGAGAAATCGCGGCTATTTCCTCGAAACCTTGGGTCTCCTGGTTTCAGAATTGATTTCTTTCCGATGATGCATCGCAATCGGCGCTACCAGTGGAAATGTCGCGTGAGAGCATCGCCATTCGACCGTCGTGATGTTCCCGATGCAGCCACGCCTGGTGGACAATCCGCGAGTATTCGATCGTGGAGTTTGCTTACCCAAATCGGTCGCGCAACCACCGTACATCCGGCCGCTGGATCGATCCCGAAGCTCCTCTGCCGAAGCGATCGATCAGGGGACGGATCGAGCGCCTCGAAATCCCCTGAATTATCTGCACATATAGCGATGTTCCGCCGCCACGTTTGTGGCCAATCCGCAACAACATTCCCCGAAATCGGCGAGCATGGCACCGCAACCCTACGCAGCCGCGATCGCTTCGCATATGGTCGCTCGCGGGCTAGGGCAAATGGATTGGGAATTTCAGTGAGAATTTGGCGCGTCATCTTGGCCCTGCCTGTGCTGACCTTGACGGCGGCGCTGGGCGGCTGCGGCTGGATGTCGGTGAGCGGCCCCGCCGCCACGGACATATTGGCGGGCCAGCGCGACCCGATGAGCCTCAACTACGCGGTCGTCAAGCTCACCCCGAAAGTCGTCGGGGTTCTGTCCAAGAACCTGCCGCGCCTGGCCACCTTCGTGAGCAATCAGCGGCCGCGCGACATCACCTTCGGCGACGGCGATATCCTGACCGTCACGATCTTCGAAGCCGCTTCCGGCGGCCTCTTCATTCCGGCCGAAGGCAGCGTGCGGCCGGGCAATTTCGTCGCCATTCCGAACCAGGCCGTCGACATCCACGGCAACATCTCGGTCCCCTATGCGGGTTCCATCCGCGCGCGCGGGCGCACCCAGGTCGAGGTGCAGGAGGCCATTGTCACGGCCCTCAAGAACCGCGCGATCGAGCCGCAGGTCATTGTGTCCATGGTCGAACAGAAGACGTCCATGATCAGCGTGCTCGGCGAGGGACGCGCGGCCCGGATTCCCGCGACCGCCACGCCCGAGCGGATGCTCGACGTCATCAGCCGGGCCGGCCTGGTGGCAGTCGGGGGCTCGACCGGGGCCGCCGGCGCTGAAACCTGGGTGCTTCTGGAGCGAAGCGGCAAGCGCGCCATCGCCCCCTTTGGCGCGCTCATCTACGAGCCGGTCAACAACGTCTACGTGCATCCCAACGATACGATCTACTTGTATCGGGAGCCGCAGACCTTCCTGTCCTTCGGTGCGGTCGGCGCGCAGCAACAAATTCCATTCGGGACCTGGCGGCTGTCGCTCGCGGAGGCGATCAGCAAGTCCGGCGGTCTGGTGGATAGCCAGGCTGACCCCGCCTCGGTATTCCTCTATCGCGGCGAAGCGCGCGACGTCGCCGAAGCGATGGGTATCGACGTTTCGCCCTACGAAGGCCCGGTCATTCCGGTGATCTATACGATCAACCTGCGCGACCCCGCCGGCCTCTTCCTGGCGAGCTCGTTCGAGATGCGCAACAAGGACATCCTCTACGCCTCGAACTCCGTGTCGGTCGAATCCACCAAGTTCATGAACTATCTCAATAACGTCAACACGACCATTCAGGGGCCCATTTCGACGGTGACGAGCGCCTATGGCTTGCGGAACATCATCCGCGGCACCGGCGCGGTGCCCAGCACCTTCGTGACCGGAGGAACGACGACAGTCGTCACGACGCCGGCGCCCTAAGGCTAGCGACGTGAGGCCTGCGTCGCGGGCGAGATCTGCGAGCCAACTACCGGTCGCGGAAAATGCACCGCGGTATCGGACAGGGACGACGCTGGCTCTGAGAGTGGGGGCCCGTTTCTAGTGAGCGGCCATGATACTGACCGGCCCGGACAAAGTTAAGTCTTTACAAACGAACGATGCCGCAACGCGCATCTAGACGGGTTCACGAGAGTGACGCGTATGCATCGTATCAATGGTTCTTGCAGGGTATCATGACGGCGTGTACGCCACGGTAAATACTGCGAGATGTTGAACTGACGAAACCAAAACATCGCGCGCAAAAAGTCCACTGCACCGTCCCCTGCAGCAACGCCCGATAGGTCTTGCCAGGCGATGGCTCTGAGAGTGCGTTTATTTCGCTCACATGGTTGGTGGGCATGCGTGAAGAACGCAACTCTGCCTGAGAGATAGTCGACCCGATAAGGTATAAGGTATTCGATAGGCCGGGTGTAGTGGCCAAAGGATTCCGCCCATCACTGATGATCATTGGGGGCTCAGGTCACGCCGGCTTAAAGAGTCGACTTTAAGGGCAAGGGAATGAGCACGGATAAACTTCAGGCCTTACACGAAGCCCTTGCGGACGCATTTGCAGAGTCCCCCCTGACCTCGACCCATACAGAACCTTCGCATCCTGCCTTCGATCACGGTGCTCTTTCCGGAATATTCGGCGAGACTCTCAGCAGATTTCGACCGAAACAAAACCTTCGCACTCCGCCCCCAATCACGAATCTCTTTCCGAGATATTCGGCGAATCTTACCAGATATCGACCGATAAAGAACCTCCGCACCTTGCCTTCGATAGCGAAGCTCTTTCGGAGATGTTGAGCGAGCCTCACCTGATTTCGACCAATACAGAGCAGTCTTCCCCAATCTTCGACAACGCAGCTCTTGCGAAACTATTCAGCGAGCCGTTCTCGATTTCAACCAATACCAACCCATCGCTAGCCAGCTTCGATCAACAAGCACGTGCGGAGATATTAAGCGATCCATGCCCGGTTCCGATCAATCCAACGCCGGCGCCCCTCGGCTTCGATACGGGGTCTTCATCCGAGACTTCTGTCTGGTCAACTCGACAATAAGGAGCCGGTGACGAAAGCCGTTGCGGTGGACTCGTCAACCTGCGTGGAAGGCAGACGGACGCAGCGGGCAAGGTCGTTGCTGACTAAATTGCATCACATTTTTTCGCCCAAAGCAGAACCGCCGCCGTCTGACATTGGGTACCCATCTTTCTCTGGTCAGCCACACACGCCAGAGCCGGCGGCAAATGCCGTTGCGGCGGCCCCTCTCAGCCGAAGCGGAAAATGAGCTGCCGCATCAGCCAAAGCCGTTGCTGACTGGACTTCGTCCCCTGACTTTGGCTGGTACGGAACCGCCTCCTATCGTCGAGGAGAAGCCGTCGCGCCTGAGGCTCTCTAGTCCGGTAGGCAATGTGGAGCCTACGGCAAGAAACGTTGCAGTTACTTCTCCAACCGACGCGGAAAGTGCGCGAGTACGGCAACCGAGATCATTGCCTGTCGAACCCGTTTCCCCGAGTTCAACCAATATAGAGCCGTCGCCTCCCATATTCGGAAAGGAACCCTCGCGCTCAGTTCTCCTTGGTCGGCAAATTAATGTGGAGCCCACGGAGAAAACCAACCAGCCAGACAATCTGGAACCGACAGCAAGCGCCGCTCCAACCGATGCAGAGAGTACGGGGGCGAGGCAGGAAACACCGTCCCTGGCGCAATCTCGCTTGATTTCGATCACTAGAGAAACTTCCCGCATTATCCGGGAAAGGGGCACATCGCGTCCAACTCTCTGCGGTCAGCCAGACAATGTGGAGCCGGCAGTAGGGATCGTTGCAGTTATTCCACCAGCCAACGCCGAAAGTGCGCGGCCGCAACAGGCAATGTCGCTGCAGGCAGAACTATCTGCTCCAATTTCGATAGGCACTAAAACATCTCCTGCTGACTTCCAGACGGAGCCATCGCCCCCAACCCTCGCCGGCCAGTCGGACAACATGTGGCCAACGGCGAGCAACGTCGCAGATGTTCCTGCGAAACCGCCACTCCCGATCTTCGAGAAGGAACCGTCGCGCCCAGAACCAGCGTCAAAAGCAGTTTCGTTTGCTCTGCCAACTGACGCAGAGTGTGTGGTGATGCAGCAGCGGGAGGCAAAAGCCGCTGTTGAGTGAAGTCGCCGCGCTGGGTTCGACCAGAATCGAAATCGCCGCCCCGCATCTTTCAGAATGAATCCACGCCCATATCCCTCCCTGGTCAGCCAGACCATGCGGAGCCGGCAGCAAAAAACGTTGCAGCTTTCCCTCCAGCCCATGCAGAGGGTGCGCGGCCGCAACAGGGAAAGTCGTTGCAGGCAAAGCTACCTCCTTCTTGCTCCTTCCTTGAGAGGGAGCCCTCACACACACACCTCTCTGGCGAGCTAGAAAATGTATCGCCGGCGGTCAAAACCGGTGCAGTTGCCCCTCCAGCTCACGCCGCGGCGATGCAGCTGCAGCATCCGAAGTCGTTGCTGCTGACTGACCTACCTGCCCTGGTTTCAACCAATACAAAATCTTCTTTCCCTGTCCTCAAGCGGGATTCGCAACCCTCCTCACTCTCTGGTCAGCCAGACAATGCGGGGACGTCGGTGGAAACTATTGCCCAGCCGACCGACGCGGAAAGTGCGTTATCGCTGCTGACCGAAACGCCCGCCCTGGTTTCCACCGATGCAAAATCGTCGGCCCCAATCTTCGAAAAGGAGCGCATGCGTCCGCCCGTCTTTGATCAGCTAGGCGATAGAGCGTCGACGGCAAAAACCTCTGCAGTCGCCCCGCCAGCCGATGACGGAAAGTGCGGTGACACGGGCACAGCAGGCGAAGTTGTTGCTGGCCGAACTGGACCTGAACACCGCGATCCACCTCCGATGGGTGATGCGCGACATCAGAAGCAAGCGAACGAAATTCTTGCCCGTCAGCGCCAATGACTTAACAGCGCTAATGGACCTAGGCCTCGTTGAGATGCGAGAAGAGATCCCGAGGCTCACGGCTCTAGGCGTGCTCGCGTTGGATTGAGCTCTCAGGCTGCTGACGAGAGCGACAGCTGTTAGACGTCGTCGGCACGTCGCAGAAGATCGTCGAGACGAACTACGGCCATCATTCGCAGGATCACCCGAACGCTGTGCGAACGGGATTCTCAGCCTTCATGTGCAACGGTCCTCGGTCGGATGAATACCTCCGCCCAGCGTTTCGTTCCGCTTTTCTATGGAAGATGAAGCAAGTCATCCAATGGACGGAACGGTATCGTCTCATTTTTCGCTCATCGCGAGCAGGCACGCTTGCGCCGTGAGAGCGCGCGCCGTTCGTATCGTTCCAGCTGCGCGAGGGTCTTGCTGAGTTCGGAATAATCCCCAAGCTTTGCTTCTGGATTGCCAAAGACGGTATTGAAACGCGCTGCCTTCAGTTTTCGGATCCGCAGCAGATCGAGTTCTGCCTCCGCGACCTGACGGGCAAACTCTCCGACGGTCTGTCCACCGCCGTCGCTCTCAAGCGTTGTTGCCAGGCCCTCGATGTCCTTGCTGAAGGATGGATCGGATCCAATTGCAATTGCCAAGCCAAGCGACTTGGTCGTCTTTGGTGTATCGCCTCAGCGAGTACTGCAGGTGCGCGGATGAAATCAACGGGCCTCAAACGGGCAACTTGGTGTCCGCTTGGCTCACGAGCGAATGGATACCTTTCTTTAAGTGCCAATCGTTTCCTGATCAAGGCGCGCGTGGAATCCGCTCATCAAGCCATCCCAGCAGTCGATTTAGCTGCTGTTCTATCATAGCGAGCATGCCCCAAGTGGGACCGTATGACCGCGAGACCTACCGACAACTGCACTTCTCAAAACGTTTTATAGACAATGACCGGCGGAGGCTGGTTGAGCAGAACGGTTAAGACGAGTGAAACCAAGCCGAGCGCGGTTGCGTACACCACGCGTGCATATCGACTGGTGACCACTGGTTCGCCGGAGACTTTAATCTCAAGCATCACGGCACGAAACCATTCCCATGCGGTCAGCGTGACCGTAGCTGACAGCCAGATCAACAACCAGACACCAAGCCACTGCGCGGCGCTCAAGGCCGTAACAATCATGCCGATCTGTTGCCAATGGGCCCAGAACCAAAACAGTGAAAAAGCGAACCAGCTGAAAGTCAGCCCGCGGCCAAACGCCATGTAAATAAAGTTGCTCGCCAATTTTTTGTAGCCATTACGGCCCATGGCGCTGGTCAGTCCAATTTGCCAGAGCTTGTTGATCGCTACGCCCGCCCCCTGCAGCACACCGAAGACGACGAACTCCGAAGTTCGCCCGTGCCAGACTCCAATCAGGAAGAACGTCACGAAGAAGCATAGAACGCCGAGAAACGGTTGCACGGTCAAGGACGAGACGCGGCGCATCAGCGCCAACAGCAGCGGGTTGAATACGTAGGTCTTAAGCCAAGTCGAGAGCGTGATGTGCCATCGATTCCAGAAGTCCAGAAATGAAGAAGCTGAGAAAGGACGGTCGAAGTTCTCAGGAAGGCGAATCCGCATGAGTCGCGCGAAAGCCATAACAATGTCGATGTATCCGGAGAAGTTCAGATACAGGAAGAACGGATACACAACGGCCAGCAGGAATGCCGACAGGAATTTTTGCGACGACGACAACGAATGCTGCAGTTCCTGCGAGCGCTCCCTCCTGGGCCGACAGGAGGAGCATCGCCAGGACGTTGACCTTGAAGAAGCCGCGAACGATGCGCTCCAGTTGCAGGCCTATGACGCATGGTCCCAGCGCGAGCGGCTGAGTGGCGAACTGGTCCCGGGCAAACTCGTTGTATCGCTGGATAGGGCCGGAAATCAGCGTTGTAAAATTGAGGGTGTAGAGCAAATAGGCTCCGGGGCTGATGTGCTGCTTTCCGTCGCCATCTGCCGTTTCGATGAGCAAATGCAGCACTCGAAAGAAAATGTAGGAGAGGCCTATGGTAAAATACGGAAAGCCAATAAAAATTCCTTCGGGCAGAACCGTATATTTTTTCAGCCAAGCATAAGCAAAGATGACTGCGCAGAGAATCCAGACGAGGGACTTGGACCAGCCTTCTCGGTGACAAGGTAAAGTCCCGCGTAGCCCAATAGCAGAAAGCCTACTAATGGAATGAATGCGGTTGGGTGATGGTCGAGCAGGCCCAAAAAGACAAGGCTGGCCATCATCAACACCGCTGATCGCCAGACTGGAGATCGGCTGAAATTCGAGATCGCTGCTGCCACCAGGCCGAACAGCACAAACTGGACCGATGCTGTATCCAAGATTATCTGACCTGCCCCGACGTACCACCGGATTGCGCGACGGCTCTGAGTTCGGGAACTGCGCCGCCGGTCAATTCCTTTGCCAGGAACCGCGTCAAAATCGCGTGACCGTCGGCATCGGGGTGGCCATCGATCGGGTAGAAGTGCCGCTCCGGGTTAGGTGTGGCGCGAAACTGAGGCAAAATGTCAATGTAGGTTGCGCCATGTCTCGTGGTGATCGAACCCAGTTCCTTGTCCAGCTTGAATGGGTCAAAGCCCGCTGGCCACTCAGCCATCGATATCATGGCCGCCTGAGCGCGCGTTGGCACCATTACAACAACAATTGGCACGCCGGCGGCTTTGGCCTTCTTCCCGATTTCTGTGACGTAACCCTCGAACAAACCTAACCGCTCTTTCCACTCCTGACTGAGCTCTGCCTTCAACGCGCTTGGGCCTGAGTCCCAATCCCCTTCGCTTCCATTGGGAATGGCCAGGTAAGACCGGATGAACTCGCCCTGGCTCTTTTGCTTTTGCAGGAAATATCCCAGCGCCGTCACACTCGCGGCAAGCGGGTTCCCGCCGATCTTGTCCTTGATCGTATTCTTGAGCGAGGCGACAAGGCCAGGCTTGGACGAGGTACTGCTCTCTGAATACTCTGCGTGCGAAAAGCCTGCCAGTTTGACATCGATCGATGACACGACCCACAGGATCAGGTCGGGATGGGTTGCCAAAACATCATTGAAACGCAGAGCCGTATTGCGCGGAAATCCGAATGCCATGGCGTAGTTGTAAAGCTCGATTTGCCGTCCGACACGCCGTGAAAGTTCCTCTGGCAGCAAGGTCGCGAAGGTCTGTTCCACTGGCACTCGGTTTCCCATCGCAATCGAGGAGCCAATCAACGCGATCCGGTATGTCCCCGGCGGTTTTGGTCCGCACGGTTTGCCATTGCGGTATCCGGCGCAGTCGAACTTGTATTCCACCAGTTGAGTTTCAGGGATTTTTTCCAGGCATACCGAGTTTGGTATTCCTCGGACCCCGGTTGCGGCGTCATTCAGAACGAGGCAGCTGTTAAGGCTCGTTGTCGATACGCCAAAGTACCGCCGAGCGAGTGTTTCAGTGGAGACGACCATAACCACGATCGTCAATAGGCTGAGCGCCGGAAGGAGAATCCAGTCTCGCCGCGACAACTTCGGCTCCTTTGAAATCTCAGGATCGCCGGTAGTTGATTTCGTCATACGAGCGAACGTCTCTTTACCGAGAAGCCGTGCGAGACGACCTTCATCGGGACACTACCAACGCTCTCTTCGCTGACCAAAAACTCCCAGCGTGTCAGCCCGGAAGCTTCCTCGCCAACCTTCGTGAAGCCCAGCTTGGCGTAGTGGTCGACAACCAGCTTGTTGCGATCAGTCGGCTTGTAGGTACCGGTAAGTTTCCGAACGCCAGCCGCGCGAGCGTGATCCAGAATTTCGCGCAACACCATGTGCTCCACTTTGCGCTCGAGGACACGACAGCTCATCAGCCAGGTATCGATGTCCCATACATCAGCTTTATCTGGCTTGCAGATGACGACGCTAATCATGCCGTTGTCGCCGAAGATATCCGCCAGGCGGACTTGCAGGGTGAACACCTGAGGGTCGTTCTCTGCGGCAGTCACTTCCGGTTCGGAGTAGCGGCCCGTTGTCAGGTTGTACTGGTTGGTTTTGTTGATGAGCTGGACAATGCGGGTTCGTCCGGTTGCGTCAAAGGGCTGGAACGTGATGGTCATGTCCAGCGATGCCAGGTATGCGTCTACCCCGCCAACCTGCTTTTGCAGGCTCGCACGCTTGGCGTTGTCCTGGTAGAAGCCCGCTCGCTTGAGATCCTCGTTGGCAAAGGTCGTGGACTCGAAGTAGCCGGCTGCGCTGAGCGTCCTCGCATAGTAGGCTACCTCATCCGGCAACTCCGGCACTGCCACTTGCGGAAGCAGTTTGCGCACAAGGCCGCGCTCCACCGGATTGTCGTCAAGGAATACCAGGGAGTCGAGGCCAAGCGACAACTCCTCGGCAATGGCTTGGATATTGGTCGCCTTGTCGTTCCAATTGGCCTGGAACACGGCGATGTGGTCCAGCTTCAGCAACATCTCGGGATGCCGGTCAAAAGGACTGCGCGCCACCTCATCAGTGTTCTTGGACGAAACGGCGAGCACGATGCCTCTTTGGCGCAGATCCAAGGCGAGCCGCTGCACTGCCAGATGGGCTTCGCCAGTTGCATCGCCTTGGGCGACCTTGATGCCTTCCAGGCCATCATCGCCGATCACACCGCCCCAGACCGTATTGTCCAGGTCAAGAACCAGGACTTTTCGACTTTTGCCTCGAAGTGCGGCGAGGATTCGGGCCACATGATCGGCGTAAAGCGGAATGAATTCGTCGGAGAACGGCAGCTTCGCCATGTTCCATAGTTTTGTATCGTGCCAGTCGCCCAAGCCCACGGTTTCGGCCAAGTCGGCAATATCCAGCAGTACATCGCCGTTGTCGAAAACTGTATCGGCCAGTTCTCGATTGATGTTGTCGATCAGGTTTCTAAGCGTCCCCGATAGCGCGCGATCCAGGCTTCCAAAGAGCGTTTCCGCCGGACGCGCCAGGGTCTGAAAAATGCAAACGGCATTGGAGTTGGTCCTGATGCCGTTGCGCAGCATCTGCAGGTAGGCAAGCGCGGCCTGGACGGTGGAGGAAGACGCCTCCCTGTCCGCCAAAGAGAGTTTCAACGGCAGTGCACGATAGTCGAGCGCCAGAAGCACTGCATCCGGCTTCGAACTGTTGACCTTGGAATCAGGCGTGAGAGCCTCTTGTGCGACCTGGTCGTATAGCGGCTGGACGACCTCGAGAGCTATGCCATGGCGTGCAGCACTCGCCACCAGCGCGGGCACGATCAAGTCGATCGTTGAATTACTGAGCACAGCGAGCCGAAACGGCACAAGAGGATCCAGAGAGTTGCCGCCAGCGCGCAACTTGTTGATGGTGTTGGCAAGCGCTGTCAACTGGTTTACGTTCAATCCCTGCAACGCAAGAGACTGCAGTTCGCGTCCAGGATGACCGATTGAGTTTTCCAGAGCTTTGAGCTTCTGACGAAAGTCCGGCATTGGCCTGGGGAGCCATTGCAGTTCCGAATAAAGTGAGTTCATTGACACTAACGCAGCCCTTCAGTTCGCAAGCCTACGAACAATCCCTTTAGCGAACGTGCCCCATCTCACGTGCGCGCCTTGATGAGTGTCACCAGATCGCTTACTTCCTTCAGGGCGCCAATTTCCGACGTGGAGAATTTGATTTTGAAGGCCTTCTCGACAGTAAGCATCAGGCGGATGTGGGTTAGACTATCCCAACCGTCCACATCCTTGGCGGACAATTCTGGTGTCACCGAGATCGAATCATCATCAAAGATGTCTCGAAATATTTCGGTCAGCCGTTCATAGATCTGTGCTTCATCCACCGTGCACCGTCTCCTCCAATTTCCGGCGAGAGCAGACTAACGATACATAAAGCTGTGCTATGGTTAAGAGCAAGATCAACCGAGTCCGCTGTAACGCGATGCTGGAGCAATTGCCCTCGAATTGCCAACACTTCCACGCATCGTCCTTAATCAATATACTTAAGCGACGTTGTTAAAGTACTTGTATGTCAGCATAATTACACGATTCTAAGCAGTCAAGCGTTCGGTCAAGATCTGAAGTACCTGAACTGCATACGGACCGGATTGCTTCGTGCCGAAGGTTGCACGTTCAACGGCTGTCGATCGATAGGAACCGAGTGATTTGCCGAACTCTCCATGAGCCCCGTTTTGCAACGACCTGTGGACCTCACACGGGGCGAGCCGCGAAGAAATTCGACTCTCTAACAGCTCAGAGCAGATGATTTTGAATGCGCTGGCTCAAAATTTCATTGATCGTTTTGCTCTAAGGCCTAGCCGGCGCCTTGGTCGCGAAAGTTGATTCATGGCGAAAGCTCCGCGATCCATTGAAAGGCCCATTGTGTTCTGACCTTCCTTGTCCTCACTACACGGCCCGCTTGGCTGCCATAGAAACCGTTAATCGCCCAACAGTCGGGCGGCCCAACTTATTTGGCCATTGGCGACAGCATCACTGAATTCGCAGAGCTGGAGCCTATTTGCGGTCGAAAGCCTGTGAACGCTGGCATCGGATGGGCTACCTCGGAGACCTTCCAGATACATGGTCCACGTCTTGCGCGTTGCTGAAACCGGACTTCATTGTCGTTGACAGCGTCCGACATGCAACGGGACGGGACGCTGCACTGTGTCGAGGGCTCCGCGCCCCGTCCCGTTGCATCACCGAGCCACACAGGCTCAAATGACCAAAGGATTCCGCCCATCGCTGGATGATCTTTGGGGCTCAGGTCACGAGCAGAAGCCAAACGCGATATTTGCCTACATCGAAGGCTTCTCAATCGAACCCGGCGTCACTCGGCCATCGGCTACATCAGCCCGATCGAGATGGAGCTAAAAGCAGCTTAACCCTGTCCATTTTTTTTGGGGGAAGATCACACACCCCTGTGGAGGGAGGAGATATCAGCGGCCGCCTCTCCCGTCGCAGATCAGCGCCCCGCGCCGTAGGTGGGGCCAAAGAGCGTTTACGGCTTATCTCCCGACTCCGGCAATCAAGAAGAAAACGTCGCTTGCGGTGAAGCGGTGGCGGTTTTCCCTTGATCGCCGTCAACCCATAACCGCTACGGCTGAGAGTTGCCGCCAGCGGGATACGCATTATTTGATCCGGGCAACACGGGCACGCCGCCGGGAACATCCACGAGCACGATGTTTACATTCGATACAAGCGTGTTGTCATTTTGAATGTCGGTACCAATCTCAACGACATTCGTGCCTGCCACGAGTTCAGTGATCGGAATGGTGAGCGGGTACGTGCGCCATGCGCCGACACCGAAAGAAGTTCCATCAGCGGGACTAAACGTGTCGTTTGCGGGATATGGATACGCGAACGTGTGCGCGTGGCCATTTACCTTCACGATAAGGTTGTTTGGCACGTTGCCGAAATACGTCTTCCAATTGAACAAGACACGGACTGACGTCGCCTGCGGATTCGCCGGCATATTGAGCACGTTCCACGTCGTCATCTGATTCGGTAGTGCGGTCTTCGCCAAATCCATTAGGCCGCTGCTGTCGGGCGTAGTGTTGTTGTCGAGCGCGTCGTAGCTGAAATCGCGGTATGTGAACGGCCCATCGAACGCAACATTGTCCCAGGTAAATGTATGCTCAGTCTTGGCAGACAGGATTGCCACTAAATTGCGGCGGGCATGCACCCTTGCTCGCGTTATAGTGTGCATCCTGGAGCCAGATCAGTCCGCGAGAGAAGCTCAGGTTTGGGTTGGTGATCGTGGCGATTTTGCGCAGCACCGTAGAACCAGCGTCTGACGCCCACACTTCAAGTAAGTTTTGGGCAACCCTTATCTCCATATGGTTTAGGGGGCCATTTGGTCCCGGCGACATGGTGACACAGTCGAGGAGGTTGACCTTCATTCCTGTGCCACCCGCAGGGTACGCAAATGCCAGGCCATTCCAGGCGACGTCTTCGTACGCATAGTTGCGAATAACGATTGCGGAATCCACGGTGAAGCGTCGTTTATTCAAATTGTTGCCGTTGGGGCAGATGCCGCACTGTCCGATTTCGCCGTTGGCCGCAAATCGAATTCCGAGACCATTCTTGGGGCAACGAGATCCATGAATTGAAGTGACTGAACGGTGCGGGGACAGGCGTATCAGTGATCCAGAATTCCGGCCATGCGGCGTGAGCTGCCTTGTGTGTCGTTGGACACATCAAACGCAACTGTGCCAGTGCGACCCGCAAAGTCGAACGGCTGTTTCGGATACATCGCAAGAACCGTTACATGTGATTGTCATTGACTGCCTGGCGCAACTGACCGTTGCAGATAATGAGATCGGACGCGGATCTCGCCGTCAGGCCATTGCAGGCATCGACCCGAGTTGTCGCCCATCTATTGTCGCCCGAGGCACGTGATACTCCCCAGACATTGGGATCGAGATCGCCGGTGCGGCTCGGAATTCCCGGATTTTTATTGTCAAAGGTTTCGCAGAAGATAGCCGCACTGCCCAACTGCATGCCGCAATTGCCGCTGACAGGACCCGGTGTTGGCGGTGTAGATCCTCCTGATGGCGGTGTAGATCCTCCTCCTGCAGACGCCGATGCAGAGCAGCTCGCGGTGGTACCGCCGTTAGAACCGCCGCAGCTCCATGTCCACGGGCCCGAGCCTGCCACGGACGACGCCGTACCGGCGGAGCAAAGGCTGGTCGAAGGTTTAGACGATGCCGTCGTGCCGTTCGCCGATCCGCACACGCCGCTGACCGGCGCCGCGGCGGCAGGTTGGTGTTGGAGTTTGCGCAGTTAGCGATGCAGAGCAGCTCGCGGTGGTACCGCCGTTAGAACCGCCGCAGCTCCATGTCCACGGGCCCGAGCCCGCCACGGACGACGCCGTACCGGCGGAGCAAAGGTTGGTCGAAGGTTTAGACGATGCCGTCGTGCCATTCGCCGATCCGCACACGCCGCTGACCGGCGCCGGGCGGCATTCACCGCTACCGTCGTACTGGCCGCTGCGGACGTACCGCCACTCCCGGTGCAGGTCAGCGTGTAGGTCGTAGTGCTTGTCGGCGATACCGTAAGGGTACCGCTGGTCGCCTTCGTCCCCGTCCACCCGCCCGACGCGGTGCATGAGGTTGCGTTGGTCGAGGACCAGGTCACGATCGAGACTTTGCCGGAGGTCATGCTGGCCGGACTTGCCGAAATTGTCACCGTGGGTGGCGTGAATTGGCGTTGGTGTCGGAGTTGGTGTTACAACTGCATAATCCAACTTTGCAATAGCATCCGACAACACAACATTTCCACAATCCCATTTCGATATAAAGAATGCTTGCCGAGTAGCACTATAAATTACTCGTTGTGGAGCAAACGGCAACGCTGCACCAATAGCAGTCCAAGTTAATCCTCCATCAGAAGAAGCCATTAAATTCGTTGCAGTGCTAGAAACAATTCTACCGTCTGCAAGTTCAATAGGAGGAATTGCCTGAAGACCATTTCCAACCGAAGTCCACGTGACTCCAGAGTCTAACGGACTTGAGCAGTCTGTTACCTGATACCCAATAAATATTTCCATTCGAGGCAAGAAGCGGAGGACCAGAAGCATTAAGAGAGCTTACTTTCGTCCATGTTGTTCCACCATTCACGGTTCGATAAATGCCAGGTGTCCCTCCAGCCCAACCGGCATCTGTATTAACGACATATGTTTGAGCATTGATAACCAGAGGACTAGTCGAAAATCCGGTACCAGCAGGAAGATTTAAACCAATGTTTGTCCAGGTTTGACCACCATCAGTAGACTTCCAAACTGTTCGCGCCTGCTCGTGACCGCCAGCCAACAATGTTTGTCGATTTGGATCAGTATAATCAACACTGACAAAATCAATGTGATTTACGTTGCTGCCCAATCGCTGGAACGTCAATCCACCATTGATCGTTTTATAAACACCGCCACCATTGTAGATACCTGATTCATAGAAGATGGCAGGGTTTGCCGGATCGTAGGATATCCACGATGGTCTATTAGTAATGACCTCTGAACCAGCACCACCCCCCAACTGAGACCATGTCGTCCCACTAGAATTTGACCACAGGCCTTTCAAAGCAATGCCAGCAATAACAGAATTTGAATTTGGTACAGGAGATATGAAAGATAAATTTCCACATTCCGATGCCATGTTAGCCAAGTTGCCTGTCGTATTTGACCAAGTAAGAGGTGTTGGAGTTGGAGTTGGAGTTGGAGTTGGAGTTGGAGTTGGAGTTGGAGTTGACGCAGCGAGTGACGCAGAGCAGCTCGCGGTGGTGCCGCCGTTAGAACCGCCGCAGCTCCATGTCCACGGGCCCGAGCCCGCCACGGACGACGCCGTGCCGGCGGAGCAAAGGCTGGCCGAAGGTTTAGACGATGCCGTCGTGCCATTCGCCGATCCGCACAGCCGCTGACCGGCGCCGGGCGGCATTCACCGCCACCGTCGTACTGGCCGCTGGGGACGTACCGCCGCTCCCGGTGCAGGTCAGCGTGTAGGTCGTAGTGCTTGTCGGCGATACCGTGAGGGTGCCGCTGGTCGCCTTCGTCCCGCTCCACCCGCCCGACGGCGGTGCATGAGGTTGCGTTGGTCGAGGACCAGGTCACGGTCGAGATTTTGCCGGACGTTATGCTGGTCGGGCTCGCCGAAATTGTCACCGTGGGTGGCGGAATATTGCCGCCCGGGTTTCCACCACCCGAGTTGCCGCCGGCGGGATACGCATTATTTGATCCGGGCAACACGGGCACGCCGCCGGGAACATCCACGAGCACGATGTTTACATTCGATACAAGTGTGTTGTCATTTTGAATGTCGGTACCAATTTCAACGACATTCGTGCCTGCCACGAGTTCAGTGATCGGAATGGTGAGCGGGTACGTGCGCCATGCGCCGATACCGAAAGAAGTTCTATCAGCGGGACTAAACGTGTCGTTTGCGGGATATGGATACGCGAACGTGTGCGCGTGGCCATTTACCTTCACGATAAGGTTGTTTGGCACGTTGCCGAAATACGTCTTCCAATTGAACAAGACACGGACTGACTTCGCCTGCGGATTCGCCGGCATATTGAGCACGTTCCACGTCGTCATCTGATTCGGCAGTGCGGTCTTCGCCAAATCCATTAGGCCGCTGCTGTCGGGCGTAGTGTTGTTGTCAAGCGCGTCGTAGCTGAAATCGCGGTATGTGAACGGCCCATCGAACGCAACATTGTCCCAGGTAAATGTATGCTCATCTTGGCAGACAGGATTGCCACTAAATTGCGGCGGGCATGCACCCTTGCTCGCATTATAGTGTCCATCCTGGAGCCAGATCAGTCCGCGAGAGAAGCTCAGGTTTGGGTTGGTGATCGTGGCGATTTTGCGCAGAACCGAAGAACCAGCGTCTGACGCCCACACTTCAAGTAAGTTTTGGGCAACCCTTATCTCCATATGGTTTAGGGGGCCATTTGGTCCCGGCGACATGGTGACACAGTCGAGGAGGTTGAGCTTCATTCCTGTGCCACCCGCAGGGTAGGCAAATGCCAGGCCATTCCAGGCGACGTCTTCGTACGCATAGTTGCGAATAACGATCGCGGAATCCACGGTGAAGCGTCGTTTATTCAAATTGTTGCCGTTGGGGCAGATGCCGCCCTGTCCGATTTCGCCGTTGGCCGCAAATCGAATTCCGAGACCATTCTGGGGCAACGAGATCCATGAATTGGCGTGACTCCACGGTGCGGGGACAGGCGTATCAGTGATCCAGAATTCCGGCCATGCGGCGTGACTGCCTTGTGTGTCGTTGGACACATCAAACGCAACTGTGCCAGTGCGACCCGCAAAGTCGAACGGCTGTTTCGGATACATCGCAAGAACCGTTACCATGTGATTGTCATTGACCGCCTGGCGCAACTGACCGTTGCAGAGAATGAGATCGGACGCGGATCTCGCCGTCAGGCCATTGCAGGCATCGACCCAAGTCGCTCGCCCATCTATTGTCGCCCGAGGCACGTGATACTCCCCAGACATTGGGATCGAGATCGCCGGTGCGGCTTGGAATTCCCGGATTTTTATTGTCAAAGGTTTCGCAGAAGATAGCCGCACTGCCCAACTGCATGCCGCAGTTGCCGCTGACAGGACCCGGTGTCGGAGTTGGTGAGTTGGTGTCGAAGTCGGAGTCGGAGTCGGTGTCGGTGTCGGTGTCGGAGTCGGTGTCGGAGTCGGAGTTGGAAAGCCTTGGAGTTGGAGTTGGAGTTGGAGTTGGAGTTGGAGTTGGGAGTCGGAGTCGGAGTTGGCGCAGTGGCGACACCCACAACACCGTCACCATTCAGGTCCTGTTGGAAACTGGACTCGAGTGATTTAATTACGGAGCTCGAACCCGAAACGACGACGCCTCCTGTCCCGCTGGAAACGACATTGCCATCGCTGTCGGTGTTCCAGACCGTGTACTGGTCCGCACCTGTTACTCGAAGTGCGACTTGATATCCACTCGCCGTTCGTTCCGCCCCGATATAGCTCACCGGAAAGCTCACCGGCCACGACCCGGCTGCGACGGGCGAGCCGCCGAATTTGAACTGCGGGCCGCTGCTGCCGCCGACGGGGTAAAAGTAAAAGTTATTCCCCACCTGCACCAGGCTGGTTGAACCGAAGGATTCGATCACGGTCTTTGGGTGCCGCAGCGCTGCCGATAATCCCGTCACCGAGTCCTGTTGGAAACTGGGCTCGAGTGATTTGATCACGGCGCTCGAACCCGAGACGACGACGCCTCCTGTCCCGTTGGAAACGACATTGCCATCGCTGTCGGTGTTCCAGACCGTGTACTGGTCCGCACCTGTTACTCGAAGTGCGACTTGATATCCACTCGCCGTTCGTTCCGCCCCGATATAGCTCAGCGGAAAGCTCACCGGCCACGACCCGGCTGCGACGGGCGAGCCGCCGTACGAACAGCGGGCCGCTGCTGCCGCCGACGGGGTAAAAGTAAAA
>CAWBRL010000027.1:0-78942 GCA_963791165.1 uncultured Alphaproteobacteria bacterium | reverse complement strand
GCCAGCAAAGTCGACGCCATTGGTCGATGCCACCTTGCCGCCGCCGGAAATGCAGCGTTGCTCGCTGCTTGAACTCGACGCCGGTCAATGCCGCTGGCCGCTCGGCACGGTAGCGGAGACGCTGTTCTGCGGCGGTGCTGTCGAGCCAGGTCGCGCCTATTGCGGGCATCATTGGCGGATGGCGTGCGGCTGACGTCAGCGGCAATCCGATCGATGCCGCTTAAATAAGCGGGAGTGGCGGGCGAGCCGACCCGCACTGGCTGAACGGCTGGATCAAGCGCCCCGCACATGCGTCCAGCGCGGCATCGTCGCCGTCGCGCGGCCGTCCACCGCCACGCGATCCACGGTCAGCTTGTGGATATGAGCGTCATACGCATTCTCCATCCGCGCCTGCGCCTTGGCGCCGACCTCGAACAGCCGTGGCAGCACGCCGTCGCGCAACCAGCGTTGTTGGGTCGAGCGCAGGAAGATCGAATTCGGAAATTGGCCGAGCGGTAGGGATTCCAGCGATACGCCGGCCGCCTTTGCAAACAGAAAGGCCGCGCACACCGACCGGTCATGCGGTCGCTTTGGGCCGCGCTTAGGAATCGGCAAGATTTTCTGGATCGCTTGCCACTCGCCGTCGGTCAGTTCGAGGTAGGTCGTCATGGGCCACCGGTTATTGGAGGTCGTCACGGCCGCCAAAATAACCGATTTTGGTTCCCCGGCCAAAACTAACCAACTCCGGGAATGCACGCGCGAGAGCGCGGCCGCTTTGCTTCAAACGCGGTTTTTGGTTCCTTCCTACCCCCCGTCATTTTCGATTCCACGGATGCGACCGCGAAGTCGGCCAGCCGTCAGCGTCACAGCCGCCGCGTTCGGGTTTACCTCTGGCCGTTGCAATCTCGCGGGCGGTTTCACCCGAGTGATGCGACGGGCACAGCGCCGCATGATTTAGCGGCTCATACGCCAGCGACCAGGCTTCCTGCAGCCGTCGCCTATGATGGACGTGACAGCGGGCAGGACCAACCAGCACCTCGCAGCAACCGGGTGCCTGGCAAACGTATTCCGCAGCATGCATCGCCTGCCGACGCGCAGTCTTCCACCCTTTGCTATTGTAGATCCACATCGCCGGCGTGACCTTGCCGGCGCGCATCCGATCATGTCGTCGAGTACGGGGCATGTGGCACAATACACCCTGCCAACTCAGGCGGCAGCGGGTGCAGCGCCGGCGTCACCAGGCGACTCATTCAGATCAGGATCCACGTTAAGCAGGATTTCGCAGTCATTCAGTAGCCACCATGCTCCCGAAAAAACTCAAGCGTGCCGTCAACGTCGATTCCGCCGAGCTCGATCAGGACTGCTTCGGCATAGCGGTGACTTGAGCCGTCGCTGCCGTCGTCGCCACAGCGCCACGTACCTTCGGGCAATCCGTCCGTCAGAGCGTTCCCAAGCAATCCGACAAAGAAGTTCCAGCGCGGGCTTTTTGGCGTCAGGATTTCAAATTTCATCGGTTCTCTCCTCATGTTGCCGATGTCCGGCTGATGCGGTGGCGCCTAGACGCTGTGCCCATCGCCGGGCGTAAAAAGTGTCCGGAAATGTGAGTGAGATAATTTTTAGAGAATTTGATATGGATGAGAGACAGACCGGGCTCATGCATCCCAACAAGTATCTACTCACATTTCCGGACACGTATTCGGGTGCAAATCTGTCGGTCATCTCGGTATCTCCTCACATTTCCGGACCAGCCTATGGGCCGGTCACACTCTGCAGCGTGTCTCGGTCGAACCCATCGGCCAGACGATAGCGCCAGACAACGTGTTCCTTGCCGTCGCGGTCGGTCTCCGCGGATCTCGTCGCACGCCAGCGCGCCAAGCATGTGCAGGCATTCGAGCGTGCGGCGGACGGTGTTGCGCGGCTTGGAGACGCGCTTGCGGACCTCGGTCGACCGGGAGTCCGGGTTCGTGGCGAGGTCGAGCAGGATGTCGCGGCGCAGCGGCGGGATGCTGTCGGCGGCGCAGCGCAGCACCAGCCGCATGGCATCCTGCGGCGTCACGCCAACCGCGACCGCGCCGCGCAGCAACTGCACGAGCTGCTTGGCGAACCGGGTCGGTGCTTCCGGATCGTGCGCGAACTCGATCTCGCCGCGATAGTCCCGCTCGACCGCCGAGCGCGCCAACGTCACCAGATCGGCGGCCTTTACGATCTGATCGATCTCGGCGTCGCTGAGTTCGTAGGGCGTGGTGTCCATATGCGCGACCAGGGCGCCGACCGCAGCGGCGAGTTCTTTCCGCATCTCGACTTCGTCGCCGGTATTCCGGATCGCACCCCGGCTGGCTTCCCTGCGGCCTGCGCCGGTTCGCAGCCGCAGCAGCGCGAAGCGGTCGCCCATGGTCGCGACCACCGTATGCGCTGCGTCCCATGCGGTGGTGACGGCGGCGACGATCACGATGCGGCCGATCCAGGTCAGCGTCTGGCCGCCGTCGCTGCCGACATTGCGTTCCCAGCGCCCGTCGTAGATTTCCCGGATCGCGGCCAGCACGCAGGCGCGGGTGTTGCGATCGGCGCTCAGGATCGAGGTGAAGTCCTTGATCACGAGCGTGCCGTGGTCGCCGATCTTGCGCAGCAGCCCGCCGGTCGCTTTCTTGCTCTTCTCCCTTCGCGGTGTGGCCGACAGCAGCGCGCCTTCGCTTGAGATCGTGCTGGTGACAAAGGCACCGGCGCCCGACAGGGCCTGCACGGTCTCGGTCTTGGCACCACCGGGTCCGGCCACGATCAGCAGCCACAGCGGATCGCCGGGCAGTCTCTCGGACGCAGCCGCTGCAATCGCGGCGGTGGCGGCGTCGAGGTCGTACTGCTTGCCGAACCATTTTTGGAACACCGCGTGAACATCGGCCAGGCTTTGCCGCGGCAGCGAGCTCGCTGCTGCCGGGTCTGTTGCCGGATCGGCCTTGGCCCCGAGCCCCTCGGCACCGTCGACCACGCGCGGAATCTCGTTGAGCCGCTCCAGCCAGCGGTCATCGCGCGGCGCGCTCGAGCTCTCCATCAGCGCCCGGAGGAAATTGACGGCGGCGCCGGCTGCCATACCCGCGGTCACCAGCTTCGCGGCGAGGTCGCGTAATGAGTTCGTGCAGCGCCTCGCCGGCACGGATGCGGTCGACCAAGTATTGCCAGTCTGCTGTGCCGTCGTGTGCTGTTCCGTAACTCTCGCTGCTCTTCTTCCGCCGGGGCCGTTCGGCGGCTCGGACATAGCCGAAATCCGCGACCAGCATCGCGGCGGCACGCTCGATCAGCTCGCGCGCTTCCGTCTCGCGGATGTAGGGCAGATCCTTGCGGGCGATCGGCCCCGGCTCACCGCCGTGCCACCGGTAAGATTTGTGCGTGTCGGGGTGGATCCCGGCCACGACGACCTGTTGCCCAAGGCCGAGGAATTCGAGCTTCTCAGCCGCCCCGCCATTGGGCGGAACAAGGTTGATGAGGATCTTGGAAAACGGCTCATTGGTACGAAACGGGAAGGCCCGCTTTGGTGGTCGCCCGATACGCACCAGGACGTAACCGGATTCCTCGAATTGCTCGCGCACCATATCCTCGATCGCTACCGCGGCGTCCTCGTTGAGGATGTCGGCGTCGAAGGTTGGTACCGCGCGGGTCAGAATCCCGGTGTTGATCGCATCGGGCCAGGTGCGCGCCCACATTTCAATTTGGTCGTCCGAAACATCGCCCAATGTCTGCCACTGGCGGGCCCTTGCGCGCGTTGTTTTTGCCATAGGCGGGCGGCACCTTGCCGAACAGCGGGATCGGGGAGTAGCCGGCACGCAACAGCGTCACTCGCAGGGTCAGCACATCTTGCGCAGTCATTGCTTGCCTCGCCGGTTCTTTGGTTTGGCGAGGTGCTGTTTGTCCCATCTCGCGATCGATTTTGCGAGGTCGGGACCAGTGCGACAGCCCGGCAGTCCTTTCCGCCAGCGGTTAAGAACCGGCTGTGGCGCCCATGAGAATAGGGCATCCGACAGCGCCTTCCGGGCCGATGGCGGCAGCTTGTCAAAGGCTTCCATCGAGAGCTTGGCTGTAGTTCGGTAGGTGCCCTTGCTGTTACACGTCATGTCGCCGCTTCCCTGACCTTGCGGGCGAGACCATCGAGCCAGCGTTGTTGCTTCGGGCTGATGAAAACGGATGCATAGGTGCCAGCGCGCTCGAGCAACCCGTCGAGGAATGTCTCCGACCGCGGTCCGAGCCAGACGCCGCTGTCGCGCAGCGTGGTGATCAGGTCGGCGAGCTCCCCAGCGTCCATGGTCGTTGACGTGTCATCTTCCGGCGACTGCCGGCGCGGTGGTTCGGGGACGGGAGCCGCTGTGGTGACCACCGCTACCAGATCGTGCCAGTCGCGGTCGTTGCTTTTCAGCACCCGCTCGATCGCCGCCGCCGCGCCGGCCCGCTCGCCGTCATGCTCCGACGACAACAGCGGCAGCAGCTTGCCGAGCTTGTCGCGAACCGCAGGCGGTAATGGGCGGGCCGTCGTGGTGCTCATAGCTGGGCCTCAATATGGGTTGCTATCGCCGCCCATGTCGTCATCAGGCTTCGGCGACTTGCGCTTGGCGCCCTTCGGTGTCGCTTTCGGGATTGTCTCGCCACCACCATCGGTCGGTGGCCGGCGCAGGCGCAGGGCCATGCACGGCTTGCCCTGATATTCTGCCTCGACCGCCACCAGCATGACGCGCTGTCCGACAGCATCCGCCGGATTTTTGCTGCGAGTAAGCAGGATCAAGAAGTTCTTGTTGGTGACGTTCAGCACCAGCGCGCGCTTGTCTTCTCTAAAGAATACGCAGGGCTTGGATTTTCCGTCCTGCATTTCCTCTTGGTGGATATCGGCAATGGTGAGAACCATCGAGTTGTCGATGACGTCGTCGGCCTTGAGGAAGTTGCTTGGGTACCAGTCGTCGTAAGAGGTCATGATCGAGTCCTTGTTGACTTAGAGGAGGGATTGAGGCTTGCGTCGAAGCCAGACTTTTCCAGCACACGACCCGCCTCGACACTGGGCCGCATGGCTTTTCGTTCCTTAATCCTCTTGAGGATTTCCCTTGCCGTGCGTTCCGCCTTCGCGGGAGACAGCGTGGCGACCATCGCGTTGGCAATGTCAGCAGCCGTGTCCGTGGCTTTCCACAGGTCACCATCGGCGGCTTCAATCCTGTGCTGAAGGCGGTGGTTCTCCTCGATGAGCTGGGCGTGCGCGTCCTTGAGCTGTGCGTAGTGCGACGGCTTCGATGTGGTGTTCGGCTTGGAGACAACGGTCGAGCCCTTCCACTTGCGCAATACGGTGGTCGGGTGGTTGAGGCGGAGCTGCTCGCTTGTCGTCAGGGTCGCAAGCCACGTCTCGATCGCGGCGAGGTGGCCCATAACTTCAAAGAGCCGGCCCCGATCTCCCTTGTCGAGATTTTCAAACCCGAACTCGCGCTGCCATGCACCAAAGGTCTCGTTGTATCGGCGCCCGATCGGCTGATTGACACCAGCCTCGATCATTGCCTTATGCCGCCCAATCACATGAGCCTTGCCGACCTGCTTCCAATCGTCCCAGGTCGTGTTGCTGCGGAGGCGGCACCACGCCTCCTGGCCGGCGCGAATGACAGCTTCTTCGGGATGATAGGTTGGACTGTCCAACCTATCGGTCTTGACACTTGTTTGTGGTAAGCCGATATCGAGCATGATCTACTCCTGCTTTGCGAGAGCGGGTTGATTAATCGGCGGCCGGGCGTTTGAGTTAGGACCTTTATTCCCGGCCGCCGCCTCCTTCTTCCTTTCAAACAGCGCGCGGCAAAGCCTCGGCATTCAAGCCGCGCGCTAACTTCGTCATTCCGGTTGTTTCAGTTGCCGCTGCAGGGCGATCAGGGAGAAGCGCGCGCCACGGCCAGTTCGCGCGCAGCACGCCAGCGTGCGGCGGCTTCCTTCGAGATGAGCACACGCGTGCCGACGCGAAACGTCACCGGCATCTCGGCCTTGAACTTATAAAAAAGCTCAACGGAGAAACCGTTCCGCCTGCAGAATTCCCCGACGCTGAAAGCGTCACGATCACCCTCAGTCGCGCTGATCTTGCGGCCGGTGATCTCGGGGCGAACCATTCTCGCTGTCCTCCATATCCGGTGGTCGAATATGGATCACAGTGTAGGTGAATAGCGGGCTTGCTTGCACGCCCGCATTCCCGCATGCGGATTTTCGGTTGGTTACTTTGGTCGGCGAAAGCGGCCGATTGTGTCGTCCGATGGAAGTTTCCAGCCGCGCTTCTTGTACTCGGGGACGAGCTGCTGCTGAACTGCCAAGTCCGTGGCATCGGCCGGCACACCATCGCTATAGACGACTGGCAACACCTTTTTTCAGACGCGCGACTTGCCAGCCGTCGCGCTTCGGCTTCCCTGATTCGGCGGTGGCTCGGCTTCCTGCTGCTGCGCAGGCCAGAGCCGCTCAAAATGTGGTCGCGAAACAAAGTAGACGTAGCCGCCATCTTCGTCGCGGAGATCCCCAATATTCCATCGCCGCTTGTCCTTGGGTCCCGGAAATACATTGACGTAGGGACGGCCTGCCTCCTCCTCGTAGTAGATGATATTTTCCTTCCAGAACTCAGGCTGGAGGGCCTCCCGTTCGCCGGTCGTAAGGTCCCGGCGCATGCTCGGCAGCTTGCTGCTCGTCATGGCCGCCTCCTCGATTTCGGGAGCGCAAGCTGCATCGCGGTAGTCTGCTTAATGCGCAGCGTGACAGCATCGACCAGCGGCATCCAACGCACATCATCGTCGAGCGGCGGCTGTTTAGGTGTATGGTCGGCTTTAACCTTCTTGCCCATTGGGTCAGATCCATTGGGTGCGGGTTAGTAAGGGTCGATGGCGCTTCAACGCCTCGACCCAGTCGCAAATTATCGCACCAGCGGCACGACGTTGTCGCCGGTCGGCGGTGCGGGCTGCAGCAGGGCCCCTCGGGCATGCTCGTCGCCGTATTCGGCGATGTGCTTCGAGTAATGCTTTTCGATCATAGCGACGCTTGTGTTATGCAGGCTCGCGACCAATCGAACCGGGACGTTCGCCAGTAGCAGCCGGACAATGGAACTGTGCCGCAGGCAGTACATCGTGACCTCGGCAGGATCGAGCCCGATCGTCATGACGACCTTGTCCACGTCGCGATGAAAGTCGACCGGGGCTAGCTGCCCACTTGGTGCCGTCGCTCTGGAGAAGCAAAGGCGCGTCGCCGGGGCGGCCATTCGCCGCTTCCTTCAGCCTCGCCGCCAGCTGCACAGTGATCGGGACGCTGTACCGTTCGACTTTTTTCGCGCTGCGATTTCCTGCCGCCGCCCTTGGCCGACTTCGGCATCATCAGCTTCGGCCGCACCGGGTGGTTATGCAGATCATCGACGCGAAGCCGCACAGCTTGGCTCGGTCGTGCGCCGGTTACTGCCAGCGTGTCGGTTAGCAGCCCAAACTGATGATCGAGCCCGTAGGCGATGGCAACGAATTCCCGAACCTTATCGTCGGAGATCACGACGTTGCGCGCCTCTTGCGCATCCGGCAGACCAGCAAGGCCAACTTCCCATGCCTGCCGGTTCTGGATTCTCCGCTCGTCGTGCTGTGCGGCCAGCACCAGGGCCGCGCACAGGCAGCGGCAAGTTCTGTTGATTGTTGACGGCGCCATCTTGCCAAGCAGGCTGTCACGCCACTTCTTTAACTCCGTGTCCGTCAGCAACGCCACTGGCTTCGACAACAGCCCACTGGTGAGGTGCAGACGCGGGTGCTCGGCGTTGTAGGGATTGGCGCTGCGCGCCTCCAGGTCGCGCTTGTAGTCCTTCAGCGCGACATCGACGGTGATCGGTGCGGTGTCGGCGATGCCGTCCTCGCCGCGCGCCAGCTTCTTCGCGACATCCTGCGCCTCGAAGAACGTCAGGATGGTCTTGCCGTTGCTTTCGTCGAAATCGTCGGCCTCTGCGATGGCCTTGGTCCAATAGGCACCGTGCCCATCGCTGGCCTTCAGCACCCAAGAGCCGTTCATCTTGTTGCGCCGGTACAGCAAGGCCACGCCACGTGCGAGCGAGGGACCACAGTACGGCTTTCGGCGAACCTGCAACTTCAAACGGGGGCTGCGGCTCTCCAGAGCGCTGTGACGGACCTTGCGTGCCATGGTTAGTCCTTTCCACCGCTGGCCAGCATTTTCGCAAGGTCGCGCTTTGCCGCACAGTTGACGGCCAAGGCATTGAGCAGATCAGCTTCGACCTCGAGGACGTTCTGGCCTTTTGGACACATTGCATCTGCGGTCTCGCGGACCAGTCCGTAAACCTGACAGCAGAGCAGTTCCTGCATCGACATCGGTTGCTGCTCGGTCTTTGGGTTGTTAGCCATGTGTGTCCCCGGTTTTGTCCCAATGGTGTGTGGGAATGCCAACAGATCTATATGGCATTGTATGGGGACAATTCGCGAGACGGATCAATGGCTTGAGGGGTCCACACGCATCTCTACAAATTCGTATGGGTATTTATTTTCCCCTGCGCAGGGAAGGCCGGATGCTCCCGCTGGACCTGTATGCTCGTGTGCGCGTTTTCTGTGCGCAATTGCACACGAGACCGCGGGTGCAGCGCGCACCCGGTCTTCCCTGCGCCCTCTGTTTTTTGAGGGGGCAAACGAAATGCAAACCTCGGGCGCCGCGCGTCGCGAGATCGCGAACGCACATTCAGTCGTCGTCACCCGCGCAGGCGGGTGACCCAGTATTCCAGAGGCCGTAGTGATTGAACCGATAGGCCGCGGCGTACTGGATACCCCGCCTTCGCGGGGTATGACAGTTATCGGGTGGGTAAATCGCGCCTGCTATTACTTACCCCAGCCGCAACTCATCATACCCCTTCGCCGCCACCTCGTCGCATCTGGCGCGGTACGCCGGCGCGCTGCCGCTGTAACGGGCGACGATGCGGGTCTGCTTGCCTTCGACGTTGGAATTGATGCCGGTCATCCAGGAATTGACCTCGTTGGACAGCAATCCTTCGCCGAGTGCCTTGACGTGATCGGTCCAGGACGCCACGCCCTCCGGCGTCGCCTCCAGCCGCGTCAGCTTATTCTCCGTCGCGAAACGAATGACGCCCGTTACCCAGTCGACGCTGTATTCGATGCTGCGCGGAATGTTGCCGAGCGCGGTGTGCGGCCCCATCAGCATCAGCATGTTCGGAAATTCGTGGACCATGATGCCGAGATAGGTTTCCGGGCCTTTTTTCCATTTGTCCTTCAGCCGCGCGCCGCCGGCGCCGCGCAAATCGATCTTGTCGAAGCTGCCGGTGATGGCGTCAAAGCCTGTCGCGTAGATGATGATGTCGAATTCGTATTCGCGCGCGCTGGTCTTGATTCCCTCCGGCGTGATCCGCTCGATCGGCGTCTCCGTGATGTCGACCAGCGCGACATTATCCTGGTTATAGACCTCGTAATAGAACGTCTCGAGCGGCAGCCGGCGGGTGCCGAAGCCGTGATTTTTCGGGATCAGCTTTTCCGCGACCGCAGGATTTTTTACCCGCTCGCGGATCTTTCGCGCGACGAAATCGGAGATCGTCGCATTGGCCTTGCGGTCGATCAGTATGTCCTTGAAATTGCCCTGCCAGATGCCGAAGCCGCGCTCGCCATAGAGCCTTTCATAGTTGGCCTCGCGTTCCTCGTCGGACACCTCGAACGCGCCGCGCGGGTCCGGTGTGTGCAGGAAGCAGGCGAACGTCTCCTGGCAGCGGGCGAACATCTCGGGATAGCCGGCCTTGATCTGCTTCTGCGTCTCGGCGTCGATCTTGCCGTTGTGCAGCGGCGCACACCAGTTCGGCGTGCGCTGGAACACCGTGAGGTGGCCGACCTGGCCTGCAATGGTCTGGATGGTCTGCACACCGGTGGCGCCGGTGCCGATCACGGCCACACGCTTGCCTGCGAAATCCACCGGCTCCTTCGGCCATCGCGCGGTATGGAAAGACGCTCCCTTGAAATCGTCGCGCCCCTCGATCCGCGGCAGGGTAGGCGTCGACAGCGGGCCGATCGCAGTGATCAGGAAACGCGCGCTGAAGCTGCTGCCATCCTCCAGCGTAATGCTCCAGCTCCGCGAAGCGTCCTCGTAAATCGCCGCTACAACCCGGCTGCGAAACTGAATGTCGCGCCGCAGGTCGAACTTGTCGGCGACGTGGTTGAGATAGCGCAGCGTTTCCGGCTGGCCCGCGAAATGCTCCGACCAGTCCCATTCCTGCAAAAGCTCCTTCGAAAACGAGTAGCCATAGGAATAGCTCTCCGAATCGAAGCGCGCGCCGGGATAGCGGTTCCAGTACCAGGTGCCGCCGACATCGGTCCCGGCCTCGAACACCCGGACGCGCAAGCCCTGCTCGCGCAATCTGTAGAGCTGGTACAGGCCCGACATGCCCGCGCCGATGATGATAGCGTCGAAATCCGGAATGGACGTTTCTCCCGATCCTGTGGTTTGTCCCAAAACTACCCGCTCTCATGCCGGTGGACAAACCCTGCCTGGACGCGTGGCAGGGTTGCAGGTTTGCCGCCAGCCGGCCCGGTCGGCTTTACTCGCGGCCGCATCTGCCCCTATCGTCCGGGTCAGGATCGCCCGTCAAGCGGCGACGGCAAGGGGGGAGGCAAGCGATGGCCCAGGCGCTGCAGCGCAAGCTGACGTCGATCGACGTCGGCGATCCCCACCTTTATCAGGACGACACCTGGCGGCCGCTGTTCGAACAACTGCGCCGCGACGATCCCGTGCATTATTGCGAGGCCTCGCCGTTCGGGCCTTATTGGTCGGTGACGCGCTACGACGACATCTTTGCGGTCGAGCTCGATCACGAGAACTATTCGTCGAGTTCGGAACTCGGCGGTATTCAGGTGGCGGACCAGCCGAAGGGCCAGGAGCGCACCAGCTTCATCCGCATGGATCCGCCCGGCCATACCGCCCAACGACGCACCGTCGCACCGATCGTCGCGCCGTCCAACCTCGCCAATTTCGAGCCGCTGATCCGCAAGCGGACCTCGGATGTGCTGGACGCCTTGCCCCGCAACGAGACCTTCGACTGGGCCGAGCGCGTCTCGACCGACCTCACCAACATGATGTTGGCGACGCTGTTCGACTTCCCCTGGGAAGACCGGATGAAGCTGAGCTGGTGGTCCGATGTGGCGATCGCCAATGTCGATTCGCCAGATGCGGTGGTGCATTCGGAGGACGAGCGTTACGAAGAGATGTTGAAGATGGGCGAGTATTTCCGCAAATTGTGGAACACGCGCGCCGATGCCCCGCCGACCTTCGACCTGGTCTCGATGCTCGCGCACTCCGATGCGACACGCAACCTGCAGACCCGCGAGTTCATTGGTACGATTGGCTTATTGATTGTCGGCGGCAACGACACCACGCGCAATTCCATGAGCGGCGGGCTGATGGCGCTGGTCGAAAATCCCGAGCAGTTCGAGCTGGTGCGGGCTCGGCGCGAACTGATCCCGAACCTCGTGTCGGAGACCATCCGCTACCAGACGCCGGTGCTGCACATGCGCCGCACCGCGCGCAACGACGTTGAACTGGCCGGCCGCAGGATCGCCAAAGGCGACAAGGTCGTGATGTGGTACATCTCCGGCAACCGCGACGAGACCAAGATAGATCGCGCCGATGAATTCATCATCGACCGCCCCAAGCCGCGCCAGCATCTCGCCTTCGGCGCCGGCATTCACCGCTGCGTCGGCGACCGCCTCGCCGAACAGCAAATCAGAATTCTCTGGGAGGAAGTCTTGGCAAGGGATCTTCGTTTCGCAATCATCGGCCCGCCGCAGCGCCTCTATTCGAATTTCATCCGCGGCATTCGCACCCTGCCGGTGAGGATTGTGAACTAAATTGTGTCCCCGTCATTGCGAGGCGATGCGCAGCATCGAGCGATGGATTGCTTCGTCGCTGTGCTCCTCGCAATGACGCGGCGAGTCAGACGGTCCGAGGAAAAGTCATGAAGCAGCCTTGTGTGTACATCGTAGCGAACAAGCGCCGTGGAACGCTCTACACTGGTGTCACGTCCAATCTTCCGAAGCGTGCATTCGAGCATCGGGAGGGATCGGTGACCGGATTCTCAAAGAAGTACGGCTGTAAGATGTTGGTATGGTACGAGCTACATGAGACCATGATCGAGGCGATCACCCGAGAAAAGCAGATCAAGGCAGGAAGCCGAGCCAAAAAGTTGACCTTGATCGAAGCACTGAATCCAGAATGGACCGACCTCTACGAGTCGCTGGCATGAGATCGGCCCTGAATCTATATCACGTCATTGCGAGGAGCGAAGCGACGAAGCAATCCATCTCGCCGCGAAAGAGAGAATGGATTGCTTCGCTTCGCTCGCAATGACGAACGAGAGAGTTGAGAACAAGAATGAAGCACGATCCCGTTGACGTCCTGATCATCGGCGCCGGTGCGTCCGGCGCCGCTGTGGCCTGGAGCCTCGCCGAAACCAAGATGCACATCCTCTGCCTCGACCAGGGTGGCTGGATGAACCCATCTGAATATCCCAGCACCGGGCGCGACTGGGAGGCGAAGTTCTACGGCGACTGGTCGACCAGCCCGAACGTCCGCGGCCGGCCCGAGGACTATCCTGTTAACGACGACAATTCGCCGATCAAGGTCGTGAACTTCAACGGCGTCGGCGGCTCGACGGTGATGTACACCGCGCATTGGCCGCGGCTTCATCCAAGCGACTTCAAGGTGAAGACACTCGACGGCGTCGCCGACGACTGGCCGATCGATTACGACGCACTCACCCCGTTCTTCGAAGAGAACGACCGGATGATGGGCGTATCGGGCCTGTCCGGCGATCCGTTGTCGCCGCTGACGCACCCGCCGATGCCGCCGCAGCCGCTCGGACTCTCCGGTCCGCTGATCGGCAACGCCATGAACAAGCTCGGCTGGCACTGGTGGCCGTCGGACACCACGGTCGCGACGACGGATTACGAGGGCCGGGCGCGCTGCATCAATCTCGGCCATTGCACGCCGGCCTGCGCGCAGGGCGCCAAAGCCTCGACCGATATTACCTACTGGCCGCACGCGATCCGCGCTGGTGTCGAGGTCAAGACCCACTGTCGCGTGCGCGAGATCCTGACCAACGAGCACGGCATGGCCTCGGGCGTCGTCTACTACGACAAGGACGGCGTCGAGCAGTTCCAGCCGGCTGAGGTCGTTATCATCGCCTGCAATGGCGTTGGTACGCCGCGTCTGCTCCTGAACTCGGTCTCCGGGCGCTTCCCGAATGGCCTCGCCAACTCGTCCGGTCTGGTCGGCAAGAACCTGATGTTCCATCCCTATGCGCAGACCTATGGCTTCGTGAAGGAGCCCACTGACGCGAACCGCGCGCCACCGACCTGCCTGTGGAGCAAGGAGTTCTACGACACTGATGTTTCGCGCGGCTTCGTCCGCGGCTACGGCATCCAGTTCGGTCGTGGTGCAGGGCCGGTGTTCGAAGCGGTGGCGAGCGAGCAGAAGGGCATCTTGCCGTGGGGCGCGGATCATCACCGCGTGTTCCGCAAGCTCAATGGCCATCGTATCGGGGTCTCTGCGATTTGCGAGGATTTGCCCGAGGAGCACAACCGCGTCACGCTCGATCCCGTGCTGAAGGACAGCCACGGCATTCCCGCGCCGAAGATCGATTACACGATCAGCGAGAACAGCCGGAAGATGATGGACCATGGACTGGCGCGCGGCCGCGAGATTCTCGAAGCTGCGGGTGCCACCGACATCTGCATCAACAACCCGATTCCCTGGGGCGGCTGGCATCTGCTCGGTACGGCGCGGATGGGTACCGATCCCTCGCGCTCCGTGGTCAACGAGTGGGGCCGCTCGCACGACGTGAAAAATCTCTTCATCGTCGACGGCAGCGTGTTCGTGACGTCAGGCGGCGTGAACCCGACCTCGACCATCCAGGCGATCGCGCTCTATGTCGCCGACCAGATGAAGCAACGCCTCGCCAACCTCTTCGATTGAGATCGCCATGTCCGCAGCAAATGAACTGACCTCCGCCCAACGCGACAATCTCCGCACCGTCGCCGCGATGATCGTTCCCGCCAGCGACGAGTACAAGGTGCCCGGTGCGGACGACCCCGCGATCCAGGCCGACATGCTGGCGACGCTCGGCCGCGACACCGCGCAGGTGGCGCAGGCGCTCGATCATCTCGCGCGACTGGCTGGCAAGCCGCTGGCCGAACTCGATACGGCCAAGCGCGACGCGGTAGCGACGGAATTTCGCGCGACCGGCGGCGCTGCGGCTGCAACGCTCGTCCGCGTCGTCCTGCAATGCTACTATCGCGACGACCGCGTGCTGCGCTCGCTGGGGCTCGAATTGCGCGCGCCGTTTCCGAAAGGCTACGCGCTGGAGCAGGGGGACTGGGGGCTGCTCAATCCCGTCAAGGCGCGGGCGGGAGAACTCAGGAGGGCGCCGTAGCAGTCCAGCCCTGCGCCGGATGCGGGCACCTTGCGCATGTGGTTCCCGGCCACCATCTGAGGAAACCAAAGGAATTCGCCATGCTGGATTTCACCTCAGATATTGCCGCTGACAGCCTGTCACCGCGCGCGACCGAAGCCACCCCTGCAAACGATCAGGCTTTGCTCGACGCCTATTCCAACGCCGTGATCGGTGTGACCGAACGCGTCGGGCCTGCTGTCGTTCGCGTCGAAACCGGGCCGAAGGTGCGCAACAGCCGCGAGCGCGGCGGGCTTGGCTCGGGCATTGTTATTTCGCCCGATGGGCTGGTGCTGACCAACAGCCATGTGGTCGGATCGTCGAAACAGATCAGGCTGCGCGACATCGAGGGCTTTGTCACCGACGCCCACGTGCTTGGCGTCGATCCCGACACTGATCTCGCTTTGTTGCGGGCCGATGGCGCGCGCGATCTGCGCTATGCGTCGCTCGGGAACTCCAAGAGCCTGCGCCGCGGCCAGCTTGTTGTCGCGATCGGTAATCCGCTGGGATTCGAATCGACCGTGACGGCCGGCGTGGTGTCGGCGCTGGGCCGTTCGATCCGCTCGGTGAGCGGGCGGACCATCGAGGACGTGATCCAGACCGATGCCGCGCTCAACCCCGGCAATTCCGGCGGGCCGCTGGTGTCGTCGTCGGCGGAAGTGATCGGCATCAACACCGCCATCATCAACGGCGCGCAGGGCATCTGCTTTGCGGTCGCCAGCAACACCGCGCAGTTCGTGCTGTCCGAGATCATCCGCCACGGCTATGTCCGCCGCGCCCATATCGGCGTCGCCGGCCAGACCGCGCCGATCCCGCGGCGCCATGCCGTGGTCGCCGGCGTCGACAACACGATGGGCGCGCTGCTGGCGCAGATCGAGCCGGACAGCCCGGCCGCGAAGGCTGGGTTGTTGCCGGGCGATGTCGTGATCAAGCTCGATGGTGTCGACATCAACGGGGTCGACGATCTGATCCGCGTGCTCGATCGCGACCGCATCGGCCGCACGCTGGGGATGGATGTGCTGCGCATGGGACGTTTGCGCGGGATCGATATCCATCCGGTGGAGAGAAAGCCTGCCGCGCGGCAGTAGTTATTGCTGCAACGCCGCCAGCAATTCGTCCGGCGCTTCGGCCATGATCATGTGGCCGGCGCCCGGAACGACGATCGTGCGCGCATTCGGCGTCGCCGCCGCGAGAGTTTTGCCAGCCTTCGCTGGCGTCATCATGTCGCGCTCGCCGAGGATGAAGGTAGCCGGCACCTTGACCTGTGCGGCCGCCGCCAGCGCGTTCTGATAGGCGTTGCAGGCGTTGAGATCGTTGTAGAGCACGCCGGGGCGCGTCTGCTGCAGCACGCGCTGCGCGCCCTGATGCATCCACAGTCCAGGCGCGAGGCTGCCGCCGAGTTCGGCCTTGAATCCGAGGCCCCAGATCGAGACCATGTCGATGGCGTCAGGATTGTTGGCCTCGGCGGCCTTGAGCAGATCGGGCCCCACCGTCATCGTCGCGGCGGTGCCGATCAGGCTGAGGCCGGAGACCTTGTCCGGATGGCGCGCCGAAGTCTCCAGCGCGATCAGCGAGCCCATCGAGTGGCCGACGAGCCTGGCCTTGGGCGCGCCGGCTGCATCGAGCAGGGCTGCAGTCCAGTCCGCCATGTCGGCGATGGTCGGAAGCGGCGCGCCGGCGGAACGGCCGTGGCCCGGCAGATCCGGTGCCAGCACGGCGTAGCCGTGATGTGCGAACCATCGGCTGTGCAGCGCCCAGGTCGAATGATCGAAGCCAGCGCCGTGCAGCATCACGACCGCAGGCAGCGAGGGATCGAACGGACGGCCGCCGGTGGCGACGAAGACATCAGCACCATTGACGGACAGCTGCATGGTTCAAACCTTCTGCGATGCGCGAAGCGCCTGGCCGAGATCGTCGATGATGTCGGAGACGGTTTCGATGCCGACCGACAGCCGCACCAGCTCCTCGCCGATCCCGGCGGCCTTGAGCTGGGCGGCATCCATCTGCTGATGCGTGGTGCTGGCGGGATGAATCACCAGCGTCTTGGCGTCGCCGACATTGGCGAGATGGCTGATCATCCGCAGCAACTCGATGAATTTTTTGCCGGCCGCACGACCGCCCTTGATGCCGAAAGAGACGATCGATCCCGCTCCGCGCGGCAGCAGTGTCTTGGCGAGCTGATGGTCAGGATGATTTTCAAGTGCCGGATGCAGCACCCACTCGACCGCCTTGTTGGCGGTGAGGGCTTCGAGCACCGCGAGCGTGTTGCTCATATGGCGTTCCATGCGGACGCCGAGCGTCTCGACGCCCTGCAGCAGCTGGAACGCGTTGGTCGGCGACAGGCAGGCGCCGAAGTCGCGCAGCCCTTCGGTTCGCGCGCGCATGATGAAGGCGGCCTGGCCGAATTGCTCGTCGAAGACGATGCCGTGATAGCCGGCATAGGGCTCGGTGAGTTGGGGAAACTTGCCGGAGGCGTGCCAGTCGAACCGGCCGCCGTCGACGATGACGCCGCCGATCGCAATGCCGTGGCCGCCGATCCATTTGGTCGCGGAGTTCATCACGAGATCGGCGCCGAGCTCGATCGGGCGGCTGAGGAACGGCGTCGCAAAGGTGTTGTCGATCAGGAGCGGGATTTTGGCGTCGTGTGCGATCTGCGCGACCGCCGGGATATCGAGCACTTCAAGCCCTGGATTGCCGATGGTCTCGCCGATCACGAGCCGCGTGTTCGGCTTGATCGCCGCGCGGAACTCGTCAAGCGCGCGGGGCTTGACGAAGGTGGTCGTGATGCCGAACCGCGGCAGCGTGTGCGCCAGCAGGTTGATGGTGCCGCCATAGAGCGAGGCGGAAGCCACGATGTGATCGCCGGCGTTAAGGATCGTTGCGATCGCCAGGTGCAGCGCCGCCATCCCGCTCGCCGTGCAGATCGCGCCGACCCCGGATTCGAGTGCCGCCAACCGCTCCTCGAGCACGGCCGTCGTGGGGTTGGAGATCCGCGTGTAGATGTGGCCGGCGCGTTCCAGGTTGAACAGCGCCGCGGCGTGGTCGGAATCCTGAAAGACATAGGACGTGGTTTGATAGATCGGAACGGCGCGGGCGCCGGTTGTGGGATCCGGGCGCTGGCCGGCGTGCAGGCTCAGGGTTTCGAAAGCAGGCGGCTTGGGTGCGGGCATGCGGGGCTCGTCAAGTCGGTTGGTCCGGGATGGAAACTTCGAAGCTCAGACGTGCACGGCGGTGCGAACGCGGCCGGCATTTCCGAACACGCGCAAATAGCGCTCGACCTCGGACGGGCTGCCGGTGGCCTTTTCGGGATTATCAGACAGCTTGACCGCCGGCCGGCCATCGACCGACGTCACCTTGCAGACCAGCGAGATCGGATCGAGATCGGCGGAACCATCGGGCGCACAGCCGACGAAATCATTGGTGAGGTTGGTGCCCCAGCCGAAGGATATGCGCACCCGGCCGGCGAAATGGCGATAGGTGTCCTCGATCGAGCCGACGTCCATGCCGTCGGAAAACACCAGGAGCTTCTCCCGGGGGTCGCGGCCCTTCTGCTTCCACCATTTGATGATGTCCTCGCCGGCCGTGATCGGCGGCGCGCTGTCGGGACGAAAGCCGGTCCAGTCGGCGACCCAGTCCGGCGCGTCGCGCAGGAACGGCTTGGTGCCGAAGGCGTCGGGCAGTGCGACCAGGAGGTTGCCGCCGTAGGTATGGCGCCATTGATCGAGAATGCGATAGGGCGCCCAGCGCAACTCGTTATCGTCATTGGCGAGAGCTGCGGCGACCATCGGCAGTTCGTGCGCGTTGGTTCCGATCGCTTCGAGATCGTTGTCCATCGCCAGCAGCACGTTGGACGTGCCGGTGAAGGAGGGACCAAGGCCCTCCTTGACGGCCTCGACGCACCAGCGCTGCCAGAGAAAGCCGTGGCGGCGCCGCGTACCGAAGTCCGACAGCCGCAGGCCTTCGAGCTTGCGCAGCCGCTCGACCTTGGACCACAGCTTGGCCTTGGCGCGCGCATAGAGCACGTCAAGCACGAAGCGGCCCTGTCCCTTGGTCGCCTGTCGCGAGCGAAGCTCGTTCATGATCGCGAGCGCCGGGATCTCCCACATCGTCGTGTGGGTCCATGGCCCGTGGAAGTGCAACTCGTACTGCCCGTCGACCTTGTGCAGTTCGTATTCGGGCAGGCGGAAGTTGGCGAGCCAGTTGATGAAGTCGGGCGAGAACATCTGGGTCTTGCCGTAGAACGTGTTGCCGGCGAGCCAGATCAGTTCCTTCTTGGAAAAGCGGATGGTGCGGGCATGGTCGAGCTGGGCGCGCAGCTCGCCCTCGTCGATGATCTCGGCCAGCCGGACATGCCGCGTGCGGTTGATCACCGAAAAGGTGACGCGCTGATCCGGGTAGAACTCGCGGATCATCTGCAGCATCAGCAGCTTGTAAAAGTCGGTATCGAGCAGGCTGCGCACGATCGGGTCGAGCCGCCAGCCATGGTTATAGGTCCGGGATGCGATATCGGTCACTGCCATTGTGGAACTCTAGCGCGCCGGGAGCCGCCCAACCAGTGGGTTTTGGCGGCGGCATGGCAGCTCAGCGCGCTATTCCTGCCGGATACGGCCGACAGCGGCAGGGATATCGGTCCAGGCGGGCTGGTCTGGAGCGAATTGCCGCCTGAGATAGGCGGTCAGTTCGGCGACCTGGCGGTCGGTCAGGCTGTCCTTGAAGGCCGGCATATAGCCGAGGTCGCTTGCGGCCGGCGCAGCGATGCCGTGCAGGATGACCTGGATCAGATTATCCGGCACGGCGCTGTGCAGATTGCTGTTCAGCGCCAGCGATGGGCGGCTGCCGAACAGCGGCGCGCCGCCGACTTCGTGGCACACCGCGCAGGCGCCCTGATAGAGGCGGGCGCCAACGCTGGAGGCTGCAGACGCGCGCGTGCCGGTCGAGGCTTCGAGCCTGGCGGCAAGTGCTTCCTGCGCCGGTCCGTCGATGGCCTTGTCGTTGAACGAGCCGAGATAGACCGCCATGGCGCGGATGTCGGAATCGGGGAGGGCTGCGAGTTCCTTCACCACCGGCGCCATCGGCCCCGCGGCGACGCCGTGAAAACGGGACTCGCCGGTCCGCAAATACGCGTACAGCTCGTCCTCGTTCCAGGGGATCGGCGCCTGCGACAACGACGTCAGCGCCGGCGCCTCCCAGCCTTCCGCAAATCCGCCAGCGAGATAGGCGTTCGCCTTCTCCGCGCCGAGCGCGTTGCGCGGCGAATGGCAGGCGCTGCAATGGCCGAGGCCCTCGACCAGATAGGCGCCGCGATTCCATATCTCGGATTTTGCCGGGTCGGCCTGAAAAGCATTGGGCCGGTGGAACAGTGCGTTCCATCCCGCCAGCAGCGGGCGCAGGTTGAACGGGAACGTGAGCGTATTTGTCGGCGTCTCCGTGCGCACCGGCGACTGCGTCATCAGGTAAGCGTAGAGCGCCTGCATGTCAGCGTCGGTGGTTTTGGCGAAATGCGTGTAGGGAAACGCCGGATAGAGATGTCTTCCGTCGCGATGGATGCCCTCGCGCATCGCACGCTCGAAGGCGGGATAGGACCACGCGCCGATGCCGGTTTCGACATCGGGCGTGATGTTGGTCGAGTAGATCGTGCCGAACGGCGTCGGCAGCGGCCGGCCTCCGGCGTTGAGAATACCATTCACAGACGTGTGGCAGACCGCGCAGTCGCCCAGCGCGGCGAGTTGCTGGCCGCGCGCGATAGTCGCAGCCGAATAAACCGATGCATCGGGACGTGCGACCGGCGCGATCGCTCGCCATGGAAAGACAGCGGCGCCGATGCCGACCACAGCCGCGCACAGCGCCGCGGCGGTCGCGAACGCGCCGGTGCGTCGGGCGAACGGATTTTGCCAGATGCGCGATGGGAGCGCAGGTTGAGGCGGCGGCGCGGGCAATGCCTGCGCTGCCGTCTGTTCCTCGCCGTGCAATCCCCGCAGGATGCGTTCCGGCGTGAACGGCAATTCGCGAAAGCGCACGCCTGTTGCATCGTAGATGGCGTTGGCGATGGCCGCGGCACTGGGGACGGAAGCGGACTCGCCGACGCCGAGCGGCGGTTGATCCTGGCGCGGCAGCATCAACACGTCGATCTCGGGCACCTCGGGAAATTTGATGATGGGGTAGGCGCCCCATTCCCGCGCCGTGACGGAAGTGCGGTCGAACGAAACTTCCTCCATCAGCGCGCGGCTGGTCGACTGGATGACGTTGCCGTGGATCTGGTGGCGGACGCCGTCCGGATTGATCATCATGCCGAAGTCTTGCCCGGCCACCACGCGCGTCACGCTGACATCGCCGGTTGCCTTGTTGACGGCGACGTCGGCGATCCACGCCGACCACGCCGCGCCATAGCCCGGAAACTTGCTGTGGACATAGAGCGCATAGGCAAAGCCGCGACCGCGGACGATATCGCCCTCGGCCTGCTTCTGCTGTCCGCACCGGCCGCGATTTCCAGCCCGCGCGTTCAGCGACGGCATTGACGAGATCGACAGCGCGCGTGTCCTTCAGATAGCGCAGGCGATATTCGATCGGGTCAACGCCGGCTTCATCAGCGCATTCGTCGATCCAGGATTCATGCGCGAAGGTGTTTGGCAATGCCGAGACGCCGCGAAGCCACGAGGCGCGGACAATCGGTGGCATGTCGTGCGCCACGACGCGCAGATTGTCGTAGTCGTAGGGTGGGATCGCGGTGCGATCGCCCATCTCGAACACGGCCGGCGTGTTCGGAATGGTGCCGGTGAGCAGCAGCGCCAGCGTTGGTGCGCCGTTCGACGGATAGCGCGTGGCAAATTCATAACCGGCGACGCTGCCGTCGGCATTCAGCCCGCCATTGACGTCCATCAACTGCGCGGTGCCCTTGGGCTCCCACGCGTGCTCCTGTTCGCGCGTGAGCTGCACACGAACGGGGCGGCCCACCGCGCGCGACAGAAGAACCGCGTCGGCGGAAACGTCATCGGCGCAGTTGCGCCCGTAGCAGCCGGCCGCTTCCAGCCGGATCACCTCGATCTCCGCTTCGCGCCGGTGGATCAGCCGCGCCAGTTCGGTGCGCAGATGATGCGCGTTCTGCGTGCCCGACCAGACCCTGGTGTGATCGTCCTGGTAGTCAGCGACCGCGCAGGACGGGCCGATCGAGGCGTGCATCTGGTAGGGCCAGATATAAGTCCGCTGCATCGGTTTGGCTGCATCGGCAATCGCGGCGGCGACGTTGCCCTTGTCGATCAGCGTTCGTGGCGCGGACGGATTGGCACGCAGCGCCGTCTCTATGTCCTTCAGGTCGGGCAGCGTCGGCACCGGCTTCCAGGTGACTTTCAACTGCGCCGCGGCCTTGATCGCATTTTCCTCGCGTTCGGCGACGACACCGACGAAGTCGCCGATGCTGACAACCGCGACGAGCCCGGGGATGTGGCGCACCGAAGTCTCATCGACCGCGATCAAGCTGGTGCCGATGAAATCGCCGGCGTCGACGCCGGCATAGGGCGGACGGACAACGCGGCCGTGCAGCATGCCCGGTACGCGCAGGTCGTGAACGTAGACCAGCTCGCCGGTTGCCTTCGCCGGCAGATCGACGCGCGGGACGGATTGCCCGACGATGGTGTAGGCGCTGGCGGCCTTGACCGGAACGTCGTCGGCGAGTTCAAGCCGGATGGTTTCGCCCGATATCAATTCGCCATAGCTGACGCTGCGATTGTCCCTTCCGCGGATCAAGCCGTCTTCGATGGTGAGCTCTTCAACCGGAACCTCCAGCCGCTCCGCGGCGCGCGTGGCCAGAAACTGTCGCGCCTGCGCTGCCGCCTTGCGCAGCGGTACGGCGGTGATCTGGATCGTCTCGCTGGCAATCGTCGCGCCCTGATTGGGCACCAGCGACGTATCGCCCAGCACGACGACGACTCGCGCAAAGGACACGTCGAGTTCCTCGGCGACGATCTGGCCGAGTGCGGTGCGGATGCCGGTGCCGAGATCGACATGCCCGTTATAGGCGGTGACCGATCCGTCGGCGGTGATCCTGATGAAGGTTTCGAACTTGACGGCCTCGACGGGCGAGGCTGGACGAAAGACGGACAGCGTTCCCTGCGGCCGTTCACGATCCCCATTCGAGTCCGGTACTCTCATCAGGCGTGCGCCTCGACGATGTGGCCGGCAGCGCGCATCGCCGCGCGCTTGATCTCGATATGCGCACCGCACCGGCACAGATGATGGCGCAGCGCTTCCAGCACCTCGGCTTCCGAAGGATGAGGCGAGCGCAGCAACAGCGCCTTCGTGGCGATGATCATGCCGTTGAGGCAATAGCCGCACTGCGCGGCCTGCTCACGGATGAAGGCTTGCTGCACGGGATCGGGATGCTCGCGCGTGCCGAGGCCTTCGAGCGTCACGATGTCGCGGCCGGCGCAGCCTTCGATCGGGATCACGCAGGAACGTGCCGCGACGCCGTCGATCAGCACGGCGCAGGCGCCGCATTCGCCGAGCCCGCAACCGTATTTCGGTCCGTTCAAGGCGAGATCGTTGCGCAGGACATAGAGCAACGCAGTGTCGGGAGCCGCGTCGATATCGCAAGCTTTGCCGTTGACGGTCAGGCGCGTGGTGCTCTGCGTCATGCTCCCTCAGCCTTCGTTGCGCTGCAAACATCGCGCTGGACGCTGCGCGAAGATACCGTTTGTGTACAAACGTGCAAGCGGCGCGATCCGGCGCCGCAGCGCGCTGCCCGCTTTGTGGACAGAGGGCGAGGCAAATGAGTTTTTATGCGGCAACCGCGATTTTTCGCGGCCGAGCCCGCTTGACAGGATTTCGGTCCGCGCGCAACATCGTTCGTGTACGAACAAAATGATCAGGCCGCGAAGATGCGGCCCCGATCGGCGCCTCCTCGACTGCAGGCTTGTTCATGACTGATGCGACGACTGCCGGTGGCGACAAGATCCGCTGCGATGCCTGTCCGGTGATGTGCTACATCAAGCCGGGCGCGGCGGGCGCATGCGACCGTTATGCCAATCACGACGGCGAACTGGTACGCGTCGATCCACATATCGTGCTGGAGCGAACGGTATCGCATGGCGGGCGGCTGGTGCCGTTCCAGGCCGGCGGCGCGATTGGGACGGCAAGATCGTCCACGAGCCCAACGTGTTCGTCACCGCGATCGGCGCCGGAACAACTTATCCCGACTACAAGCCGGCGCCCTTCATCGTGTCGTCGGAGATCGATGGCGTCGATATGGTCACGGTCGTGACCGAGGGCATTTTCAGCTATTGCGGCGTCAAGGTGAAGATCGACACCGACCGCTATCTCGGCCCTGAAACGGCAACCGTCCGCGCGGACGGCGAAGCCATCGGCCACGTGACGACCAGCGAATACGGCTCGCAGATGCTGTCGCTCGGCGGCGTGCACCATCTGACCGGCGGTTCCAAGAAGGAAGGCCGCGTCACCTGTGATGCGCTAATGGACCTCTCCAACTGCAAGCCGGTGGAACTGACGATCGATGGCGGCGCCACGGTCGTGGTGCAGGCCGGCTATCCGCCTGTTGTCAACGGCGTGCCCGAAGAGCGCATGCGCGTGGGCTGTGGCTCGGCGACGATCGGCATGTTCGCCAAGCAGTGGCACGGCAAGGTCGATGAGGTCGTGGTCGTGGACGACCACATCACCGGTGTTCTCAGCGAGCATCAGGCCGGCAAACTGCTCGATATTCCCGATACCGGGATCAAGATGAAGGGACGGCGCTCGACGCCCGGCCGTTATTTCCAGGTCGCGGATCCCGGCACCGGCTGGGGCGGGACCAATATTTCCGATCCGCTGTCGGTGCTGGGCCCGTTCAATCCCAGGGAAGCACGACCCGGGCTCACCATGCTGATGGTTTCGACCACGGGTGAGCATGCCGCCTATTACGAGCTTGACGAAGCGCTGCGGCCGATCGAGAAGCAGATGCCGCCCGATCTCCAGTTTTCGGTCGAGCGCATCCAGGAGAATTGCGAGCCGGCGCTGTGCACGGTGCTGTTCATGGGCGGCGCCGGCGGTTCGCTGCGCGCCGGCGTCACGGATAATCCGGTGCGGCTGACGCGATCGGTAAAGGACGCGCTGACGCGGGTCACCAGCGGCGGCGCGCCGGTTTATGTCTGGCCGGGCGGCGGCATCACCTTCATGGTCGACGTCACGCAGATGCCGGCCGGAGCGTTCGGTTACGTGCCGACGCCGGCGCTGGTGGCGCCGATCGAGTTCACGCTGCGGCTTTCCGATTATGCCGCGCTCGGCGGCCATATGGATCATGTCCGTCCGCTGGCGTCGCTGCGCGACAACACAGAACTTCGCTCGATGCCCCACATGCCGGGGCGGCGCGCATGAAGCGGCTTCCGCAAATCGCGCTTCTTCCCGATGGCAAGCGGCTGCATTTGCAGGACGGTCCGATCGATCTGATTATCGAGGCGAAGGGCGGGGAGGGTGACGTGCGTGCCGCTTACGAAGCTGCCGCATTGCGCTTTACTGGCCTGCTGGATGAACTCTGCGGGGAGCTGGTCGAATTGCGCCAGCCGGCCAATCCGACGCGATGCACGTTGAAGGGCGTCGTCGCGCGCCGCATGCATGCGGCGGTAGCGCCATTTGCATCGGATCATTTCATCACGCCGATGGCGGCGGTGGCGGGCAGCGTCGCGCAGGAAATCCTCGGCGCGATGCTGGACGCGGCGCGGCTGCAGCGGGCTTACGTCAACAATGGCGGTGACATCGCGTTGCATTTGACCGACGGTGAGCAGTTCACCGTCGGGCTGATGGATCGGCCGGACCGGCACGGCCTGATGCGAACGATTGACATCGAAGCAGATGATCTGTCGCGAGGCATTGCGACCAGCGGGCGTCACGGCCGCAGTTTTTCGCTCGGCATTGCCGATGCCGTCACCGTGCTGGCGCGGACGGCGTCGCAGGCCGATGCCGCCGCCACGATCATCGCCAATGCCGTCGACTTGCCGGGTCACCCCGCCATTGTCCGCTGTCCGGCCAATGAATTGCAGCCCGACAGCGACCTTGGGGCGCGCCTCGTCACCCGCGACGTCGGTGCACTCAGGGAAAGCGAGGTCGACGACGCGCTGAGGGCAGGGGCGAGCCGGGCGCAGCAATTGCTTGTGGCGGGATTGATCGAGGGTGCGGCCTTGCGTCTACTAGGCGAAACGGCCGTGATAGGTGCAACAGGGATCAAGGCAGGCGCGTTGCCGGTGCTTCATGGAAGCGCACTGGAAAGGACCGCGCATGTTTGATCGGGAGCGAGGCAGATAGAATGAGCGCGATCATTCGCAAGATCGTCACGGTGGTCGAGGAAACCCATCTGGAGATGGGACAAAAGGTTGCGCCGCCGACCCGGCGCGCCGCGGCGATTGCCGTGATCGAAAATCCGTTCGCCGGCCGCTATGTCGAAGACCTGTCGCCGCTGATCGCGATCGGCGAGGAACTTGGCGAACTGCTGTCGAAAAAGGCTGTTGCCGCGCTTGGCATCGATGGCGCCAAGGCGCAGAGCTACGGCAAGGCCGCAGCCGTCGGCGAAAACGGCGAACTCGAGCATGCGGCAGCGATCTTGCATCCCAAGATGGGTGCGCCGGTGCGGAAGGTTCTGAGCAAAGGCGCGGCGCTGATCCCGTCGTCGAAGAAGCGCAGTGGCCCGGGGACCACGCTGGATATTCCGCTCGGCCACAAGGACGCAGCCTTCGTGCGCAGCCATTTCGACGGCATGGAAGTGCAGATCAACGACGCGCCACGCGCCAACGAGATCATGGTCGCGGTTGCGGTCACCGACAGCGGCAGGCCATTGCCCCGCGTCGGTGGATTGACGGTTTCGGAAGTCAAAGGCGAAGACGGTTTAAGATAGTTTCACAAGGGTATTGGAGGTAGGGATGCGACGTAGACACGTATTGGGAGCAGGTTTGGCGATCGCGGTTGCGGGCATGGCGGGGAACGCCATGGCGCAGAGCGAGATCAAGATCGGCGAGATCAACAGCTATTCGCTGTTGCCTGCCTTTACCGAGCCCTACCGCAAGGGCTGGCAGCTCGCGGTCGAGGAAATCAATGCCGCGGGCGGCATCAACGGCAAGAAGCTCGTCGTCATCTCCAAGGATGACGGCGGCAAGCCGGCGGACGCGCAGACCGCAGCCAACGAACTGGTGTCGAGCGAGAACGTGGCGATGCTCACTGGCACGTTCCTGTCCAACATCGGTCTGGCTGTCTCTGATTTCGCCAACCAGAAGAAAGTATTCTTCCTGGCCGCGGAGCCTTTGACCGACGCGATCACCTGGTCCAAGGGCAATCGCTACACCTTCCGCCTGCGTCCCTCCAACTACATGCAGGCGGCGATGCTGGTGGAAGAAGCCGCAAAACTGCCCGCCAAGCGCTGGGCAACGATCGCGCCGAACTATGAATACGGCCAGTCGGCCGTTGCCGTGTTCAAGAAGCTGATGTCGGAGAAACGTCCCGACATCCAGTGGGTCGACGAGCAGTGGCCGCCGCAGGGCAAGATCGACGCCGGTCCGGTGGTGCAGGCGGTTGCCGCCGCCAATCCGGAAGCGATCCTCAACGTCACCTTCGGCGCCGATCTCGTAAAACTCGTCCGTGAAGGCAACACCCGCGGCCTGTTCAAGGACCGCGCGGTGGTTTCCTTCCTCACCGGCGAGCCGGAATATCTCGACCCGCTGAAGGACGAGACGCCGGCGGGCTGGATCGTTACGGGCTACCCCTGGTACGACATCAAGACGCCGGACCATGACAAGTTCCTGAAAGCCTATCAGGCCAAGTACAACGACTATCCGCGCCTCGGCTCGATCGTCGGTTACCAGACCATCAAGGCCGCCGCGGCGATCCTCGCCAAGGCTAATTCGACCGATCCGGAGAAGCTGATCGCGGCGACCGAAGGCCTGTCGATGCCGTCGCCGTTCGGCGAGATCACCTTCCGCAAGATCGACCACCAGTCGACGCTCGGGGCCTATGTCGGCAAGACCGCGCTGAAGGACGGCAAGGGCGTGATGGTGGATTCGGTCTATCGCAAGGGCTCGGACTATCTGCCGAGCGACGCCGAAGTCGGAAAGCTGCGCCCGAAGGATTGATGCTCGCGCTTCTCCCTCTCCCCCGTTCTTACGGGGAGAGGGTCGGGGTGAGGGGCTCTATCCGCGAGTTGAACGCAATCGATAGACCTGTACCCCCTCACCCGGATTGCTCCGCAATCCGACCTCTCCCCGCAAGCGGGGCGAGGTAAAGCGACCACCAACCCGGACCGCCCATGGCCTTCTACTTCGTACAGTTCCTGACCGGCCTCGCCAGCGCGGCGTCGCTGTTCCTGGTCGCGTCGGGCCTGTCGATCATTTTTGGCGTAACGCGGATCGTGAATTTCGCCCATGGCGCGTTTTATATGCTCGGCGCGTATGTCGCGTTCACGCTGACCGAGCGGTTGTCCGGCGCGTTCGGCTTCTGGGGCGGCATCGTCGTCGCAGCGCTGGTCGTGGCCGTCGTCGGCGTGCTGGTCGAGATGGTGCTGTTGCGGCGGATTTACCACGCACCGGAACTGTTCCAGTTGCTGGCGACTTTCGGCCTGACGCTGATGGTTCAGGATATCGTGGTGCTGATCTGGGGCCCGGACGATCTGCTCGGCCGCCGCGCGCCGGGCTTCAGGGGCGCGGTGGATTTCTTCGGCCAGAACATCCCGAGCTACGACCTGTTCCTGATCGGGCTCAGTCCGGTCGTGCTCGGCGTGCTCTGGCTGTTGTTCCAGCGCACGCGCTGGGGTGTGCTGGTGCGTGCGGCGACGCAGGACCGCGACATGGTGGCGGCGCTCGGCGTCAATCAGAAATGGCTGTTCACCAGCGTGTTCGCGCTCGGCGTCTTTCTCGCAGCGCTCGGTGGCGCGCTGCAGATTCCGCGCGACGCCGTGCATCACGCGCTGGATCTTCGCATCATCGTCGAAGTGTTCGTGGTCGTGGTGATCGGCGGTCTCGGCAGCATTATCGGCGCCTTCGTTGCCGCCGTGCTGGTGTCCGAACTGAACGCTTTCGGCATTCTCATTTTCCCGAAGATATCCATCATCCTGGTATTCCTTGTCATGGCGGTGGTGCTGATCGTGCGGCCATGGGGCCTGTTCGGCAAGCCGGAAGCCGCCGCGCGCCGCACGCCGGGATTGACCGTCAATCCATGGCGGCCGCTGACCTCGGGTGAGCGGATGATGTCGATCGGCGCGCTGGTCGTTGCGGCGACGCTGCCGCTGTTCGCCGGCAACTACGCGCTGACGGTCGGCTCGGAGATCGCAATCTTCGTGATCTTCGCCGCCAGCCTGCATTTCCTGATGTCGGTCGGCGGGCTCGCCTCGTTCGGTCACGCCGCCTATTTCGGGCTCGGCGCCTATGGCGTGGCGTTTCTCGCCAAGGCGGCGGGACTGCCGATGATCGTGTCGCTGCTGTTAGGTCCGTTGCTGGGTCTGCTGGGCGCCGCGGTGTTCGGCTTTTTCGCCGTTCAGCTGTCGGGCGTCTATTTCGCGATGCTGACGCTCGCCTTTGCGCAGATCGTCTGGTCGATTGCGTTCCAGTGGGTCGCGGTGACCGGCGGCGACAACGGCATTTTGGGCGTCTGGCCGGAGAAATGGGCGGCGAGCCCGACAAATTTCTACTGGCTGTCGCTCGGTATCGCGGCGCTCGCCGTTGCGGTGCTGCGGGTGATCGTGTTCTCGCCGTTCGGTTTTGCGCTGCGCGCGACGCGGGATTTGCCGCTGCGCAGCGAAGCGATCGGCATCAACGGCAAGCGCGTGCAATGGACCGCCTTCGTCATATCAGGCACGGTCGCGGGAATTGGTGGCGCGCTGTTTGCGTACCTGAAGGGCAGCGTGTTCCCGGACAGCCTCGGCATTTCGCTGTCGGTCGATGCGCTGGTGATGGTGCTGCTCGGCGGGGTCGAGACGGTTTCCGGCGCTGTCATCGGCGCCATCGTTTTCAAGGCCGCCAACATCTGGCTGGTCAGCCAGACCGATCTCTCCAAGCTGGTGCTGGGCGGCTTCATCGTCCTGATGGTGGTGGCCTTTCCGAAGGGCATCGTCGGCACGCTGGAGACGATCTGGAGTCGCCGGCGGAAAGTCGAACCAAAATCCGCGCTCGCCACCTCCCGGATCGAGACTGCCGAATGAGCATGGTCCCCACATTGCTGTCGGTCCAGAACCTGAGCAAGTCCTATGGCGGCGTGCACGCCGTACGCAGCGTGTCCTTCGAATTGCGCGCGGGCGAAATCCTGGCGCTGATCGGCCCCAACGGTGCCGGTAAGAGCACCTGCTTCGACATGCTCAATGGCCAGAACACACCGGACAGCGGCCGGATCACGCTGCTCGGCGAGGAGACTGTGGGCCGGAAGCCGCGCGCGGTCTGGCGACTCGGCGTCGGGCGCACCTTCCAGATCACCGCGACGTTTCCCACCATGACGGTGCGCGAGAACGTGCAGGTCGCGCTGGTGTCGTATGGACAGCAATTGTTCAATCTCTGGGGCTCGACCGCGAGTTACGCGCGCGAGGAGGCCGTCCGGCTGCTCGATCTCGTCGGCATGGCGGCCTATGCCGAACGGCCCTGCGGCGAACTCGCATACGGCGATCTCAAGCGGCTGGAACTCGCGATTGCGCTCGCCAACCAGCCAAAGCTGCTGCTGATGGACGAGCCGACCGCCGGCATGGCGCCGCGTGAGCGGATCGAACTGATGCGGCTAACCGCGCGCATAGCGCGTGAACAGTCGATCGGTGTGCTGTTTACCGAGCACGACATGGACGTGGTGTTCGAACATGCCGACCGTATCCTCGTACTGAACCGCGGCAGCCTGATTGCCGAAGGCTCGCCCGAGGAAGTCCGCGGCAACCGCGAGGTGCGCGCCATCTATCTCGGCGAGGGCCTGGTCTATGACGCGCGCCACCGCGAAGGAGCGGGCGCATGAAGCTGCAGGTCGCGGATCTCAACAGCTTTTACGGCCCGGCGCATATCTTGTTCGATATCGCGCTCGAGGTCGGCGAAGGCGAGGTGCTGGCGCTGTTGGGGCGCAACGGCGCCGGCAAGTCGACGACGTTTCGCTCCATCGTCGGCCTGGTCGAGAACCGTTCGGGGCGGATCGTGTTCGAGGGCAGGGACGTCTCGCGCGAGCCGACGCATGCGATCGTGCGCGGCGGGCTCGGCTATGTACCCGAAGAGCGGCGCATCTTCACGGACCTGACGGTCGAGGAGAATCTCGAAGTCGGCCGCCAGCCGAAACGGTCCAACGCGCCATACTGGACCCGCGAAAAACTGTTCACGCTGTTTCCCAATCTCGGCGAAATGCGCAACCGCCCGGGCGGACGCATGAGCGGCGGCGAACAGCAAATGTTGACCATCGCACGGACCTTGATGGGAAACCCGTCGCTGGTGCTGCTCGACGAGCCCTCGGAAGGGCTATCGCCGAAGATCGTCGAACAGATGGTCGATGCGATCCTGGCGATGAAGAAGGAAGGCGTCAGCATCGTGGTATCCGAGCAGAATTTGCATTTCGCGCGGTTGATCTCCGACCGCGCCTACATCATCGAGCGCGGCAAGATCTGCTTCGGCGGAACGATGGCTGAGCTCGACGCGCGGCCTGACATCCGGGACGCGCACCTGTCGCTGTGACCGGCGGCAAAGCAAAGGGGCGGGGGACGCAGATGGGAAGGAGTGTTTCGCCGAAGCGAACCGTCAAGCCGGCGCGGCCACCTTACGTTCTCGACGAGCAGATCGGCTTCATCCTGCGCCAGGTATGGCAGCGCCACGCCACCATCTTCGCCCGCGAAATCGGCATCAACCTGACGTCGGCGCAATGGGCGGCGCTGGCGAAACTCACCGAGACCGGCCCGTGCTCGCAAAACCTGCTCGGGCGGCTGACGGCGATGGACGTAGCCACCATCAAGGGCGTGATCGACCGCCTCACGGCGCGTGGCCTGACCGAGACCAGCCCCGACCCCGAGGATGGTCGCCGCCTGCTGGTGAGCCTGACGCGCGCAGGCCAGCAACTGGCGGAAAAAGCCGCGCCCAATGCGCTTGCGATCTCGCGGGAGACGCTGGCGCCGCTGGATGCGAAAGAGCGCGAGGCGCTGATGGTGTTGCTGAACAAGCTGCGGTGAGAGTTCCGCGCTATCTCACCGTGATGGTAATTTTCTGCGATACCACCGGCGGATTGAAAGGAAAGTGGTCGGCGTCACCCAGCACGAGTTGGAGCGTATGCTTGCCGGGCGGCAGTTCTATGCGCGCCTCGGTCTGGCCCGCGCCAAAGTGAAGGTGCGATTTGTCCTGCGGAATCGGTTCATTGGGATTGAGCGGCTCGTTCACGTCGACCAGCAGGTGATGATGGCCGCTGTTCTGGTAATTGTCGCCGGCGTGCGTAACGCCCATATTGCGCAGGCCGAAGCGGCACCAGAATCCACCCTTGATGGTGGCGCCGTTCTGCGGCCACACGAAATAGAGAAGAGCATCCTTGTGTGCGGGCTTGCCTTGAGCCAATGCAGAAAATGGCAGGCAACTGAGTGCTGCTGAGAGAACGATCCACTGCAGGAATTTCATGGCCGTCCTCTTCAACGCTACTTGAGGGATTGAGCGACGCGGAAGCCGTGGGTGGGATATCGCACGTTGGTGTCATAGTTGCCGCGGCTTGACGTCCGGGCATAGTCCGAAGTTTTCCTCCAGGAGCCTGAGCGGATGACGTGCGAGGGACATTCATTCTCGACCCACGCTGACCCGTCCGCCGGAGCGCCTTGATAGGTTTTGTGCCAGCAGTCTTCGACCCATTGATCAACGCCGCCGCCCATATCGAACAGCCCAAAAGGATTCGGCTTGAGGCTGCCGACCTTGACCGGTTGATCGTTGACCGGAATGTCGTTGCAGTTCCTGCAATTGACCATGCCTTGCTGAAACTGATCGCCCCACCAGTATCTGGTCTGCGTGCCGCCGCGCGCGGCATATTCCCATTCAGCTTCGCTCGGCAGGCGGTACGGCTTTCGGGTGGTTTCCGCGAGCCACGCGACGTATTGCTTTGCGTCGTTCCAGCTTACGTTTGCAACGGGCGCATCGTCTTTTCCTGTCGCCGTAAATCCGCAGGCCTTTGCAGCCGCGCAAGCATTCCATTCCTGGACGGAGACCGGAAATTTCCCCATCGCAAACGGCTGGACCGTCACCTGACGGACCGGCTTTTCCGAAGCGTCCTCGTTGCTGCCCATCGCGAAGCTGCCGCCCCGAAGCGGGATCATCTCGGGTTCTCGAATCGATGCGGCCGCTTGCGTGGCTGGTTGACCAGCAGGTGGGACAGGTGACGCGGATGGCGGCAGCGGCGCGGCCTGTTTGGATGCTGGCGAGGGCTCAGGCCGAGGCGTTGCCTGCTGCTGAATTGGTGCGGCGGAGGGAGCAGGCCTGGGCGGAGGCGGTGGTGATGTTACGGCGGGCACGGACACCTTCGGCGCTTCCACAGGAGCTGAAACGGGAGCCGACGCCTGATTTGTCGACTTGCGCGGTTGCCAAAGCATTTGCCAGAGAGTGCCGCCCGCAATGATCAGTAATGCAAGGCCGAGCAGGAGGGCCAGCATCTTTTCGCGTCGCCTGCGGTTCTCGTGCAGTGCGGATGGGTCGGGAAGCACGCGGTAGACGCGCACCGGATCGGTAATGTTCTTGACCTTTCGGTCACCGAGCGATTCGTATCCGCAAACCAGTTTATGCTTTATCTGTTCGTAGATGCCGCCGGAGATATAGACCTCGCCGGGACGGGCTATGCCTTCAAGTCGCGTGGCAATGTTGACGCCGTCGCCATAGACGTCGTCGGTTTCGATGATGACGTCGCCAAGATTGACGCCGATCCGATACTCGATCCAATGATGCTTGGGCAGCGATGCATTGCGGCCAACCACATTTTGCTGGATCACGATGCTGGATCGGACGGCCTCGACCGGGCTGTCGAAAATGGCGATGAAGCCGTCGCCCGTGGTTTTGACAAGCCTGCCGTGGTGCTCTTTGATAGTGGGCTCGATGAGGTCGCGCTCGATCCGCTTGACGCGGTTGTGCGTCCCCTCTTCGTCGATCTGCATCAGGCGGCTGTAGCCGGAGATATCGCCGGCTACGATCGCAGCAAGGCGGCGCGGCGTTGGCTCGCGCGATGGCTCACCGGTTCGGCCCGACTTGATGTCACGAATCTGGGCCATAGGTCGATTGGCTCCCGAACTGCGAACACAGTGTAAGGCAAGCAATCTTTCCAGCGCCCGTAGCGTACCATACTGACTATGGGCGGCAAACAACCGTGCCCGGGTTCCACGCTGGGTAGAATCCGCACACGGACGCTCACGAGCATGAGTTCGTCTGACACCTATTCAGGTTCAACCGATTCGGAAACTTCAGACCCGGAACCCGGCCGACGAGCGGGGGCAGGCATGCCTCAATTTAGTCCGGGCCATTTGGCGCGATAGCGAATCTCGCTGCCGTCGGCCTGTGGCTGCCATGGTCCAGGTTCGGATGTGTGCGGCGCCCTGCCTGTCAGGCCGATGCGGTAGAGCCGGTCGGGTTGGTCCTTGATTTTGAGCTCGACCTGCCGATACGCGGTGCGAAAGGCGAGGTCGACCTGGCCTGCAATGACTGATCTGTCGCCGTCGCGGCGGAAACGGTCGAGTTTTGCTTCGCCGGGCATCGTGTTGATGTCGGTCTGCAGTTCGATGGCGATGTCCTGCGCGGAGGTCGGCGGCGTCGTTCCCGCCGGCAGGCGGACCTCGAACTCGAGAATGGGGTTTGGTGCGTTTGGATTGAGCCAGGGTGTGGCGGTCGTGACGGCATAGACGTAGTAAGCGGTGCCGGCAGCGGCGCAGAGGACGATCAGCGTGCCGAAGGCCTTGAGGCTGTTGCGGGCGAGACTGCCGCCATTGCCGCCGCCGCGCACTCGCATTGCGAGCCCGGTGCCGAGCACCAGGCCAGCGATCGCGCCGGCTGGTGCGAACACGAGCAGCGCCAGTATGCCCGACGCAATGGGATCGGCGCGATTACCGAAGCCGACCAGTTCGAGCAACAGCAGCGTGGCGACAAAGCCGATGACCGCGCCGACGAGGCCGCCGGCAATCTGCAGCGAATTTTTCACTTATTCCTCGATCGCGGCCTGAACGGTGCGGGATGTAAGGCAGGTTGTGGCACCCCGCATTGGACGGGGCAGGCCGGCAATTCGTTCATCGCTTTCGAGCGGTTACGCTAAATTTTGGCAGGGCGCGATTGAGCCCAGTCCAGCATCAATGCCCGATGATGATCTCCGGGACCTTGCCCGCCGGCGGCGTATTGCGGCTGCGCTGGGTGCGGACGATGCCGTCGATGATGGTCATCCCGATGCCGGGGAGGTCGCCGAGCTGAACGCTTTCCAGGATGTTCTTGCCCGGCGAATGCTGCGCCTTGTCCATCAGGACGAAGTCTGCGGAGCGGCCGACTTCGATGATGCCGCAATCGAGCTCGCGCATGCGGGCGGTGTTGCCGGTCGCGAGACAAAACGCGAGTTCGGCGGGCAGGTCGCCGAGCGAGGACAGCATCGAGACCATGCGCAAAATGCCGAGCGGCTGCACGCCGGAGCCGGCCGGCGCATCGGTGCCGAGGATGACGCGGTTGAGATCGCCCATCTCGCGCGCAATACGCAGCGTGAACAGCGCCGAGCGCTCGTTGCCGTTGTGAACCAGTTCGAGGCCGCGCTTGCAGCCCTCGCAGATGCAGCGGATCTGGTCGTCGGGCAGCGCGGTGTGGCCGCCGTTGATGTGGCCGACCACGTCGGTGTCGGCTTCCAGCACCACGTCCTTGTCGATCAGTCCGGAGCCGGGGATCGACGGACCGCCGGTGTGGATCGTGCTCTGGATGCCGTACTTGCGTGCCCATCCGACCATTTTTCGCGCGGTCGGGCCGTCCTTGACGCCGCCGAGCCCGACTTCGCCGAGCAGCTTGACGCCGGCCGCGGCCAACTCCTTGAAATCGTCCTCGACCATTTCGCATTCGATCACCGGCGCGCCGGCATGCACCTTCACGCCGCCGGGGCGCAGCGTCCAGAACGAACGCTGTGCGAAGATCGCCATCGCCTTCAGCCCGACGACGTCGCGCGGCCGGCCGGGCATATGGACTTCACCGGCGGAAATCATGGTGGTGACGCCGCCATGGAGATAGCTGTCGATCCAGTTGGTCTGGTTCTGCCGCGGCGTCCAGTCGCCGGCGACGGGATGCACGTGGCTGTCGATCAGGCCGGGCGCGACGGTGGTGCCGTTGGCATCGACGACGGTGGTGGCGCCCTCGGTATTGACGTCCTTGAATCGGCCAATGGCCGATATCTTGCCGTTCTCGGCCACGATCGTGTCGCCGTCCAGGATCGGCTTCTCCAGGGCCCCCGACAGCAACAGCCCGATATTGCGGATCACCAGCTTGCTCGGGCCGGTTGCCTGGGGCGCGTCGTGGGCCATGGTTTTTCCTTTTGGTTCAATGCTTTCGCCGGACATTCTGCCCGGCTTGACGATCCGATCAAGCTGGATTATTCATTCGTATACGAATGATCGTATACAAATGACTTGAGCATCGCAATCGACCTCCGGGCGAGACGGATCGGCAAGATGAGCAATTTCAACCAGGAAAGCGTCCTCAGCGTCCATCACTGGACCGACACGCTGTTCAGCTTCACCACCACACGCGATCCCTCGTTTCGTTTCAGAAACGGCGAGTTCACCATGATCGGGCTGAAGGTCGGCGAGAAGCCGCTGCTGCGCGCCTACAGCGTCGCCAGCGCCAATTACGAGGACCGGCTCGAATTCTTCTCGATCAAGGTGCCGGACGGACCGCTGACCTCGCGGCTCCAGCACTTGAAGCAGGGCGACGAGATCATCGTCAGTCGCAAGGCCACCGGCACGCTCGTCATCGACAACCTCGAGGACGGCCGCAACCTCTATCTGATCGGCACCGGCACCGGGCTCGCGCCGTTTCTTTCCGTGATCAAGGATCCCGAAACCTATGAGCGTTTCGAGAAGGTGGTGCTGCTGCACGGCTGCCGCCGCGTGAAGGAACTCGCCTATGGCGAGATGATTACTGAAAAGCTGCCGAACGACGAGCTGATCGGCGAATATATCCGCAACCAGCTGATCTATTACCCGACCGTGACGCGCGACCCCTTCCGCAACCGCGGCCGGATTACCGACCTTATCAACTCGGGCAAGCTATTCGGCGATATCGGGCTGGCCTCGCTCGATCCCGCCCACGACCGCGTCATGATTTGCGGCAGCCCTGCGCTGGTAGCGGACACCCGTACGCTGTTGACGGGTAGGGGCTTCGTCGAAGGCAATCACGGCGAGGCGGCGCAGTTCGTGGTCGAGAAGGCGTTCGCGGAGCGCTGAACGCCTACGGCCGCACCGCCGGCGCTTCCATCGGCATGCCGCGTGCCCGCGACATCAAATACAGTTCCAGTTCGACCAGTTCCGGTGCGCCGTAATCATAGGCCTGCGCCCGGATCCCCGTGATGCAGGCGCGCAGGCGCCGCTGCAGCGACCCCAGCGATTGCCATTCCAGCCGGTAGAGCGGATAACCGGTCGGGTGTGCTTGCGTGATCGCAGAGCCAGCGAGCCGCTTGTCCCAGTTTTCGTCGTGACAATTGGCGCAGCCGAGATTGAGCTGGCCCTGGCGCTGCATGAAGAGTTCGCGGCCCTTGGCGATGAACGGCGCGAGCTGCGGGTCGCTGCCGGTTTCGATCGCCACACCCTGCGACTGCCGCGCAATGAAGGCGGTGAGCGCCAGGAGGTCGCGGCTCTCGAATGGCAGTGGTGACGCCTGCTGCCGGTTGCTGCGGCATGAATTGATGCGCTGTTCCAGATCGACGGGGCGCCCAAGCGCCGTGTCCAAGGCGGGGTACCGGGCCGCGACGCCCTTCATGCTCGTATTGTCGTGGCAATCGGCGCATGCCTTGTTCGCGGCGCCCTCTTTGCGCTTCCACAGCGCCTCGCCGTCCAGCACCCAGAGCATGCCGGGGTTGGCGGTGTCGTCGTCCTGGATCGCCCTTGTGTCCGGCTTCATGAAGCTGTAGCCCGAGCGGCGCTCGGCTTGCGGGATTTCGGCAGCGCAGACGGCGTCCGCGATCAGCAGCGCGGCAGCGATGATGCCGATGAATTTCATTCGACCGTGATCGAAGCGGATGCGGTTTCGGAAAAGCCGCGGTCGCCGATCCATTCGAACTCGAACTTGCCGCTCTCGGTGGCGGTGGTGAAGAAGGCGATGAACGGATTGGCGGCAATGGCCGGAAACAGGTCGGCGCGAAAGATCTCGGTGCCGTTATAGCGGCACGTGAAGCTGGTGATGATGTCGCGCGGAACGATTTCGCCTGACGCCATATGACGATAGCCGGTTTCCATGATGTGGGACACCAGCGTCTTGATCTCGATTATATCGCCGCGTTTGGCTTTTGCTGGAACGTTGATCAGGGCTGACGCCATCAGATCACCTCCTCGGTGCAGGCCGCCAACGTCACCACGACGTCGACGCTGGCCGACCAGAACGAGCCGTCCGAGAGTTTTGCGATCGCAACGATCTTCTGGCTGTCGGCGAGGCGAATACGCGTCGAAACCTGCGCGCGGCCGGCATGCGGGCCGAGATAGAAATTGCTGATATTCGGCTGCGGATTCTTTTCGTTGAAGACGTGGATGCTGGCGACGTGATCCTCCGGCGCCATAGGGTGCGCGACGCTGACGGTCATGGGCACGGTATTGCCGTTCTCGACCAGCGGCGGCACGTCGAGCTTGACCTTGCCGGTCTTGACCGGGGCGCCATTGGTCACGTTGCGAATGGCGGAGGCAAGCGTTGCGGGCGTCGCCTCGGCGGGCCGAAGCGTGACGACTGGCACTGCGCCAAGCGCGGCTGCGACACCGGCGAAGCCGAGGAACTGGCGGCGTGTTGTATCAGGTGGTCGATGCATCGTTTCTTCCTAATTACGCAGCGTAACGAGATACGCCACGATATCCTCGATCTGTTCGGCCGAAAGGATCGGCTTGCCGCGCCACGGCGTGCCGACGCGTTGCAAGCCCTCCACCCGGTAATAGGACGGCATGATGGTCGCGGCGTTGAGGCGGGGCGCATCCACCAGCCGAAGCCGAAGCTGACCCTCGGACCAGCGGCTGCCGGAACCGGAAAGATCAGGGGCCAGGTCGCCCTGGAACTTCTGTTCGGGAAATGGGCCGCTGTGGCAGAGGATGCAAGTGCTGGAACGTTCGACGACGAGCGCGCGCCCGCGCGCAACGTCGCCTCGCGCCTTCGTGAGCGATTCCGGGATGGCATCGCCGACGATGGCGTAGGGCCGCAACGCCTGCGCTTGGCGCGAGGCCGGGTAGTGCGAGCATAGCCGCCGCGAGACCATGTCCCGATGTGGCAAGTTCCGATATGAATTGCCGATCTAGCCAAAGATTTCCCCGGTAATCGTCCTGAACCAGTTATCCGCGCCGTCTGCTTCACGCTGCGCGCACGTCGCGCGGCGCATTGACCGGGCTTGTCGCGCGCCTTCGACCTCGGTCAAATTGCCCGTCCTTGGGCTGATAGACGCCCGACAGCGAGAATGCGTAGCCCGGTGCGACCGTATTGTAGCAGGCGCCCGTCAGCCGCGGCGTTTCGGGTGCCTTGCCTGACAGCATGCGCCACGACGGCGGCGGCACAGGCCTTGCCTTGCGCGCTCGCGGCGGAAGCGGATTTCGGAATGGCACCGGCGATGCAGGCATCACCGATGACGTGAATATTCGCGCACGAGTTTCGAGGCAAAGCTCGTGGGGTCGATCGGGCACCAGCCGGTATTGTCGGCCGCGCCGGCGATCTCGGCGATGCGCCCGGCCTTTTGCGGCGGGATAACGCTGGCGACATCAGCGACATAATTGCCGAAATCGGTGACGATGGTGTTGGTCGCGGGATCGACCGAGGTCACCCGTCCTCCTTGGGAGAGCGCGATCCGCTCGATCATGCCGGGATAGAGTTCCTTCCAGGCAGCTTCGAACAGCCTTTGCTGCGAGAAGCCGTCCTTGGCGTCGAGGATCAGGACCTTCGAGCGCGGCTTTTTGGTTTTCAGATAATGCGCAATGAGGCTGGCGCGCTCGTAGGGCGCAGGCGGGCAGCGCAGGGGAGCCGCGGGCACCGCGATGACCACGGTGCCGCCATCCTCCATGGCTTCGATCTGCTTGCGCAGCAGCGTCGTCTGTTCGCCGGCCTTCCACGCGTGCGGCATCTTGGTGGAGGCGGCTTCGTCATAGCCGGACAGGGCGTCGAAACGCAGGTCGATGCCGGGCGACAGCACGAGACGGTCGTAGTTGAACGACGCTGCCGTCGGCGAGAACGACCGAGCGCGCCTGCGGATCGACCTTGGCGGCGGCTTGCGGGATGACGGTCACGCCGCCGGCCGCGATTTTCTCATAGCCGAATTGCTGCGCTGGCAGTTCACGCAGGCCCGCGATCACCTCGTTGCTGAACGGACAGGCCGTAAATGTTTGATGGGTTCGATCAAGCTCACCTGAAGTCTTGGATCAAGCCGGTGCAACGCGCGCGCGCAGTTCGCGCCGCCGAAGCCTCCGCCGATCACGACGATACGCGCGGCCGCTTGCGCAAACGTCGGGCAGGGCAGGCTTGCGGCTGCCGCAGACGCGACGATGCCGCGAGCGACATCTCGGCGCGTCAGCCGGCGCGTGGCGTCCATGGCTCTAATCCGGAAAATGGAGCGGCGACCGGATCGGGCCGCCGCCCGCTATAGTCAGGCAAAGCTGATGTTCTGGTCTCTCAAAGGGACCGAACGGATGCGTTTGCCGGTTGCCGCAAAGTAGGCGTTGAGCACCGCGGGTGCCGCGACACCGATGGTCGGCTCGCCGACGCCGCCCCAGAACCCGCCGCTCGGCACCATGACGCATTCCACCTTCGGCATTTCGGCGATGCGCATCGAATTGTAGGTGTCGAAGTTGGTCTGCTCGATGGCTCCATTCTTCACCGTGCAGCCGCCATAGAACAGGGCGGACAGGCCATAGACAAAGGATCCCGCGATCTGCCGCTCGACCTGCGCCGGGTTGACGACGTAACCGGGATCGGTCGAGGCGACGATGCGATGCACCTTGATCTTGCTGCCCTCGGTCACCGAGATTTCGGCGGCGCCGGCAACGTAGCTGCCGTAGCCCATCACCTGCGCAATCCCGCGGTAGACGCCTTGCGGCGCCGGCTTGCCCCAGCCGATCTTCTCGGCCACGGCATTGAGCACGGCAAGGTGCTTCGGATGCTTGCTCATCAGCTTGCGGCGGAATTCCACCGGATCCTGGCCGGCCGCATGCGCGAGCTCGTCCATGAAGCATTCCAGATAGATCGCGTTGTGGTTAACGTTGACGCCGCGCCAGAAGCCCGGCGGAACGTGCGGATTGCGCATGGAATGCTCGACCAGCAGGTTCGGCACAGAGTAACCGATCGCCGCGTCGCCCGAGGGACTGAGGCCCTGGAACGCCGCCGGGTCCTTGCCGTTTTCCAGCGCGGCGGGGCGCACCGAGAACAGGATCGACTGTCCGGACAGCCGAATATGCAGCGCCGTCAGATTGTTGTCGGCGTCGAACGCCCCTGTCAGCTTGCACTGCGTGATCGGGTGGTACTTGCCGTGCAGCATGTCCTCTTCGCGCGACCACAACAGTTTGACCGGTGTGCCCGGCATCTGCTTGGCGATCTCGACCGCCTGACGGACATAGTCGGTCATGCCGCGCCGGCCGAAGCCGCCGCCGAGGATGTGTTTGTGCACTTCGCATTTTTCGGCCGGCAATCCCGAGGCTTCCAGCACCGCGGCAAACGCCGCCTCGCCATTTTGCGTGCCGCACCAGACCTCGCATTTGTCCGATGTATAGAGCGCCGTGGCGTTCATCGGCTCCATGGTGACGTGGTTCTGGTAGGGATAGTTGTATACTGCCTCGACCTTCTTGGTGGCGCCGGAAATCGCCGCCTTGGCGTCGCCGTTCTGGTTGCCGACATAGGCCGGCTGCGCATTGTCGAGACCCTCGGCCAGCCATTTGGCGATCGATTTACTGGAGACCTTGGCGTTCTCGCCTTCGTCCCAGACGATCGGCAGCGCATCCAGCGCCGTCTTGGCGTGCCACCAGGTATCGGCGACGACGGCGACCGCGCTGTCGCCGACGCGCACGACCTTCTTGACGCCCTTCATGCTGGCGATCTTGGCTTCGTCAAAACTCTTCAGCTTGCCGCCGAAGACCGGACAATCCTTGATCGCGGCGTTGAGCATGCCCGGCAGCTTGACGTCGACGCCGTAGATCATCGCCCCCGTTGTCTTGTCCACCGTGTCGAGGCGCTTCAGCGGCTTGCCGGCGATTTTCCAGTCCTTGGGGTCCTTCAGCTTGACGTCGGCGGGCGGCTCGAGCTTCGCGGCGGCTTCCACCACCTTGCCATAGGTCGTGGTCTTGCCCGACGGCGTATGGGTGATGACGCTGTTGGCCGCGGTGCATTCCGAGGCCGGCACCTTCCACTCGTTGGCGGCGGCCTGCACCAGCATCACGCGCGCGGTGGCGCCGCCCTTGCGGACATAATCGTGGCTGGAGCGAATGCCGCGGCTGCCGCCGGTCGAGAAATCGCCCCAGGCGCGTTTGCGTGCGACACTTTGACCGGGTGTCGGATATTCGGTGACGACCTTCGACCAGTCGCATTCGAGCTCTTCGGCGACCAGTTGGGCAAGCCCGGTGAGGGTGCCCTGTCCCATTTCCGAGCGGGCGATCCGAATCACGGTGGTGTCGTCGGGGCGGATCACCACCCAGACATTGACCTCGGGCGAGCCGTCGGCGGCGCGGACCACGGTCGGTCCACCAAAGGGAAGATCGAGGCCGATCGCGAGGCCGGCGCCGGCGGCAGCTGTGCCGATCACGAAACCGCGGCGAGTGAGTTTGGGCATGACGTGCTTGTTCATGACATCCCCCTCAAGCGTTCGCAGCGGCGTGGATCGCCTCGCGAACCTGCTGGAAGGTTCCGCAACGGCAGATATTGGTGATGGCCTCGTCGATGTCCTGGTCGGTCGGCTTCGGCTTCTCCTTGAGAAGGGCTGCAACCGCCATGATCATGCCGCTCTGGCAATAGCCGCATTGCGGAACGTCGTTGGCTACCCAGGCCTGCTGCACCCTGTGAAGCGCGGCGTTGTTGCCGGCAAGGCCTTCGATCGTGACGATCTGCTTGCCGGCGGCTTCGCCGACCGACATGCCGCAGGAGCGCATCGCGACCCCGTCGACATGAACGGTGCAGGCGCCGCATAGTGCGATGCCGCATCCGTATTTGGTGCCTGTCAGCCCGACGTTCTCCCGGATTGCCCAAAGCAGCGGCGTGTCGTCCTCGACGTCCACATTGATAGTTTTGCCATTGATAGTGAGATTTGCCATCGCGTATCCCCTGTTAGCTCAATCCACCGAGTGAGCTGCGCACGGGAAGATGGCCTGCAATCTGGAATAGTTCAAATCAAGAAAATGCGCTTGCTCATGGGGATGAAAGTTGAACCACCGGTGTTGCGTGGGTACGTGCACTCTGCATGGCTGTTATGTCCGTTCTGCGCGCACTGCGAGGCGCAAGAAACTCATCAAGCTCCCAAGTACGGCAAATCCGGAACCTAGCGCCCGCAAGACCGTGGCAGCGCTGCACCGCAATCTCGAAATCTCTGACGCCGTCGTCCAGGCCGCTATGGTTTGCCGGCCTTGAAGGCGTCGAGAATCTCGGCGCAGACGGGCCCTGACCGGGTGCACCAGGCACGCTGCGCTGCCGCCGCTCCCGTTCGGAGCGCTTCAACGATCAACGACTCGGGATTTGAATTGATTGCGACGCCGTTCTGGCGCATGCGTTGATAGTTCTCCTCCAGCCGGGTCGACAGAGCGAGCCACAATTCGCTCTCGGTTTGACGGCTCGCGGCATCGACCGCGGCTCGCGTGTCCGGGCCCAAACCGTCATAAGCCGCCTGACTGACGCTCGCGATTGAAAGCGGCAGCGAATAGGTGATTTCGCTGAAACAGGGCAGATACTCCCAAAGCTTGCGGCCGGCGCCGCCGTCTCCCGACGACAACACCGCGTTGATGCTGCCGTCGACCAGTTTTGGCATCGTGTCCGCGAAGCTGATCGATGCGGCCTTGGCGCCGACGCTCAGGAATACTTCAGTTGAGATCCTGTCATAGGTGCGAATGGAAAGCCCGGCGAGGTCGGGCGGTGACGTCAGCGGCGTCTTGGACCAAATGCCTGAAGGCGGCCAGGGCGTCAGATAAAGCAGCCGCAGGCCTTTCCTCTGCAGCGCCGCCGCAAGATGCGGCCGCGCGATGTCGGCAAGGCGTTTGGCGTCGGCGGTCGACGTCACCAGAAATGGTAGCGAGGGTAGCGCAAAGATCGGGTCTTCGGCCTCAAGCGCGCCGGCGAAGGCATCGCCGGCCGGCACCCGGCCTTCCGCAATCGCGGCGAGCATGCCGGCCGATTTTATCCCCGCCTTGGCATCGAAACTCGGCCTGATCTCGAGTTTGCCTGCGCTGGATTCGGCGACGTGCTTTGTAAAGGCCGCCAGGCCAACGCCCGGCATCGCGTTTTGCGGATATTCCGTTGGCATGTCCCAGACGGTCTGAGCCTGAAGAGCGGCCGGAAACAGCAAGAGACACGCGCCGCCCAGCATACTGAGAAGTCGCAACTCGTCCTCCAAATCCATCGCGTCGGCCTGATCGCTGCCGGGCGATGACAGTCATTTGCTATGCGGAGCACCCACGGCCAAACGCAGGAAACTCATCACGCTACCGAGCGCAGCAAACCCGGCGCCGAGTGCCAATGCAAGCGTCGCGCCATCATGGCCGGCAAGGGTAAAGCACAGCGCCGCGAGCGCGGCGCCGAGGGTTTGTCCGGTCAGGCGAGCGGTCGCGACGATGCTGCTGGCGCTTCCGCTCCGATGCGGCGGCGCGCTCGACATCAGCGCCCGCAGGTTGGGCGTCTGGAAGAAGCCAAATCCGATCCCGCAGATCACGGTACGCCAGACGATATTGGCAACGCTTGGATCCGGTGGAAGCGCCGCCAATAGCGCCATGCCGAGGCCGAGCAGCACCAGGCCGATGCCGCCGAGAATGCCGACCGGATAACGGTCCGACAACCGGCCCCCGATCGGCGCCATGATCGCCACCACCAGCGGCCAGGGCGTCATGAAGAAGCCGGTCTCGACCTGCGACCGCCGCAGCACGTCCTCGAAATAGAAGGGCAGCGCGACGAAACCCAGTCCCTGCACGGCGAATGCGCAAACCGAAGTTGCCGCCGACAGCGCGAACATGGGGCGCTTGAACAGGTCGATCGGTAACATCGGCGCCGGATGGTCCGCATGCCTGCGGGTCATCAGCCAGCCGAGCAGCAAAGCCGTGCCAAGCGCCAGTCCGACCAGGACAAGTGGAGCCTGATGCGCCGCGCCGCCGATGCCGATGAAGAAGAGGCCGAGGCAACTCGCGGTCAAGGCTGCGCTCGGAAGATCGAACGCATGCTTTGCGCGCGGTGTTTGCGGCAGGGTCTTCAGGCCGATCCAGATGGCGATTGCGCCGAAGGGAATATTGATCGCGAACAGCCACGGCCAGGTTCCGACCGAAAGGATGCCTGAGGCGATGGTCGGCCCGAGCGTGAACGCCGTTCCGACCACGAGCGCGTTGTGGCCGAAGCCGCGGCCCAGCATATGCGTCGGGTAGACGAAGCGGACCAGCGCCGCGTTGACGCTCATGATGCCGCTGGCGCCCAACCCCTGCAGTGCCCGCGCCGCCGTCAGGCTGGGTAGCGACCATGCGAACGCGCAGCCAAGCGAGGCCAGCGTGAACAGCAACAGGCCGCCGAGATAGACCCGCCGATGGCCGACGATTTCGCCGAGCGCGCCGAGCGGCAGCAGGGTCGCAACCAGCGCGATCTGGTAGACATTGACGACCCAGACCACCTCGGCCGGGCTGACATGGAGGTCGGCTGCGATGGCTGGCAGCGCAATGTTCGCGATCGCCGTATCCAGCGAGGCCATCGCCAGCGCGGTAAAGATCGCCGCGACCGCCCAGCGTCGGAGTTCCGGGGGCAAGCCGTCGATTGGCGTGGATGCTGGCGGCTTTGCGGTTGCATCTGATGACATTCAGTCGGGCTCTCCACGCCAAGGGGCGGTCGCGCCCTCCGCGGCGTGTACTACGGCGACGGCGCGGGCCACAGGCACGATGCTGCATAATGCGTATGCGAAGCGAAGGCCGGTGGATCGGATAGGGCTCTCCGCGCCACACGTTGAACGGCTAAGTCGATTTTTCCAGTCGTTCGCTCAGCACCCTGACGATCCGGCTAGCGGCTGCGAGTTCTTCGCCGTCGAGGCCCTTTGCCAGGGCGTTCACCCAAGGCGTCTGCAGCCGGCTTGCCGCCGCATAAGCGCTTTCGCCGTGCTTTGTCAGCGCCACGAGATGGGCGCGGCGATGGTGCGGGTTGGGGCGCAGTTCGACGAGGTCCTCTTCTCGCATTTCGTTGACGATGCGCTGAACGCCCTGGCGATTGAGTCCCATGCTTCGCGCCAGCCACGCCACCGGCTGCGGGTTTGGCGCCAGGGCGATGGCACCCAGTACCTGCCAGCGCGCGCTGGTAAGGCCGAGGTCCGAAACGAGGTGGTCGCCGGCCGCGAGCAGGCGACCGTTGAGCCGGAACACCGAAAGGAACAGATCGGTCAGGGCCTCGCCGCCGGGTGTATGTCGTTTGGCTGTCATTGACTACTAGTAACCGGAATGACAATATATTGTCAATTTACGGAGTGAGTCATGTTTGCAGGGCAGCTTGCGACGATCGTCGCCGCGGCGTTCGCTGGCGCCGCGTTCTACATCAACTTCGCCGAGCAGCCGGCGCGTCTCGGGCTCGATGACAGAGGACTCCTGAGGCAATGGAAACCGAGCTACGCGCGCGGCTTTACGATGCAGGCGAGTTGTGCGGTGATTTCGGGCGTGCTCGGTCTGCTGGCTGCATGGCAAACCCATGACTGGCGCTGGATCGTTGGCGCGGCGCTCATTCTCGCCAACTGGCCCTATACGCTGTTCGGCATCATGCCGACCAACCGTCTGCTCAATGCGATCGATGAAAATGACGCCGGTCCCAACTCGCGCGCGCTGATCGTGAAATGGGGAGGGCTGCACGCGGTCAGAACAGGTCTCGGGATCGCGGCGACGCTGGCTTATCTATGGGCGCTCAACTAGCCGCAACGATCCGACCTTGCCCAAAGTGGATCAGCCTGGACCTGTGCTCAATCCAAGGCTCGCATAAATTCTCCGCGCATAGGCGCCGAATTCGTCCGTGGTCTTGATCGGCAGGGCTCGCGGAAACGGCAGTTCGATCGGGAAATATTCTGCCATGCGCGCCGGGCCTGCGGTGAGCACGGCGCAATGCGACGCCAGGAACACCGCTTCCTGAATGCTGTGCGTCACGAAAATGATGGTCTTGCCGCTTTCGCGCCAGATCCGCAGCATTTCGAGATTCATCTGTTCGCGGGTCAGCGCGTCGAGCGCGCCGAACGGCTCGTCCATCAGGATCAGCCTGGGATCGTGGATAAAGGCGCGGGCGATGGCGGTGCGTTGCTGCATGCCGCCGGATAATTGCTGCGGATACTTGTCCTCATAACCGGCGAGGCCGACCAGATTGAGCAGATCGCGGGCGCGGGCGCGTGCCGCCTTCATCGGCAGGCCGACGATTTCGGCCGGCAGCAGCACGTTGTCGAGAATGGTTCGCCATTTCAGCAGCAGCGCCTGCTGGAACACCATGCCGATATCGCGCGCAGGATCGAACGGCGTCTTCGCGTTGCCGATCCTGATGGTGCCGCCGTCGGCCTCGTGAAGCCCTGCCAGTATCTTCAGAACCGTGGTCTTGCCGCAGCCGGACGGACCGACCAGCGAAACCAGTTCGCCCTCTCTCACGTCCATGGTGACGTCGGAGACGGCGAGAAATTCCGCTCCCTTGGAACGATAGACCTTGCGGACATTCTGCAGGCTGATGAAGGGCTCGTCTGCCGTCATGCCAGCCATTTCTGCAGGTTCGCCTTCACGAAGGCGTCGTCGGAGAGGTCGGCATGTTCGCGGCAGACGCGGTCGATCTCCGCCATTTGGCCGGGGCTGAGCCCCTCGGCGGGATCGAGGCACCAGAGCCCCTGCATCAGCCCCTGCCGTCGCAGGATTTCATGACAACCGGCGATGCAGCCGTGAAAATCGTTGGCGACGTCGAAGAACGCGCTGTTGCAATCGGTGACGCGGGCGTCGAGTGCCAAAAGGTCCGCCGGCACGGTTTCCTTGCCGCGGGCGGCCTTGCACATTTCGAACTGCTTGATCGCACTCGCGGTCCATACCGACCAGTGCCCGAGCAGGCCGCCCTTGAAATAGGCCCGGGTGGTGACGCCCTTGTCGCGCAGGTCGAACGGCAGCATGAGATCGAGCAGGATGTGGTCGTCATTGCCGGTGTAGAGCGCGACGCGGTCGAGCGCGCCCGCCGCTGCCACTCCGCGCAGCACGTCCAGCGTTCGGTAGCGGTTGAACGGCGCGATCTTGATGGCGATGACGTTGTCGATGGAAGCAAAGCGGCGCCAGAAATCGGCGCTGAGGATGACCCCACCGACCGCCGGCTGCAGGTAGAAGCCGACCAGCGGAATTTCTCGCGCCACTGCCTCGCAATGCGCGATGATATCGTCCTCGGTGGCCGACTTCATCGCCGCGAGGCTGAGCAGGCCGGCGTGGTAACCGATGCCAACAGCGGTTTGGGCCTCCGCAATGGCTTGTTGGGTCGGGCCCGCCAGGCCTGCGACCATCGCGAGCGGCCGTTTGCTCCAGCTTGCCGCCGTCTCCGCCGCCAGTTCCAGTACCGGCCGGTACAGCCCGACGTCGCGGATTGCGAACTGCGTGGTGTGAACGCCGACGGCCAGTCCTCCGGCGCCGGCGTCGAGATAATAGCGGGTCAAGGCGCGCTGATGCCTGGTATCGAGCCCGCGATTGGCGTCGAGTGCCAGCGGATGCGCCGGGATCACCGTGCCGTCGGCGATCTGCTTCCGGACGTCGGCTTTGATTTCGCTATGATGCATGAGCGCTGTTCCTATCCAAATTCCGGTCCGGCGACGGCGAACGGCAGTTGAGCAGGCGAGGCGGTGGCGGGGCCGAAGCGCATGCGTTGAAACGGCCGCTCGATGCTCCAGCCCGAGCGGACGAGGCCGTCCAGAAATTCGTCATGGGAGTGAACGGCATCGATCAGCCACGGACCGGTCTCGGAGCCAACGATGGCGTCCACCAATGCCAGTGCTTGATCGGCGCGATCGGCCAGCAGCGGACCGATATGCCGCGCGGTGCGTCCATCCCGGATCAGGGCCATTGCTTCAGCGCTGGACACGCTGCGAGAACCCGCGCGAGCGCCGAATTCCGACAACAATGAACCGCGATCGAACCCCATGGTGTCGGCATCACACGCGATCAGCGTATCGAGGCCGCAGGCCGATAGCGGCCGTACCACCTTGGCTCCCGCCGGTCTTTCCAGCCGCAGCCGCCGCAATTGCAGGGTCGGGGTGAAGCCGAGAGGACCGTAGACGGCGGCGCCAGCCGGCGTGGCATCCAGCCAGGCGGTAAGGCCGCGCCGTGCCGCCACATCGAGGCAGGCATCGACGAGCTTCGTCGCAATACCGCGGCGGCGAAAGTCCGCGGTCACCAGCACCATGCTGATCCAGGCATCGCCGGCCGAGTAGGGCAGCAGCGCGGCGGTGGCGACCAATCTCTTCCCATCGCGCATGCCGAACACGATTCCCTTGCTCAGGAAAAACCGCCAGTCAGCCTCGTTCTGGTTCCAGCCCGCTTCAGTCGACAGCGCAAGCCCGGCTTGCGCGTCGCCAAGGCCGAGCCCGACGATGTCGACAGGCTCAGTATCGGCCATCGCGCACCTCGTATTTGGTGGGCTTGCCGAGGCTGGGCATCGATCGCGATACCCAGTCGGCGGTCCACCTGATCAGCTGCTCGGTGTCGACGATCGGCAAGCCAAACAATTTCACCGCCTGCGACGTGTTGGTCAGCCAGGCGGTCGGCTCTTCCTTGCCGGTGATGACGGGTGCGCGGCCGAAGCGCTGACCGAATTTCGCGGCGAGATCGCGCACCGCCAGGATCTCGTGGCCGCTGACATTGATCGGCGCGGTCGGCGTCTCGCAATGCGCCAGACATCGCAGCGCTTGCGAAGAAGCGTCACCCTGCCAGATGAAATTGACGTGGCCAAGGCCGACGTCGATCGGCTTGCCCTGCAGAACCTTGCTGGCGATGTCGTGCAGCACGCCGTAGCGCATGTCGATCGCGTAATTGAGCCGGAACAGCCGGCCGGGCGTCGAATGCTTCCTCGAGAAATACTCGAACATGCGCTCGCGCCCGACGCAGGATTGCGCGTACTCGCCGGGCGGATTGGGCGCCATATCCTCGTCCGAGCCCTTGCCGTTGACCGGCACGAACGGATAGACGCAGCCGGTCGAGAACGCGACGATGCGCGAACCCGCAAAAGCCTGTGCGACCAGGGCAGGGACGTGCGAATTCATCGCCCAGGTCAGCGAGAGATCGCCCTCGGCGCCGAACTTGCGTCCGGCCATGAACACGATATTCGGAATTTTCGGCAGCGCCTTGATCGCGGTTTCGTCGAGCAGGTCGCAGTTGATCGTCTCGACGCCGCGGGCCTGCAGCCAGTCCTTTACGGTGGGATCGCTGAATCGGGCAACGCCGATCACGCGGCGCTCCGGCGCAGCGGCCTTGGCAAGGCCCGCCAGCGTCGGCCCCATCTTGCCGGCGACACCCAGAATCATGATGTCGCCGTCGACCTTGCGGAGGTCGTCGATCAGCGCCTGGCTCGGGCGACAAAGCAATTCGTCGAGATCGGCGATATCCGAAATCGTCTGCGGCAGGCTTTCACGCGTCAACAGCATGTTTCTTCCCCGTCTTCTTATTGCAGCCGGATGTCACGGACGACGAACATCCGTTCGAGCCCGAGCACCAGGCCGTACAGCGCTACCCCCAGCAATGTCAGCAGCACGACCGCCATCACCATCGCCGGTGTGTCGAGCGACGATTGCACCTGGATCATGAGATAGCCGAGCCCCCGCTCGGAGGCGATGAACTCGCCGACGATCGCGCCGGCCACCGCCAAAATCGCACCGACCTTCATTCCGGAAAACACGTAAGGCAGCGCGCCCGGCAACTGGATCTTCCGGAACAGCGTCCAGCGCGAGCCGCGCAGCGATTTTACGAGATCCAGCAGATCCGGCTCGACCTCGCTCAATCCGCGCGCCGTCGTCAGCAGGATCGGAAAGAAGCAGATGGAAAACGCGATCAGGATGTTCGGAAGGATACCGTAGGAGAACCAGACGATGAACAGCGGGCCCAGCGCCACTTTCGGAATCATGTTCAGCGTCACGAACAGCGGCAGCAGCAGGAGGCTGACCAGCGGCGACCAAGAGAAGATCACGGCCAGCATGACGCCGACCAGCGCGCCAAGGCAGAAGCCACCGAGGATCTCCGCGGCCGTCACCGCGAGATTGGAAAGCCAGGCGTAGTTGGGCGACCCCAGCGTCGCGACGGTCGCGAGCGGTGAGGGCAGGATGAACTTCGGCACCTGGAAGGCGTCGACCAGGACCTGCCAGAGCACGATCACGGCGAAGTGCACGATCAGGATGATCGCCACAGACCGCATCGATCGTCCGTCACCGCTGAACACCGTACGCTCCTTTCGACGCGCCGGCTTTCGGCCGCGCCGCGGCAGTCTATCGCGGCCTCCTGCAACAATCAACCATCTGGTTGATTAGGGCCGCAGCGAGTGCATGACCAGATCGACGACGTGCTTGCGGCGGGCCTGCCTGGCGGCCTGGCTGGACAGGTCCTTGCCGAAGATCGCCGACAGGGTCGGCGTATTCGAAAAGTAGAAGTAACTGAGTCCTGCAATCGAGATATAGAGGTGCACCGGGTTGATACCCTTGCGGAATATGCCGGCCTTCACGCCCTGGGCGAGGATAGTCGAAACCAGGTTGACCAGCGGAGAATGCATCGCTTCCAGTTTTCGCGAGCCGCGCACGTGCCGGGCGCCGCCACGGTTTTCGTCGTTCAGCAGCACGATGAAGTCGGGATGGGCGGCGAGGTGGTCGAAGGAACTCTCGATCAGCTTCTTGATCGCCTGCTCGGGCGGCAATCCCTCGAGATTGAGCTCGCGCTCCTGAGCGCGGATCTCCTCATAGACCCATTCGAGCACCGCCAGATAGAGCGCGTCCTTGTCGCCGAAATAGTGATAGACCAGCTGCTTGTTGACGCCTGCGCGTGCGGCGATCTCGTCGACCCGGGCCCCGGCGAGGCCGCTGGCGGCGAACTCGCGCCGAGCCGCCGTCAGCAGCTTCCTGCGGGTCGCGGCCGGATCGCGGCGCTGCGGCCTCGTATTGTCAGATCGTTTTTTGGGCATTTCCAACCAAATAGTTGACAAGTCGCTTCGTCCCTTGTTGCATTGGTAGCGTCACGGACGCGCGGCGACAAGGTCGGGTTGCAAACAAGGAGGGTTGCCATGAAGGGGTTACGAATTGCGGGATTGGCGTTGGCGCTTGCGGTGCCGGCGGTTCCCGGCGCGGCCGCGGAGTCCGTCAACCTGATCCTGAACTGGACGCCGACGGCGGATCATTCGCCGTTCTACTACGCCAAGTCGCAGGGCTGGTACACGAAAGCCGGCATCGACCTGACCATCGAGGTCGGCAAGGGATCCGGCGTCTCTTCGCTGAAGGTAGGCTCCGGCGGCTCGCCGTTCGGGATAGCTGACCTTGCGACCATGCTGGTGGCCAAGAGCAAGGGCGCCGACGTGGTTGCGCTGATGAGCATCTACGCCAATACCGGGCAGACCTTCTACTGGCTGAAGAGCTACGGCGTGAACGGGCCGAAGGATTTCCCGAACCACAAGATCGGCAATCCGCCGGGCGATGCCTCGCGCGTGATGTGGCCGGCCTTTGCCAAGGCCGCCGGCATTGCGCCCGACGCGGTGAGCTTCGTAAACGTCGGCCCGACCGCCAAGATCGCGGCGCTGAAGAGCCACACGGTCGATATCATCAGCGATTTCTACAATGAGCACGATCTCAAGGCGATCGAGTTCGGAGCCGACCTCGGCTACGTCAACTGGAAGGATATCGGGCTGAACCCCTACGGCAATTCGCTGATCGTCAACGGCGCCTTCCTGGAGAAGAACCCGAAGCTGGTCGAGGAATTCGTCAAGATCAGCCAGAAGGCCTACGCCGCCTGCGTCGCCGACGTCGAGCCTTGCCTCAAGGCGCTGCTCGACCAGGCCTCCGGTCTCGACAAGGAAAACCAGCAGCGCCAGTGGGAGCGCATCAAGTTCCTGATGACGGACGAGTTCACCACGACCAAGGCGCTGGGCTGGATCGACGCCGAGCGGATGAAAAAGGACTACGAACTGGTGCAGACCTATCTCGGCATGGAGAAGCCGTTCGATGTGAGCACGGCGTTTTCGACCAAGATGCTGGATGCGTCGATCAAGATGGACGCGAGCAAGGTGAAGAAGTAGGGGCTTGAGGGGGTGTCATTCCGGGGCGATGCGAAGCATCGAACCCGGAATCTCGAGATTCCGGGTCTGGTCCTTCGGACCATCCCGGAATGACAACTTTCAATTTTGCTCCTCGCAATCACGATGGTGTTCAGCAGTTGAAGTTTACTGCAGCGCCATGCCCGAGGTTGCGATCACCTTCGTCAGCTTCTCGTAATCGGCCTTCATCAGCGCCGCGAGATCGGCTGGCGGCATCGGCTTGCCCGGGATATTGGCAACCGCGAGCTGGCGCTGTACCTCCGGATTCTGCAACGCCTTGTTGATGCCGTCGTTGATTTTCTCGACGATCGCATCAGGCGTTCCCGCCTGAACATAGATGCCGTACCAGGGCAGTAAGCGGCTTCCGGAAATCCCGCCTCTGCGATCGTCGGCACGTCAGGCAGGTCAGCGACGCGCTTGTCGGTCATGACCGCCAGCGGCTTTACGCTCCCTGCCTTGATGTGCGGCAATGCCAGTTCGAGGGATACGATCTCGAAATGCATCAAGTTCGTCATCAGGTCGATCAAGGCCTGCGGCTGGCCTTTATAGCCGACATTGGTGAGCTTGATGCCGGCAGCCTGAAACAGCTTTTGCGCGCTCAGATCGATCGACGAGCCGGTGCCGGGATTGCCGAAATTGAGCTCGCCGGGCTTTTTGCGCGCGATCTCGACGAATTCCTTGATGGTGCTGGCGGGCATCGAGGGATGAACCAGGGCGACGCTCTGGTTCCAGACGGCGAGGCCGACGCATCTAAGGTCTTTCATCGCGTCCCAGCCGGCGTCCTTGTAGAGCGTCGGGTTGACCAGCGCCGCCGGACCGGTGACCAGCCAAGTGTAACCGTCCGGTTCGCTGCGCGCGACCGCCGCGGTGCCAATGTTGCTGTTGCCGCCCGGCCTTGCCTCGATAATGACCGTTTGTTTCCAGTCGCGGCCGACCTGTTCGGTCACGGCACGCGCGACGATGTCGACGATGCCGCCGGCGGGGTAGGGCACGATGATGCGGATAGGCCGGTTCGGATAGTTGCTCTGCGCCTGGGCAACGCCGCCGAACATCATGGCGGCGGCCAATGCAAAACTCGAGGCAAAGCCCAGCACGGTTTTGAAACCGCTCATTCTTCCCTCCCCATGTTTTACGCATCGTTCGAGCGACGCGTCTTGCCCCGCTTGCGGGGGTATTCAGTCGTTGGCCACCAGCGCGCGGATGCTGCGCGCAAGGCCGAGGATGCGGGGGCCGCATTCGCGCTCGATCTGCTCGGCGTTGAAGCGAAACGAGGGGAGGCCGCAATTGACGGAAAGGCAATCGCCTGACGGCGTACGATAAAGCGGTGCGGCGACGCCAAAGATCTCCCGCCGCCATTCGCCGAGCGAAACCGCAAAGCCGCGCTCGCGGCAAACCGCGACGTCCGGCAGCGTCCGCGTCTGCACGTATTCGGCTTCTTCCGGGCGTTCGGCCTTCACCTTGGCCACGTAGGATTCGACCTCTTCGTCGGTGAAGAGCGACAACAGCGCGCGGCCGACGGCGGTCGGTGCCAGCGAACTCGCGAAGCCGACATCCGGCAGATGCGCCACGGCGTCGGTGGTGCGCAGCGTCTCGACATAGATGAAGTCGAGGCCGAACGGCATCGCGATGGAAACCGTGCCGCCGGAATAGGCCGCGAAGTCACGCATTAGCGGACGGGCCAACTGCCGGACCTTCAGCGCCGACAGCACCGGGTAGGCGGCGGCCAGAATGCCAAGCCCGAGTTCGAACCGGCCCTTCGCATCGCGCTTGAGATAGCCGAGTTGCGCCAGCGTGTAGGTCAGCCGCGACACCGTCGGCCGCGACAGGCCGGTATGCAGCGCGAGTTCGGCGTTCGACAGCGGGCCGCTGCGGTTGCGGAAGGCGGCCAGCACGTCGAGCCCATGCGCCAGCGTGGTCGCGAAGGAGGGATCGGCATGGTCCTCGGGTGTGCTGCTGCTGCTGCTGCTGATCGTTGCTGTCATGGGGCAAGATTGGTCATAATTTGATGATTTTGTCAATATATCGGAATGGATTTGCAAATCGTGTCGACATAAGCTTAATTACTGCCAAAAAAGAGCAGCGGGAGGCGGCATGAATTTCGATCTTTCCGGTCGATCGGAAGCGTGGCTGGAGAAGCTGCAGGCGTTCTTCGACGCCGAGGTGTTGCCGCGCCACAGGGCTTGGCTTCATCACGTCGCGGACAAGGGCGAGGCGGCACCCTTCATGGGCGATCTGCAGCAAAAGGCGCGCGCGGCGGGCCTGTGGAATCTCGGCCTTCCCGAACTCGGCGACGACGAGCCGGGCACGCGCCTTTCCAATCTGGAATATGCGCCGCTGGCCGAAGTCATGGGCCGGCTGTTCTGGGCGCCGGAAGTCTTCAATTGCCAGGCGCCCGACGTGCCCAACATGATCGCGCTGCAGAACTGCGCCACACCTGAGCAGAAGGCGCGCTGGCTGCAGCCGCTGCTGGAAGCCAGGACCCGCTCGGCCTTCGGCATGACCGAGCCTGACGTGGCCTCGTCGGACGCCACCAACATCGCGACCCGCATGGTCCGTGACGGCGACGATTACGTCATCAACGGACGGAAATGGTTCATCACCGGCGCGGCGCATCCGCAATGCAGCTTCCTGATCGTACTGGGCGTGACGGACGCCGATGCGGATCGGACCAGCCGCCATTCCTGCATCATCGTGCCGATGGATACGCCGGGCGTTCGACTGGTGCGGCGGCTGCGCTGGATGGGCTGCGAAGACCACGTTGCCCCGATCGGTGAACTCGCCTTTGAGAATGTCCGCGTCCCCCGCGCGAACCTGCTTGGCGCTGAAGGCGAGGGCTTCAAGGTCGCGCAGGTCAGGCTCGGGCCGGCCCGCATTCATCATTGCATGCGCTCGATCGGGCTGTGCGAACTCCTGATCGAACTGATGATGGTGCGGTCGTCGGAGCGGTCCGCCTTCGGACGGACCGTGATCCAGTATGACACCGTGCAGCGCTGGATCGCGGAATCCCGCGTCGAACTCGAACAGGCGCGGCTGCTGGCGTATCGATGTGCGTGGCGGCTCGATCAGGCCGGCCACCACGGCGCCTGGCGCGATGTATCGCTGATCAAGGTCGCGGTGCCCGCGATGCTGCAGCGGATCGCCGACCGCGCCATGCAGGTGTTCGGCGCGATGGGCGGCTCCGACGATACGCCGATCCATCAGGCCCTGGCCTGGGGCCGCCTGCTGCGCATCGGCGATGGTCCCGATGAAGTGCATCTGCGGCAGATCTTTCGCATGGAGCCGATGCCGTCGTGGTCGATTGCAAACTCGCCGTATCTGTCCGCACATCCGTCCTGAGCGGTGATAATGACAGTTACGCATCATGATTTCCCGAAAGGCGCTTTTGGATGACGACGACCGACCAACCCCAGGCCTCGCGGAACGCGGCGATCGACAAGGAGCGGCTGCGCCACAAGTATCTGGAGGAGCGCAATAAGCGGCTGCGTGCTGACGGCAACGACCAGTATCTGCGGGTCGCGGGGCAGCTCGCGCACTATCTCGACGATCCCTATACGCCGATCGCGCCGCGCGCGCCGAAAACCGACCATGTCACCTTTGCCTTCATCGGCGGCGGCTTTGCCGGGCTCGCTACCGCCGCGCGGTTGTCGGAAGCCGGCGTCAAGGACGTCAGGATTATCGAGAAGGGCGGCGACTTCGGCGGCACCTGGTACTGGAACAGGTATCCCGGCGCGCAATGCGATACGGCCTCGCTGGTCTATATGCCGCTGCTCGAAGAGACCGGCCACATGCCGTCGGAAAAATACGCGCATGCGCCGGAGATCCTCGCGCACTGCCAGCGCATCGGCAAACAATACGGGCTCTACGCCAACGCGCTGTTCCATACCGAGGTCACCAGTCTCGATTGGGACGAGGCGAAATCGCGCTGGAGCGTCCGCACCAACCGCGGCGATGCATTCACCGCGCAGTTCGTCGGCATGGGGACCGGGCCGCTGCATGTGCCCAAACTGCCTGGCATCGAAGGCATCGAGTCATTCAAGGGGCACTCATTCCATACCAGCCGTTGGGATTACGACTACACCGGCGGCGATCCCCGGGGCGTGCTGATGGAGAAACTCGCCGACAAGCGCGTCGGCATCATCGGCACCGGTGCCACTTCCGTGCAGTGCGTGCCGCATCTCGCGCGCGCCTGCAAGGAACTCTACGTCTTCCAGCGCACGCCGTCGTCGGTCGACGTCCGAGCCAACGCGCCGATCGATCCCGAGTGGTTTGCAGAGATCGCGACATCAGGCTGGCAACAGCGCTGGCTCGAAAATTTTACCGCGAACCAGGCCGGCGGCTCCGCGGAAGAAGATCTGGTGCAAGACGGCTGGACCGATTTGTCGCGGCGGATTCGCGCCAAGGTCTTGGACCTGCCGCGCGAGCAACGGACGCCTGCGAATATGCTCGCGGCGTTTGAGGACTCCGATTTCGAGAAGATGGAAGAAATCCGCGCACGCATCGATACGATCGTCGACGATCGCGAGACGGCTGCCAAGCTCAAGGCGTGGTATCGCCAGCTCTGCAAGCGGCCGTGCTTCCATGACGCGTACCTGCAGGCGTTCAACACGCCGGGCACGCATCTGGTCGATACCGACGGCAAGGGCGTTGAGCGGATCACTGAAAATGGCGTCGTCGTCGCGGGCAGGGAATACAAGCTCGACTGCATCATCTACGCATCGGGGTTCGAGGTCGGCACCGAATACAAGCGGCGCGCCGGCTTCGATCTGACCGGGCGCGGCGGCGTGAAGCTTTCGGACCATTGGGCGTCCGGCATGCGTACCAAGCACGGCATCCACGTCCATGGTTTTCCGAACGCGTTCTTCGTGCAGCCGACGCAGGGCGCCAATCTCATCTCCAACGTGCCGCATAATCTGACCGAAGCCGCGAGGACGATCGCGCTGATGGTCCGGCACGCGCAGGCAAGCGGCTTCAGGGAGATCGAGGTCACCAGGGAGGCCGAGGATCGCTGGGTCGAACTGCTGCTGACCGGCGCCGGCCGGATGATCGGCTCGCCTGACTGCACGCCCGGCTACTACAACAATGAAGGACGCGAGCCGGGTCCGGCGGCCAAGCTCAATGTCGGCCATCCCGCGGGCCCGATGGCCTACTTCAAATACATCGAGGGATGGCGCAGCAGCGGTCAGTTCGAGGGACTGCAGTTTCGCTGACTTTGTTCGAATTTCTGTTTTCCGTTGCGCAAGGGAGTACAACAATGAGCCAAGCAGCCACGATCGAAACGCCCAGGGAATCTCCGAAGGATGCCTCTGCGCCTGTCATCGCGCAGCACGCGGCGACGCTCGAGGCGCTGCCGTTTTCCGACACGCGCGATTTCGACGATGCGGCGCGCGGCTTTCTCGGCACGGTGGAGAACGCGAAGATCACCTCGCCGCAGGGCAGGGTGGTCTGGAGTCTCGAGCCCTACGGCTTTCTGTCCGCCGAAGAAGCCCCGGCAACGGTCGATCCCAGCCTGTGGCGGCAGTCGCGGCTCAATATGCATCATGGCCTGTTCGAGGTGGTGCCTGGCGTCTATCAGGTACGCGGGCTCGACATCGCCAACATGACGCTGATCGAGGGCGAGGGCGGCGTCATCGTGGTGGATACGCTGACCTCGATCGAGGGCGCGCGGGCCGCGATGGAGCTTTACCACCAGCACCGCGGCAAGCGGCCAGTCAGCGCCGTGATCTTCACCCATACGCACACGGACCATTGGGGCGGCGCGCGGGGCGTGCTCGACGACGAAACGCTCGCCAGTGGCCGCGTGCCGATTATCGCGCCAAATCTCTTTATGGAGCACGCGGTCTCGGAGAACATCATCGCGGGTCCGGCGATGCTGCGGCGCGCGCAATATCAGTTCGGACCGTTCCTCGCGAAGGGCGTGCGCGGGCAGGTCGATTGCGGGCTCGGCAAGTCGATGGCGGCCGGCTCGGTGGCGCTATTGCGCCCGACCGACCTGATTATTGCGACCGGCGACAAGCGCGCGATCGACGGGGTCGAATTCGAGTTCCAGATGGCGCCGAACAGCGAAGCGCCGGCGGAAATGCATTTCTTCATTCCGCGCTACAAGCTTTTGAACCTGGCGGAAAACTGCACACATAATTTCCACAATCTGCTGCCGTTCCGCGGCGCCGATGTGCGCGACGCGCTGGCGTGGTCGAAATATCTCGGCGAAGCCCTGCAGATGTGGGGCGGCAAGGCCGATGCGATGTGCGGCCAGCACCATTGGCCGGTCTGGGGCCATGAACGGATCGACACCATGATCCGCCAGCAGCGCGACCTCTATAAATTCGCGCATGACCAGACCATCCGCCTGATGAACCATGGGCTGACGGCGGCCGAAATCGCGGAAGCGATCCGCCTGCCGGCGAGCCTCGATGGCGCCTGGCACGGCCGCGGCTATTACGGGCACATCCGGCACAATGTGAAGGCGATCTATCAGAAGTATCTCGGCTGGTACGACGCCAATCCCGTCAACCTGGATCCGCTGCCGCCGGTGGAATCAGGCAAGAAATATGTCGAGTATATGGGCGGCGCCGACGCGATCCTGGCGCGGGCGGCCAAGGATTTTGCCAAAGGCGAGTTTCGTTTCGTCGCGCAGGCCGTCAGCCATCTGGTGTTTGCCGATCCAGACAACCAGGCCGCCCGCGCGATGCTCGCGGATACGTTCGAGCAGCTCGGCTACGCGTCGGAGAGTTCGACCTGGCGCAACGCCTATCTGTTCGGCGCGCAGGAACTTCGGCAGGGCATGCCCAAGGCGCCGCCGCGTTCAACGATGCCGCGCGAAACATTGGCGGCGCTCCGGACCGAGCAGCTATGGGATGTGCTCGGCGTACGGCTCAATGGTCCCAAGGCCGAAGGCAAGCGCATCGTGCTGAACTGGAATTTCACCGACACCGGCGAGACCTTCATTCTCAATCTGGAGAATTCCGCGCTGACCTATGCAGCCGGCGCGCAGGCTGCCAATGCCGACGCCAGCTTCACGCTGGCGCGCGGCGTGCTGGACGAAGTGATCGCCAAGCTGACGACGTTTCCGGAAGCCGTCGGCGCCGGCAAGATCAAGGTGTCAGGCGATCCGATGCGGCTCGGCGAACTGATGATGCTGATGGACGAATTCCCGCGGATGTTCGAAATCGTCGAGCCGAAACGGACGATGGTCTCCTGACGTCATTGCGAGCGAAGCGAAGCAATCCATCGCGCCGCAAGGCAAGCAAGAATGGATTGCTTCGTCGCTGCGCTCCTCGCAATGACGGATAGCATCGTTGCCCGTTACTCCGCGCTACTCACAAGCTTGATGCGCGGTTCTGCCTTCTCCATCAGGCTGCGATACACGGCAAGATAATCGAGCGCCATGCGGCGTGCCGTGAAGCGGGCCTCGAACTGTTTGCGGATGGCGGCCCGGTCCAGCGTCGAAAGGCGATCGACCACGGCGATGGCGCTGGTTTCATCTTCCACCACGAAACCGGTGAGGCCGACGTCGATGATCTCCGGGACCGATCCCCGGTTATAGGCGAGGACCGGCGTACCGCAGGCCATGGCTTCGATCATGACGAGGCCGAACGGCTCGGGCCAGTCGATCGGAAGCAGCAAGCCGATCGCGCCGCTGAGGAAGTCAGGCTTCTCGCGGTCCGAGATCTCGCCGATGAATTCGACCAGTGGATTGGCCTTGATGAGCGGTGAAATCAGCTCGTCGTAATACTCCTGGTCGGCGCGATCGACCTTTGCCGCGATCTTGAGCGGGATGCCGCATCGAGTGGCAATCCGGATGGCGCGATCGACACCCTTTTCCGGCGCAATCCGTCCAAGCACGGCCAGGTATGACGGCTTCACCGGCTGTGGCGTCAGCAAATTCTCCGGCAATCCGTGGTGAATGGTGCGCGCCCAGTTGGCCTGCGGCACCGGCCGCCGCTGCGAGTTGGAAATCGATACCACCGGAACCTTGGAGAAGGTGTTGAACACCGGCTGATGTTCCGGCAGGTCGAGCCTGCCGTGCAGGGTGGTCAGGAACGGCGTCGGCTGCCGGTAGAACAGCGAGAACGGATAGTAATCGAGATGGAAGTGCAGAAAATCGAACTCTTCATCGTCGCATTTCTCGCCGCACGCGCTCCAGCATCACCATATGCAGCGCATTGGGATCCCGGACCGAGCCGTCGAGGCGCAACGCCTTCGGCCACGTTGCATCGAGTTTCGCCGAGGTGTGGGAATCGCCGCTGGCAAACAAGGTGACGTCGTGTCCCAACGAAACCAGTTCTTCGGTCAGCCAGTGCACGACCCGTTCGGTGCCGCCGTACAGTTTGGGGGGAACAGCCTCCGTCAGCGGGGCAACCTGCGCGATGCGCATATTTTAGTCTCCTGTCTGGAATGTCGGTGAACAATTTCCTCAGCGCGTGGTCGGCACCCGGCGTGCCTATGCGGGAACGTTCCCGCATCTTTGAAGTTCCTTTGGTCAGCGCATCTTGCTTCCTCCACACGGCTGTCTTGCTGATGCCATCTGAAACAACGAAGTTTCCAATCGTCCTGATGCTGCAGAATTGTTGCCGGGAGATGGCCACCTGGCCCGAACCTGAAGCGGCGTTCTTCACGTAATCGTGCGCAATGCGCATTTAGGATTCTCGTTCACTCTCAACAGGTTTGCAGACGTCATGGATAATCTTTCTGGATATGCGCGCCGTCCGTTTCCGTTTGTGCTGCGCTATCTGCGCCAGCGTCGCGCAGCACATGCTGTCATTCTGGCGGCCGTCGTGGCCGCCGTTGCCTGCTCCGTGGGCACGCAATACGGGGTGAAAAATCTCGTCGACGGCCTGACAGCCGGTCAGTCGCACGCAGGCAGCGTATGGCTGGCATTCGCATTGCTCATGTCGCTGATCGCGGCGGACAATTTGCTGTGGCGTGTTGCAAGCTGGACCGCAAGTTTCACCTTCGTCGGCGTCACCGGCGATCTCCGCCGCGACATGTTTCGCCACCTCACCGGTCATGCGCCCAGTTATTTCTCCGACCGGCTGCCGGGAATGCTGACCAGCCGCATCACAGCCACTTCCAACGCGGTATTCACGGTCGAGAACATGTTCGTCTGGAACGTGCTGCCGCCATGCATCGCGACCGTTTCGGCCATTCTCCTGATTGGAACCGTCAGCCTGACGATGTCGGTCGGGCTTCTCGTAATCGCAGGGCTTATGGTGGTGGCAATGTTCCATTTGGCCGCCGCAGGCCGGCCGCTGCACGACGACTTCGCCGACAAGGCCGCCGCGGTGGACGGCGAAATGGTTGACGTCATCAACAACATGCCGCTGGTGCGGGCATTCTGCGGTCTGAGCTACGAGCACGATCGGTTCGATGCCACCGTCAATCGGGAACTGGACGCGCGCGGACGCAGTCTTCGTTATCTCGAAAAGCTGCGGCTTACCCATGCGGTCGTGACGGTCGTGCTGACGATCGCGCTGCTGGCCTGGGTCATCACGCTCTGGCAACAGGGCGCGGCAACCACCGGCGACGTCGTGCTGGTCTGTACGCTGGGGCTTTCGATTCTGAGCGCGACGCGCGATCTTGCGGTAGCGCTGGTCGACGTCACCCAACATGTAGCGCGGATGACGGAAGCAATTGCGACGCTGCTGCTGCCGCACGAATTGAAGGATCATCCCGAGGCCGAACCGCTGGTCCGGAGCGGCGCTGCCGTCGCCTTCAACAACGTCGCGTTCCATTATCCCGGCGGTGTCCAGGTGTTCGACAAGTTCAGCCTGCGCATCAAGGCCGGACAACGGGTGGGGCTGGTCGGCCAATCCGGCGGCGGAAAATCCAGCCTGTTCACGCTGCTGCAGCGGTTCTACGACGTCCAGCGCGGCAGCATCGCGATCGACGGCCAGGACATCTCGCGGGTGACGCAGCAAAGCCTGCGCGAGGCGATTTCGGTGGTGCCGCAGGATATTTCGCTGTTCCACCGCTCGATCATGGAAAATATCCGCTACGGACGGCCGACCGCGACCGATGACGAGGTGCTGCGCGCGGCGATTGCGGCGCGTTGCGACTTCATCGAAAATCTTCCGGAGGGGATGGCGACCATCGTCGGCGACCGCGGGATCAAGGTCTCGGGCGGACAGCGGCAACGGATCGCGATTGCGCGCGCCTTCCTGAAGGACGCCCCGATCCTGTTGCTGGATGAGGCGACGGCCGCGCTCGACAGCGAATCCGAAGAGGCGATCCGCGAGGCATTGTCCCGGCTGATGCGCGGGCGTACCGTGATTGCGATCGCCCACCGCCTGGCAACCCTGCGCAATTTCGATCGCGTGGTGATGCTGCAGGGCGGCCGGATCATCGAGGATGGGCCGCCCGATATTCTCGTGCAGGGGAAGGGGCCCTACCGCGAACTGGTCGCGCGCGAAATGGGGCGCCTGGCCACCCATGCGGCCTGATCCGCGGCAGTAGTGTTCTCCTGCGTCTCGCAACGCGAGAAAATCGCTCGAGGTCCAAATGACAGCCGAAGTCACCCAGCTCATCGCCATGGAAACCGCCGAGCAGGTCTCGGAGTCGCCGTTCTACATCCCGATGACGGGGCCGGCGGCGCGGTTACGCCGCTCGCTCAAGCACGACGACACCTTTATCGTGCTCGACAGCCACGGCGATATCGGCGCGTCCGCCGGCGGGCCCGACGGTCTGTTCAACGCCGACACGCGCTATCTCGCCCGGCTGGAAATGGTGCTCGACGACGTCCAGCCGCTGTTGCTCGGCACCAATCTGCGCGATGACAATTCCGCGCTGACCGTCGATCTCACCAATTCCGACGTCTACCGAGGCGGAAAACTGGTGTTGCAGAAAGATACGCTGCACATCATGCGCTCGATCTTCCTGTGGCGCGGCACCGCCTACCAACGGATAGCTCTGCAAAACCACGGCGAGCGGCCGGCGAGTTTCGATCTGACGCTGCTGTTCGACAACGATTTCGCCGACCTGTTCGAGGTGCGCGGCGAGCGCCGTCCGCGCCGCGGCATCGGCTCCAGCCGATTGCTCGGTCCGTCCGATGTCGTGCTCGAATACAATGGGCTCGACGGCCAGACCCGCATCACCGCCGTGCATTTCGATCCGCGGCCGACGCGGCTTGCCGTCAATTCGGCGACCTATCATTTCGAACTGGCGCCGGGGGAGATTACAGCCCTCTTCGTCGCGGTGTCCTGCAACAAGCCGATCATGCAGAAGCCCGCGCCGTTTTTCCGCGGCCTGCTCGCCCACCGGCGCGAGATGCGCCGATTTACGGCCGGCGCAGCCAGCATCGAGACGTCGAACAACATCTTTAACGAGGTGCTGTGCCAGGCAATGGCCGACCTCAACATGCTGACGACGGAAACGCCGCAGGGCCGATACCCCTATGCGGGCATTCCCTGGTACTCCACCACGTTCGGCCGTGACGGACTGATCACCGCGATGCAGATGCTGTGGGTCGATCCGCGCATTGCTCAGGGCGTGCTGCGGCGACTTGCTTTCTTTCAGGCCAAAGCGGTCGATCCGCTCGCCGACGCCGAGCCCGGCAAGATCCTGCACGAGATGCGCGGCGGCGAGATGGCGGCGCTGCGCGAAGTACCGTTCGCGCAATATTACGGCAGCGTCGATTCGACGCCGCTGTTCGTGCTGCTGGCCGGCCTCTATGTCGAACGCACCGGCGACGAGGCGACGCTGGCCGAATTGTGGCCCGCGATAGAGGCGGCGCTGCAATGGATCGACGGCCCCGGCGACCCCGACAAGGACGGCTTTGTCGAATACCGGCGCGCGACGGAGCAGGGGCTTGCCAATCAGGGCTGGAAGGATTCGTTCGACGCCATCTTTCATGCCGATGGGCAACTCGCGGAAGGCTACATCGCGCTGGCGGAAGTCCAGGGATACGTGTTCGCCGGCAAGCGGCTCGCGGCGCGTTGCGCCCGCCGCCTGGGATTGAACGATCGGGCGGCAAATCTGGAATCCGACGCGCAGCGTCTGGCCGAACGCTTCGAGGAAGCGTTCTGGTGCGAGGAACTCGGCACCTACGCGCTGGCGCTCGACGGCGCCAAGCAGCCGTGCAGGGTGCGAACATCGAACGCAGGGCAGCTTCTGTTCACCGGCATCGTCGGAACCGATCGTGCCCGGCGGGTCGCGGCCGACCTGATGAGTCCAAAATTCTTTTCGGGATGGGGCATCCGCACCGTTGCGCTCGGCGAAGTTCGCTACAACCCGATGTCCTATCACGATGGATCGATCTGGCCGCATGACAACGCGCTGATCGCACTCGGCATGGCGCGCTATGGCCTGAAGCGCTCGGTGGCGCATCTGTTCAAGGGCCTGTTCGACGCCGCCAGCTACATGGACCTGCGGCGGCTGCCGGAACTGTTCTGCGGATTCCGGCGCGAACGACGGCGCGGTCCGGTGCTCTATCCCGTCGCCTGCGCGCCGCAGGCATGGGCGAGTGCGACCGCCTTTACGCTGCTGGAGGCGGCGCTCGGTCTCGAATTCGATGCCGCGCGCGGCGAGATCCGGCTTCGCGACCCGCGTCTGCCGGAGTTCCTCAACGAGGTGGTGCTGCGCGACCTGCAGCTCGGGCCTTCCAGCGTTGACTTAAGGGTTCGCCGTCACGGTGAGGAAGTGTCGCTCGAGGTGCTGCGAACGCGCGGCCAAATTCAGGTGTCGATCGTATTGACGCATTAGGAACGGCATCTGTGACCCATGCGTCTAGGAAATTGAGGAGGCCACATGCGCGCCGTTGTTCTCATCGCACTCCTGATCGCTGGACTGACTACAGAGTCTTCCGGTTTCGGCCGCAGATGATACGGGAACGACGCAGGGCAAGCGCGCGGTTCCACAGGATGCCGTAAAGGAACCGGCGCCTCCGCCTTCCGTCACCGTGATCGGCGCCAGGGACGCGCTCGGCATATTGGGTCGCGATGTCCGCAGCCCAGCCAATGAAGACATGGGGCGCATCGTCGACGTGATCGTCGATCGCGAGGGCACGGTGCGCGCCGCGGTCATCGATTTCGGCGGCTTTCTCGGCGTCGGCAGCCGAAAGATCGTGGTCGACTGGAACGCGCTGCATTTCGGGAGCGTTGCCAACAAGCGTGACAGCATCACGCTCGAGTTGACCAAGGAGCAGGTGACGGCGGCGCCGGAATACAAGCAGGATGCGCCGGTCATCGTACTCGGCGCGGCCGGCCGTCTGCAGCCGTGGGATTTCGATCACTGAAGGAGAATAGCCTGGTCGCGCGTCCATCCCAATCGGTCGATCGGATTGACGACGATCGCCATGGGCGGTCCGCCGGTGGCGGCAATATTTTGCCGCTGCCGCCAGCTCCCGGTGGCAAGCCAACCCCATCGCGCGAAAGTCAGCGCGGCCTCGACTGGTTCATCTTCTTTCTCGCCGACGTGCAGACCGGTTTCGGCCCCTTCGTGGCGGTCTATCTGACCACGCAGAAATGGACGCAGGTCGAGATCGGCTTCGTGCTGTCGATTGGCGGGATCGTCGGCCTGCTTGGACAGATACCGGGTGGGGCCATCGTCGATGCCGCGCGCTCCGAACGGCTGGTGGCGGGTCTCGCCGTCGCCGACCATCGGCTGCAGCGCGCTGGCCTATGCGTTGTGGCCGATCTTTCCCGTGGTGACCGCGGCCGCGACGTTGCATGCGCTCGCGAGTTGCGTGCTTGGTCCAGCGATTGCCGCGATCAGCCTCGGTCTGGTCGGGCCGCTCGCGATGGGGGAGCGGCTTGGGCGCAACGCCCGCTTTGCATCGCTCGGCAACGGGTCCGCTGCGGCGCTGATGGGCGCGACGGGTTACCTGTTGTCGAACCAATCGGTGTTTTTTGTCACCGCCCTTCTCGCGATCCCTACCTTGATGGCGCTCGCGCGGATCCGCGGGCAGGAGATCGACGTAGCGCAATCCCACGGCGCCGTGGTGCGAGAGGTTCCCGATACCGAGGCCACCAGCGTATTCCATCTTCTGCGCCAGCGCCCGCTGTTGATCTTCGCCGGCGGCGTGCTGCTGTTTCAGCTTGCGAATGCCGCCATGCTGCCGCTGATGGCGGGCGTCGTCACCATGCGGTCGCCCCAATGGGCGCCGGTGCTGATTGCAGCCTGCATCATCGTGCCGCAGGCCATTGTCGCGTTGACCTCGCCGTCGGTCGGGCGCAAGGCGCAGGTTTGGGGCAGGCGGCCGCTGCTGTTGCTGGCGTTCGGCGCGCTGGCGATCCGCGGCCTGCTGTTTGCGGTCGTGAAAGATCCCTTTCTTCTGGTCGCGGTGCAGGTGTTCGACGGCATTACCGCCGCCGTGCTCAGCGTGATGGTGCCGCTGATCGTGGCCGATGTCGCCTACGGAAGCGGCCATTTCAACCTGGCGCAAGGCGTCGTCGGCACCGCGACCGGCATCGGCGCGTCGCTCAGCACGGTGTTCGCCGGCTATATCAGCGACACCTTCGGCAGCAGCACAGCCTTCACCGGGTTAGCTGCGATCGCGGCCCTCGGCCTGGCGATGATCTGGCTGTTCATGCCGGAGACGCGGCGAACGGCTTGAGCGCAAGTCGCGTGGTCGACAGCGCCGCAATGGCCAGCGACGCGCCGACGCCGGCGACACAGGCGGTCCACCCGAAGCGGTCGAACAGTTGGCCGAGCACGGCGCTGCCGACAAGGCCGCCGAGGAAATAGCAGGCGAGGTAGGTTCCGCTGGCAACGCCGCGGTTGTCGCGGGCCGCCTGTCCGACAAAGCCGGTGGCGCAGGCCTGCGCGAAGAACGTGCCGACGCCGACCAGCACCATGCCGGTCAGAACTTCCACCAGGTGCGAAGACAGCAGCAGCGGCAGGCCCAAAGCCGCTACCGCAAGCCCACCCCAGATCGCCGGCCGCGTGCCAAAGCGTGCCACCACCTTGCCGGCGAACAGCGTCGTGACCACGGAAGGCGCAAAGACGAAATAGACAAAGCCAAGGTCCATCCGTCCGAGCGACAACGGTTCACGGACCAGCACAAAATTCACGAACGTAAAGGTGCCGATGAAGGCGAACAGGATGCAGAAGCCGATGGCGAAGGCCGAGCGCAGCGCCGGGTTGCGCCAATGGCCAATGGTCGCCGCAAACGGCGATTGCGTCGCGGGCATCGCATGCATCGGCTTGACGCGCGCAATGGTGAAATAGACCAGCACCGCGCCGGCAAGATTGAGCAGCGCAAAGAAATAGAAATTCGAGGCCAGCCCCAGGGTGTCGACCACCGCGGCCGATACCAGCCGCCCGACCAGGTTGCTGGCGACGTTGCCGGTGATATAGGCCGCGAACGCGCCGCCCGCGTCCATCGAACTGCATTGTTCGCCGAGATAGGCCAGCGTCAGCGCAAACGCCGATGCCATGCAGAGACCCTGCGCAACGCGCAGCACGGTAAACACCATCAGATTCGGCGCGCTCGCCAGCAACGTGGTGGGGATCGCGAGCAGGACCAGGCTCAGGAGAATGCCGAACCGGCGGTCGATATGCGGGCTCAGGAAGCCGACAACGAGGCCGGCGACCGCCATGCCGAGCGTGCTGGCGTTGACCGCAAAACCCATCTCCGCGGGCGATACGTTGTAATGCCGGGCCAGCGAGGGAAGGATCGCCTGGGTGGCGAACAGGTCGACCACGGTCAGGAAGGCCGTGAGGCCGATGACGAGCGAGCGCAGCACCGCGCCCGGCGAGTGACCATGCATTTCCATCGTTTCGGACATGTCGGTCATGGCGCTTCTCGCAGGTGAGCGGAAAGAAGGGATGTGACCCCTGGGTGTGTGGGGCGACACGGGGGACCCAGGGCGTCACATCCGGCAACGAGACCTCGAATGGCGCTCGTTACATGTTGTGGTCGTGCGGATCCTTGCGGACGTCGCCGACATAGAGAATGACGGTTTCCTTGCCGAGGTTCTTCCACCAGTGCGAGGTGCCGGATACTTCAGGCCTGATCTCGCCGGCCTTGTGCACGATCGGCTCCGAGCAGTTGCTCGCATATTCGACGATCTCGCCCTGCTGCACATAGATCAGCGCGGGACGATCGTCATGGCTGTGCCAGGGCACGATGCCGCCGGGCTCGATCGTCAGCTTGCGGAAGCGCAGCTCGCGATCCCTTATTTTCGCCGGCTGCTTCTCGAGGTTGATCGCGCCGAGCGTGACGTCGGTGACGCCGACCGGCTTGTAATCGACCTTCTCGCGGACGTTTGCCTGCATCTTGCCGGCCGGACATTCGCCGGCCATGGCGGGCGAAGCGGTCGCGGCCGAACCTGCGATCATTCCGGCGAGGGCGAGGCCCTGCCAGATCGTGCGTGACGTGATGTTGGATTTGGACATGTCGTGATCTCCTCTGTGTGTGCAGTTACGTTGCCTCGGCCCGGAAATGATCTGGCCGGCTACGTCCACGACAATCATCGAATTCGCGTGGGGGAGGAAATGCCGGTTGGCTTTTGACTCCATAGCGCCGCGCTATGTGCGACTTGGCGCCGTTCGATACGCCGCGGCTATCGAACCGATTGTGCATCGGCATTTCTAATTCGGGGCAGGCCGCCCTCTGATTGAGCCAGCGCCCGATTGGCGGGCGTTTTCCATCAAGCCTTGAGGATCCCCATGACCACGCTTTCCAAGACACTGATTGCCGCCGCCGCCTTTGCGGCCGTTGCGACCTCCGCCTTTTCGCAAGTTCCCTGGGAATTCAATCCGGGCACGGCCTACATGTACGCCGGGCCCGGGAAAATGTCGGCGATGGCCATGGCGTCAAGCCCCAAGAACCACGACGCGATGATGAAGAACGCCCAGAAAGTCCCGAACAACACCGTGTTCTTCATGGACAAGGGCGAGCTCTACTCGACCTCGGGTATGCTCGACCCCACCGGCAATTTCCATCTGCCCTGATCCTGGGGCGCTGAATCGTTGGGCCGCCCTTGCGGGGCGGCCCGGACCGGAAAATAATAGCCGATATGCCGGAGCACGACATGACGACAACGCTATCGCCAGCCAATGCCGAACGTCTCAAGGTGGCGTTCGAGCAATGCAGCGGCATGGAAGGCAGCTTGCGCGAACAGCTCGAGGCCTACGCCGCGGCGGGCCGGGAGATCTTCCCAGCCTATGGCGAAGCGGTGGACCGGCTGGTGGTGCGCCTCAACGAAAACGGCGGCGGCGAAAATGCGCCAAGGCCAGGCGAAGTGATGCCGCCGTTCGTGTTGCCGGACGAGACCGGCCGGCTGGTCAGCCTGAAATCGCTGATCGACAACGGACCGGTCGCAGTGATGTTCTATCGCGGCCATTGGTGTCCCTATTGCCGGCTGAATGTGAGGGCGGTGATCCAGGCTCAGCATCGCATCAGGGCATTGGGCGCGCAGACGGTCGCGATCATGCCGGAGACGCAAGCCTATGCCGAAAAATTCAAATCCGAGGCCGATGCGCCGTTTCCGGTGCTGACCGACCTCGATAACGGCTACGCATTGTCGCTCAACCTTGCGATCTGGCTCGGCACTGAAATTCAGCGGCTGCTGTCATACCAGGACATGTCGGGTTTCCATGGCAATGACGGCTGGGTGCTGCCGATCCCGGCCACCTTCGTGGTCGGTCGCGACGGGTTGGTGAAAGCCCGCTTTGTCGATCCCGATTTCCGCAAGCGCATGGAAGTCGATGACCTGATTGCCGCGCTGAAGAGCGCCAGCGAAGAACGTTAGCAGCGCCAGCGCTTCATCGCCTCAGGCGTTTGTGGTCTTGTCGATGAATTGCTGCCAGTCGGCGCCGCGCAGCATGCGCATCACGGTCGACGCCACCGCCGTCCGTTCGCGCCCGGCAACGCCGTAGAGGTTCACCGTTCGCCGCGCGTCCAGTCCCTCGACGGTGGCGCGCTTGAGCGTCGGCGGGATCGAGGCGGTATCCGGCACCACGGCGACGCCGATATCGGCTTCGAGCAATTCGATCAAATCGCGTTCCGAGGCGACTTCATGGCTGCGGTCGACGTCGAGGCCGTGCTCGCGAAGCGAGCTATTCACCCGCGCTGCGTGTTCGCAATAGTTTCGCGACAGCCATTGCTCGGCGCGAAGGTCGCCGAAATCGATCTTCTCGCGATCCGCCAGCGGATGCTTCCGGTTGACGACGAGCTGGAAGTTTTCGGTAAACAGCGGCCAGGTATCGAGCCGGTCCCACTCTTCGCTGATTTCGGCGGCAATGCCGAGTTCGGCTTCGCCCTTCTTGAGAAACTCCGCGACTTCCCGGCTGTTGCCGCGCAGAAAGCGAAACTCCAGGCGATTGAACAGCCGTTTGATCTGGTCGAGATGCGGAATCAGCAGCGACAGGTCGACGGAATGGGTCAACGCGATCCGGAGCGCTCCGACTTCGCCGCTCTTGAACGACGAGGCCAGTTCGCGCGCGCCGGTCGCAGCCTCAAAGCATTGCTTGAGCAGCGGATGCATGCGCTGGCCGAGTTCGGTCAATTGCGCGGCGGGGCGCTCGCGGCGAAACAGGTCGCCGCCGAGTTCGGCTTCCAGTTGCTTGATGGCCCGCGTCAGCGACGGTTGCGTGACGTTGCACTCGTCGGCGGCGCGCGTGAAGTTGAGCACGCGCGCGACCGCAAGGAAGTAGCGAACCTGATGCATCTCCATGGCCGTGCCCCGTTCTGTCGTGCCGGGAACTTATCCGATCGCGCCCCCCGATGACACCATAACCGCCATAGCGCCGGCGTATGGTTTTGGAAGCCAAACGGCATTTCCTCAGATCACGCCGGCCGTGCAGATTGGGACGGAAATGAACAGCGAAAGGCGCTGAATCCCCAGTGAAGGGGCGGCTACCGGTCGACGGCAGCTGGACCGCACACTGAAGCGTGAACGTAACATCGGCGAACCACGCGCGAACAACAGAACGCGAAACAGGCAAGGAGCGTGACATGAGCGACGTGAAGGCCAGAAACTCCGCGCCGACCTTGCGGTCATTGGGAAGGTCCGAGCCGGGGCAGGTCGTGCTGGTGCTGCAAGGCGGCGGCGCGCTCGGCTCCTATCAGGCCGGTGTCTACCAGGCGCTGCATGAAGCGTGTATCGAGCCGGACTGGATCATCGGCACCTCGATCGGCGCCATCAACGCCAGCCTGATCGCCGGCAACGCGCCGCAGAACCGGCTGTCGCGGTTGCGCGAGTTCTGGAAGAGGATGGAGCAGAATCCGATCTGGAGCTTTCGCGACATCTTTCCGGGCTTCAATGAAAAACTGTCCTATTGGTCGACGGTGACCAACGGCATTCCCGGCTTCTTCAGGCCCAATCCGCTGGCCCATGCCGGCGACGGCTATCCGCTCGGTGCCGACAATGCCGGCTATTACTCGACCGCGCCGCTGGAGCGGACCTTGAGCGAGCTGGTTGACTTCAACCTGGTCAATCAATGCCGCCCGCGCCTGACGGTCGGCGCCGCCCATGTCCGCACCAGCCAGATGCGCTATTTCGACAGCCGCGACGGCGAGCTTGGCGTCAAGCACATCATGGCGTCGGGCGCGCTGCCGCCGGCCTTCCCGGCGGTGCGTATCGACGGCGAACTCTATTGGGACGGCGGCATTCTATCGAACACGCCGACGGAAGCCGTATTCGACGACAATCCGCGCAAGAACTCGCTGATCTTCGCCGTGCATCTGTGGAATCCGTGCGGCGCCGAGCCGACCACGATGGCGGAGGTGTTGAACCGGCACAAGGACGTGCAGTATTCGAGCCGGATCGCCAGCCAGATCGCCCGCCAGCAGCAGGCGCATCGCCTGCGCCACGTCATCAACCAGCTCGCGGCGCGCTTGCCCGAATCCGAGCGCAACAGCGAGGCGGTTAGGGAACTCGCAGGCTACGGCTGTCCGACCCGGATGCACGTCGTGCGGCTGCTGGCCCCGCAGCTCAGCCGCGAGGATCACACCAAGGACATCGACTTCAGTCCGTCCGGCATCATGCAGCGCTGGGATGCCGGTTACCGCCACACAAAGGCGGTGCTCGACAGGAAGCCTTGGGTCGGCGAGTTCGATCCGCTCTCGGGCGTCGTTCTCCATGAGCAGATGGAAGTCATGCCGGAAGCGGCGGAGTAATCGCGATCACGCACTGATGGAAGGCGCGACCGTCTTTCGATAGAGCGCGTTGTAACAGGCCGCCGAAAGATCCCAGCTGAAGGATCGCGCCATCGCGCTGCGCCGCATTGCGTCGAGCCGGTCCTTGGCCCCGAAGGCTTCGAACGCCCGCCGCACGCCGCCAAGGAAGGACTCGGCGGATGGCTGTGAAAACAGGAATCCGGTTTCGCCGTCCTGGATGGTTTCCGCCAGTCCGCCGGTCTGGTGACCGATCGGCAGCGATCCGAACCGTTGCGCATACATCTGGCTCAGCCCGCATGGTTCGAACCGCGACGGCATCAGCGTGAAATCGCTGCCGGCGAAAATTCGCCGCGCCTGTCCGTCATTGAAGCCGATGGCGACCCCGATCGCATCAGGCCTGCGGCGATGCGCATCGACCAGTGCCTGCTCGATCTGCGGCTCGCCGCTGCCGGTCACCACGATCTGCCCGCCGGCCTCGATGATCTCGTCGGCGGCGGACAGTACGAGATCGACGCCCTTCTGGTGAACCAGGCGGGCGACCAGGCCGAAAATCGGGCCGCGCGACAGCGCCAGGCCAAACTGCTTGCGGACGTAATCGGCGTTTGCCTGCTTGCCCTCCCAATCGCCGGCGCCAAACGTCTGCGCCAGTTGCGCGCAGGCGCGAGGATCCCAGCTTTCGTCGATGCCGTTGAGAATGCCAGTCAGTTGCGCGGCGTCCGAACGGAGCCGGAGCAGGCCTTCAAGCCCGCAGCCGAGTTCGCTGGTCGTGATCTCCTTCGCGTAAGTCGCGCTGACGGTGGTCAAATGCGAGGCGTAGACGATGCCGCCCTTGAGAAACGACAGCTTGTCGTAGAATTCGAGCCCGTCGATGTGGAAGGAACTCTCGGGCGCTCCGATCCGCCGCAGCGAGTCGCGCGGGAATAGTCCCTGGTAGGCGAGGTTGTGGATGGTCAGGATCGAGGGGACCTTTGAGCCCTTCCAGGCCAGATAAGCGGGCGTCAGCGCAGCCTGCCAATCGTTGGCGTGAACCAGGTCGGCTGCCCAATTCTTGTCCAGCGTGCCCATCGCAAGCTCGGCCGCGGCAGATGCAAATCGTCCGAAACGGACGTCATTGTCCGGCCAGTCGCGGCCGGATTCGTCGCCATAGGGATTGCCCGGCCGCTCGTACAAATGCGGGCAGAGCAGGACGTAAACCGGCAGCCCGTCCCGGGTCGACGCCCGCCCCAGTGAGCAAGCCGGCATTTCCGCCAAAGCTGCGCATTGTCCAACGATTTCAATGTGGGAGAACTGTTCGACGACGTCCCGATAACCGGGCAGCATGATGCGAACATCGATCCATGGGCGAAGCGCGCGGGGCAGGGCAGCGGAAACGGCGGCGAGACCGCCCACCCGGACAAAGTCATCGATTTCCGTGGTGACGAACAGGACCTTCAAGAAATGCCCTCGGCCAGCCTTGAACACAAGTCAATGCAAGAAAGGGTCCAATTTGCCAGGCGATATTTCCGGCCCCCGAAAACAGTTCCCCACGCATCAGCCTTTCCCGCGGTGGCGGCACCATTTAGGGTCGCGCCGCACTATGAAAACGAAAGCCGAAAGGCCGAAGGAGTTTTGAGAGAGATGACCATAGCCGGTAACGATGAGAGGAATTTGACAGGCAGCTTCGCGGGCCTGCGCGTCCTCGATTTTTCGACCACGATTGCCGGGCCGCATTGCACGCGGATGCTGGCCGACATGGGGGCGGAGGTCATCAAGATCGAGACCGAGGAAGGCGAGACGATGCGGACCCGCCCGCCGGTGCGGAATAATTGCTCGACCGCCTTCGGCCAGCTCAACGTCGGCAAGAACAGCCTGGTTCTGGATTTGAAATCGCCCAAAGGAAGCGAAGCCGTCCGTCGGCTCGTCGCAACCGCTGATGTGCTGGTTGAGAATTTCCGCCCCGGTGTGATGCGGCGATTGAAACTCGACTACGCCTCGCTGCAGGAGCTGAACCCGAAACTGATCTATTGCTCGATTTCCGGATACGGCCAGACCGGGCCGTCGGCGGAACTGCCGGCCTATGCGCCGGTGATCCATGCGGCCTCGGGCTATGAGATGGCGCATCTGGCCTACCAGCCCGGACGAAGCCGGCCGGACTATTGCGGCATCTATCACGCCGACGTCCTCACCGGTGTCTATGCGTTCGGCGCCGTCTCGGCGGCGCTGTATCAGCGTGCGTCAACCGGGCAGGGCCAGCACATCGACGTCTCGATGCTGGAATCCATGCTGAGCCTGACGCTGAACGAACTGCAATGGTCGCAATTCGAAGTGAAGCCGACGCAGCGGCCGATGTTCGGTCCGATCGAGACGACCGACGGCTATGTGATGGTCGCGATCGCCAGCGAGAAAACTTTCCAGAGCCTGATGAAGGTCATCGGTCATCCGGAGTGGGTGAGCGATTCGCGCTTTGCGAAATATTCCGATCGCCGCGAAAACTGGGCCGGCCTGATGGAAGGCGTCGAGGCGTGGTCCCGCGCGGTGACGACCGAACAATGCCTCGTGGCGCTCAATGAACACGGCGTTCCCTCGTCGGCCTACCGCACCGTAGCCGAAGCGCTGCGCGATCCGCAGATCGCCCATCGCGGCGCGATGGCCGAGGTCGAAGACGGCGGCGGCAGCTTCAAGGTTCTCAACCTGCCGTTTCGCATGTCCGGCGCCAGGGTGTCGGCGGCGCCGCGGATGTCGACGCTCGGCGAGCACACGCGTGCCTACCTGAAGGAAACCGGACTGTCGGAGGACGAAATCGCTTCCTTTGCCGGCAAGGCGCAAGTAACGGCGCGCGGCTGACGGCGCCGGTTCGGACGCCAAAGTGTTAATCCTGCGGCTTTTCATCCACCGCTTGCGAACGGCCTTGCCCGCGACTGCGTTTCCGGACATCTTGCGGGCCGGCCATCGACGATCCGGAATGCCGGACGCACGACACATCGGAGGGAACATCAATGAAAGCGGCGATCCGTTCGAGCGCGCTTGCGCGAATATTTCTTGTGGCGGGATTTGGTGTGGCCTTGTCGGCTATGCCCGCCAACGCGCAGAAAGCCGGGCGGCAGCATCACCGTCGGCCTCGAACTCGATATCCCCGGTTTCGATCCGCTCAAGGTCGGCGTGTACGACACCGCGGCACTGACCGCATCATCCGCGATCTTCGATACGCTCACCGTCTCTCGACGCCAACGGCAAGCCGCAACCGAAGCTCGCGCTGTCCTGGGAGCCTTCCGAGGACTTCAAGACCTGGACCTTCAAGCTGCGTCCCGGCGTCAAATTCCACGACGGCACGCCGTTCAACGCCGAAGCGTTACAAGGCCAATTTCGACCGGCAGAAGGATCCTGCCAACAAGTGCCGCTGCGCCTTCTATATCTCCAACGTCAACAACGTTCAGGCGCCCGACGAATTGACGTTGGTCTATAACCTCAACGACCCTTCGGTGAACTTCCCCGCAATTGGATTTCTTACGCGAACCAGAACGGTGCGATTCACTCTCCGACGGCCTGGAAGACCAAGGGCGATGACTACAACCGCAATCCCGTTGGCACCGGTCCCTATATCCTGAAATCCTGGACCGCCGGCGATCGCATGGTCCTGGAGAAAAATCCGGACTACTGGGACAAGGACAAGGTCTATCTTCGACCGCATCGTCCTGAAGCCGCTGCCCGACGCGCAGTCGCGCTTTGCCAGCCTGCAATCGGGCGAGGTCGATCTGATCTGGGATGACGAATTCGACGCCGACAACATCCATGAAGGCGCAAAAGGATCCGAAGCTGACCGTGCACACCTATGCCGGGTCCGGCGCGGCGGTCTACGCCTTCAACACCAAGACGCCGCCGTTCGACGAAGTGCGCGTGCGCCAGGCGCTGGTGATGGCGCTTGACCGCAAGAAGATGTCGCAGGCGATCACCAACGGTCTGTCGCGCCCGGCCAGCAATCCCTATGGCGACGGCTCCTGGGTCAAATGCAAGGACGATGGTGCGCTTCCCGAAGACCTTGAGAAGGCCAAGGCGCTGATCAAGGACTACGGCAAGTCCGTCGAGTTCAAGATGCTCGTCACGGCGACGCCGCGTGGGCGCACCGTTGGTCAGGTGCTGCAACAATTGTGGAAGCGGGCCGGCGCCAACATGGAGATCGAGCAGGTCGATCAGGCCACCATTCCGCCGCGCGCCTTCATGCGCCAGTTCCAGTTGACACCCTGGCGCATCGTCGATCTTGCCGATCCCGACACGCAGATGTACGCCAACTTCAAGACCGGCAGCCCGGTGGCGCTCGCCAACTACTCCAATCCAGAACTCGACAGTTTGCTCGATCACGCCCGCACCACGGCCGACACCAATCAGCGCATCGACGACTATTGCGCGATCAGCCGTCTGATCAACAAGGAGGCGATCTGGTTCTGGACCTTCCAGAATACCTACTACGCAATATCGAGCGCGAAGGTCAAGGGCCTCCCCAAGATGTACAGCGGGGTGATCGACGTATCCGCGCGCCTGGAAGGAATAGCCGCCCATGGCGTTCTTCGTTGCACGCCGGCTTCTATACCTGGTGCCGGTGCTGATTGCCGTTTCGCTGCTGACGTTCTCGATCGCGTCGCTGCTGCCGGGCGATCTCGCCTATACAATCCTCGGTGACCAGGCGACGCCGGAGAACGTGGCGGCGTTGCGGCGTGACATGGGGTTGGACCAGCCGATCTGGTCGCGCTATTCGAGCTGGCTCGGTAATGTGCTGCAGGGCGATTTCGGCCGCTCGTTCCGCACTGGCCAGACGGTGCTGCAGGCGGTCGCCGAGCGCCTGCCGGTATCGATCGAACTAATGATGCTGGCCGCAGATCTCGGCGCGCTGGCGATCGGCGTACCCCTGGCGATCGTCTGCGCGGCGCGCAGCGGCAGCGCGTTCGACCGCTTCATGACCGGCTCCGCGTTTGCCATGCTGTCGGTGCCGACCTTCCTGTCGGCGATCCTGCTGATCTATCTCTTCGCGGTCGAACTGCGCTGGTTGCCGGCGACCGGCTACGTGCCGTTTGCCGAAGATCCGGCCGCAAACCTGCGCTTCATGGTGCTGCCCGCGCTGACGCTGGCACTCGCCGAATGGCCCGGCATCATGCGCATGCTGCGATCCGACATGATCGCGACCTTGCAGGAAGACTATATCGCGCTGGCGAAAGCCAAGGGACTGAAGGCATCGCGGATCCTGTTCGTGCACGCGCTGAAACCGTCGTCGCTCACGCTGGTCACGATCACAGGCATCAATATCGGGCGATTAATCGGCGGCGCCGTCATTGTCGAGACGGTATTCGCGCTGCCCGGGATCGGCCGGCTTCTGGTCGGCGCGATCGATAGCCGCGACCTCATCATCCTGCAGGGCGTGGTGCTTCTGGTCGCTGCCGGTTTTGTCATCATGAACTTCATCGTCGATCTGCTCTACGCCGTCCTCGACCCCAGGATCCGTCATGGCCACGCTTGAACTCACACTGGACGAAGGCGTCCAGGCGGAACCGGCTAAGCGCGGACGCAGGCTGGGGCTGCTGTTCTGGGTGGCGATCGGCTGGCTGATTTTTATGATCACGGTCGCAATCTTCGCCCCGTTTGCTTCCGATACCGAGCCCGACCGACATGGACATGCTGGAACGGCGCGCACCGTTTTCTGCGGAGCATTGGCTCGGGACCGATGGCCTCGGCCGCGACGAACTTTCCCGGCTGATCTACGGCGCGCAGATCTCGCTCGTGGTCGGGCTTTGTGCACCGGTGATCGGACTGACCATCGGCGGTGCGCTCGGCATGCTCGCGGGCTATTTTCGCGGGCGGTTCGAGTCGGCGGTAGTCGGCAGCATGGA
>CAWBRL010000026.1:0-108943 GCA_963791165.1 uncultured Alphaproteobacteria bacterium | reverse complement strand
CGAAAAGGGCGGCTCCATGAGCCGCCCTTTTTCTTGGCGAATCGCGTCAGCCGTTGCCCGGAAGCACCGCGTTGCTCGGCGTCCGGCGATCGGTGATCTGCAGGCCGAACAGGCTGCCGATCAGTTCGACGGCGACGCGGGCGGTGCGGCCGCGCTCGTCGAGAAACGGATTGAGTTCGACGATATCGACGGAACGAACCAGCCCGGAATCGTGCAGCAGTTCCATGATCAGATGCGCTTCGCGATAGGTCGCACCGCCCGGCACCGTGGTGCCGACGCCGGGGGCGACCGCGGGATCGAGGAAATCGACGTCGAAGCTCAAATGCAGCACGCCGTTCTGCGCCCGCACGCGCTCGATGACCTTGCGGATCAGCACGGCGACGCCGAATTCGTCGATCGCACGCATGTCGGCGATGGCGACGCGGCGTTCGAACACCAGCTTCTTCTCCTCCGGATCGATCGAGCGGATGCCGAACAGGTCGAGCCTTTCAGGGCCGATCGAGGCGCGCGGTTCCTTGCCGAGCAGCCGGTCGAGACCGGGCTCACCACACAGGAACGCCGCCGACATGCCGTGCATGTTGCCGGTTTCCGTCGTCTGCGGCGTGTTGTAGTCGGCATGGGCATCGAGCCACAGCACGAACAGCGGCCGGCCCTTCTCGCGCCAGTAGCGTGCGACGCCGTTCACCGATCCCATCGACAGCGAGTGATCGCCACCCATGAAGATCGGCAACGCACCGGAGCGCGCCAGCAGGAAGGAGCGTTTGCTGAGCGCGCGGATCCAGCCCTTGATCTCGCCGTAAAATTTGGCGTTTGCCGGCGGCGATCCCTCGGCGGCTCATTGCCCGCTGGCGTCATGTCGCCATGGTCCTCGACCGTGAAACCAAGCTGGCCGAGAATGCGGCCGATGCCCGCGGTGCGCAGCGCCGCCGGTCCCATCAAGGTTCCGGGTTGCGAGGCCCCGATCTCGATGGGAATCCCGAGCAGGGCAATGCGTGGTTGGACAGCTTCGGGTTCGGGCATCAGCGAGACTTTCAAGGACCGAACAAGGGCGACGCCTTACGCCACTACGCCTTGAAATACGCGATTTGCGTTGTGGTGGCGAGCAGGCGGCCCGAGGGCGACCACAATTCGCCGTGCTGGTCGCCGTAACTCCTGTGGAAAATTCGGGCGTCGGCCACCGCCAGCACATGGGTGATGTCCTCGGCCGCGAGTTCCTCCGACGCCGTGTGGAAATAGGTCGTGATGGATACCGTGCCGAACGGGATCAGTTCGCGCCGCGCCAGAAACACCCGGCCGAAGAACGCATCCGACATCGACATCAGCGACAGCATGTCGATCTTTCGGGGCGTGCGGTCGGCGATCCACTGCTTGGAATACGCGTCGAGCGGCTCCGCCGCAGGCGAGCCGTAGAAGCTCGGCTCGCCCTCGACAAACCGGAAATCGTACTGATGCGTCCACGTCATCGGCGTGCGCGGAAACGAACGCGCCTGCTCGAACGGAATGGCGTCGGGAAAGGCCGCCTGCTGGTGCGACCAGGAGGGACGACGCTCGGCGAATACCGCAGTCGCCAGCGTCGCGACGTCGCCGCCGTTCTGCGTCATCTCCACGCACCAATGCTGGCTCGAGCGGTTGGCCTTGACCAGCCGCACGTCGAGATCGAAAGCCCCTTCCGCCACCGGCGCGCAGAAATTCACGGTAAGCGCCAGCGGATCGCCCGCCCGCTGCGGATGGTCGATCAGCGCCCGCAAAATGGTGGCCGCCGTGCAACCGCCGAACGGGCCGACAAAGGCCCAGTAGTCAGGGCTGGTCTTGCCCTGCCAGCAACTGTCGCCGGCGGTGACCTTGGTGGCGTCGTCGAAAAGGTGCGCGGCCTTGGTGAGCATGAAACCTTCCGTCATTGCGAGCGTGAGCGAAGCAATCCAGAGGCGACAAAGCAAGTCTGGATTGCTTCGTCGCTGACGCTCCTCGCAATGACACCGTTGCTATCATGGCTACTTCAGCAACTCAATGACGCAGCAGGTAATGGCTTCCTCCGTCATGGCCGGGCATAGCCGTCTTAAGGACGGCGTCGCTTCCGCTCGCCTATGCCCGGCCATCCACGTCTTTTTGGCTGCACAGAAGTCAAGAACGTGGATGCCCGGCACAAGGCCGGGCATGACGACGACCATTGATTCGCTACCGCGTCGCTCCGCGCTGGGCGCCGGCCTCCGGCACCGGCGCGGCCGCGCGCACCGGCACGTTCCAGATCTCCTCGGCATACTCGCGGATGGTGCGGTCGGAGGAGAACCACGGCATCCGTGCCACGTTGAGGATTGCGGCGCGCGTCCAGGCCGGCACCACCTGCCAGCGGGCATCGATGCCGCGCTGGGCCGCGTAATAGGAATCGAAATCGGCCGAGACCATGTAGTGATCGAGGTAGCGCAGCGCGTGGCCTATGGACGCGAAGCGGGCGGGGTCGTCAGGCGAGAACGCGCCGCTCTCGATCGCGGTGATGGCCCGCCCCAGCCGCGGCGAGCGGCTGATCACGTCGGTCGCGTCCAGTCCTTGCTTGCGACGGATCATGACGTCGCCGGCTTCCATGCCGAAGATGGCGATGTTCTCCGCGCCGACATGGTCGCGGATTTCGATATTGGCGCCATCCAGCGTGCCGATGGTCAGCGCGCCGTTGAGCGCCAGCTTCATGTTGCCGGTGCCGGAGGCTTCCATGCCGGCGGTCGAAATCTGCTCGGAGAGATCCGCGGCCGGAATGATCACTTCCGCCAGGCTGACATTGTAGTCGGCAAGGAAGACGACCTTCAGCCGTCCTGCGATATCAGGGTCGTTGTTGACCACTTCGGCTACGTCGTTGATCAGCTTGATGATCAGCTTGGCGTAGCGATAGCTCGCAGCCGCCTTGCCGGCGAAGATCTTGACCCGCGGCACCCAGTCGCGTTGCGGCTCGTCCTTGATGGCGTGGTACAGCGCGATCGTCTCGATGATGTTGAGCAATTGCCGCTTGTACTCGTGGATGCGCTTGATCTGGATGTCGAACAGCGCCGACGGATCGACCTTGATGCCGAGGCGTTCGCCGATCAGCCGCGCCAGCGCCAGCTTGTTGTGGTGCTTGATGTCGCGGAATTGTTGCTGGAAGGCCAGGTCGCTGGCGCGGGCTTCGATGCGGTCGAACAGCGAGAAATCGTCGAGCACGGCGTCGCCGCAGACCTCGCGGAGCAGGCCGGTCAGGCGTGGATTGGCGAGCATCAGCCAGCGGCGGAAGGTGATGCCGTTGGTCTTGTTGGTGATGCGGCCGGGATAGAGATGGTTGAGATCGTGGAATACGGTCTCCTTCATCAGGTCGGAATGCATCGCCGACACGCCGTTGATGCGATGGGAGCCGACGAAGGCGAGTTGTCCCATCCGCACCCGGCGGCCACTTCTCTCGTCGATCAGCGACACCGAGGCGCGAAAATCGACGTCGTCCGGGCAGCGCTGATCGGCCAGCGCGAGATGGGCGGCATTGATGCGGTAGATGATTTCGAGATGCCGCGGCAGCAGCCGCTCGAACAATTCCACCGGCCAGGTCTCCAGCGCTTCCGGCAGCAGCGTGTGGTTGGTGTAGGACAGCGTCGCCACCGTGATCTTCCACGCCTCGTCCCAGCGGAAATTATGCAGGTCGACGAGGATGCGCATCAGCTCGGTGACGGCGAGGCTCGGATGGGTGTCGTTGAGCTGCACCGCGGCCTTGGAGGGCAGGTTGCGCAATTGTCCGTCGGAGGCGAGGTGCCGCTTGATCAGGTCCTGCAGCGAGGCAGAGACGAAGAAATATTCCTGCCGCAGCCGCAGCTCGCGGCCCGCGGGGCTTTCGTCGTTCGGGTAGAGGAACTTGCAGATCGATTCCGCGCGCGCCTCCTCGGCGACGGCGCCGAGGTAATCGCCGGAATTGAAGACGTCGAGCCGCAGCGGATCAGGCGAGCGCGCCGACCATAGCCGCAGCGCGTTGACGTGCTGGCCGCGCCAGCCCACGATCGGGGTGTCGTAGGCGACGGCCTGTACGGTTTCCGCCGGACGCCACGTCGCCCGGTCGCGCCCGCGGTCGTCGACATGATCGACATGGCCGCCGAAGTGAATGTGGTAGATCACCTCCGCCCGCTGGAATTCCCAGGGGTTGCCGAAGCTCAGCCATTCATCGGGATATTCGTGCTGCCAGCCCTGCGCAACGATCTGGCGGAACAGGCCGAAATCGTAACGGATGCCATAGCCGATGGCGGGGATGGCCAGCGTCGCCATGCTCTCCATGAAGCATGCCGCGAGCCGCCCCAGGCCGCCATTGCCGAGCGCCGCGTCCGGCTCGCATTTGCGCAGGTCGTCTAGGCCTACGCCGAGATCGCCAAGCGCTGCCTCGAACACCGGCAGCAGCCCCATATTGTTCAGCGCGTCGGTAAACAGACGGCCGATCAGAAATTCGAGCGAGAGGTAATAGACCCGCTTGCTGCCGGCATCGTAGCTCTGCTTTTCCGCCATCAGCCAGCGGTGCACAATGCGGTCGCGCAGCGCCAGCGCGGCTGCCTTGTACCAGTCCCGCCGGGTCGCCATGCCGGCATCCTTGCCGATCGCAAGACGGAGCTTGGCGAGGATCGCGCCCTTGATCTCTGCCAGCGCCAGTTCGTCGATCGGCTGGCCCAGCGCCGGATAATTCCCTGGGATTTGTTCCTGCAATACGTCCATCCCTGCAGTTAAGACTTAACCGAAGATACGCGCCTTGCAGCGCGACCGAAACCGCTCGCAGCGATGTTTCTGCACTGCGCTGATATAATTTTATGCAAGGACCGGGCCGATTTCGCGGCATCGGCGCGGCTGCTTTTGGTGATATAGTTGAGCGAAAGTCGAGGGATCGTAAGGGCCTGGCAGCTGGATGCCGGTTCGTTCGCGGGATAGGGGCATCGCCGCTAAACGGGAGGGCTTGCCTTGAGATTGATGATCGAGATCGCAGCCGTTACGCTTTTGGTGTTCTGCATCAACGCCACCAGCGCCGCCTTCGCCTCGGGCAGCGCCGGCAAGAGCGCCGACGGCTTGAGCTGCTCCTTCAGCGTCGCGAAAGACACTTCGCCCGCGGCGCGCTGTGCCGCGATCAAACGGCAATGCGGCGGAAAATTCCACGCCAATTATTGCGGCGACAAGCTGTTGTCGGCCATGTGAGAAACGGGTGTCGCGAACCTGCCCCACATCTCCGGATTTCGCTAGGCTTCACCGGGCTTCGATTGGTCACCCTCGACGAGGATTATTCCTTCGTCGCTCAGCGCTTGCATGACCGCTTCGATGTCTTCAGGCTCGGTTGTGGCTGAGGGCAACAGCTCGTTGAGCTGATCGAAGGTGATGACCCCCGTCGGGTGGCCAAGCTCTATCGCCAATCGGATCATGTCGCGCTGTCTCATTCCTCGGTCCTCCGGAATTTCCCCTCTACTAGATGGGCAAGAGTTTTAGGGCCACTTCTGTGCGGGCCTCAGAACAAATTAAGAACACTTTAGCAAGTGTTTGATATATCATAGTGATTCGACGCTGTGTCGACACAACATCTATGGTCTGTCAGAGTTCGTGAGGACTACATGTCCACCATCGCCTTCGATCAGTTCGCGCTTACCCGCATCGCCGATTTCGCGCGCTCGCTGTCGCGCCTGCACCAGGCGTCGCGCCGCCAGCCCGTCGACGACGACGCCATCGACCGCGAGTTCAACGCCGTCTGCATGTCGGTGTGGGGCTATACCACGGACGATTTCAGCGACGATCTGTTCTCGGGCGAGGATCACGCCTTTCTCGATACGCTGGACGAAGCGCATGCGCGGATATTTGCAGCCGGGCAGGGCTACGACCTCGTCGACGACCAGGGCATGCTGACGGACTGGTGGGGCTATTGCTGGATGATACTGGCCGAGAAGCGCGGATTGCTGACGCCGGAAAACCGCGCCGCGGCGCGCGCGGCGATCGAGGACAAGTATCTGTCGGCACCGAACGTGATCGGCGTCATCGTCGGGCGGTGAGTGAGGTTGCGTTCCTCATCCTGAGGAGGCGCGTTAGTGCCGTCTCGAAGGATGGCCGCATCGGGGCTCCATGGTTCGAGACGCACGCTTCGCGTGCTCCTCACCACGAGGGAATCAATTCACCTCCGCCCGCTTCGCCGCCTTCGGCGTCGATGTCTTCGGTATGCTCGACGTCACCTCGCGTGCTTCGGGCGGCACGATCTCGCCGACCATTTCGGTGGTCACCGGCGCAACCTTCATTTCGCCGAGCCGGGCGCGGACATCCGCAGTGAGGCCGGGATAGGAGGCGACCGGCGTGAATTCGGCGGTATTGCCCGCGCCGAGACGGACGCCGGTATAGGCCACCAGGCCGTCAGTGGTGGCGATGACGTCGCCCGAGCGGAGCGAGGTGTCGAGCGTGAGGTCGACCGGCGCCAGTCCAGACGGGCTTCGGCCGTTGCAGGTGCAATCGGCCCGCAGCGTCTTGCGATAGGCGTAGGCGTTTTCACTGTCGGCATAGCGCTCGCCATTGCCCGCGGTCGCGCCGTCGATGTTGCTGCCGTAAAACACCTTGGTGACGCTGGCCGGGCAGAAGGCCTGGCAGGTCTGAACCGGCGAGGCGTTGCCGCGCATGGTCAGCGGAAAATATTTGCCGTCGCAGCTGCGCACGCAAAACGCAGGCCCGGATCCGGCGGCACGTTGTGCCGGTGCGGGCGCGGCTTGCTGCTGATTGATGCCGAACGGATCGGCGAAGAAACTGGCCTGCCGCGGCTGCTGTTTTTGGACGCCGCCGAAGAAGAAATCAAACAGGCCTTCAGCGGAGACGCTACCGGGCGCAAGCGTGAGCGAGCCCGCCAGGGTAGCTGCGGCAACAAGCGTCGCGCGGCGCCGCAAGCGCGAAAAAGCCAACTCTGTACGCAACGCTAACTCCACCCAACGCAACGATACGCGCTGAAGCGCTGGAGGCTTCAGTTCGGGTAACCTTAATGCGCGATGGTAAACGAGCAGTTGACCACGGATGAAGGCTGCAAAGAAATGCGGCTAGCTCTTCAAAAACTCGCTGGCCTTGTAGAGCGCGCGAAACTCGAGCCCGGCCTCTGCAAAAGTTTCGGTCGCGCCTTCTTCGCGGTCCACCATGGTGAAAACCAGCACGATCTCGCCGCCGGCGTCGCGCACGGCTTCGACCGCCTTCAACGCCGAACCGCCGGTCGTGGTGACGTCCTCGACGATCACGATGCGCTTGCCTTGCAGGCTCTCGCCCTTGGCGAGACCTTCCACGGCGAGCCGGGCGCCGTGCTCCTTGGGTTTCTTGCGGACGAAAAAGGCCGCGATCGGGTGGCCCTTGATCCAGGACAGCTGCGCGATCGCGCCCGCCAGCGGGACCGCGCCCATTTCCAGCCCGCCGACGAAATCGAGGTTGTCGTCCTTCAGCGCCTCATAGGTCAACTCCGCCAGCAGCGCCGCGCCTTCGGGATCGAGCATGGTCGGCTTGAGGTTGAAGTAGAAATCGCTCTTGCGGCCCGAAGCCAGCGTGATCTCGCCGCGGCCGAACGAACGCTTGCGGATGATCTCGGCGAGGCGAGCACGGGAGGCAGATTTGGACAAGGCGGTTTTCCCAAGCGTTTGAGGCGGGCCGCAATGTATCGGTGGTTTCCGGCACATTCCAGCGCCGATCCGGCGCCGTCAACAGGGCACGGTGTCCCGCCCGAACGCAGGGACGGCATTCGGAAAGGCCCGTTGTAAGGCCCTTTGGTTCCGCGCTACGGGGAGGGTCAAAGCTTCTGCCAAAGCTTCTCTCGGGGACACAAGAATTGGGGGAACGACAATGACCATCGAACTGCACACCTGGAACACGCCGAACGGCCGGAAAATCTCCGTCGCGCTCGAGGAAATGGGGCTGCCATACAAGGTGATCCCGGTGAACATCGGCAAGGGCGAGCAGATGGCGCCCGCCTTTCTCAAGATCAGCCCGAACAACAAGATTCCCGCGATCGTCGATCCCGACGGCCCGGGCGGCAAGCCGGTCGGCATCTTCGAATCCGGCGCGATCCTGCTTTACCTCGGCGAGAAGACCGGCAAGTTCCTGCCGAAGCCGCTGGCCGAGCGCATCCCGGTCTATGAATGGCTGATGTGGCAGATGGGCGGCTTCGGGCCGATGCCCGGCCAAGTGCACCATTTCATCGCGCTGGAGAACGAGACCGACCGCGCCTACGGCCTGAAGCGCTACATGGCCGAGACCCGAAGGCTCTATGGCGTGCTGGACCGGCGGCTGGAGGGGCGCGAATTCGTCGCGGACGCGCTGTCGGTCGCGGATTTCGCCATCCTCGGCTGGGCCTGGCGTCACCCGCGCCACAAGGTCGAGCTGAAGGATTTTCCGAATGTCGAGCGCTGGTACAACGCGCTGATGGCCCGCCCGGCGACGAAGCGCGGCATGGAAGCCAAGCTGGATTGAGATCCTTTCCTTCTCCCACAAGGGGAGAAGGAAGAAGTCAACGCAGCAGCTAATGCGCCTCGTCCCAATTATTCGCGGCCCGCGCGTCGACCTGCAGCGGCAGCGACAGCAGCACCGCGGGGAACGGCGCGTCCTGCATCACGTGCTGCACCACAGGCAGCGTCGCCGCCACCTCGTCCTCCGGCACCTCGAAGATCAGCTCGTCGTGCACCTGCAAAAGCATCTGCGCCGAGAGCTTCTTCTCGGCCAGCGCGTCTTCCATCCGGATCATGGCGCGGCGGATGATGTCGGCGGCCGTGCCCTGCAGGCGCGCGTTGATCGACGCACGCTCGTTGAAGGCGCGGACCGAGGCGTTGGAGGCCTTGATATCAGGGTAGTACATCTTGCGGCCGAACAGCGTGGTGACATAGCCGTTCCTGCGGCATGATTCCTTCGTGTCATCCATGTAGGCGCGGATGCCAGGGAATCGCTCAAAGTACTTCTTGATGTAGGCGGAAGCTTCCTCGCGGGCGATGCCGAGCTGGTTGGCGAGCCCAAACGCCGAGATGCCGTAGATGATGCCGAAATTGATCGCTTTCGCCCGGCGACGGATCTCGCTCGGCATGTCCTTGATCGGCACGCCGAACATTTCGGATGCCGTCATGGCGTGAATGTCGAGCCCGTCGCGAAACGCCTGCTTTAGCACCGGAATGTCGGCGATCTCGGCGAGCAGCCGCAGTTCGATCTGCGAGTAGTCCGCCGATACCAGTCTGTGCCCGGGCGTCGCGATAAAGGCGCGGCGAATCTTCCGGCCATCCTCGGTACGGACAGGAATGTTCTGCAGGTTCGGTTCGTTGGACGACAGCCGCCCGGTGGTGGTCGCGGCCAGGGCGTAAGTCGTGTGCACGCGATGGGTCTGCGGATGGACATATTCGGGCAGCGCATCGGTATAGGTCGATTTCAGTTTCGACACCTGCCGCCATTCCAAAATCTTCTTCGCAAACTCGTGGCCCTGTTCGGCGAGTTCGTCGAGGATCTGCGCCGAGGTCGACCACGCGCCGGTCTTGGTCTTGGTGCCGCCGGGAATGCCCATCTTGCCGAACAGGATGTCGCCGATCTGCTTGGGGCTGCCGACATTGATCGGCTCGCCGGCCAGTTCCTGAAGCTCGGCTTCGACGCGCGCCGCGGTCTGGGCGAAATCGCCTGACAGCCGCGACAGCACCTGGCGGTCGATCGAGATGCCGCGCCGCTCCATCCGCGCCAGCACCGAGATCAGCGGCCGTTCCAGCGTTTCATAGACCGCCGTCATGCGCTCGGCGACCAGGCGTGGTTTCAGCACACGCCACAGCCTCAAGATCACATCGGCGCTTTCCGCCGAATACTCGGTGGCCTTGTCGATCGCGATCTGATCGAACGTGAGCTTGTTCTTGCCGCTGCCGGTGAGTTCGCCATAGCTGATGACGGCGTGGCCCAGCCAGCGCTCGGCCAGCGCCTCGAGGCCATGCGCGTTGCGTCCGGCATCCAGCGCGTAGGACATCAATTGCGCGTCGTCATGGTTGCGCAGCGTGATGCCGTGCTGCGCCAGCATCACCGCGTTGAATTTGATGTTGAAGCCGATCTTGAGAATGCCTGCCGATTCCAGCACCGGCTTCAACGCCGCAAGTGCATCGCCGGCCTTGATCTGGTCCGGGGCAAGGCCGGCATCGAACAGGCCCGTGCCGCCGCCGGATTGCTTGTGAGCGAGCGGGACGTAACAGGCATCGTTGGGCGCGAGAGCGAGTGCGATGCCTGATATTTCGGCCTGCATCGGATCGATCGAGTCGGACATCGCCTCGATGACGAGATGGCCGACATCATGCACGCGCGCGATCCAGGCCTTGAGCTGATCGAGGCTGCCGATGGTGTGGTATTTCTTGCGATCGAACGCGATCTTCCGGATGGCTTCCTCGCGCGCTGCGGCGAGCGAGACTGGGGTACCCTTGGGGCTCGCAGCCTTGTCTTCCCTGGCCGCTCCCGGCTTTGCGACCGGCGCCGTGGCGCTAGCAAAGAGGTCGCCGGACGCGCCGGCCGATGCTTTGGCCGGTGCGGCAGACGACGCATCTTTCGCACCCGCGTCGCTCTTGTTCGCCGCATCCGCTTCCACATCCGACGGATCGATCTGCGAATAGTCGGCGACGCGGCGGGTGAGGGTGGAGAACTCCATCGCCTTGAGGAAGGCGATCAGCTTGCGCGCATCCGGCTCTTGCACCGCAAGGTCGTCGAGCGGCACTTCGAGATCGACCTTGTCGTCGAGCAGCACCAGTTGTCGTGAGATCCGCGCCTTCTCGGCGTTCTCGATCAGCGACTCGCGCCGCTTCGGCTGCTTGATCTCGCCAGCGCGAAACAGCAACTGCTCCAGGTCGCCATATTCAACGATCAATTGCGCTGCGGTCTTGATGCCGATGCCGGGCACGCCGGGTACGTTGTCGGTGGAGTCGCCGGCCAGCGCCTGCACCTCGACCACCTTCTCCGGCGGCACGCCGAACTTTTCGATCACCTCCGGGATGCCGATACGGCGATCCTTCATGGTGTCGTACATGACGACCTTGTCGGTCACGAGCTGCATCAGATCCTTGTCGGAGGAAACGATGGTGGTGGTCGCGCCGCGCTCGCTGCCGAGCCGCGCATAGGTCGCGATCAGGTCGTCGGCCTCGAAGCCGGCCTGTTCCAGGCAGGGCAGGTCGAACGCGCGCACCGCCTCGCGGATCAGCGCGAATTGCGGAATCAAGTCATCCGGCGCCGGCGGCCGGTGCGCCTTGTAGTCGGGATAGAGTTTGTTGCGGAACGTGATTTCCGATTTGTCGAAGATGATGGCGAGATGCGTCGGCCGGTTATCCTCGGGCATGTCGCGCAGCAGCTTCCACAGCATGTTGCAGAAGCCGAGCACGGCGTTGACCTGCAGCCCGTCGGACTTGCGGTTCAAGGGCGGCAGCGCGTGATAGGCGCGGAAAATGTAGGAGGAACCGTCGACCAGGAAGACGTGGTCGCCCTTGCCGGGGAGTTTGGCAGGCGCCTTCGTTTCAGCCTTGGCAGTTTCAGCCTTGGCGGGGGCTTTGGAGGCAACGGCTTTCGGGGTGGCTTTGGGGGCTGATTTCGGCATGGCCGAAATTTAGGGATTTTTGCGCGGATTGACAGCCTCGGGAGGGGGTAATTTGGGATTGCCGCACAGCCAAATTTCCGGCTGGGGCCGTAGCCCGCATGAGCGCAGCGACATGCGGGAATGCTTTCGCGACGGTCGCTCAGCGGAGAGAGCGGCCCCGGATATCGCTTCGCTCATCCGGGCTACAGGGACTGCGGCTTACTCCGCAGCCTGCAATACCGGCCCCGCCTTTTTCGGCGCGATCCAGAAGGCTTCGGGCCGCTCGAACAGGAAGTTGGCGCGCAACGCCAGCGCCAGCCGCCAGATCACCACCGCGCCGGCGACGCCCGCGACGGTCACGATCAGGGAAACCAGGCCGATGTCGGCGATCAGGCCGGTCTTGAGCAACAACGTCCGGGTGGTGGCCATCGGCAGGAAGAAGGCGAGATAGATGACAATGGAGTGCTCGCCGCAGTAGCGCAGGAAGTTGAGCCACTGCATGCGCGCCAGCAGCGTGCCCATCACGATGATCGCTCCTGCGCCGGCAAACCCCAGCGCCAGCGAAACCAGCGGCCATTCGCCGAAACCCGAGATCACGAGGCCGCCGTTGACGAGCGCCCACAGCGCCAATCCGGCCAGCGCCAGCGCGGGCTTTTCCCGCGAGCGATCCGCGAGCGCGAATACATAGCTGGCAAACAGATAGCCGGAATAGAAATAGACGAAGCGTCCGCAGAATTCGTCGATCACCGTCCAGCCGGTTGCGATATGCGCCATCTCCAGCGCCGCGGCGACAAGCCAGACCGCCGTCGGCGGGATCCGGCGTGACAATTTCGTGACGACGAAGAAGATCGGCAGCAAATAGATAAACCAGAGGGTACCGAACGGCTCGATGAAGGATTCGAGATACAAGAAGCCGACATGGCGCCAGCCTGCCTCGGCGGCGAATCCCGGCGCCTTGAAGCCGAACTGGATCGTCACCCACAGCACGTAGAAATAGGCGAAGTGGACGACCTTGCGGTCGAGATAAGTGCGCCAGTCGCGATCGATCACCACGGCGAGAAACAGGCCTGAAATCAGGAAGAAATCCGGCATCCGGAACGGCTTTGCGAACGCGACGAACGCATGCATGAAGCCGGTCTGGCCGGCCGCCGCCTCGACACCCAGCACCGAATGCATCATCACGACCATGACGATGCAGATGCCCTTGGCGTAGTCCACCCAGTCGATGCGGGCGGGACGCTCAGCGAGAGCGGATGTGCCGTTTACAGTCATCGGTGTCCCTTTTCGGCGCGACGTGGCCGCATCATCGGCCCGATCCGTTGCTTTCTCCTTTATTCATACAAACGACATGCCGCTTTTTGCGGGCCCGGCCCTTTCCCTCGGGCCGGAAAATGTCCTAAGACGCGGTCGCGTTAACCATCGAAAGCGGATTGTTTCATGCGAATTGCCATGATTGGCACGGGCTATGTGGGGCTGGTTTCCGGCGCCTGCTTTGCCGATTTCGGCCACCAGGTCACCTGCGTGGACAAGGATGCCGGCAAGATCGAAGCGCTGCGGCGAGGCGAGATGCCGATTTTCGAGCCCGGGCTCGACGCGCTGGTGGCGTCCAACGTCAAGGCAAAGCGGCTGGATTTCACCACCGACCTGACCACGCCGGTCGCCGAGGCCGACGCCGTGTTCATCGCGGTCGGCACGCCGTCGCGGCGCGGCGACGGCCATGCCGACCTGAGCTATGTCCATGCTGCCGCGCGCGAGATCGCCGCAGCGCTTTCCGGGTTCACCGTGGTGGTCACCAAATCGACCGTGCCGGTCGGCACCGGCGACGAGGTCGAGCGGCTGATCCGCGAAACCAATCCGTCGGCCGACGTGGTGGTCGCGTCCAATCCTGAATTCCTGCGCGAAGGCGCGGCGATTCGCGATTTCAAGTTCCCCGATCGTGTCGTGGTCGGCACCTCCGACGAACGCGGCCGGAAAGTGCTCGCCGACGTCTATCGGCCGCTGTCGCTCAACCAGGCGCCGCTGATGTTCACGGCGCGGCGCACGGCGGAACTGATCAAATACGCCGCGAACGCGTTCCTCGCCACCAAGATCACCTTCATCAACGAGATGGCGGATCTTGCTGAAAAGGTCGGCGCCGACGTCCAGGAAGTCGCGCGCGGCATCGGCCTCGACAACCGCATCGGCACGAAATTCCTGCATGCCGGCCCGGGTTTTGGCGGTTCCTGTTTTCCCAAGGACATCCGCGCGCTGGTCAAGGTCGCGCAGGACTATGACGTGCAGTTGCGGATCGTGGAGGCCGTGCTCGGCGTCAACGACAACCGCAAGCGCGCGATGGCGCGAAAAGTTTCCAATGCCGCGGGCGGCAGCCTGCGCGGCAAGACCGTCGCCGTGCTCGGCCTCACCTTCAAGCCGGATACCGACGACATGCGCGAGGCGCCGTCAATTCCGCTGGTGACGGGCCTGCTCGACATGGGCGCGAAAGTGCGCGCGCACGATCCGGTCGGCATGGAGCAGGCGAAGCAAGGAACTGCCCGACATCGAGTATTGCGACGATCCCTATGAGTGCGTGAAGGGCGCCGACGCGCTGGTCATCGTGACCGAGTGGGTGCAATACCGCGCGCTCGATCTGGAGCGAATCAAGAGCGAGATGGCGCAGCCGGTCGTGGTGGATTTGCGCAACATCTATCGTCCAGAGGACATGGCGGCCCAAGGTTTCACGTATGAGAGCATTGGACGGACGTCCGAGCTGCAGAAGTAACCATTGTTGTCATACCCCGCGAAGGCGGGGTATCCAGTACTCCCGATCTTTGCGATCAGTGACGTCTGCGTTTACTGGATCACCCGCCCCAGTGCGCAATCGCGCACAAGGCGGGTGATGACGGATGAAAGAGCTTGCCCCGCAGCTTCGATACTCCGCTCCCAATCGACGTCGTGCTGGACCAGCTCGCGGACACACTCGCGGCAAACAATTCCGCCGTGCTGGTAGCGCCTCCCGGCGCCGGCAAGACCACGCGGGTGCCGCTGGCGCTGCTCGACGCGCCCTGGCTGAACGGCAAGAAGATCATCATGCTGGAGCCGCGGCGGATCGCGGCGCGCGCCAGCGCCGAGCGGATGGCGCGAACGCTCGGCGAGCGCGCCGGCGAGACCGTCGGCTATCGCGTTCGCTTCGGCTCGAAAATATCGCGCGCGACGCGGATCGAAGTCGTCACCGAGGGAATTTTCTCGCGGCAAATCCTCGACGATCCCGAACTGACCGGCGTCGCCGCCGTGCTGTTCGACGAGTTTCACGAACGTTCGCTCGATGCGGATTTGGGCCTCGCGCTGGCGCGCGACGCGCAGACCGGTTTGCGCGAGGACCTGCGCATTCTGGTGATGTCGGCGACGCTCGATGGCGCGCGCGTCGGCAAGCTGCTGGGCGATGCGCCTGTCGTTGCCAGCGAAGGCCGCGCCTTTCCGGTCGAGACACGCTATCTCGGCCGCAAGGCCGATGCGCCCATTGAGCGGCAGATGGCGGATGCGATCGCGGCCGCGCTGCGCGCCGATCCCGGCTCGGTGCTGGCGTTCCTGCCCGGCGCCGCGGAAATCCGCCGGACGCAGAATTTTCTCACTGAGCGGGTTCATGATGCGAGCGTCGAGATCGTGCCGCTGTTTGGCGCACTCGACGCCGCCGTGCAGGACCGTGCCATCGCGCCGGCGCCGAAGGGCCAGCGCAAGGTCGTGCTGGCGACCTCGATCGCCGAGACTTCGCTGACCATCGAGGGCGTGCGCATTGTCGTCGATTCCGGTATGGCGCGGGTGCCGCGCTACGAGCCTGATATTGGCCTGACCCGGCTTGAGACCGTGCGCGCCTCGCGCGCCGCGGTCGATCAGCGCCGGGGCCGCGCCGGCCGCACCGAGCCCGGCGTTTGCTACCGGCTGTGGGACGAACCGCAGACCGCTTCGCTGGCCGCTTATACCCAGCCTGAAATTCTCTCGGCCGACCTTTCCTCGCTGGTGCTCGATCTCGCGCAATGGGGTGTCCGCGATCCCGCGACGCTGGCGTTTCTCGACCCACCGCCCGCGCCGGCGCTGAAGGAAGCCGACAGCCTGCTCTCAGAACTTGGCGCGCTCGATTCCGATGGCCGGATCACGGCGGAAGGCCAGAGCCTGCGGGCGCTAGCGCTGCCGCCGCGATTGGCGCGCATGATCGTGGACTCGCATCGGCTGGGAGCCGGCGAAGAGGCCGCTGAAATCGCGGCCATCCTGACCGAGCGCGGCCTCGGCGGCGACAGCGTCGATCTCGATCACAGGCTCGATCAGTTTCGCCGCGACCGCTCGCCGCGCGCAAGCAGCGCGCGCAGCCTGGCGCAGCGCTGGGCGCAACAGGTGGCGGCAACAGAAGGGCGGGCGGGCGAGGACGTCTCGCCCTCCACCGGCATCATGCTGGCGCTTGCCTTTCCCGATCGCGTCGCGCGCAACCGCGGTAATGGCGGTTTCGTGCTCGCCAATGGCCGCGGCGCCGCCGTCGAGCAGACTTCGTCGCTGGCGCGCGCGCCCTATATCGCGGTCGCCGAGCTGACCGGCACGGCCGCGCAAGGCCGAATTCTGCTGGCGGCGCCGATCGCGCAAGCCGATATCGAGCAGCACTTCGCCGATCAGATCGAGAACACCGAAGAAATTTCGTTCGACCGTGGCGCGATGGCGCTGCGTGCCCGCCGCAGGCGGACGCTGCACGCGATCACGCTGTCGGAAGCGCCGATGGCGCTGTCGCCGTCGGCGGCGACCGCAAAAGTTTTTGCCGATGGGCTGGTCGCCGCCGGGCTCGACAGACTGCCGTGGTCGAAATCGTCAAAGCAATGGCGCGACCGCGTCGCCTTCCTGCGCAAGGCCGAAGGCGATAGCTGGCCCGATCTGTCGGATGTGGCGCTGGCTGCCGAATCCGAGAACTGGCTGGTGCCTCTTCTCTACGACAAGACCTCGCTGAAGGAGCTTTCACCCGGCGAGCTCTCGGACGCGCTGCTGGGGCTGTTGCCATGGGAGTTGCGCGCACGGCTGGAGCGCGAGGCGCCGACGCATTTCGAGGCGCCGACCGGCACCATGCTCGCGATCGATTATGAAGCCGAGCAGGGGCCGACCATCGCTGTCCGCCTGCAGGAATTGTTCGGGCTCAACACCCATCCCTCGATCGCCAAAGGTGCGGTGCCGCTGGTGCTGGAGCTGCTGTCGCCGGCGCAGCGGCCGGTGCAGGTGACGCGCGATCTGCCAGGGTTTTGGCGCGGCAGCTACGCGGCGGTGCGCTCCGATCTGCGCGGCCGCTACCCCCGGCATCCCTGGCCGGAAGACCCCGCTACCGCGCTGCCGACCCGCCGGGTCAAGCCGCGCGGGACGTGAAGGTCTCACTCCCTCGCCCCGCTCTTGCGGGGAGAGGGTTGGGGTGAGGGGCTCCCTCCGCGCGTTGAGCCCCTTCGATAGACCTGTACCCCCTCACCCGGATTGCTTCGCAATCCGACCTCTCCCCGCAAGCGGGGCGAGGTTCAAGAAATCGCGTTAACGTTTCACTCATCCTTTTCGTCGAAATGGCAGCTTTGGCCGCTCCCGTTAGTCGCGGCTTGGCGGCCGGCGTGGTGATATCGGCGGTCCCGGAAGTGAGTGTGGCTGATGCGTAATCTCATGATTTTGGCCGCCGTCATGGTCGGCCTCGGAACCTACATGGCGGAAATGGCGGGCAAGATCTCGCCGGCGCCGGCATCGGCCAGCGTTTCGCCAAAGCCAGCTCCAGTCGAAACGGTCGCGCAAGCCTCTGGCCGCAGCCTCAACATCCCCCGCGACGCCCGCGGCCATTTCCAGACCGACGGCCGCATCGAGGGTCAGCGCATCAATTTCATGGTCGACACCGGGGCCTCGGTGGTGGCGCTGAACGAGAAGTCTGCGGCACGGTTCGGCTTGCGTCCGTCCCGCAACGACTACAACGCGACCGTCGCCACCGCCAATGGCACCGTCAAGGCCGCGCGCGCGCGGATTGCCATGATCGAGCTCGGTGGCCTGGTGGTACGCGACGTCGACGCCCTGGTGCTGCCGGACGCGGCATTGTCGGAGAACCTGCTCGGCCTGTCGTTCCTGTCGAAGCTGAAGCGCTTCGAATTGGCCAACGGCAAGATGGTCTTGGAACAGTAACGTTTCCCGGTTACCAATCCGCCGCAATTAACCGCCGCAAGTCGCCGATGCGCCTTTCGCCGTGCCTGCGCATTCGCTAAGGCTTTGCTGTCCTTTTGCATTTTCACGACAAGGCGTTCCCAGATGTTCCCGAAGCCCAAATCCGTGCTGGTTCCGAACACCTATGCCTACGAATCCGGGCCGATGGTTAAAGCGACCGGCTTTCGCGAATACGATGCGCGCTGGTTGTTCGAGAAGGAAATCAACCTGATGGGCATCCAGGCGCTGGGCATGGGGCTCGGCGCGCTGATCGCGGAACTCGGCGTCAAACAGGAAATCGTCACCGGTCACGATTTCCGCGGCTATTCGGCCTCGATCAAATACGCGCTGATTTCGGGCCTGATGGCGGCGGGCTGCAAGGTCCACGACATCGGGCTGGCGGTGACGCCGATGGCGTATTTCGCGCAGTTCGATCTCGACGTGCCCTGCGTCGCGATGGTGACCGCCTCGCATAACGACAACGGCTGGACCGGCGTCAAGATGGGCGCCAACCGTCCGCTCACCTTCGGCCCCGACGAGATGACGCGGCTGAAGGAAATCGTGCTCAACGCCGACTTCAAAAACAAGGTCGGCGGCTCCTATCAATTCCACGAGAATTTTCCGGCGCGCTACATTGCCGATCTCACCAAGCGCCCCAAACTCAAGCGCAAGCTGAAGGTCGTGGTCGCCTGTGGCAACGGCACCGCCGGCGCTTTCGCGCCGCAGGTAATGGAGGCGATCGGCTGCGAAGTGATCCCGCTCGACACCGAGCTCGACTACACCTTTCCGAAATACAATCCGAACCCCGAAGACATGGAAATGCTGCACGCGATCCGCGACGCGGTGCTCCAGCACAAGGCCGATGTCGGCCTCGGCTTCGACGGCGACGGCGACCGCTGCGGCGTGGTCGACAACACAGGCGAAGAAATCTTCGCCGACAAGGTCGGCGTCATGTTGGCGCGGGACATGTCGGCGATCCACAAGGATGCGCAATTCGTGGTCGACGTGAAGTCGACCGGACTGTTCGTGACCGATCCAGTGCTGCAAAAGCAGGGCGCGAAGACCGCCTACTGGAAGACCGGCCATTCCTACATGAAGCGCCGCACCAACGAGATGGGCGCGCTGGCCGGTTTTGAGAAATCCGGACACTTCTTCTTCAACAAGCCGTTCGGCCGCGGCTATGACGACGGTCTGGTCTCGGCGATTGCGATCTGCGAGATGCTCGATCGCGCGGCTGGCAAGTCGATGGCCGATCTGAAAGACGCGCTGCCGAAAACCTGGTCGTCGCCGACGATGTCGCCGCATTGCGCCGACGAGACCAAATACGGCGTCGCCGACGCCGTCGTGAAGCACTTCGAAGCGTTGCAGAAGGCAGGCGACAAGGTCGCGGGCCAGAACATCCGCGATCTCGTCACCGTCAACGGCGTGCGTGTCACGGTCGAAGACGGCAGCTGGGGCCTGGTGCGGGCCTCATCCAACAAGCCGGAACTGGTGGTGGTGGTCGAGAGCCCGGTCTCCGAACAGCGCATGCGCGACATGTTCGAGGCGATGGACTCCGTGCTGCGGACGCATCCGGAGGTCGGCGAGTATAATCAGAAGATTTGAGTTGCCGGCCATCAACCCCGCGAAGGGGTATGATGGTCGAAGGGATTAGGCCGCACGGATCGAACCCAGGAAGCCGTCGACAGCGCCCCTGAGCTGCTCGGACTGCGATGACAATCCATTGGCGGCGTTCAGCGGCTTTGAGGCCGCGGCGCCGGCTTCACCGGGGTCAGCAACAGCGCAGCGTTAAGCCAGGCCGGCCACCGGCGGCTGATTGTGAGGTGTGGCTGACCCATCCCCCATGTCTTGGGAACAGGGCTAATGTTCGGTGAACGGTCGTCGTCCGTAGAACTGCGGATGTTGCTTACGCCGCCGGCACCGGCAGCGCGGTGACCGACTTGATCTTCTCCATCGCAAAGCGCGAGGTGACGTTCTTCAAGGGCACGGCGCTGATCAGTTTTTTGTAGAACACGTCATAGCTCGCCATGTCGGCGACCACGACGCGCAGCATGTAGTCGACATCGCCGGCCATCCGGTAGAATTCCATCACCTCGGGCATGGCGCTGACGGCGCTGGCGAAGGTCTTCAGCCAGGCCTCGGAGTGGTCGGAGCTCTCGACCGAGACGAACACCGAAATGCCGAGCCCGATCTTGTTCTGGTCGACCAGCGCCACCCGGCGCAGGATGACGCCATCGGCCTCCAGCCGCTGGATGCGCTTCCAGCACGGCGTCGACGACAGCCCGACCCGGTCCCCGATCTCGGCGACCGACAGGGAGGCGTCCTCCTGCAGCACGGTCAGGATCTTGCGGTCGATGGCGTCGAGGCGACGGTTGGCTTCAGGGAGCTGAATGGCTAGGTCGGTCATGAGAAGAATGTTCCATACACAAGGTTTGATATCCTCATATATAGAAAATTCTTCTATAGCAAGCCTACTTATTGGCCAGTCGGAACCCGGGCAGCGGCTTGGCCCTGGCCTAAAAGCTCTTCAACTTCAGCACGTTGCGGGGCGGCGAAGGCGCCGCCGAACCGGGTGCATTTCAGCGCTGCGGCGGCAGAGGCGAATCGCAACGCCTGCCGCAATTCCTGCTTCTCGGTAATGGCGAGCGCAAAGGCGCCGTGGAACACGTCGCCGGCGCCGAGGGTGTCCACCGTGTGCACCGGGAAGGCCGGCGTTTCCTGAATGGCGCCTTTCTCGTCGAGCCAGATCGTGCCCCTCGGGCCCCTTGTGCCCGCCAGGAACGACGGGGTCAGTTTTGCGATTTTCAGCAGCGCCTTGGCGTCGTCGGCGATATCGGCGGTCTCCTGCAGCGGCTCGCTTGAGAACACCAGGTGCGAGGAGGCGTTCAGCAGACCCTCGCGAAGGGACATCGCGCGATCGACGTCGACAATGACGGGAATGCCGCGCCGGACCGCCTCGGCGCAGAGATCCGTGCAGAATTCGGCGCAGCGGCTCTCGGTGAGGATGGCGGCGCAGTCGTCCAGCAGCGTGTCGAAGTCCGGCAATTTCACCTGCCACAGCTTCGGATCGCGGAAGGTGACGATGGTGCGCTCGCCGCTGGGATCAATCATCACCGCCGAGATCGGCGTGACCAGGTCAGGCATGTGGATGAGATGTTTCGTCTCGATGCCCTCATGCGCCATCTGGTCGAAGATGAAGCGGCTCGATGTTTCCCTGGCGTCGCCCATCGGACCGCAGATCGAGGCGCGGCCGCCGAGCCGAACGATGCCGATCGCGCCATTGAGCGCGTTGCCGCCGCAGATTTCATCGAATGCGGTGGCGTTCTCCTTGGAACCGCGTCCGGGAACACCCGGCGTATGAAAGGTGAGGTCGCGCACCGGCATGCCGATGCACAGAATGCGCGGAGGTTTCCGAGCCTTGTCCTGAAAATTCATACGAGACCCGTCATGTCTGTTCCAGCCCCAAGTCAATCGAGCAAGCAGGCGTCAGGTTCCGGCTATGCGCCGTTATTGCTGCCGCCATGCAACCATTGGCCGATCAAATGATGCGCGATGGCAAAGGGATGAGCTGCAAACAGGCCGTCGGGATGCTGGCGCTTGTGCATGAGAGCGAGTTCGTCGCGGTCGAACCAGCGCGCATCCTCAAGCTCGACGCGGTCGACGACGATGTCCTCGTTGATCGCGCGCGCCGTGCAGCCGATCATGAGCGACGACGGATAGGGCCAAGGCTGCGTCATGTAGTAATTCACGTCGGTGACACGGATACCGGATTCCTCGAGAATCTCGCGGCGTACGGCGTCCTCGATGGTCTCGGCGGCTTCGACAAAGCCGGCCAGGCACGAATACATTCCGGGCATGAACTGCTTCTGGCGGCCTAGCAGCGCCTTGTCGCCCAGGCTCACGAACATGATCACGACCGGATCGGTGCGCGGGAAATGCTCGGCCTTGCAGCTGCCGCATTCGCGCTTCCAGCCGCCTTCCCTCATTGAGGTACGCGCGCCGCAATTGGCGCAAAATCCGTGGCGCTGATGCCAGCTCACCAGCGATTTCGCCATCGCGATGGCCGACAGCTGTTCAAGCGGCAGCACGCCCTGCATCGCCATGCCGCGTAGTTCCGTTACCGCGACGTCGTTGCGGCCGATCAATTTTTCGGTAGCGGCCGGCGCGATGCCCATGCCGAAGATCGGCGCGCCGTCGCGCAGGCCCAAGAAGATCGTGCCGGGATTTGCGCCGTAGTCCAACGCTTCCTTGATCGAGAGCAACGCGCGGGGGCCGCTCTCCTCCTGTTTCGTGACCAGCGAGTCGCGGTAGACCACATAGGCCCTCGCATTGCTCTGGCCTTCCAGCGCGAACAGCTTTTCGTCATTGGTGCGCAGATGCGCGGCGCGATCGATGACATGGGTAACGAAAGCGGGCTTTCCCAGCGGATATTTGTCGAATGCGGACATCTGTTCAACCCAACCAGATCTTGCGGCGAAGCGCGTTGATGAAATTCTGGACTTCCTCGGCGTCATGCGCCAGTGGCGGCATCGCGCCCCAGACCGGCCGTGGCCAGGCCGCGTCGCTGGTGCGGCGCGCGATCACGTGGACATGGAGCTGCGGCACCAGATTACCCAATGCCGCGATATTCAGCTTGTCGCATTTGGTGACCTCTTTCAGGGCGCGTGCAACCCGGGAAACTTCGGTCATCAACTGCGCCTGCGCGACCTCGTCGAGGTCGATGATCTCCACCGCGCCCTCGCGGCGCGGCACCAGCAGCAGCCAGGGGTAATGGGCATCCTTGATGACCAGCACCCGGCACAGCGGCAGGTCGCCGATGTCGATCGTGTCCTTTTGGAGCTGGGAGTGCAGCGACCAGGTGGAGGCGTCAGAGGCCATGCTCGTTCCTTCGTCATGCCCGGCCTTGCCGCCTCCGCTGAAGCTTCGGCGCGCCGACACGGGAAAGCCCCGGCGAAGCCTTGGCGGAGACGGGTGCCGGGCATCCACGTCTTTTTTTGCTGAATTGGAAGAAGCAAGACGTGGATGGCCGGGTCAAGCCCGGCCATGACGAAACAGGGGTGGTTTCGGCGCATGGCACGCACCAGCCCCGCTTGCTTTCCGGCCCTTTTGGCCCCAAATAAGGACCGGGAGATTGGCGGTGGACGAGCCACTCGCCAACCGGGTCAGGTCCGGAAGGAAGCAGCCCTAACGAGGTCCGGATCGGGTCGCTCGTCAGTCTCCTACCTGTTTTTCGAGCTAAACGCGCATGGCGGCGGCTAGTCCGGGCCATGCGTTTGATTTCGCTCCTGTCCGCAAGCCGGCCCCGAGAGACAATCAATTGCGGATCGACCGATGAGTGATGATGCTGGCGCTCCCCCCGACACGACAGAAGGCGCCGGCAAAGGCAGCTTTGAACTTGCCGGCTTCGAACTCGGCGCTCAGCCGGGGGCGAAGCCTTACCGGGTGCTGGCGCGCAAATACCGCCCATCCAATTTTGACGATCTGATCGGCCAGGAGGCCATGGTCCGCACCGTTTCGAACGCGTTCGAAACGGGCCGAATTCCGCAGGCCTGGATCCTCACCGGCGTCCGCGGGGTCGGCAAGACCACCACGGCGCGGATTCTCGCGCGCGCCCTGAACTACGAAAAGCCCGATGGCTCGGTGAAGGGGCCGACCATCCACATGCCCGACCTGGGCGTGCACTGCCAGGCGATCATGGAAAGCCGGCACATGGACGTGCTGGAAATGGACGCCGCGTCCCATACCGGCGTCGACGACGTCCGTCAGATCAATGACAGCGTGCGCTATGCGCCAGCCAGCGCCCGCTACAAGGTCTACATCATCGACGAAGTCCACATGCTGTCGACGGCGGCCTTCAACGCCTTCCTGAAGACGCTGGAAGAACCGCCCGAGCACGCCAAATTCGTCTTCGCCACCACGGAAATCCGCAAAGTCCCGGTCACGGTGCTGTCGCGCTGCCAGCGTTTTGATCTCCGCCGGGTCGAGGCGGATGTGCTGATGACCCATCTCGGCAACATCGCCGCCAAGGAAGGCGTCGAGGTCGAACCCGAGGCGCTCGGCATCATCGCGCGCGCCGCGGAAGGCTCGGTGCGCGATTCGCTGTCGCTGTTCGATCAGGCGATCGCCCATGCGGCGGGCCTCGTGCGGGCTGACGCCGTGCGGCAGATGCTGGGCCTCGCCGACCGCACCCGTGTGATCGATTTGTTCGAGCATCTGGCGCGCGGCGACATCGCCAGCGCCTTTGGCGAATTCCGGGCGCAATATGATGTCGGCGCCGATCCGGTCGTGGTGCTGTCAGATTTGGCCGAATTCGTCAATTTCGTCACCCGGGTGAAGTTCGTCCCCGCTACCGCCGACAATGTCGCGTTCGGCGAGACCGAGCGCGTCCGCGCCCGCGAATTTGCCGCTAAGCTCTCGATGCGGGTGCTGTCGCGGATGTGGCAGATGCTGCTCAAGGGCATCGCCGAAGTCCAGACCGCGACGCGGCCGGCGGCGGCCGCCGAAATGGTGCTGGTGCGGATCGCCTATGTCGCCGACCTGCCGACGCCGGATGAAGCGATCAGGATGCTCGACCAGAACGGCGGCGGTTCGCAGGTCGCCTCTGCCAGCGCGGCGCCCTCGCGGGCCGCGCCGGCGACAACCGTATCTTCCATGCCGGGTTCGTCTTCGATACCCACGTCGCCGATGCGCGTCCCCTCATCGCCGCGGTCTGGTGCGGAAGCATCCGCGCGCCCGCAAATCGCCGTGCCATCCGCCGAGACACAATCCGCGCCCGTACTGCGCATCACCAGTTTTACGCAACTCGTCGCCATCGCCGGCGAGAAGCGCGATATCCTGACCAAGACGGCGCTGGAATCCGACATGCGGCTGGTCCGGATCGAGGACGGCCGGCTGGAAGTGGCGCTGGAGCGCAACGCCGCGCGGGGACTGGTCAACGACCTCTCCCGCAAGCTGGAACTATGGACCGGGCGGCGCTGGACCGTGATCGTCTCCAACGAGGCCGGCCAGCCGACCTTGCGCGCGCAGAACGAGCAAGCCAAGAACGAGCACGCGCGGGCCGCAGAGGCCGATCCACGCGTGCAGGAGGTGCTGGCGCGTTTTCCCGGCGCCAAGGTCATCGAGGTGCGCCGGCTTGCCGCCGAGCCGCCGGAATCCGATGTTAGCGGAGAAGACTCGACCGATCCTTCCGAGAACGACGATGATTGAGCGAACTTCCAGAGGACGCACGAATGGCTGATTTTCTCGGCATGATGAAGCAGGCGGCGCAACTGCAATCCAAGATGCAGGCGATGCAGGAAGAACTCGGCAATGTCGAGGTCGAGGGCATCTCCGGCGGCGGACTGGTGGCCGTGCGCATGACCGCCAAGATGGAAGTGAAGGGCATCAGGATCGATCCGTCGCTGATGAAGGCCGAGGAGCGCGAGGTCCTCGAAGACCTTCTGGTCACCGCGCATAACGACGCGCGGCGCAAGGCGGAACTGGCGATGCAGGAAAAGATGCAGGCGCTGACCGGCGGGCTCGGCCTGCCGCCCGGGCTTGGTCTCGGCTGAAATGGCTGCAAGCGTTGCCGGCCCCGAAATCGAACGCCTGATCCAGTTGCTGGCGCGGCTGCCCGGGCTCGGCCCGCGCTCGGCGCGGCGCGCGGCGCTGCACCTGATCAAGAAGCGCGAAGCGCTGATGACGCCGCTTGCCGGCGCGCTGCAGGTGGCGATCGACAAGATCCAGGTCTGCAAGACCTGCGGCAACATCGATACGCAAAACCCCTGCACGGTGTGCACCGACCCGAGGCGCGATCCCGCGACCATCGTCGTGGTCGCCGACGTCGCCGATCTCTGGGCGCTGGAACGGGCCAACGCGACCAACGGCCGCTATCACGTGCTCGGCGCCACGTTGTCGCCGCTCGACGGCGTCGGCCCGCAGGATCTCACCATCGATGCGCTGGTGGCGCGCGCGCACGATTCACAAGTAAGCGAGATTGTCCTGGCGCTCAACGCAACGGTTGATGGACAGACTACCGCGCACTACATCACCGATCTGCTGCAGGACGCCAACGTCAAGGTGACCCGGCTCGCGCATGGCGTGCCGGTCGGCGGCGAGCTCGATTATCTCGACGAAGGTACGCTGTCGGCTGCGATGCGGCAGCGAACGCTGTTCTAGCCAACACAACGGAACTGACCCATGACGAAACGACGATTCGGCATACGCTCCCGCTTTGCGGTCATCATGGCCGTGGCCCTGGTTGCGCCATCCGCCTGGGCGCAGCAGGCCGAGCCCGCGCCGAAGCCCGGCAAGCCGATCAACGCCGGCGACGTGCTGTCCGGGGAACTCAACGCCATGAAGGGCAGCAAGAAGGGCAAGCGCGCCCAGACCTACCAGATCACCAGCGAGCCACGCCGGCTGCCGGCGCCAAGCGGGCTCTGCAATCTGGAAACCGGCCCCGAGACGTTCCAGCTCGTCACCAGCAGCGACGCCCAGGCCGCGCAGTTGAAGAATTTCATCGGCAAGGAAATTTCCGTGAAGGTCGACGAAGTCGCCTGCGCGCAGGATGCCGGGCAGATGAGCGAAGCGGTGGTGACGAAGTGGAGCGTGGTGACCAAGCACTGATGTAGTCACACTAAAGGTGTCATTGCCCGGCTTGACCGGGCGATCCAGTACGCCGCGGCTCATCGGCTCTATCGCAACTGCTCTGGAATACTGGGTCCCCCGCCTTCGCGGGGGACGACGATCGGTGACTAAACCCTCACCGGCCCCACCGCCTCGAAATGGCCGCGCTGCTGCAGCCACGCCAGCAGGATCAGGCTCGGCACCGCGACGACAACGGAAATCACGAAGAACAGCGGCCAGCCCGTTGCCTCCGCCACATAGCCGGCGCCGGAGGAGAGATACGTGCGCCCGACGGCGGCGAGCGCGGTGAGCAGCGCATATTGGGTCGCGGTGTGCAGCGGGTTCTGGCACAGCGCCGAGAGATACGCGACGAAGATCACGGTGCCGATCGCGCCGGTGAAGTTTTCCGCCGAGATGGCGACCGCCAGCGCCCATTGATTGGTGCCGACAAGGGCGAGCCACGCAAACACAAGGTTGGAGACCGCCTGCAGCACGCCGCCGATCCAGAGGCTTACGACCAGCGAATAGCGCCGCGCCACGTAACCGCCGGCAAAACCGCCAATCAGCGTCGCGGCCAGGCCGACCCCCTTCACGATAGTGGCGTAGTCGACCTTGCTGAAACCGATGTCGATGACGAACGGCGCCGTCATGGCGCCGGAAAATGCGTCGGTGAGCTTGAATGAAACCACGAACGCGAGCGCCATCCAGGCGTGCTTGCGGCTGAGAAATTCCGAGAATGCTCCGATTGCGGCGTGGAGCACGCGCGAAAATGCCGTCTCGCTGCTGGTCGCGGCTTCCGCGGCTGCGGATTGTGTCGGTTCGGTTGCGGCCAGCGCTGTGACGGTGCCAATCAGGATCAGCGCCGCCATCACGACATAGCCCCACGTCCAGGCCAACGATCGCTCGACACCTGCTCTTTCGAATCCGCTGACGATGAACAGCACGCCGACGGTCGAGACCAGCATGCCGATCCGGTAGGCCGCGACATAGGACGCCATGCCGGCGGCCTGTTCGCTCTCGGGCAGGCTTTCGACGCGAAACGCATCGACAACGATGTCCTGCGTCGACGACATGGTCGCGACCAAAAGCGCGCCAAGCGCGACGAACAGCGGCGAGCGCGCGGGATCCGTCAGCGCCAGCAACAGGATCGCGCCGATCAGCAGCAGCTGCGAGAACACCAGCCAGCCCCGCCTGCGGCCGAACGCGCGCGTGAAGATCGGCACGTGCAGTGCGTCGACCAGCGGCGCCCACAAAAACTTCAGCGTGTAGGGCGTGCCGACCAGTGCGAACAGCCCGATGGTGCCGAGATCGAGGCCGGATTCGCGCATCCAGATTTGCAGCGTCGATCCCGACAGCGCCAGCGGCAGCCCGGACGAAAAGCCGAGCATCAGCACGATCAGCACGCGCGGCTGCAGGTATACCGCCCACGCCTCGCGCCAGGAGGGGGCGGGAGCCGGTGTGGCCGATGCTGGCGGTGTAGCGTCAGGTGCGGTCATGGAAGGGTGTTAGCAGAGATTCGGGCTGCAAAAAGACAGTTATCGCCCGCAACCAACGTCCGGGCGATGACTGTGGAGTGTGAAGCTTCGCAAGTCTACTCCCCCGCCTGCAGCTTGCGCGGCACGGGGAACAGCTCGGCCGTCGCGCCCGTCACTACGCGCGGGGCCTCGACCGGCGCGTCGGTCTTGCTGAAATCGAGTTCCTCGATCCGCCCGGCGCGCTTTTCGATCTTGTCGGCGGAGATCAGGATTTGCCGCACGTCCTCGTTGACGTCGCCAAAGTGCTTCTGCAGCTTCAGCACGCGTTCCCGCAAACGCCCGAGGTCGTCGCCGAGATTGAGCACCTCGGTGCGGATCTGGTCGGCGGCGTCGCGCATTCGCGCGTCTTTCAGGATCTGCTGCATCACCTGGATCGCCAGCATCAAGAGCGACGGCGACACCAGCACGACGCGGGCGCGGTAGGCCTTCTGGATCACGTCGTCAAAACCGTCGTGAATTTCGGCGTAGACCGATTCCGACGGCACGAACATCAGCGCGGTGTCCTGGGTCTCGCCGGTGATCAGGTATTTTTCGGCGATGTCGCTGACATGCTTCATCACGTCGTTGCGTAAGCGTTGCGTGGCGAATTTCTTTTCCTCGTCGCTGCGCGCGTCATGCAGCGCGGTCATCGCCTCCAGTGGGAATTTCGCGTCGATGCAGAGCGGGCGCTGGTCGGGCAGGAACACCACGCAATCCGGGCGCTTGCCGGTCGAGAGCGTGTGCTGGAATTCGTAGGAGCCCTGCGGCATGCCGTCCTGCACGATCGCTTCCATCCGCGCCTGGCCGAAAGCGCCGCGCGACTGCTTGTTGGCAAGCACGTCGCGGAGCGTGGTCACTTGCGACGTCAGGTCGGTGAGGTTTTTATGCGCATTGTCGATAATGCCGAGCCGCTCGTGCAGCACGCGTAAGCTATCCATGGTGTGGCGCGTGGTCGCTTCCATCGACTGGCCGACGCGGTGGGTCACCGAATCGAGCCGTTCGTTGACCGCGCGCGTCATCTCGGACTGGCGGCCCACCAGCGCCTGGGCCATGGCGTCGACCCGTCCGGTGGATTCGCTCTGCGCCCGCAGCATCTCGCTCAGGCGTTCCTCCAGTTCATCGGCGCGGATCGCCTGGGCCATCGCCAGTTCCGCGCCCCGGCGGCTGGAGCGGGCGATGACGATGGCGATCGCCAGCAGCAGCACCAGGGCAAGCACGCCGAACCCGGCCAGCGCCTCGCCTGTGTGGATCGGCAAGTCGCCGACGATGAAAAGAATTTCGTTCATGCGGCTATGTAGCCCGATTCGCGGGCGTTCCGCGAACGAAGAGGGAACATTTATGGTAAATGGCGGGTTAATTTTCGTGGTTAACGATCCCTTAAAAATCATGGTTAAGGCCGGGTTAATGGGTTCCTCCGCACATTGACCGCGACAGGTCCGCGGCTTAAATCGCGCGTTATGGCCCTCAGAGAAATCATCATCCTGCCGGACAAGCAGTTGCGGCTCGTCTCCAAACCCGTCGAAAAGGTGACGGCGGAGATCCGCAAGCTCGCCGACGACATGTTCGAGACCATGTACGACGCGCCCGGCATCGGGCTGGCGGCGATCCAGGTCGCGCAGCCGCTGCGGCTGATCACCATGGACCTCGCCAAGAAGGACGAGGACGGCGAGACCAAGCCGCGCCCGCGCGTGTTCATCAATCCGGAAATCGTCTCTTCCTCGGAAGAGTTGTCGGTCTATGAAGAGGGCTGTCTCTCGATCCCCGAATATTACGAGGAGGTCGAACGCCCGGCGCAGGTCCGCATCCGCTTCACTGATCTGGACGGCAAGGTGCACGAGGAAGACGCCGACGGCCTGTTCGCCACCTGCATCCAGCACGAGATCGATCACCTCAACGGCGTGCTGTTCGTCGACTATTTATCGAAGCTGAAGCGCGACCGCGTGATGAAGAAGTTTACCAAGATTGCGAAGCGCGCGGCGGAGTAGCGCCACTCTATCACCGTCATGCCTGGCCTTGTCCCGGGCATCCACGTCTTTCTTTCCTGCTGCACCAAAGACGTGGATGGCCGGGACAAGCCCGGCCATGACGCGTAAACTGCAACCTTCCAGGATCTTCTCTATCATGTCCCTCCGCTTGATCTTCATGGGCACGCCCGACTTCGCGGTGCCGACGCTGCTGGAACTCGTGGCCCATGGCCATGAGGTCGTGGCCGTCTACACCCGCGCGCCGAAACCGGCCGGGCGCGGCATGAAGCTGCAGCCAACGCCGGTCGAGCAGGAAGCGCGGCGGCTCGGCATTCCCGTGCTGACGCCGCGCACACTAAAGACGCCGGAAGCGCTCGCCGAATTTCGCGCGCACGACGCCGATGCGGCCGTCGTCGTGGCCTACGGCATGATCCTGCCGCAAGCCATTCTCGATGCGCCGAAGCTCGGCTGCTTCAATCTGCATGGCTCGCTGCTGCCGCGCTGGCGCGGCGCCGCGCCGATCAACCGCGCCATCATGGCCGGCGATGCCGAGAGCGGCGTGATGGTGATGAAGATGGATGTCGGCCTCGATACCGGCGACGTCGCAATGGCGGAGCGGCTGACGATCACGGACACCATGACGGCCTCCGACCTGCACGACGCACTGGCGCCGCTGGGGGCCGATCTGATGGTGCGCGCGATGGGCGCGCTGGAACGCGGCAGACTGCAGCTTGGCAAGCAGAGCGAAGACGGCGTGACCTACGCCGCCAAGATCGACAAATCCGAGGCGCGGATCGACTGGAAGCGCCCCGCGCGAGAGGTGCTGCGGCATATTCACGGGCTGTCGCCGTTTCCCGGCGCATGGTGCGAACTTGCGACCGACGCCGAGCCGGCCCGCATCAAGATACTGCGGTGCGAGCCAGCGAAAGGTTCAGGCGCGCCGGGCGAGGTGCTCGACGATCGCCTGACGATTGCCTGCGGCGACGGTGCAATTCGGATTCTAGAATTGCAACGCGCAGGCAAGGCGCCGATGAAGTCAGCGGATTTCTTGCGCGGTACACCGCTCAAGGCAGGTGCGCGGTTTGCGTGAGACTGTCATACCCCGCGAAGGCGGGGTATCCAGTACGCTGCGGCCTATGAGAATGAATATGGACGTCACGGCGTACTGGATCGTCCGCCTGCGCGGACGATGACATCGAGTAAAAATGCCCCGCTACAAGCTCATCATCGAATATGACGGCACGCCGTTTTCCGGCTGGCAGATCCAGGACAACGCGCCGACCGTGCAGGGCGCGCTCGAGGCTGCGGTGAAGGCGATCTGCGGCGAGAGCGTGCGCGTGCACGGCTCGGGCCGCACCGATGCCGGCGTGCACGCGCTGGCGCAGGTCGCGCATTGCGATATACAAAAGCCGTTTCCGCCGGGCCGCCTGCGCGACGGGCTGAATGCGCATCTGCGGCCGCATCCGATCGGCGTGCTCTCGGCGGAAATCGTGGCGGATGATTTCGAAGCGCGCTTCTCTGCCAGGAAGCGCCACTACCGCTACCGCATCACCAACCACCGCGCCAACCTCGCGCTCGATATCAAGCGAAGCTGGCGCGTGCCGCGCAATCTCGACACCGACGCGATGCACATCGCGGCGCAACGGCTGCTCGGCAAGCACGATTTCACCACCTTTCGCGACACCGAATGCCAGGCGAAATCGCCGGAGAAGACGCTCGACCAGCTCGACGTCGTCAGGGCAGGCGACGAGGTCTCGATCCTGACGTCGGCGCGCTCGTTCCTGCACAGCCAGGTGCGCTCGATGGTGGGCTCGCTGGTGTGGGTGGGCGAAGGCCGCTGGAGCGCCGACGATCTCGCCGCCGCCTTGGCCGCCCGCTACCGCGCCGCCTGCGGTCCCGTCGCGCCGCCGGATGGGCTGTATCTGGTGCGGGTGGAGTATTAGCCGAGGCGGACCATCTCGTAGGATGGGTAGAGCGCAGCGAAACCCATCATCTCTCCGCGCAATGAATTGATGGGTTTCGCTGCGCTCTACCCATCCTACGGCTTTGTGCGCTACCCAAAATACCTGTCCAGCACACCGCGATAAATCTTCGTCAGCTTCTCCAGGTCGGACACTGGCGTGCGCTCGTCGACCTGGTGCATGGTCTGGCCGACCAGGCCGAATTCGATCACCGGGCAATAGCTCGAAATAAAGCGCGCATCCGAGGTGCCGCCGGAGGTCGAGAGTTCCGGCTTGCGCCCCGTGACTTCCTCGATCGCGCTGACGGCGAGGTCGGTGAACGCGCCGGGTTTGGTCACAAACACGTTGGAGTTGGAATACTCCCACACGATGCGGGCGCGGATGCGGTTGCCGCAGGCTTTCGCCAGCCGTTCCTCGACCAGCGCGCGCAGCGTCTCCTGGGTGTGATTGTCGTTGAAGCGGATGTTGAACTTTGCGCGCGCCTGTCCGGGGATCACATTGCTCGCCGTATTGCCGACATCGACCGAGGTGAATTCGAGGTTGGACGCCTGGAATTGCGCGCTGCCGTGATCGAGCGGCTCGTCGGCGAGCGCCACGATCAGCCGCGAAATATCCGGCACCGGGTTAGCCGCGCGGTGCGGATAGGCGACGTGGCCCTGCACGCCGTCGACATAAAGCGTGCCGGACTGCGAGCCGCGGCGGCCGACCTTGATGCAATCGCCCAGCACCTCGACATTTGACGGTTCGCCGAGCACGCAATGATCGAATTTCTCGCCGCGCTCGGCGCACCACTTCAAGAGCTTGATGGTGCCGTTGACTGAAATGTCTTCCTCATCCCCGGTGATCAAAAACGAGATCGAACCTTTTGGTTTGCCGCCATTGTCGGCGAGATATTGCAGCACCGCGGCGACGCTGCAGGCGATGCCGCCCTTCATGTCGACCGCGCCGCGGCCATAGAGGAAACCGTCCTTGACCTCGCCGGAGAACGCGCCGTGGGTCCATGCGGCTTCGTCGCCGGCCGGCACCACGTCGGTATGCCCGGCAAAGGTAATGTGCGGCGCGCTGTCGCCGATGCGGGCGTAGAGATTGTCGATGTCCGTTGTGCCGGGCTCGCCGAACGTCACCCGATGCACCTCAAAGCCGGCGTCTTTCAGCAGGCGCTCGAGCACGCCGAGCGCACCGGCATCGGCGGGGGTTACGGACGGGCAGCGGACGAGGTCGCGGGTGATGGAAACGGCATCATTCATGCCTCCCGCTTAACACGCCAAACCGGCGGCGGACCAGCCTTGTGCGGCACCATTTCGATCTCGCTTTGCTGGTCCCAGCGCGGACCCGTATCGTCGGCGGCGGCGGTGTCAGCGGATCGGGGCCGAACCGGTTGGTTTTGTGCGAGCCCTTCAGGCAGTACATCTCGATAAAGCCCCACAGGCCGAGACCGAACGCGGCAATGGCCAGCGGCAGGTCGGCATGGGAATCGGGAAGCCGGTCGGCAAACTGATTGTAAAGGCCGGGCGCCGCGAAGAACGGCACCATCCACCAGCCGCTCTTGTCGCGGTCATGCAGCCGCTTGATCGAGATCGCGAAATAGACCCACATCAGCAGCGACGTGCCGAACAGTTTTATGAGGAGCCGGGGCAGGTCGGCCCACGTCAGCGACCGCCAGGCGTCGGGATCGACGAGCTTGAAGAGATCGGAGGCGCCGAAATGGAAAGGCCTGGCGCCGCCGAACACGCTGTGGATCGCGACGATGACCAATCCCAGGGTGATCATCACGCCCAGCAGCACCAGCCCGCCGAGCCACAATTTGGCGCGGTCAATGCGGCCGTCGAAGCGGAAGAGGTACCAGGTCCAGTCCATGCGCAATGCTCCGGGGGCGGAAGCCCGGGTCCGGTAGGTTAGTCGCGCGGGAAGTCCGTGGGTTCGATCAGTCCCGCAGCAGCTCGTTGATGCTGGTCTTGGCGCGGGTGCGCTCGTCGACGCGCTTGACGATCACGGCGCAGGCGGTGGACGGACCGGGCTGGCCGTTTTTCAGCGGCCTGCCGGGCAGCGCGCCCGGCACCACCACCGAATATTCCGGCACTTCGCCGATGAAGATCTCGCCAGTGTCGCGGTCGACGATCTTGGTGGAGGCGCCAAGAAACACGCCCATCGCCAGCACCGCGCCCTTGCGCACGATCACGCCCTCGGCGACCTCGCTGCGGGCGCCGATGAAGCAATCGTCCTCGACGATCACGGGTTCGGCCTGCAGCGGCTCCAGCACACCGCCGATGCCGACGCCGCCCGAAATATGCACGCGCTTGCCGATCTGCGCGCAGCTTCCGACGGTCGACCAGGTGTCGATCATGGTCGCTTCATCGACATAGGCGCCGAGATTGACGAAGGACGGCATCAGCACGACGTTGCGCGCGATGAAGGCCGAGCGGCGCACGATCGAGCCGGGTACGGCGCGAAAACCCGCGTCGCGAAAACGGTTCTCGCCCCAGCCTTCGAACTTCGAGGGCACCTTGTCCCACCACGACGCCTGGCCGGGGCCGCCGGGAATAGCACTCATGTCGTTGAGGCGGAACGACAGCAGCACCGCCTTCTTCAGCCACTGATTGACCTTCCACTTGCCGCTAGCCTCGCGCTCGGCGACGCGCACCTCACCCTTGTCGAGCAGTTCGAGCGCATGATCGACGGCCTCGCGAACTTCACCCTTGGTCGCGGTCGAGATGCCGTCGCGGGCGTCGAACGCGGAATTGACGGTGGATTCAAGCGCGGACAGGGACATCGGGATTTCCTCGGAGGCGTGATGTATCGGCGAAGTTGACGGGCTTTTTCGGGATTTGGGGAGGGAGAGTCAAGAACTCTCTCGTCGTCCCTGCGAACGCAGGGACCCATACGCCGCGGCCGGCGTATCGGGCAGGAAGGGCGACGGCTTCGCTTCAGCAAACTACGGCGGTAGTTGGCAGAGCGTCTGCCACCACGCTTCCTCGATGGATCACGCGGTATGGATCCCGGCGTTCGCCGGGACGACACCGATCAGGTACCCAACCCCTGCAAAAACCCGGTCAAATCGTCCGTGACATGATCGACATAGGCAGCATCCCGCCCCTCCAGCTCCCAGTCCTCGCGCACCACCTCCCTGGCGCCGTCGGGCACCACCAGCACCGTGGTCATGCCGAGTTGATGCGGCACCACGAGATTGCGGGCGAGGTCTTCGAACATCGCCGATTTCTGGGGATCGACGCCGTGGACGCGCAGGAACTTGTCGTAGGTCTGCGGCGCCGGCTTCGGCTCCAGTTCGGCGGCGATGATATCGAACACCGCCTCGAAATGTTCTCCGATGCCGAGCCGCTCCAGCACCGCGCCGGCATGGTCGGTCGAGCCGTTGGTCAGGATCAGCTTGCGGCCGGGAAGTTTTGCGATCGCCGCGCCCATCGCCGGGTTCGGCTCCAGCGGCGAATGATCGATCCGGTGCACGTAGGCCAGATAGTCGTCGGCGTGCACGCCGTGCTCGGTCATCATGCCGCGCATGCTGGTGCCGTAGCGGCGATAATAGTCCTTCTGGATCACGCGGGCTTGTTCCGCCGGGATCTTGAGAAACGCGCCGATGAATTCGCCGATCCGGGCGTCGACCTGCTGCCACAAATTGACGTGGTGCGGATACAGCGTGTTGTCGAGATCGAACACCCAGGTGTCGATATGGCCGAAGGGGCGGGGCGTTTTGATGTTCATTGTAGACCGCGATCCCTTAAACCCGTCGTCCCGGCGAACGCCGGGCATCCATACGCCGCGGCGCATCGGACGCGCGGCAGGCATTGCGGCTTCTGATCACCAACGCCTCAAATGCAGGCCGGTGGTATGGGTCCCCGCGTTCGCGGGGACGACGATAGAGTGGTGTTCCATCACGGCATCGCAAATCGAATGGTCTTGCCGCCGCTCGACATGTCGACGGGCGCAAAGCCGATCGGAGCAAGACCGCGGCTGCCGCAATCGCCCTGTTCGGAGACTTCGAACTTGCTCTCGCGCGTGCACAGCTCTTTCGGGCCGCCCCAGTTCAGCGGCTTGTCCTTGAGCTTGACGGCGCGGTTGTCGGCATCGACGGCCTCGGCGAAACTGAAGACCTGCTTCGGCTGGCCGGTCACGTCAGGGTGCAGGCATTTACCGGGATCGATGCGGTACCAGCCGCGGCTGGTCACGGTCTTGCCGTCGTCGGTGGCAACCGCCGCCATGATCCTGTGCGGGGTGTCGTTGCACCAGGTCAGCCCGCTGGAAGAAGGCTTCTGCACCGCTTCGATCATGGTGGCGAAGAAATTTTGCGACTGCACGATGTCGCCGGTGAGCCCGCGACTCCTGAGGAACGCCGCCAATGCGGCCTGCGTCTTCGGCCCGTCGACGCCATCGATCGGGGCGGCGTCATAGCCCGCGATTACCAGTAGCCGCTGGATGCCGGCCAGCCGCGCCTGCTCGTCGTCATACTCGGAGTCCTCGGCGAGATAGGCGACCAGGTGGCCGTCGTCGGTCTTTGTCGGCGTGATTTGCGTGAAGGGTGCGGGCGTCTGGTTGCCGCGGCATTGGCGGGCGGCGGCGATGACGAAATTGTCCGGCGCGATGCACAGCGTGTCGCTGCCGTTCTGCGGAATCGGCGACGCGCCGTAGACGCCGAGCGCGCGGGCGTTCAGCAGGATGCGGTCGGCGGTCAGCGCGCCCTGCAGCACCACGCGGCAGGCGGCGGGATCGATCCGGAACCAGCCGCGCGTGGCGGTCGCCGATTTGTCGTCGATGCCGATCGCAGCCTCGACCACGTAGCTCATGCGGTTGCAGAGTTTGAGGTCGGCGAAGGCGGGCAGGGCGGAAACGAACAGCGAGATCGCCGCCGCGGGCAGTGAGATCAGAAAACGCATCAATCGGGAGCGAGGTAGCGTCGGCGTTTTCCTCTCGTCATGCCCGGGCTTGTCCCGGGCATCCGCGTTTTCCGTGCAGCCGGCAAAGGCGTGGATGGCCGGGATAAACCCGGCCATGACGACATTCTTTGGCCGCTCGTGCATCACTTGTGGATCAGCGTGCCGGTACCCTGGTTGGTGAACAATTCGAGCAGGACCGCGTGCTGCGTCTTGCCGTCGATGATGACGACGCCCTGCACGCCCTGTTCCAGCGCATAGATGCAGGTCTCGACCTTCGGGATCATGCCGCCCGAAATCGTTCCGTCGGCGATCAGCTTGCGCGCATCCTTGACCGACAATTCCGGAATCAGCTTCTTCGACTTGTCGAGCACGCCGGGAACGTCGGTCAACAGCAGCAGCCGCTTGGCCTTGAGCGCTCCCGCAACCGCGCCGGCAAAGGTGTCGGCATTGACGTTGAGCGTCTGGCCGTCATGCGAGGTCGCCAACGGCGCCAGCACCGGGATCAGCTCGTGGCCGATCAACTGGTTCAACAGCGTCAGATCGACCTTGTCAGGATCGCCGACGAAGCCGAGGTCGATGGCCTTCTCGATGTTGGAGTCCGGATCGACCATGGTGCGCGTCGTCTTCGACGCCTTCACCATGTTGCCGTCCTTGCCGGAGAGGCCGACGGCCTTGCCGCCGGCTTCGTTGATGTAGCCGACCAGCTGCTTGTTGACGGAGCCGGCCAGCACCATCTCGACGATCTCGATGGTGGCGGCGTCGGTGATGCGAAGGCCGGCGGCGAATTCCGACTGGATGCCGAGCCGCTTCAGCATGGTCGCGATCTGCGGGCCGCCGCCATGCACCACGACAGGATTGATCGCGGTCTGCTCCAGGAGCACGATGTCGCGGGCAAAGGCCTTGGCGGTTTCCTCGGCGCCCATGGCGTGGCCGCCATACTTGATGACGATGGTTTCCTCGTCATACTGCTGCATATGCGGCAGCGCCTCGGACAGTATGCGGGCCTGATCGAGGGGGCTGATATCTTGCGCTGATGTCATGAAGCGGGTCTCGCCATTCCGGATGCCGGGCCGGGTTCTATCTGATTGGCGGGCAGGGCGCAAAGTTGCTTTCTTCCTTCTCCCACAGAGGAAGAAGGAAGGATCACCCCCGCTTAGGCCAGGCCGCCGCGACCGCCAACGCCAGCCAGCTCGCAATCAACAGCATTCCGCCGGTCGGCGCCGCCATCGGAAACAGGCCGTGACCGGCATATTGCCGCAGCGTCAGGTCGCCAGCGAACAGTGACGCCGAAATCGCGAAGCCGAAGGCGGCCACGATCCCGATGCGGGCATGGATCACGCCGCGCTCGGCCAATGCGACGGCACCCAATACGGCGGTGGCATGAAACAGCAGCATCGACGAGGCAGAGGCCAGCCGCGATGCGTCCGCCCCATGCGCGGACGCCGCCGCCAGCATGACGCCGTCGGCGCCCATGATGGCCGCGAGCACGATCAGGATACGGCAGGCACGGCTCATCAGGCGCGCTCGTGCAGCAGGCGCACCATCGCGGCGCGCAGTTCGGCCATCCCGGCGCCGGAGCGCGAGGACGTCACCAGCACTTCCGGAAACGCGGCGGGATGTTTTGCAAGCGCGGCCGTGGTCTCCGCGATATGCTTTTCCAGCTCAGCCGCCTTCACCTGGTCCGCCTTGGTCAGCACCACCTGGTAGCTGACCGCCGACTTGTCCAGCGTCTTCAGCACGTCCTGGTCGACCTCCTTGATGCCGTGGCGGGCGTCGATCAGCACATAGACCCGCGCCAGCGTGGCGCGTCCCTGCAGGAACTGGTGAATCAGCTTGGTCCACGACGCGACCTGGGTCTTCGGCGCCGAGGCGTAGCCGTAGCCGGGCATGTCGACCAGCCGAAGTCCTGCCTTGTCCGGGCCGTCGAAGAAGATCAGCTCCTGGGTGCGGCCCGGCGTATGCGAGGTGCGCGCCAGCGCGTTGCGGCCGGTGAGCGCGTTGATCAGGCTCGATTTGCCGACATTGGAGCGGCCGGCAAACGCCACTTCCACGCCCGCCATCGGCGGCAGCGTCTCGATCGAGGGTGAAGCCCAGACGAACTGCCAGTCGCCGGCAAAGAGTTTTCGCCCCTCTTCGATCAGCTTCGCATCGGTTTCGGCGGTCATGCGAAGGTTTCTCTATTTCCTGGCACGTCATTCCGGGGCGATGCGAAGCATCGAACCCGGAATCTCGAGATTCCGGGTCTGGTGCTCACGCACCATCCCGGAATGACGAGTTTACGTCTTCTCGACGGCCTTCTTGACAAACGTGGCCTTGAGATTGTCGAACAGTTCCACCTTCACGCCGTTCTTGTGCATGATGTAGCTCTGCTGCAGCACCGAGAGCAGGTTGTTCCAGGCCCAGTAGATCACCAGACCCGCCGGGAAGCCTGCCAGCATGAAGGTGAAGATCAGCGGCATCCAGTCGAAGATCATCTTCTGGGTCGGATCCGGCGGCGTCGGGTTCAGCTTCATCTGGAACCACATCGTGATGCCCATGATGATCGGCCAGACGCCGAGCGCGAGGTAATGCCCGAGCAGCGGCAGTTGCGTCGGGTCGAAAGACAGCAGGCCGAACAGGTTGAACAAATTGGTCGGGTCGGGCGCCGAGAGATCCTTGATCCAGCCGTAGAACGGCGCATGGCGCATTTCGATGGTGACGAACAGCACCTTGTACAGCGAGAAGAACACCGGGATCTGCAGCGCCACGGGAAGGCAGCCGGCGATCGGGTTGATCTTCTCCTTGCGGTAGATCTCCATCATCTCCTGCTGCTGCTTCTGGCGGTCGTCGGGATAGCGCTCCTTCAGCGCCGCGAGCTGCGGCTGCACCGACTTCATCTTCGCCATCGAGGCGTAGGATTTGTTGGCGAGCGGGAAGAACAGCAGCTTGACCAGCACCGTCACCAGTAGAATCGCGATGCCGAAATTTCCGACCAGGTGGTAGAAATAGTCGAGCGCCAAAAACATCGGCTTGGTGATGAAGTAGAACCAGCCCCAGTCGATCAACAGATCGAAATGGTTCAGCTCGAGCTGCTTGTTGTAGCCGCCATGGCCGGCGAAGGGAAAGTTGATGCCGACGACGCCGGCTTCCTTGGCGCCGGCGAACAGCCGCGCATTGGCGCTGCCGGTGCCGCCGATCGCGATGGTCTGCGGGTCCTGCAGGTAGTCGGTCTGATAGCGTACCTTGGCGCCCGGTTCGGCGAGGAAGCGGGCCTTGAGCCGCGCCGAGGTGTCGGGCAACAACGCCGACGCCCAATATTTGTCGGTGATGCCGAGCCAGCCGTTGGTGACGTTGAACTCGAAGCCTCGCCCGCCATTGCCCAGAACCGGCGCCTCGGCGACGGCCTTGTAGCCGTGCTCCTGCAGGCCTTTTTCGCCGAGATAGCCGATCAGGCCTTCATGCAGGATGTAGTAGCCCGAGACCTCAGGGGTGCCGTGGCGCGAGATCAGCGCGAACGGATAGAGCGTGACCGGCGCGCTGCCGACATTGGTGACGTCGTCCTTGATCGTGAAGAGATAGCGGTCGTCGATCGCGATGGTGCGGCGGAAGGTGAGGCCTTCGCCGTTGTCGTATTTCAGCGTCACCGGGTTGCTCGGCGACAGCGTGCCGGAACCCTCCTGCTGCCACACCGTATCGCGGTCGGGCAGCCGCGCCGTCGAGCCCGCGGCTCCAACCCAGCCAAACTCCGAATAATAGGGATGCGCCGTGCCCGAAGGCGAGAACAGCACGATCGCGGGCGAATTGGGATCGACAGTGTCGCGGAACTGCGTCAGCGACAGGTCGTCGATGCGTGCGCCCTTGAGCGAGATGCTGCCGGAAACCCGCGGCGTCTCGATCTTGATGCGGGGCGTACCGGCGATCGCGGCGTCGCGGCTGATGACGGGTTGCGCTGCGCCCGGCTGGCCAGCAGGCGTGGTGGCGGACGGGGCCGAACCTGGTGCCGGGGTGGTGGAGCCCGGCGTGGTGGAGCCCGGCGCCGTCTGCGGCGACGGTTTGGCGAGTTCGGCCTGGGTCTGGGTTTGTGCGCGCTGCCGCTCCATCTGCGGCACGTTGTAGAAATACTGCCAGGCGATCAGCACGAGGCCGGACAGAATGACGGCGAGGATGGTGTTGCGATTGTCGGTCATCGTTTTGGGGTCTCGCCATTCAATTCGGATGTTTCGTCGGCCGGTCGAGGCGACGGAGCGCAGAGCGAAGATCTTCGAGCATGGTCGCGAAATCGCGGGTGAGCGCTGCCCTGCGGCCGACTAACACATAATCATGGTGCGGTCGCATGGATATGACGTCCAGCCGCTTCACCAGCTCGCGAAGCCTGCGCCGGATACGATTGCGCTCGGTAGCGCTGCCGTTCTTCTTGGTAACGGTAAACCCGACCCGGACCGGCCCATCGTCGTCGCGCGGGCGGCCCTGCACCACGAAGGCATGGCTGTTGGCCCGCGCGCCATTGGCAACGGCGAGAAAGTCCGCCCGCTGCCTCAGCCGATCCATGAAAGAAATCTCCGGAAGATCCGGCTCAGGCGCTCAGACGCTTGCGGCCGCGCGCTCGGCGTGCGGCGAGGACCTTGCGGCCGCCGGTCGTGGCGAGGCGGGCGCGGAAGCCGTGACGGCGCTTGCGCACCAGTTTGCTGGGTTGATAAGTCCGCTTCACGGGTAATTCTCCGCTGACCGGCAATTTGCCTGTTGAATTGAGGTATGTCCGATGATGCGGGCCGGCCCAAACGGGCCATTTACGGCCCCAAATGAGCCGCCCCCGGGAGTGCCGGGCCATCGCGGACAATTGCGCGGCTTATACGGGAGCGACCTGTTTTCGTCAATGTCGGGGGTTGTCGCAACTTCAGTTCTTTGAAACGTCGCAATTGGGGCGAATATATATGTTTTCGCGGGGTTTTTACGGGCGAGCAGGTGGCGCGTCCGGCCATCGGAACCGTCCGACATTAGCGATCGGTAATTTGACCGGTCCGGGTGCGAAACGCATCCTTGGAATCAGCGTACTAGCAATTGGGGTCGGGCCGGATTTCTACCGGACGGGCACCGAAAACAGGGTCATCAGGGTAAGTATCCGTGTCAGCAACCGACCAGCCGACTCCCGACGCGCCGCGGCCCCTGGCCCCGCGCCGCCTCGGCCTGTCCGGCAAGCTGCTGCTGCTCACCATCCCGCTCGTGATGATCGCGGGGCTGATGATCTACGTGCCCGCGATCGCGAATTTCTGGATGAACCGGCTCAACGACCGCCTTGCCGCGGCCAACACTGCGGCGCTGGTGCTCGATGCCGCGCCGCTTGGCATGGTTCCGGATTCGCTGGCAAGGCAGATCCTGCAGAGCGTCGGTGCGCGCGCCGTCGCCATCAAGATGGGGCAGCAGCGCCGGCTGCTCGCCAGCGCCGATCCGCCGGCGAAGATCGACCATGACATCGACATGCGGACTTTGACCGTGTGGTCCGCGATCGTCGAATCCTTCGAGACCATGCTGGAGCGGGGCAACCAGTCCATCCGCGTGGTGGGGCCGGCGCCCGGCGGCGCGCAGTTCATCGAGGTCGTGATCGACGAATTGCCGCTGCGCCAGGCGATGTACCGGTTCTCGCGCAATCTCCTTTTGGTCTCGCTGGTGATCGCGATGCTCACCGCGGGGCTGGTCTATCTGGCGCTGCATTATCTGTTCGTGCGGCCGATGCGGCGGCTCACCGCCAACCTCGTCGGCTTCCACGAAAACCCCGAGAGCGCGGCGCGTATCATCGTGCCGAGCCAGCGCGGCGACGAGATCGGCGTGGCGGAGCGCGAATTGTCCGACATGCAGCGCGATCTGGTCTCGATGCTCTCGCAGAAGAGTCGGCTCGCTGCGCTTGGCCTTGCAGTGTCGAAGATCAACCACGATTTGCGCAATCTGCTGGCGTCATCGCAATTGCTGTCGGACCAGCTTGCCAGCGTGCCGGATCCGCGGGTGCAGCGGTTCGCGCCGAAGCTGATGCGCTCGCTCGAGCGCGCCATCGACTTCTGCCAGTCGACCCTCTCTTATGGCCGCGCGCAGGAGGCCGCCCCCGACCGCCGCATGATCCTGGTCGAGCCTGTGGTGTCGGAGGTGCGCGAATCCGCAGGGCTTGCGGCCGACGCCTCGATCGCCTGGATCAGCGCGATCGAGCGCGGGCTCTCGATCGATGCCGACCCGGACCAGCTGTTTCGCGTGCTGCTCAATCTGGTGCGCAACGCGGCGCAGGCGCTTGAAAGCCGTCCCAAGGGCGATGCCGCGGCCTTGCAGATCCGCATCACCGGCCGCCGCGAGGGTACGGTCGCGATCATCGAGGTGTCCGACACCGGCCCGGGCGTGCCGGTGAAGGCGCGCGAGCACCTGTTCGAGGCGTTCCAGACCTCCGGCCGCCCCGGCGGCAGCGGGCTGGGCTTAGCCATCGCCGCCGAACTGGTCCGCGCCCATGACGGCGACATCCATCTGGTCGAGGGCACCATCGGCGCCACCTTCCGGATCTCGATTCCCGACCGCCCGGTGGAACTGCAGAGCGTCCGCAACGAGCGGGCGCGGGCGTAAGGGGCGCCCCATTTCCACGTCATTCCGGGGCGATGCGAAGCATCGAACCCGGAATCTCGATGTGATTACAGGAAGATTCCATCTCCCCGCCGCCGTATGGGCCGGAATGACATCGGATCAACTGCCACGCATTGCCGGTCAGAAACCCGCTTTCCGGGACCTTGCCAAGCGGGCCGGAGCGGGTAGCTAAAGCGCTCTTTCGCGGCCGTCCGAACCTTATCGGACGCATCGGGCCCATAAGCCCAATGCCTGGCGAAAAACGCGCCCGTAGCTCAGCTGGATAGAGCACTAGACTACGAATTTAGGGGTCAGGAGTTCGAATCTCTTCGGGCGCGCCATTCTACGTCAGAACACGATCTCACCGCCCCCATGACCCCGTTCACGCGCAATCGTTTTCCGCAAAATTAGTGCGGCGATTAGCTTGCGAGGAACTCGTCCTCCCAAACGGCGACTTTTCGGCGGAGGCGGCGTGAATCCCTGTCTGATGCCCTTCGGATGAGGGGTACCCACCAAAAAGGGAGGCGACATGGCTCGACTGCTATCGGTGAACGTTGGACTTCCGCGCGACATCGCGTGGAAGGGGCGCAGGGTACACACCGGGATCTGGAAAAATCCGGTGCGTGGCCGCTGTCGGGTCGGCCGGTTGAATCTTGACGGAGACGGTCAAGGCGACCTGGGCGGCCACGGGGGTGAGCAGCGCGCCGCCTTTGTCTACCAGATCGAATCGTATCGCTACTGGCAGGAGCAACTGAAGAGGACCGACTTCGTCCACGGACAGTTCGGCGAGAATTTTACGATCGAAGGATTGCCCGACGATGCCGTTTGCATCGGCGACCGCTATCAAATCGGCAGTGCGCTGTTCGAGGTCACTCAACCCCGCGTCACCTGTTATCGCGTCGGCATTCGGATGAGCGAGCCGCGGATGCCGGCATTGCTGACATCCAGCGGACGACCGGGTTTCTACTTCCGCGTCCTCAGGGAAGGCGAGGTGGGCGCCGGCGACGAAATCGCGAAGGTGGGAGAGGCGAACGAGCGAATGACCGTGGCAGAGATCAACGCGCTGCTCTATTTGCCCGATCATGCGCGCGATCGACTGGAGCGCGCCTTGCAGATCGAGGCGCTTTCGTCCGGATGGCGCGCGTCATTTGAGGCGTTACTGCAGAGCCAATCGACTGGCGCGGGGAGCGGGAACGCGGGGCTCGCGCCGGCCGCGGCTGCGCATCCGGTCGCGCCGGGATTTCAGACACTCGCGGTCACGGCGGTCGATCAGGAGTCTGCGGACGTCCTCTCGCTGACGATGCAGAGCGCGGACGGTCAGCCGCTGCAATCTGCGCTGCCAGGCCAGTACGTGGTCGTTCGTCTTCAGCGGAGCCCCGGCGGGCCGCCACTGTTTCGCAGCTACTCGCTCTCGGGTCCGCTCTCGACGGAGCGCTATCGAATCAGCGTGAAGATCGAGACTAGATGGTGCGGCAGGGACCTTTCTGCAGGAGCATGTCCGGGTGGGCGATGCTCTCGACGTAAGCTCGCCGCGCGGAAGCTTCGTTCTGCAGTCCGGACCGGGGCCGGTGGTGCTGCTCAGCGCGGGGATCGGGGCGACGCCTGTTCTGGCGATGCTGCACGCGCTGGCAGCGGCCCGCTCGACACGGCAGGTCTTGTGGCTGCACGCCGCTCGCGACGGGGAGCATCATCCGTTTGCCGCCGAAGCCCGCCGCCTCATGCCCGCGCTGCCCGATGGTCGCAGCTACGTCTGTTACAGCAGGCCGGGCGCGCGCGACAAGATCGGCGAGGATTTCGACGCTACCGGTCACCTGTCGCGATCGGTGTTCGACGAGGTCGGCATCCCGCGAGACGCGGATGTCTACCTCTGCGGGCCGACGCGCTTCATGGCAGAGATGAAAGAGGCGCTCGCAGCCTTCGGTGTGGCGCCGCAGCGGATCCACGCCGAAATCTTCAATGGCGGCGAGTCGATGACTCCCGGTGTCGTCGGCGCAACGATGCGAGCGCCGCATCTGCCCAGCGACGACGCCAACACCGGTCCGCTGGTATCGTTCGCGCGTAGCGGCATTGCCGCACACTGGAAGGCGTCAGCCTACCAGAGCATTCTGGAGTTGGCCGAGGCATGCGACGTCCCGGTCCGCTGGTCGTGCCGGACCGGTGTTTGTCACAACTGTGAGAGCGGTTTGGTTTCGGGCGCTGTCGCCTATGGACCGGAGCCACTTGAGAAACCGGCCGACGGCAACTTGCTCGTTTGCTGCTCACAACCGACAGGCGACGTCGTCATCGATTTATGAAGCCACAGCGACAGACCAGATCATGATTGCGCCGAAGCATCGGCTTATGCCAGTCTTCTCGTCGGCGTATTTGGAAAGTCGATGTCGGAAGCGGAATCGGATGTCGTTGTGCTCGGCGCGGGCATCGTCGGGGTGTCGACGGCCTATGCCGCGCGGCAGCGGGGCATGTCGGTCGTTCTGGTCGACCGGCGCGAGCCGGGCAGCGAGACCTCGTATGGCAATGCCGGCATCATCAGCAGCGGCTCGATTTCTCCGCTCAACAATCCCTCGCTGTGGAAGGCGCTGCCGAAATACCTGACCAACCGTCACCCGGCATTGCGGTGGAATCCGGTTTGGGCGGTTCAGAACGCGGGATGGGTCGCGCGCTTTCTGGCCAATTCGGCCGGCTCGCGTCTCAGGCCGCGGGCAGCCGCCCTGCACGGGCTGATCGGCGCATCGCTAAAACTGCATCGGGAATGGATCGTCAAGGCAGAAGCCGGGCATCGCATCCGCGAGACCGGCTGGCTGAAGGCGTGGCGCGGCGATGCCGTTGCAGCGGCGAAGCAGGAGCAGGCCCTGCTGACGGAGTACGGCATCGCCAGCGAATTGCTCGACCGCCAGGCGATCTCCGCGATCGAGCCTGATATCGTCCCCGTCTACAAAGTGGGCCTGCTGCACACGCAGACCGCCTCGGTCGACTCGCCGGGCGCGGTGGTCAAGGCCTATGCGCGGATGTTCGCGGGCGCGGGCGGCGATGTCAGGCAGTCGGACGTCAAGGCGATCGTGCCTGACGGCGATCGCTGGCGCGTGGTGCTGGCCAACGGCGAGATCCTGGCGCGCCATGTCGTGGTCGCGCTGGGCCCCTGGTCGGCGGATCTGTTGCGGCCGCTCGGTTATCGCGTGCCGCTGGCGTTTGAACGCGGCTACCATCGCGAATTCAAGCCGAACCCGGCGCGCACGTTGCGCCGTCCGATCCACGACGCCGATGGCAGTTTTCTCATGACCCCGATGGAGCAGGGCATCCGTGTCACCTCGGGCGTCGAACTGACCGACCGCGATGCGCCCTCTTCGTTCGCCCAGCTCGATCAGGTGGTCCCGCTCGCGCGCGGCGTGGTCGAATTCGGTGACGATGTCGGCGACACCTGGCGAGGGTCGCGGCCGACACTGCCCGACAGCCTGCCGATGATCGGTCCGGCGCCTCGGCACGCCGGCCTGTGGCTTGCTTTCGGCAACCAGCATATCGGCTTCACGACGGGTCCGGCGACGGGAGCCGCCATTGCCGCCATGATCGGCGGTGCGCCGCCGCCCTACGATGTCATGCCGTTCGCGCCGGGCCGCTACATTTCATGACGTGATGCACCGCAAAGCAGGAATGCGGCGGCAGGCCGGAGCCTGTTGGGCTCGGATCGCTCGAAAAATGGGCGTCGGCGGCGCCTTTCGTGGCGGATCCGGTGCCCGGTCCGGTTCCGCGAACGGCCCAACGTTGAACCGAAGATACCGAACTCGCTCGACGTTCCTCGATCGCGCAAGCTTCGCCCGGAACGGGCGCCTTGTCGGCGAAGTTGCTGTGCGCGTTGGCATGCACATTGCAACCATCGCAATCGCGAACTCGAATCGATCCTTCAGGTGAGGCCAGGGTTCTGACACACAGGTACGCGCATTAAGTGCATCCGGCTCTCTTGCACGGGACGCCAGTTTGGTGACACCGTTGCGCTTGCTTCGCCGGACTGAGAACGCACCTGCGTGCTGGCCGGTACTGGGGTTTAGTAAATGCTGCGTCTGGTTGCCCGGCGTCTCGTCATCGGCCTGCTGGTTGCGTTCACCGTGATGACGCTGGCATTCCTGCTGACGCGGCTGTCGGGCGACCTTGCCGTTTCGATCGCAGGCCCCTCGGCGACGCAAGCCGACGTCGAAATCGTGCGCAAGGCCTATGGCCTCGATCGCCCGCTCTACGTCCAGTTCTTCGCCTGGACCGGCCGCGCCATCGTCGGCGACTTCGGGCAGAGCTACTTCTTCAAGGACAGCGTCGCCAACCTGATTCAAAAGCGCCTGCCGATCACGCTGACGCTCGGAATGGTGGGCCTGAGCCTCGCTTTGATCATCTCGCTTCCGCTCGGCATCCTGGCTGCGATCCGCGAGAACACCTGGGTCGACCGCAGCGTCACCATGTTCACGATGGTGGGGCAGGCGATCCCGAGCTTCTGGCTGGCGCTGATCCTGATGATCGTGCTCGGCCTGCAACTCGGCGTCCTGCCGATCTCGGGCACCGGCACCTGGCAGCATTTCGTGATGCCGGGGATCGTGCTCGCCTTTACGGCGATCCCGGCGCTGACACGGCTGACACGGTCCGGCATGATCGAGGCGATGGCCTCGGATTATATCCGCACCGCGCGCGCCAAAGGGCTGTCGCGCGCACGCATCATCTTCAAGCACGCGCTTCGCAACGCCGCCATTCCTGTGGTGTCGATTGCCGCGGTCCAGCTTGGCTTCATGCTGGGCGGCTCGATCGTCATCGAGACCGTGTTCGCGCTGCACGGCGTCGGCTATCTCGGCTGGGAGAGCATCGCCAAGAACGATTTTCCGGTCGTGCAGGCGGTGGTGCTGGTGCTGGCCGTGTTCTATATCGGCCTTACCTTGCTGGCCGACATCCTCAACGCGCTGCTCGATCCGAGGCTGCGCGCCGGATGAGCGAGCCGATTGCCATTCTTCCACCCCAGACGTTGCGCGTCGGCACGGCGGGCTTCGCGATCGGCATCGCCATCGTCGTGTTTATCGTGGTGGCCGCGCTCGTCGGCAATGCGCTGGTGCCGCATGACCCGTTCACCCAGGATCTCGGCAATCGCCTCAAGCCGCCGTTCTGGATGGAGGGCAGCCAGGCCGGACATCTGCTCGGTACCGATCAGCTCGGCCGCGATTACCTCGCGCGGCTGGTGTATGGCGCGCGCATTTCGCTGCTGATCGGCATCATGACGGTGATCACGTCGGGATTGATCGGCATCACGCTCGGCGTGCTCGGCGGCTTCTTCGGCGGCCGCGTCGATGATTTCGTACTGTTCGCCATCACCACGCGGCTATCGATCCCGGTGGTGCTGGTGGCGCTCGCGGTGGTCGGGCTGATGGGCTCGGGATTGGGGCTTGTCGTTGCGACGCTTGGGCTATTGTTGTGGGACCGCTTCGCTGTGGTGGCGCGCGCCACCACCATGCAGGTCCGCAACCACGACTATGTCAGCGCCGCCTGGTGTGCCGGCGCCTCGATGCCGCATCTGCTGATCAAGGAAATACTGCCGAACATCGCGAGCCATCTGGCGGTCGTGGCCACGCTGGAGATGGCGCTGGCGATCCTGCTCGAGGCGGCGTTGTCGTTCCTCGGCCTCGGCGTGCCGCCGCCGCTGCCGTCATGGGGGCTGATGATCGCGGAGGGCAAGGACTACATGTTCTTCTCGCCCTGGGTGATCATGATCCCCGGCGTCGCGCTGTTCGTCCTGGTACTCGGAATCAATCTGGTCGGTGACGGACTGCGCAACCTGCTGGGCTCGGAGCGGCTGCGATGAGCGCGCTGCTGGAGATCGAGCAACTTGAGGTGAGTTTCGGCGGCCGCACCGCGGCGGTGCGCGGCGCCTCGTTCCGGGTCGAGAAGGGCGAGACCCATTGCCTCGTCGGCGAATCCGGCTGCGGCAAGTCGGTGACCGCGCTGGCGGTCATGAGCCTGCTTGCCCGTGGCGGTCACCGTTCCGCGAAGCGCATGAGCTTCGCCGGCACGGACCTGTTGTCGCTGTCGGACCGAGAGATGGCGCGGCTGCGCGGCAATCGGATGGCGATGATCTTCCAGGAGCCGATGACGAGCCTCAATCCGGCTTTCACCATCGGCTCGCAGATGGCGGAGGTGCTGACCCGCCACAAGGGCGGCTCGCGCGCCGCGGCGCTCGACCGCGCGGCCGAACTGATGGGCCGCGTCGGTATCACGGCCCCTGGCATGCGGCTCGGCCAGTTTCCGCACCAGCTCTCGGGCGGCCTGCGCCAGCGCGTCATGATCGCGATGGCGCTGATGTGCGATCCCGAATTGCTGATCGCCGACGAGCCGACCACCGCGCTCGACGTCACCGTGCAGGCGCAGATCCTGCGGCTGCTCGCCACGCTCAAGCGCGAGCTCGGCCTCTCGATCCTCCTGATCACCCATGATCTCGGCATCGTCGCGCGCGTCGCCGACCATGTGTCGGTGATGTATGCCGGCGAGGTGGTCGAGCGCGCGCCGACCGCGGAATTGTTCAGCGCGCCGCAGCACCCCTACACGCGCGGTCTGCTGTCCTGCGTGCCGGTGCCGGGCCGGGTGCAGCGTGACAAGCCGCTCGGTTCGATCCCGGGCGTCGTGCCGGCGATCGGGGCAGGCTTTGCCGGCTGCGCATTCCGTTCGCGCTGCTCGCACGCCGACGAGACCTGCGCGCACGAGATTCCGCGCCGGCCGGCGGGCGAAGCACACGACTATCTTTGCCGGCTCGCGCCGCAATCCGCGGAGCCGCAACCCGCATGAACGCCGCGATCGAGGTCCAGAATTTGCGGTGCGAGTTTCGCGTGCGCACCGGGTTGATGTCGGCGGAAAAGCGCGTGGTCGCGGTCGACGACGTCACGTTCAGCATCCCACCCGGCAGCGTGCTTGGTATTGTCGGCGAGTCCGGGTGCGGCAAATCCACGCTCGCGCGCATGATCCTCGGACTGCTCAAGCCGACCGCAGGCACCGTGCTGGTCGACGGCAAGCGCCTGTTCGACCTCGACCGCAAGGCGCGCGCCCGGCTGATCCAGCCGGTGTTCCAGGATCCGTTCGCCTCGCTCAATCCGCGCCGCCGCATCAAGGACATCGTGGCGCTGCCGCTGGCCGCGCAAGGCACGTTTTCGCGCGGCGAGATCGAGCGCCGGGTCGCAAGCATTCTCGAGCGCGTCGGCCTTTCGGCGGCGATGGGCGAGCGCATGCCGGCGCAACTGTCCGGCGGGCAACGCCAGCGCGCGGCGATTGCGCGCGCGCTGGTGCTCGAGCCGCGGATCGTGATCTGCGACGAGCCGACCAGCGCGCTCGACGTCTCGGTGCAGGCGCAAATCCTCAACCTGCTGGCCGATCTGCGCCGCGATCTCGGGCTGACCTACCTCTTCATCAGCCACAATCTCGCGGTCGTGGAGCATGTCGCGAGCGAAGTCGCGGTGATGTATCTCGGCCGTTTCGTCGAGCGCAACGAAACCGACGCGCTGTTTCGCGAGCCCGGCCACCCCTATACCAGGGCGCTGCTGGAAAGCGTGCTGACGCCGGAGCCGGGCCTCGGCGTGCCGGACATCGGCCTTGGCGACGCGATGCCGGATCCGGCCAATATTCCCCCGGGCTGCCGGTTCAACCCGCGCTGCCGTATCGCGGTCGAACGCTGTCGCCATGCGGCGCCGACGCCCATGTTCCGCGCTCCCCTGGGGATGGTAGAATGTCATTTGGCATAAGGCGTGCTTCACGGCGTCTGTAACATGCGGCGGGCTTCACGCCGCGAAACGGAGGGTAGAATGCGTATGCAAAACCGGCTCGGCGCGGCAATTCTGACGGCGGTCCTGCTCGGCGCCGGAGCGGTGCCCGCGGCGGCACAGAAATCCGCCGATACATTGCGGATCGTGATGCGCGATGCGGTGCCCAATATCGATCCCTACTACAACAATTTGCGCACCGGCGTGGTGATGCACCACCAGGGCTGGGACGCGCTGGTTTATCGCAATCCGGATACGTTCAAGCTCGAGCCGCTGCTCGCCAGCGAGTGGAAGCTGCCGGACCCGACCACGATCGAGTTCACGTTGCGGCCCGGCGTCAAATTCCACGACGGCAGCCCGCTCACCGCCGACGACGTGGTCTACACCATCAACCTGATCGCCGATCCTGCCAGCCGGCTGTCGACGCCGTCGAACTACAACTGGCTCGACAAGGCGGAGAAGACCGGCGATCTCTCGGTGCGCGTCAAGCTGAAGCGGCCGAACCCCGCGGCGCTGGAATATTTCGCGCTCGTCATTCCGATCTATCCCAAGGCCTATCGCGAAAAAGTTGGTGCGGAAGGATACGCCAAGGCCCCGGTCGGCGCGGGTCCGTACAAGATCACCAAGGTCGAGCCCGGCGTCTCCATCGATTTCGAACGGTTCGAGGACTACTGGGCCGGCAGCCCCAAGGGGAAGCCTGCGATCAAGAAGATGAGCGTGCGCTTTGTGCCTGACGCCGCGACCGAGATGACGGAGTTGCTCGCCGGCCGTGCCGATTGGATCTGGAACCTGAACCCGGACCAGGTCGAGCCCGTGAACCGGATGCCGCATCTGCAGGCGGTGCGGAAAGAGTCGATGCGGATTGGCTATCTCTCGCTCGATGCCGGCGGCCGCACCGGCGCCGACAACCCCATGACCAAACTCAAGGTGCGTCAGGCGATCTGGTATGCGATCGACCGCAAGGCGATCGCCGAGAAGCTCGTCACCGGCGGCAGCCGCGTTCCATCAGCGCCATGTGTTCCGTCGCAATTCGGCTGCGACGGCGAGATCGCGGCGACCTACGACTACAACCCGGCGAAGGCGAAGCAACTTCTCACAGAGGCCGGCTATCCCGACGGCTTCGATGTGGAGCTTGCCAGCTACGTGCTGCCGCAATGGGGCTCGGCGGTCCAGAACTACCTGATTGCGGTCGGCATCCGCGCCAAGCTCAACCAGCTTCAGACGGCCGCGCTGATCCAGCGCGCCAAGGCCGGCGACGTCCGGATGTATCTCGGAAGCTGGGGCAGCTTTTCGATCAACGACGTCTCGGCCATTCTCCCGAACTTCTTCGATGGCGGCGCCGACGACTATGCGCGCGATCCGGACGTGCAGAAATGGCTGGTCGAGGGCGGGTCATCCATTAACCCGGAGGTGCGCAAGGAGGCCTATTCGAGCGCGATCAAGCGCATCACCGAGCAGGCCTACTGGGCGCCGTTGCACAGCTACGTGACGACCTATGGTCACGCCAAGCAGCTCGCCTTCACGCCATACCCGGACGAACTGCCGCGCTTCTATCTCGCGAAGTGGAATTAGAGTAGTTTGGCAATCACGACTGCCGCTTAACTGTTCGTCACGGGCATGCGCGACGCGATTTCGCGTCGCGCCTTCGCAATTGTCGGAGCTGCGCTTTTCAAGTCCGCCGGAAGTCGATGCCGCGCACGATGATGCCGGGGGGAGTGCCTTCGAACTCCCGCGCCTGGAATTTGCGGGACGCGCACGCCTCGATGCGGTCGCGCAATCGCACGAACTGTTCCTCGCGTTGATTGGCCGGCGTCCGCGGCACATGTTCCAGCTCATCCATGGCCGCAGCGCTGACGGCGCAGGGCACTTCCCTGGCGTTATCCATCATGGAAAACAGCAGCACCATCCGGTCGTCTTCGTAACCTCTGATGTTACCGCGCGCGAGCGTCATCAGGCTTTCCTCCAGGAACGAAACAATCTTACCACCGACTTGTCTCAGTAGCCTCTCTTTTTCGCTGCCGGCGGATTGATTTCAGCGATCCTGCGCAAGCAGTCGGCTTCGGAAGAATGCGGCCCCGAGACGAAGGTTCCGCTGACTTTGGTCGAGTACCAGCCGGATTCCACACCGAGGCGAAGCGATTCTTCAGTCATGACGTGACGGGGCGATAGATTTTGCATCAGGTACTTTCGGTTGGGCCGTTCCATTTTGGGCTGGAACGTGCCGGATGAAGTGCTCGCTCATGAGCGGAGCACTGGTTTGTTCAGGTCTCTTCCCCCGAGAGCCGGGTAAGGTCCGCAAGGACCGCGGCCACGAGGTCGCGGTGATGCGTGTCGTTCGGCGGGAGGCTGGCTGAATAGAGATTGAGGACGTAACGCGCCTTGGCCACGGCTTCGGGCCAGGAAGCGGCCGGCGCGGCAAGGATCTGGATTTCCAGCACGCCCTGCTTGTCGCGCAGCAGCTTCGCGTTGACCTCGACTTCGGCAAGCACGCGGCGGATATCGGTCGCCTTCTGCGCCGCCATGCCGCGATGTTTGTCGAGTTCGATCGGGGTCTCATTCATGTGGCGCGCTCGCGTCGATGCGTTGCGCGTCGGAAAGATCAACCGAACTGATCGAGATCATTTCCATCGCCGAGCGTTGCGGCGGCGCGCCGGGAACCATGATCATGGTGGCGACACGCCGATAGCACGGAAACGAAAGGCCCTCGATCATCTCCTCATCGGTGATGACTTCGTAAGCCCCCGGTGCGAGTTGCCGGTCGATGCCCTTGATGCGGAACGGATGCCTGAAATGGACTGTTTCCCGCCGCGAGCGCATGGTCATGCCCGCAGCCCGGCGTATCTGCACGCGACGACATGATGTTGTTCGGACATCGTGACACCGTGCGCGCTTTTGCGGCAATTAGCTATCGCTTTCTCCGTTGCTGGCCGCATTTGACCGAATAAGGCGGCCAAAGCCTTGTATTCGATGGCTTCGTAGCCATTTCGAGCACTTAGCAGCCTGAAAGGCATTTCGAATGAAGATGCGCGTCGGATTCGAAATGCTCTACGATTTTCCGCAGCCGACGCCGATGATCATGGTGCTGGGGACACACTTCACCCGTGCGTCCGATGTCGTCGTGCCGGACTTCCTCACCACCGACCCCGTCGTCGAGATCACGCCCTATCGCGACCTGTTCGGCAATTGGTGCAGCCGCATGGTCGCACCCGCCGGCCGCATGCGCCTTGCCGCCGATGGTGTGGTTCGCGACAGCGGACTGCCCGATCCGGTGTTCGCGTCGGCGGTTCAGCATGCGGTCGAGGATCTGCCGGCGGACACCCTGGTCTATCTGCTCGGCAGCCGCTATTGCGAGACCGACCGGCTTTCGGAAATCGCCTGGCAATTGTTTGCGAATACGGCGCCGGGCTGGGCGCGGGTTCAGGCGATCTGCGATTTCGTCCACCGTCACATCGCTTTCGGGTACGAGCACGCCCGCGCCACAAGGACGGCGTGGGAGGCCTACGAGGAAGGCAAGGGCGTCTGCCGCGATTACGCTCATCTTGCCGTCGCGTTCTGCCGCTGCATGAACATTCCCGCGCGATATTGTACGGGGTATCTCAGCGATATCGGCACGCCAAAACCCTGGGCCGTGGGAGATTTCGCCGGCTGGTTTGAGGCCTATATCGGCGGCCATTGGCGCACCTTCGATCCGCGCAACAACGTGCCGAGGATCGGCCGCGTCCTGATCGCGCAGGGGCGCGATGCCTCCGATGTTCCGATCACCCAGACGTTCGGGCCGAACACGCTGGTCAGCTTCAAGGTCTGGACCGACGAGATCGCGTGACGCGGGATTTTCCCGCGTCGAACTCCCCAAAAGGAAATCAGATGAAAACGATTCTCGCCGTGCTGGCCCTGTGCGCCTTCGCGCCGGGTGCTCTTGCCGCGGCGCCCGAGTGCCGCGCGATCGAGAACACGATGGCGCGCCTGTCGTGCTACGACGCGACGTATCCTCCGAAAATCGTAAAGCCCGTGGCCCTTGAAAAAGACCCGTCGCGAACTGTCTACAAGGACCCCTTCATCGCGGAGGACGCCAAGACCAACGCCAAGTTAAAGAATATCTGCCGCGGTTGCTGAGCGACAAGGATGCCAATTCCGCTTCAGGAGCGCGACTGTCCGGGCGATAGCCCGGCTTGCTAGCTCAGCAAGGTGCGGACCTTCATCGCGGAATCATAGATCTCGATCTGAAGATATGGATAAGCCGACTTCAACTTCCGTCCGGCGGCTTCGGCCGCCTCGGCCGTATCGAACGCCGACTTGAAATGGCCGTCGACCACCGTCGCGAACCCTTCGGTCGGTGGCCTGTCGGCGCGTGATGCCTTCCTCGGTTCTGGTTCGTCTATTGAGAGAAGAGGTTTTTTCATGGTTTTTCCTTTCCGCGAATCGTCGTGACTATTTCTTCTGATGCGGATCAGGGGCGGGCCAGAGCTGACGGCTGATATGTTGAGGATGGAAAGTATTGTTTCCGATCATGCCCGACAGGCTGGATCGCGCCGGAATCGGCCCAGACGTCCATCACCCTGCGGCCCTGTGCCAGCCAGGGACAGGCGGTGACGGCAGCAGCAGACGCTCTTTGTGTCGCGTTGTCGAGCAAAATACCAAAAGTAACCGCCGGCGAAAGGCATCGGTCAGCGCGCGTGCCGCATCCGTAGCCACTTACGGGTTCTCCATGCTATTTTGCACTATATCGACCGCGCGCGAAGCCGAGCGGTTGCTATTGGGTGCAGCAGTATCCATATCAACAACAGCGTGACCGGTCCTGCAACAAGGCGTGTCCGGAGACGCTACGCCTCGCCACACAAATTTTATGGATGATATCGACCAGCGGCATGTCGCTTCGGCATGCGCGTCACGGGTCAGGAGACCCTATGCCCATCGAATACGCGTCCGTGCGGGCCGTGCACAAGCCCTGGGGCGTCAGCGATCTCCAACCCTGGAGCAGCATCGATGGCACCGGAGACGCCGTGGGCGAACTCTGGTTCGAGCGGGCCGACAAGAATGCTCCGATCCCCGCCTTGCTGGTGAAATTGCTGTTCACCAGCGAGCCATTGTCGATCCAGGTCCATCCGGACGATACGTTCGCGCGCGCGATGGGGATGGCGAACGGCAAGAGCGAAGCCTGGTACATCATCTCGGCGAAACCGGGCGCGCAGATCGGCGTTGGCCTGAATCGGCGGATAACGCCACAGGAATTGCGGGCATCGATCACGAATGGCTCGATCGTTGAACTGGTCCAATGGCGTCCAGTTGCGGAAGGCGATGTCATCTTCATTCCGGCCGGCACCATCCACGCTATCGGCGCCGGTATCGTGCTCGCCGAGATTCAACAGCGCAGCGACACGACATTCCGGCTGTTCGACTACGGCAGACCGCGCGAATTGCACATCGACAATGGCGTAGCCGTTGCCAACGCCTGGCCGCTTCGGTCCCAACCTGATCCGACCCAACTGACCGTTGAGCGGACGGTTCTGGTCGCAAGCCAACATTTTGTGCTCGAGCGGATTGATCTGCCCAAGGGTTCAAGCTGGGCGCTGCTCGCCGAAGCGGAGACATGGATTCTTGCTCTCGACGGTCATGCGGCGATTGGATTGGCCACGGTCTCAATGGGGCAGGCGATCTTCGCTGCTGGCGGTCGCACCAGCATCGAAGTTGGCGACAACGGGTTGACCGCCCTGATCGCGTATCCGGCTGCCGTTCCAGCCGGTTCGCTGTTGCAGCGGCTCTCCGGGGCTTCGACCGGCCGCATTCAATCGGTCGCTCCCGACGTGGCGAAATTGACCGGCGTGGCCGAGGTGTGCACGTGACGCCGCTTCGCAAGATCGCGGTGATCGGCAATTCGTTGCCTCGCCGCTGCGGAATCGCGACATTTTCGACTGACCTGCAACGCGCGGTCTCGAATTCGGAGCCGAACCTGCAAACCTGCATCGTGGCGATGACCGACCACGACCAGACCTATGACTATCCTGCTTCGGTCGCGTTGCAGATCAAGGATGACCGCATCGAGGAGTATGTCGATGCCGCGGCGTTTCTCAACGCCGGCCGATTCGACATCGTCTGTCTGCAGCACGAATTCGGAATTTTCGGCGGCGAAGCCGGGGCCTATATCCTGGAACTGCTGTCGCGCCTGACTATGCCGGTCGTCACCACGCTGCACACGGTGCTGGCCGCGCCGACGGCGGCTCAGCGCGGGGTGATGGAGCGCATCGTCGAGATGTCCTCGAAGGTCGTCGTGATGGCCAACAAGGGCCGTGAACTGCTGCGCAACGTCTATCGCGTGCCGGACGACAAGATCGAGGTCATAGCCCATGGCATCCCCGACTTTCCGTTCGTCGCGCCGGACGAGGCAAAGGCCAAGCTCGGATTCAGCAACCGGTCGGTTATTCTGACGTTCGGCTTGCTCTCACCCAGCAAGGGCATCGAGGTCATGATCGACGCCATGCCTTCGATTCTGCAAAGGCGGCCGGATGCGGTCTATGTGGTACTCGGTGCGACGCACCCCAATCTGGTTCGCGACCAGGGCGAAGCCTATCGCGGGAGCCTGATGGAGCGAGTGCGCAAGCTCGGCGTCGAGGATCACGTCGTATTTCTCGACCAGTTCGTGGATCAGGCCACGCTGCTCGAATTCATCTCAATGTGCGACGTCTACGTTACGCCCTATCTCAACGAGGCGCAGATGACGTCGGGCACGCTGGCCTACAGCTTCGGCCTCGGCAAGCCGGTGGTTTCAACGCCTTATTGGCACGCGCGCGAACTGCTGGCCGACGGCCGCGGCGTTCTCGTTTCCTTTGGCGATGCGATGGAGATCGGCGACGAAATAGCGCGCCTGCTTACCGACGGCCCTCGCCGGCAGGCGATGCGCGAGCGCGCCTACGCTGCCAGCCGATCGATGACATGGGAGCGCACGGCTGAGCGTTACATGACCGCTTTTGAAAACGCACGGCAGGGCCACCGGCTGAAGGTGATCGCGCGTGCCGGGCCCGGCGCGATCGCGCCGTACAGTCCCGTGGTGCCTGACATGCAATTAGGCTATTTCCTGTCGATGTGTGACGATACCGGCCTGTTCCAGCACGCCGTGTATTCGGTGCCTGATCGCGCGCACGGCTACTGCGTGGACGACAACGCCCGCGCGTTGCTGTTGGCTTGCGCGCTCAATGGACCGGGCGAGCATCCGCTCCCGGAAATCCTGACGGCGCGCTTTGCCGCCTTTGTGCAGCATGCGTGGAATCCCGATACCAGGCGCTTTCGCAACTTCATGGGTTTCAACCGGACCTGGCTCGAAGACAAGGGCTCCGAAGACAGTCACGGGCGTACCTTGTGGGCGCTGGGCGAATGCGCGCGGAAGGATGTAAGCCGCTCACGGCGTCGATGGGCGGCGGCCCTGTTTGCCGAAGCCCTGTCGACCGTCGCGGCGTTTCGCTCGCCTCGCGCAATGGCCTTCGCGCTTCTCGGTCTGGATGCTTATTGCGCCGTAGCTCCGGATGACCGGCGCGCCCGTGAGATCCGGCATTCTCTTGCTGACACGCTGGTGTCCGCCCTCGCTTTGGTCGAGACGCCGGACTGGGTGTGGTTCGAGGAAGGCCTCGCGTATGACAATGCGCGCCTGCCGCAGGCCCTGATCGCTACAGGCCTGGCGACGCAAACGCCCGCCTATGTCGATGCCGGTTTGAGAACCCTGCGCTGGTTGATGACGCAGCAAACGACGTCGACCGGCCATTTCCGTCCCGTGGGTACGACCAGCTTCGGCGAACTTCGAAAGCCTCCTGGAGCTTTCGATCAACAGCCGGTGGAAGCGACCGCAACGATTGCGGCGTGCCTGATCGCATGGCGCGCGGACGGCGATGGGGAATGGAAGACCATCGCGGTCAGGGTTTTCCACTGGTTTTTCGGCGGCAACGACCTGTCGGTTGCGCTAGTCGATTCCGAGGCCGGCAGTTGTCGCGATGGGCTGCATCCCGATCGTGCCAATGAAAATTGCGGCGGCGAGTCGGTCGTGTCCTATCTGCTGGCGCTTGCCGAGATGCGCCAGCTTGCGCGCGTCAATGTCAACCCGACGAACCCGGTGGCGCTTCGCGCCGTCGGCGCTTGAACCAAGCGTCTATTCACGCAAACGCGAACAGAGGGCACCTTGCTGCAAGCCACTTTTCTCAATCGGCAGGCACTCTATCTGCATCCCGATCCCGCGCGTGTGATCGTGCGCCCGTTCAAGCCGTCGACCGAGCCGCGCGATCTCAACCCGACCGACAAGACGCGTGCCAATCATATCGTCGAGCGCGTTCTCAATCTCGATTCGAAGGCCGCGGCCGACCAGCTTGCAGACGTGCTGGAGAATTTCCAGGGCCGCCATCGCAACCTGCTGGAGACGTTTGAGCGCCGGGCCGACGAAATGGAGGAGGCGCTGCTGGCGCACTGTACGTTTTCCGAAGTACAGCGCCAGCTCATCGGCGCCTACTTCCTGCACGAATATTCGTTCGAAGCGTCGGCGCTGTTCAATCCCAGCATCGTGCCGCACCCTGACCAGTCGGGAATCGCGAACGGCAGCCTGCGCTTCATTCTGAGCCTCCGTGCCGTGGGCGAGGGGCATGTCTCGTCGCTGACGTTTCGCACCGGCGCCATCGCGGCGGACGGCAGCATTACAGTCGATCCGACGGCCCGGCTCGCTACCAGTCCCCGGATCAAGCATCGGACGGCCGGACCGATCGGCGACGAAGTCGAGGTCGTCTTCCAACCGGAGCAGGATGTCAGCGAGCGCGTTATCTTTCCGGTAACGGAATCGCAATCGAATGGCATCGAAGACGCACGGTTCGTCCAGTTCAGCGATGGCGGTCGGACGACCTATTACGCCACCTATACCGCCTACAAGGGCACGGCGATCCGGTCGGAACTGATCGAGACCAGCGACTTCCTCTCGTTTCGAATGACGCCGCTGCACGGCGCAGCCGCGCGCAACAAGGGCATGGCGCTCTTCCCGCGCAAAATCGACGGCAAGTACGCCATGATCGCGCGACAGGATAACGAGAACCTTTATCTGATCTATTCCGACGACCTCTACAGATGGGAAGGTGGCCAGGCGATCCTGAAGCCGCAATTTCCCTGGGAATTCGTGCAGATCGGCAACTGCGGATCGCCGGTCGAACTGGAGGAGGGCTGGCTGATGCTGACGCATGGCGTCGGCCCGGTCCGGAAATACTCGATCGGCGCGGCACTACTTGATAAGCGCGACCCATCCAGGGTGCTGGCGCGTTCGAGTGAACCGTTGTTGCGACCCGAACCGTCCGAGCGCGAGGGCTATGTTCCCAACGTGGTCTACACCTGCGGGGCGATGATGCACAACGATCAGCTCATTTTGCCCTACGCCGTGTCCGACACGTACTCCAACTTTGCGACAATCACGATTTCTGCACTGATGCGGTCGATGTCCTAAATCCGAAATCGTGCGGTGCGGCCTGCATCCTCACGGGAGAACGCCATGGCTCGCGAAACAAGCTACTTCGTTCAGGCATTCAATGCCGGCCGGGGAGGAAACCTGAAAGCCGACGCCCCGATCGCCTGCAAAACGGAAACGGGCGCGCTTCGCACCGCGGAGCGGCTGGCCCTGAGCAGGCTGGGGGTTGTTGCCTTCTCCTCCACCGGTGACCCTGAGATGGGCGACTATGACGACGAGCCGACGGTCATCTTCCGCAAGGGTGAGCTGCCGTCGGCCTTCGATTGAGGTGCGACGCGATTGTGTCAGCCACCCGTCCGTGGCGTGGCTCCGAGACTGGGGCAGAGTCCGGGCAGCGCTGCCAAGGATGGGTTCACGATCGTGCTGTGGCGTTTTAACGCTCGCTATTCCCGGGGCGCAGGCCTAGAGTTGATCATCACCGCGTTTTCGACGGCGTCTGTCGGTGACTGAGGGTAAAGAACGCTCCCGCCGAGAAACAGGGAGCCTCAGTTGTCTCGGTTTCGCTTGGCCGACCGGGTCGTGTCATCGGTAATGGTCCCGCTGTTTTCTCTTCCTGTTGGCGGCGGCGATCCTGCGTGGATAGGATGACGGGGCTGCATTACCTGATCAGCGGCAACAATCAATTTGGCCGCGTCAATCTTAGCCGTACCGCGGCGGGGGCCGCTGTGAAGAAGGCAAAAGAGCTTTTGCAGGACGGCTATTTGGATGTGAGGATATCCACGCCCCGGGGCCGGATCCTGTTATCGGATGAGTTCGATCAGCTTGAAGAATAGCGGAGCGCTCACGCGAGCTACGAGACGGGCCTCGCCTCTGGTCGACCACGATATCCAGCCCGATATGCATTTAATTCCGACGTCACCATCAACCCAGGAGATCGACATGGCCAAAGGCGAGCAAAGAAACAATCGGGAAACCAAGAAACCCAAGAAGGAGAAGATCAAGGTGATTGCCGCGGCGCCAAGCCAAAAGGGCGCGGGCGCCGGCTGGCAGCCGACCTTGGGTTCCGGCAAGAAGAAATAGTGACGCGTGCCTGACCTGGGCGGCGCAGGGCCTCACCGGCCTGCGGTCGCCTCGTTCGTCACGTGAACACCGGGCTTCTGCCCCGTGTTCCATTTGCCGCCGATCGCCCGCTCGATCTGCGCCGCCAGTTGCAACAGCAAGCCGTCATTGGCCTGTTTCGCGATCGCCTGGATGCCGAGCGGCAGGCCGTGCTCGTGGGTTGCGAGCGGCAGCGAGATCGCGGGGATGCCGCAGAGATTGGCGAGCGGCGTGAAGGCGAAATTGCGCCAGAGATTGCCGAACCAGTCGAGCACGTCAGGATTGTCGCTGATGGTCAGATACTCCGTGGTGCCGACCTTCGGCGTCGGCAACGCCGTGATCGGCGTCAGGATGATATCCCAATCCTCGAAGAACGCGCCGAAGCCGCGCGACGTCGTGTTGAACACCGCCTGCATCCGCGCCCGGTCCGCATAGCTCGTGTTCCGGCCATGCTCCCAGATGCGGATGTTGATGGGCTCGATCAGATCTTCCGGCGGCCGCTCCAGCCCGCGCGCCGCCAGCATGTTGCCGATGACGACGGCAAAATTGCTGATGTAGCAGGTGGTCTGCGCCGCAAAAGCTTCGCGAAAGTCCAGCGCCGGCAGGGCATAGTCGACCTGATGGCCGAGGCCCTCGAGGAAGCGCCCGACCTTTTGCAGTTCGGCAGCGATATGCGGCGTCGCTTGATAGTCGCCCCACTGGTGCGAGAGCGCGATTTTCAGCCTGCCCGGATCGCGTGCGATCATCCGTGTGTAAGGCTCCGGCGGACTCCAGAACGGCATGAATTCGCCGGGCGCGGGGCCGCGGCAGGCATCGACGAATGCCGCGGTGTCGCGCACCGTGCGCGACTGGCAGCCTTGAATGGAGACCAGCCCGCTGAGGTCGGACAGATGCGGCGACAGCGAGAACACGCCGCGCGATACTTTCAGGCCGATGTTGCCGTTGACCCCGGCGGGAATCCGGATCGAGCCGCCGCCGTCGGTCGCATGCGCGATCGGGACCGCGCCGGCTGCGACCATGGCGGCGCTGCCGGCCGATGATCCGCAGGTGGTGTAGTCGGTATTCCAGGGGTTGCGCGTGATGTAGACCGCGGGATTTTCCGCCGAGCTGCAGACCCCGAACTCCGGCGTCGTGGTGCGCCCGATCAGGTTGAGGCCGGCCCCGCGCATCTTCCTGGTCATGAACGTGTCGGCGGTGGCGCGATTGCCGCGCATGATCAGCGAGCCCATTTCCTGCAGGCGGCCCTTCATGGTGGGGCCCAGATCCTTCATCAGGAACGGCAGACCGGCAAAGGGGCCATCGAGATTGGTGCCGTCAAGGGACGGATCGGCGACCGCATCCTCGAACACTTCGACCACGCCCGACAGCGCCGGATCGACCCTGGCGATGCCGGCCGCTGCCTGCGCCGCCAATTCCGCGGCCGTCAGCTCACCCTTGCTGACCCGCGCCGCCAGCGCGACCCCGTCATGGTCGGCCCATTCGTCCCAGCTCATCGGCAAATTCATTTCAGATTATCCTCTCGGCGTGACCTTGCGCTTTACTACGCAGTGCGGATTAACCGATTTGTTGTCAGCGCTATCAAATCTTGATCAGCCGCACCTTGGTGCCCCAGGGATCGGCGGTCTCGATGCCATCAGCGATCGCCACGGCCGGCGCGCCTGCCTGCCGCAAGCGCTGCTCCTGGGCGGCGAGGATTTCCGGCGCCGCGATTTCCAGCGAAAACCAGGCGAGCCCCGTAGCCGTGCCGTCGCGCGGGCCCGCGCCTGAACTCTGCCAGACGTTCAGCGCGAGGTGATGGTGATAGCGTCCCGAGGACAGGAACGCGGCGCCGGTTCGTTTGCGGGTCGGATCGAAACCGATGACGCCGCGATAGAAGCGATCCGCCTGCTCGATGTCGCCCACGCGCAGGTGCATGTGGCCGATGCGAAGACCGTCCGGAGCCCTGGCATAGTTGGTCGTGCGCGTATCCGTCAGCGCCAGCAGGCCGTCGATGTCGAGCGGGTCGGTCGCCATCGTGACCGTGCCGGACTCCCATTTCCAGAGTTCCGGTGCGCGGTCTGCATAGACTTCGATGCCGTTGCCTTCGGGATCGTCGAGATAGACGGACTCGCTGACAAGGTGATCGGCGAAGCCGCTCAGCGGAATCCTGTTCGCCGCCGCGTGCACCAGCCAGCGCGCGAGGTCCTTGCGCGTCGGCATCAGGAACGCGGTGTGATAGAGGCCGGCGGCGTTTTGCGCCTCGCGCGCCGCGCCCTCGCGTCGCTCAAGGTCGAGCAGCGGCATGCCGCCCGAGCCGAGGCGGGCGCCCGTTGCAGAGCGGTGCATGACGGTCAGGCCAATCGCGTCGCGATAGTAATCAGCGACGTTGTCGAGATCGCGTACGCGCAACGTCACCATGCCGACCCGCATCGGCGTGCGGTTGGCGAACGTCGGCCCGCCGCCATTCGCCGCGCCCTCCGCCTGCGCCGCGGACGCGGCTGCAGCGCCCAGCGAGGAGGCGCCGGCGAGGTGAAGCAGCGTGCGGCGCGTCAGGTCGATGGTCATAGGGGCTTCCTTTGATCCGTCGGCGGCTTTGCTCAGGCGAGCCAGTTCTCTACCTTCAAACCGCGAATGCGCTTGAACTCATTTGTATTGGCCGTCACGATCGTGGCGCCGGTCGCGTAAGCGTGCGCGGCGATCAGCAGATCGTTCCCTCCGATTGGTTTGCCAGTCGCTTCGAGCTCGGCGCGGATTCCGCCGTATTCAGCGTCGGCCGGAACGTCCAGCGGGAGCACATCGATCTCCGCTAGCAGGTCTTCAACGGCCTTCAGCAAACGCCCTGAACCGCTCTTGGCGCATCCATAGCGTAACTCCGCCGCCACAATGATGCTGGTGCAGATGTTGTCCTCGCCTGCTCTGGCGATCCGCTTCGCGGCCTTGCCTTGCGGATTTCTGATCAGCTCGGATATGATATTGGTGTCCAGCATGTAGCGGGTCAAAGGGCCTCCGGCGCCGGCACGGCATCGTCGATCTCAGGGATATTTTCCTTCATAGGCTTCATTGTCCTGAGCAATGCAATGAGCCCGCGCTTTCGCACCGGCTCGATCACCAGGCGCTCACCGTCGCGATGCATGATCGCCTCATCGCCCGGGAGTTCGAACTCGACGGGAATACGGACCGCCTGGTTACGGCCGTTGCGGAAAAGTTTGACGTGCCGCTGCTCAGTCATCGTTTGATCCCGTTGGCATATGCCTAAGACATATGTCAAAGGGCGCGCATTTACAAGGGACATGACAGCGGCGGAACTATTGCAGCATCGGACCGTTTTCCACCAAGCAAGGTTTTTCAGCCGTTGGAGACGAAAATGATACGCATCGCGGCAGCGATTTTCGCAGCAGCGTTGAGTGTGGGCGCCGTGGCCGCCCAATCCACCGCGGCATCGGGTGAAAAGCCCGAGACGGCCTGCACGACGTCGCCGGCTGCGACAACAGGAAGCGGCGAGGAGAAGACCGCGAATTCGATGGCCGTGGAAAAGAGCGCGATTCTGCCCGATGCAGGCGGCGCGAACTCGGCCGCGCCTACCGTGCAGAGCGGCGGCAAGCCGCTGAAAGTCAGCCCGGACTGCCCGCCTGATTCCAAACCGAAGTAAGTTGCTTCGATCTGGATCCCGCGTGGTCCCCTTCACCCTAGGCTGTCGCCTGCGCCGTCTCGTGCATCCCTCCCAGCAGCTTGATATTGAGCTTGCCGCTCGCGAACAGCATGTCGTCGAGTGCTTCGCCGAGATCGGCTGACTTGATTGCCATGCCGCCATCCCGGCCGATGCCGGCTTGCGCGGTGCGCCGCATCAACTCCTTGATGAAGGCGGCGCTGACGCCTCTGGTCCGTCGCACGGCTTCGTTAATCAGGGCTTCGTCGAGCCGCAGACCCTTGCCATAGAGCTGAACCAGCTTGCTTCGGCCGTCATCATCGGGCAGCGGAATCTCGATCGCCTGATCGACCCGACCGGGTCGGTTGGCCAGTGCGCCCTCGAGCTGTTCGGGCCGGTTGGTGGTGAGGACAAACAGGATGTCCGCATCCTCTTTCAATCCGTCCATCTCGTTGAGAAGCTTGTTGAGCATCGATTCTTCGCACGGCCCCATCGTCTCGCGATCGGTTGCGATGAGATCGACGTCCTCGATGACCACCATGGCCGGCTGCAACAGGCGAGCGAGGTTAGTGTAGGCTCCAAGCAATTCGACCTGTGCGGCCGTGATGATCAACGTCGTGTGGCCGGGCAGGTTGCTGGCCAGGTAGCGAATGGTATGGGTCTTTCCGGTGCCTGGTGGTCCGTACAGCAGGATTCCCTTGCGTGTCGCCTGACCGAGCTGGCGCAGCTGGGTGCGATACTCCACAAAGTTCAGGATGTTGCGGTCGAGCAGCTTCAGTGCCGCCTCCGGCAGGATCACGTTCTCGCGTGCAACGGGCGGCAGCTTATGGACCGTGAGGCCTCGTGACCGTCCGCGATAGTTCGCGTCAGCATCGAACGACAGGATCTTGCCCCGGTAGCAGTTCGCTGCGTTGACCGCATCCTCGATCTCGGCGAAGCAGCGCCTCACGAACTCCGCGCCTGCGGCTCCAGCAGGTAACGCGATTTCAATGCGGACGCCCGCCTCTTCGCCAAGTTCGCGATGAGCAGAGAGCAGGACCGCATAGCGCAGGTCATCGGCGCTACACAGCCATAGTCCGTTGTCGAGGCATTTGACCGGCTCGGCTTCGCCGATCTCGACATCATGGTATTGCGCCGGCACGATGGCATGCGCGGCCTGTCCAGCAATCGTAAGCGAGGCGAAGGTGAGCGTCTCGTAGCGGTGGCGTTCCTGAATGCCGAAGAATCTGATGGGCTGAGGGGAGAACAGTTTGTCGACCGCAGCTTGAACGTCCGCACGCATATGCCCGGGAAACTGGCGCGACCTTGCGACCAACTGGTCCAGAGGAATGCCGGCGAAATGCCACTCAATGGCCGTACAAGCAAAGGCAAACCGCTTTGTTTCCGTGATGGCGCCGAGATTCCCTGCCGCCGCCAAAAGACAGTCGTCGCAGACCAGCGCCGCCTTGCCGACCAAACGGAGCGGATCCTCGGAAAAATTGCCGCACAGCTTGCAACGGTCGTGGCCGATGTCATCGCCGGCCTGGGCCGTCATCACCAGTTGATGGCCCGATGCCCGGATGCGCTCCTGTGCAGCCTGCAACAGCGCCTCGGCGACGGCGCGCGGATATGTGCCGCAAACCGCTTTGCCCCGCTTTTCGATTGTGACCATCACCTCAGAGGCGTCGGTCGGCGATTGACTGAATACCGAGCGGAGCAGGCCGATCACAAAATCCTGCGGGGTGTTCTCGTCATTATGAAGAACGAGCTGAACGTAACCAGGCTGAACGCGGTCCATCGAAAACTCCGGAAAATGAACTGAAGCAAACTGTCCGATACACTAAATCAAAGCAAGAACAATTTTATGTAACTCGCTAAAGTTGTCTTAAAAAACTCAGTGAGAAAGTGCTTCGCCGAGCCTGATGCTGCAATGATGCGGGGGATTCCGTGAATGAGGATGTGACCTTGCCCGACGTCGAGCAAATCAGTAAACGCGAACCGCTCGGTGCACGTCGAAAATGCCGCAAAATGCGTTGCGTCTGGATACGAATTTCATCAGATGATTCAATGTGATTTGGGTCGTCCAGCCGCCCTCGCAAATATAATTCGCTCGCGCCGTCGGGCAAATCAGTGATCAACTCCGCGCGTCTCACCCGTTACGAGGGGCGGCTCGCGATCGTCACGAACGCGCGGTGGGATGCGGTGGACGTGAAGCGTGCGCAAGACGAGCGCGCATGAAGCGTACGGCGAAGTCGTGTGGTCCTGACGCCGCGGTGCTGGCGTCAAGTTCGTTGGGAAGCAAGCTTCCTGAGGGGCGACGGTGGCAAAAGAGCCGTTCACCGGGGAGAGCTCGAAGTAAGCCGTAAAGCCACTGCGCAGGGAAGGCCGGGATGCTTCCGCTGAACCTGTATGCTCGTGTGCGCGTTTTCTGTGCGCAATTGCACACGAGACCGCGGGTGCAGCGCGCACCCGGTCTTCCCTGCGCCCTCTATTTCGAGAGGGTGAAATCGAAGCAAAGCCTCGGGCGATCAGCGCCGCGAGATCGCGAAGGTGTGTTTACCGTAGGATGGGTAGAGCGAAGCGAAACCCATCATCACGCGCACCGGCGGTGATGGGTTTCGCTTCGCTCTACCCATCCTACGGGACCGGCATCATCTGGAACCTGCCACCCACCCCAGCCTTTCAATTTTGCGATAGAAGCCATGTCCACATTCAAATTCCTTAAGTAGCCGCCACGATCTATTGTCCGTTCAACCCAAGTCAGGAATCACAGAGGAAACGGAGCCCAATGGCGGATGCAGCGAAATCACGGAGCGAGGCGCAGCCTGCGCTGCCGACGTGGCCGGACGAGATCTACCACGTGCTAAAGGACGCCGGCGTGCGCCAGGTCGCCATGGTGCCGGACGCCGGCCATAGCCAACTCATCCGTTCCTTCGAGGCCGACCCTGAGACGCGCGTCGTCACGCTGACGACGGAAGAAGAGGGCGTTGCGATGCTGGCCGGCGCGTGGCTCGGCGGCGAGCGCGGCGTGCTGCTGCTGCAATCGAGCGGCGTCGGCAATTGCATCAACATGCTGTCGCTGCCGGTGATCTGCCACATGCCCCTATTGATGATCGTCACGATGCGCGGCGATTGGGGCGAGTTCAATCCATGGCAGATTCCGATGGGGCAGGGCACGCGGCCCTCGCTCGAAGCGATGGGCGTGATCGTGAACAAGGTGGACGAGCCTGATCTCGTCGCATCCACCGTGCAGGGCGCGGCGCATCTCGCCTTCAACACCTGGAAGCCGGTGGCGGTTCTGCTCGGACAGCGCGTGCTCGGCGCCAAGAACTTCAAGGAGCTTGCCCGCAAATGAACAATCCGAACGCACTGCTGCATCGCCGCGACGTCGTCAACGAACTCGTGCGTGACCGCCGCGACCTGCTCGTCATCGCCGGCCTCGGCGCGCCGAACTGGGACGTCTCGGCCGCCGGCGATCACCCCAACAATTTCCCGCTCTGGGGCGCCATGGGCGGCGCGTCGATGATGGGGCTCGGGCTGGCGCTGGCGCAGCCGAAACGCCGGGTGCTTGTCATTACCGGCGACGGCGAGATGCTGATGAATGTCGGCTCGCTCGCGTCGATCGCGGTGGAAGCGCCGAAGAACCTCACGATCGCGGTGCTCGACAACGAGCGTTTCGGCGAGACCGGCATGCAGAAGACCCCCACCGCCTTCGGCGTCGACCTCGCCGCCATCGCCACGGCTTGCGGCATCCGCACGTCGCGCATCGTCCGCACGATGGCCGAAGTTACCGAGCTCCGCGACCTCGCGCATGAGGGCCGGGGAACGGCGTTTGCGCAGATCAAGATCAATCCCGAGGCCTTGACCTTCGTGATGCCGCCGGCTGACGGCGGCATCCTGACCTCGCGCTTCCGGCAATCGGTGCTTGGCGACGAAGCGCTGTTTAACTGACGCGCTAACCAGAGCGTTTTCCAGCGAAGTGGAGACCGGTTCGCGTCAAGAAAACGCGTCAGAATAAGAATCTGGAGCCCCGTTCCGATGCAATCGGAACGGGGCTCCAGCGACTATGGATTAGCCGAGGCGCGTAAGACGCCCCGGCGCAAAGGGAGGACTGAAGATGCGGCGTTCGATTTCGCTCGCGCTTGCGCTTGCGTTGATGTTGTTGGGGCAGGCGCATGCCCAAACCGCCTGGCCGGCAAAGCCTATCAGGATGATCGTCGGCTTCGCCGCAGGGGGAAGCACCGACGTCACCGCCCGGATTATTGCGCAGGCGCTCTCCGAACGCCTCGGCCAGCCGGTGGTCGTCGAAAATCGCGGCGGCGCCGGCGGCAACATCGGCGCGGATGCCGTCGCAAAGGCCGATCCCGATGGCTACACGCTGCTGATGGCGACCAGCAGCACGTTCGCCGCCAACCCGAACCTGTATAAAACACTGCCGTTCGATGTGCGGAATGATTTCGCGCCGATCACGGTGACGGCCTTCATTCCGAACCTGCTGGTCGTCAATCCTTCCGTGCCTGCGAACAATGTCGCCGATTTCATCGCCTATCTGAAGGCCAATCCGGACAAGCTGAATTTCGCGTCGGCCGGCAACGGCACCTCGCAGCATCTGTCGGGCGAACTGTTCAATTCGCTCGCCGGCGTGCGGATGACGCACATCGCCTATCGGGGCGGCGCGCCCGCGGTCAGCGATCTCCTCGGCGGACAGGTGCAGGTCATCTTCGCGCCGCTGGTCGAGGTGATCCAGCAGGTGCGCGCCGAGAAGCTCAAGGCGCTCGGCATCACCACGGCGAAGCGATCGCCGCTGTTGCCCGAAGTGCCCACAATTCTGGAATCGCTGCCGGGCTATGAGGTCGCGTTGTGGAACGGGTTGCTGGCGCCGGCAAAGACGCCGCCTGATATCATCGATCGGATCAACCGCGCCACCATCGAGGCGCTGCGCTCGCCGGAGGTGAAGGCGAAGCTCGCCGAGCAGGGCAGCGAACCCGTCGGCAATACGCCGGCGGAGTTCAAGGCCTTCATCGACAGCGAACTCGTCAAATGGCGCCGGCTGGTGGAAATATCCGGCGCGACGGTGCAATAGGTAGCTCCCTTGCGGGACGCTTCAAGCCGTCATGTTGATCTTCCAGAGGCCTTCCTTGGAGAGCTGCTGAATCTCGGACATGACGAGGGTGGCGATCGTCGTCGTGGCGATCGACGCGGGATGAGCGATCGGCGAGGCCAGGATGAGTTCGCGCGACACCGAGGGGCTGACGAGCGCCGCCATCTCCAGCCGCTTCGCCGCCACCTCGGTGCGTATCGCCGAGGGCGGCAGCAGCGTATAGCCGAGGCCTTGCTCCATCAGGCTGATCTGGGCGCGGTAGGAATCGGCCTCGATCAGCGGCGTCAGCTTCAGCCGCTCGCGCGCAGCCGCCTTTTCCAGCAGCGCGCGCAGGCCGTGCGAGATGCTCGGAAGGATCAGCTTCTGCTTCACCAGCCATTTGAGATCGACCTGCTTGCGCTTGTTCAGGCCCGATCCCGGCGGCCCCACCACGGCAATGTCCTCGCGTCCGATGGATTGGACCGAAAGATGGAGGTCCACCGCCGGGCCATAGATGATGGCCAGATCCATTTCGCCGCGGTGCAGCCACTCGACCAGATGCCCGCCATAGCTCTCCACGATGCGCAGCGAGATATCGGGAAACTCGTCAAGGACGCGGCGGGCAAAGCGCCCGGACAGGACGGCGCTCACCGTCGGCACCAGCCCCAGGATGACGCGCCCCGAGGGGTTGCCGTTGGCGGACTTGAGATCCTCGCTGACCTGCTCGATCTGGCGGATCAGGCCGGTGGTGCGGTCGAGCAGCATGCGGCCGGCGCTGGTCAGCAGCATGCCGCGGCCGTTGCGGACGAACAGCTCGACGCGAAGCTCGTGTTCGAGCAGCTTGATGTGCCGGCTGAGCGCCGGCTGGGCGGCCCGAAGCCGGTCCGCCGCCTTGCTGAGGCTTCCGAGCTCGGCCACGGCGCGGAAGGTCCGCAATTGTTTCAGATCCATCGATTGCCTAAATGTTCACTCCGGCCGGCATCATACGTCGTTTTCGCAAGCCCGGTGCAATTTGATCAATGCGGCAATGACGTGAGAGTTAACAGCCTTGTCGGAGATGACGTGCCGCTCCCGATGCTGCTATTCAGGGAGGAACGATCCTCCATCAAGAAAACCCAATCCATGGCCATATCATCCGTGACTGCCTCCGAAGTCCGCACCGCCCTGCTGCTGCGCGATGAAATCGCGCTGCTCGATGTCAGGCACGAGGCCGTCTTCGCCACCGGCCATCCGCTGTTTGCCGCCAACATGGCGGCCGAGCGGATCGCGCTCGAAGCGGAGACACGGCTGCCGCGCAAGGACGTGCCGATCGTCGTCTATGATGCCGGCGAAGGCCTCGTGGCGATCGCGGCGGAACGGCTCGCGGCGTTGGGCTACACCAACGTCCGCCAGCTCGACGGCGGGCTGCAGGGCTGGACGTCGGCGGGCTACGAACTGTTCGAGGACGTCAATTCCTACGCCAAGGCCTTTGGCGAACTGGTGGAGTCGCGGCGCCATACGCCCTCGCTGGCTGCGGAGGAGGTCGCGGCGCTGATCGAAGGCAACGCCAACATCAAAATCCTCGATGTCCGGCGCTTCGATGAATACGCCACCATGAACATCCCCGGTTCCGTCAGCGTCCCCGGTGCGGAACTGGTGCTGCGTGCCGGCCGCGCCGCGCCGGACCCCGAGACCACCATCATCGTCAATTGCGCCGGCCGCACCCGCTCGATCATCGGCACCCAGTCGCTGATCAATGCCGGCGTCACCAACAAGGTGATGGCGCTGCGCAACGGGACGATCGGCTGGACCCTGGCGAAACAGAATCTCGAGCACGGTTCTGGCCGGCGCGGCGAGATCGGTGCTTTCGAGGGCGCGGAAGCCAATGCGCGCGACGTCGCCTACCGCGCCGGCGTCCGGCATATCGGCATCGAAGAGATGAAGGCGCTGCAGGCGCAGGCTGACCGCACGCTGTATCGGTTCGACGTCCGCTCGGAGGAAGAATACACCGCCGGCCATCTCACCGGCTTTCGCCACTACGCCGGCGGGCAACTGGTGCAGGAGATCGACATGGCTGCGCCCGTCCGCGGCGCCCGCATCGTGCTGACGGACAACAGGCGCGTCCGCGCCGACATGACCGCATCCTGGCTCGCGCAGATGGGATGGGAGACTTACGTGCTCGAAGGCGGCTATGACGGCGCGCTCGAAGTCGGACCGCCGCATGTGATCCCAAAACCCGATCCGTCACACCGCTACCGCCGTCCCTACGAGGGCACCGATATCAAGGAAAGCGCGATGCAGGCCTATCTCGACTGGGAATACGGCCTGGTCGACCAACTCCGCCGCGACGCGACGCATGGATTCTTCGTCATTTGATTTGAACGGCTTGTCGCGCCGTAGCTCGGAGAGCGAAGGCGGATCAATCGTCGGCGCCGACCATGCTCGCCAGCTTCTCGGCCGCATAATTCTCGCCGATCGACATCGCGCAGATCCGCGAGATCTGCACGTAAGGCAGACCGCTCTCCTCGGCCCAGGCGTTGAACTGCGCCTGCACCTTGGCGAGATCGCGCTTCGACGTGACCGTCTCGGCGATATCGAGCCCGGCGTCGCGCAGGCACAACACGACATCTCGGGACGTGACAAATCCGTCCCAGCCGAGAAAGCGCAGCATCATCTGCCCGGTATTGCCGCCGAGCCGGCTGCCGCGCTTCGAAAGCAACTCAAGCAACCCGGCCTCGTCGGAGGACGGCCACTTCGCCAGGAACTTGCCGAAGCTGCCGTACTCCCCGGCGATATCCCTGACGAAGCCGGCATTGGCGCGCACCGACATGATCTTGGCGCCGTTGCGGACGATGCGCGTGTCCTTCATCAGGGCGTCCCAGAAGTCATCCGGCTGCAGCGTCAGCGGGCCCGGCTTGAAGCCGAGAAACGCCTTCTCGAACCCCGGCCACTTGGTCTCGATCACGCTCCACGCAAAGCCCGCCGAAAACACCCGCCTGGTCATTTCCGCCAGAATACGGTCGTCGCCGAGCTTGGCGAGCGCCTTCGGATCGGGCTTGGCCGGCAGCAGGCGGGCCAGCGCCTTGGGCCCGCCTTTGCGCTTCTCGGCACGGGCGCGAATGGTCCTGAACGGGGTCACAGCGGCGGCCCTCTCGGTGAAATGACCTGAAACCATAGTGTAGAAGTGATCGGCTGACCTGCAAAGAATGGATGGCGTCCCGGTTGGTTTTCGCCTAAAGCATCCCCACCTCAGTGAAATCGGTCAGGCCGTACGGCTGCGCTTCGTGAAACGCGCGGCTTCGAGCCATTTTCGGTTCGGGGCGGTATTCAACATTTCCGGCTGATAGAGCCAACCTAAGGTCTGACATCTCGTGACATTATTACCTACCTCACCGCCGCTCGCCCGAGCTTTGGCGGAACGCAACTTCGATCGGCTTACACAGGTCCAGACCGCGGTGCTGGCCGACGAGGCCGACGGCCGCGACCTGCTGGTCTCGGCGCAGACCGGTTCGGGCAAGACGGTCGCCTATGGTCTGGCGATCGCAAACAACCTGCTTGATGGCGCCGAGCGCTTCGAGCGGGCTGCGGCTCCGCTTGCGCTGATCGTCGCGCCGACCCGCGAACTCGCGCTTCAGGTCCATCGCGAACTCGCCTGGCTTTATCAACATGCGGATGCGCGTGTCGTCTCCTGCGTCGGTGGCATGGACCCGCGTCGCGAGCAGCGCGAATTGGCCGCGGGCGCACATATCGTGGTCGGCACGCCGGGGCGGCTCTGCGATCATTTGCGGCGCGGCCGTCTCGACGTTTCGGAATTGAAGGCGATCGTGCTCGACGAGGCCGACGAGATGCTCGATCTCGGTTTTCGCGAGGACATGGAATTCATCCTCGAGGCCACGCCGGAGGAACGCCGCACGCTGCTGTTTTCGGCGACATTGCCGCGCGGCATCGTGGCGCTGGCCAAGGAGTATCAGCAATCGGCCTTTCGCGTCGAAGTCGCGGGCGACGAGGGCGGCCATGCCGACATCGAGTACCGCGCGATCCGGATCGCGGCCGGCGATGTCGAGCACGCCGTCGTCAACATTTTGCGATTCTACGAATCGCCGAGCGCGCTGGTGTTTTGCAACACGCGGGAAGCGGTTCGGCATCTGCAGGCGACGCTGCTGGAGCGCGGTTTCTCCGTGGTCGCGCTGTCAGGCGAATTGACCCAGAACGAGCGAACGATGGCGCTGCAGGCCCTGCGCGATGGGCGTGCCCGCGTCTGCGTGGCGACCGATGTCGCGGCGCGCGGCATCGACCTGCCGAACCTCGATCTCGTCATTCACGCCGATATCCCGAACGATCCGGAGGTGATGCAGCATCGCTCCGGCCGTACCGGCCGCGCGGGCCGCAAGGGCGTCAGCATCATTCTGGTGCCGCCGGCGCGCAAGCGACGTGCCGAGGTGCTGCTGAATCTGGCCGGCATTGATACCGTCTGGGGCACGGCGCCCCAGCCGGATGAAATTCGCAAGCTCGATCAGGAGCGCATGCTGAAAGATGCGCTGTTTTCGGAGGAGACGACGCCTGAGGATCTGGCGCTGGCGCAGGCCTTGCTCGCCGAGCGTTCGGCCGAGGACATCGCTGCGGCGCTGGCGCGGCTCTATCGCGCGCGGCTGCCGTCGCCCGAGGACATTCTCGATCCCGGCCAGGGCAGTGGCCGGTCCCGCGAGGATCGCGGCCGGGAAAGGGAGGGACGTCCGCCGCGCGGCGACGATCGCAGCACGGCGCCGCGATCGAAGAAAGGAAAATCATCGCCGCGTCACGCCATGGGCGAAGGCAGCGTCTGGTTCCGCGCCTCCATCGGCAGCCGGAAGAATGCGGAAGCGCGCTGGCTGTTGCCGATGATCTGTCGCCGCGGCGGCATCGACAAGTCTGACATCGGTGCCATCCGCATCATGGAGACCACCTCCGAATTCGAGATTTCCGCCCGTGCCGCGGAATCCTTTGCCGTCAAGATCCGCCGTCCCGACAAGGAAGACAATATCCGTATCGAGGCGCTCGGCGATGCACCGCCGCGCGAGGAGGTTCGCAAGCCGGAGTGGACGCCGAAGCCACACGGCAAAAGCGCAAAGGGCTCTGACAGGGCAGGGTTTGACAAGCAGGCGCGTTACGATACGAAGAAACCGCATCGCGACAGACCGGCTCACGCCGGAAAGCCGCGGCACGAAAGCGGGGCGCCTGCGAAGGCCGACTTCGGAAAGAAGAAAAAGAAGAAGTTTCGCGGCTGACGGGCGGGATCTCCATCTCGGGCGGCGGCCGCCGATCTGACGGAGGCGCGCCATGGATGTCAGCTTCACCGGAAATACGGGTTCACGCGGCGTCGGCGTGATTGACCGACGTTCCGTCCTCGTGCTGGTTGGCGCGGCCTTGATGCCGTCCGTCGCGCGCGCCGCCCAATATCCGTCCCGGCCGATCAAGATCATCGTGCCGTTTGGGCCTGGAGGGTCGGGCGACATCACCGCGCGCCTGATCGGCAAGCAGATCGAGGAGAAAACCCGACAGGCGGTCGTCATCGATAACCGCCCCGGCGCCAATGGCATCATCGGCACCATGGCGGTGAAGATCGCCGAGCCCGACGGCTACACGGTGCTGCTGATCACCACCAGCACCCATGCCGCCAATGTCAGCCTCGTGCGCAATCTGTCCTACGATCCTGCCAGGGACTTCACCGTGGTCGGCGTGTTTCGTTCCAGCGGCAGCTACCTGATGGTGCGGCCGCAGGTGGCGTGGCGCGACCTTGCCGGCTTCATCGCCGCCGCCAGGGCCGCGCCCGGCAAACTCACCTTCGGTTACTTCAATGCCTCCTCGCGCACGCCGCCGGAATATCTCGGCAGGCTCGCCGGGATCGAGCTGCAGGGCGTGCCCTATCGCGCGATCGCAAATGCGGTGGCGGATTTGATCAGCGGCGAAATCGATTGCCTGTTCATGGATACGACCGCCTCGAATCAATATCTGCAGAACGGCCAGTTGCGTCCGCTGGCGATCACGCGGTTGAAGCGCGCGCCGGCAACGCCCGATGTGCCGGCCGTCGCCGAAACCTTCCCGGGTTTTGAGCTCACCGGCTTCCTCGGCATGGCGGTCCCGTCGGCCACGCCGCGCGATATCGTTGAGCAATTGAACGGGCTGATCAACGAGGCCTTGACCGCGCCCGAGGTGCGAAGGCGGATGGACGAGTTCGGGTTGTCCTGGGACATTACGGACCTTGCCGCCTGTGACGCGGAAGTGCGGGCGGAGCGCGAGCGCTGGACTGAATATACCCGTGTTGCCGGCATTCAGCCCGAGTGATCGACGGAGAGGACTATCATGAGCGTCTACATCATAGCCCAGTTGAAATTCATCCCGTCGCGAACTCTATGACCGGTACCGGCCTTCATATCCTTGTGAACTGCAGATGAAGCAGCGGCCCGGGCAGCCACGGGCGTTGCGATAATGATGATCGTCATATAAAAGGACCGCTACCTTCCAATCGATGCAGGAGTAGCGGCCATGGGAACGGCAATCGTGATCGGTGTCGGGCCGGATCAGGGCCTTGGTGCCCAGCTCTGCAAGCGGTTTGCGGCCGAGGGTCTCAACGTTCTCGTCGCCGGCCGGACCAAATCGGCGCTCGATGCCGTTGTGGCCGACATTGCCGCCGCGGGCGGGTGCGCCGCTTCCGTCGTCGCGGATGCGACCAGGGAAGCCGATATTGTCGCGTTGTTCGATCAGGCCGGTAACGATCTCGAGTTGGCCATCTACAACGCGGGCAACAATACGCCAGGCAAGATCATCGACATGGAGGCCGACTATTTCGAACAGAGCTGGCGCGTCGTGTGTTTTGGCGGCTTCCTGTTCGGACGCGAGGCCGTCCGTCGCATGGTTCCGAAAGGCGCAGGCACGCTGTTGTTTACCGGTGCGAGCGCGTCGCTCAGGGGGCGCCCAGGCTATGGCGCGTTCAATTCGTCGAAGGCTGGGCTTCGCACGTTAGCGCAGGCGATGGCGAAGGAATACGCAAGTGACGGTATCCATGTCGGCCACGTGGTGGTCGATGGTGCGATCGGTGGTGAAAAGATCAGAAAACGCTTCCCCGATGCAGCCAACCGCGAAGAGCGGCTGATCAGTATCGAGGGCATCGTCGATGGCTTTGTCTTCCTCCACCATCAGCCGCGCCGGGCCTGGTCGTTCGAACTCGATGTGCGAACCTCGTACGAGAACTGGTAATCCCGGCGCATCCGTCGCCTGTGGGCCTCCCCAACCCGGAACGATTGTGGCATGACATCCTTCCGGCAAACGCCGGGATTTGCTTTCAGGAAAACCCATGCCCGCCTTCCCGACCTCGACCACCGTCCTCGATTCCATCCTGTTCCGCGACGCGTTCGGAACGCCGGCCATGCGCGAGGTGTTTTCGGACTTCAGCCTGATCTCCCGCTACGCCGAGGTCGAGATCGCGCTGGCGAAGGCCGAGGCGCGCTGCGGCGTGATTCCGGCGCAGGCGGCCGACGAGATCGCCAAGCGGACCGACGTCTCGGCGCTGGATTTCGACCTGCTTCGCCAGGAGACCGATATCGTCGGCTATCCGATCCTGCCGCTGGTGCACCAGATGGTGAAACAGTGCGGCGACGCCGGACGCTATGTGCATTGGGGCGCGACCACGCAGGACATCATGGATACCGCCGTGATCCTGCAGGTCCGCGCCGGACTTGAGATCATCGAAGCCGATATTGCCGCGCTGCGCGGCATCCTGGCCAATCTCTCGAAGCGCTATCGCGACACGCCGATGGCGGGCCGCACCCATCTGCAGCAGGCGCTGCCGGTGACGTTCGGCTACAAGACCGCGATCTGGCTTGCGATGTTCGACCGTCACGCCGAGCGGCTCGCCCAATTGAAGCCGCGCGTCCTCGTCGGCCAGTTCGCGGGCGCTGCCGGCACGCTGGCTTCCCTCGGCGACAAGGGCTTTGAGGTTCAGAAGGCGCTGTGCGAGGAACTCGACCTCGGCGTTCCCGTCTCCACCTGGCATGTCGCGCGCGACGGACTGGCGGAAGCGATCAATTTTCTGGCGCTCGTCACCGGCTCGCTCGGCAAGATCGCGCTCGACATCATGATGATGGCCTCGACCGAATTCGGCGAAGTCTACGAGCCCTTCGTCAAGGGCCGCGGCGCGTCCTCGACCATGCCGCAGAAGCGCAATCCGATTTCGTCGGAACTGATGCTGGCGGCGGCCAAGGGCGTGCGCCAGCATGCCGGCCTGATGCTGGATGCGATGGTGCAGGATTTCGAGCGCGCCACCGGCCCCTGGCACGCCGAATGGATGGCGATCCCGGAAAGCTTTGTGCTGACCGCAGGCAGCCTGCACCAGGCGAAGTTCGCGCTCGGCGGGCTCATCGTCGACGAGAAGAAGATGGCGGAGAATCTCGACATCAGCCGCGGACTGATCGTCGCCGAAGCGGTGATGATGGGTCTGGCGCCCGATCTCGGCCGCCAGGAGGCGCATGACGTCGTCTACGACGCCTGCCGCGTCGCCAATGAAAAGGGCATGACGCTGGCGGATGCGCTTTCGGCGGACCCGCGAGTCTCCGCGCGCATCGATCGCGCGACGATCGATCGCCTGACATCGCCAAAAAATTATCTCGGCCTCGCGCCCGAAATGGTGGATCGCGTGCTGGCGTCGTCGAAGCGGTAAGTCGAGGCGTCTCGTCTCAAGGGCTCCTCAAGGGTTCGTCAAGCTCCCTCACATCCATTTGTCCCGCATGACGACGCGTTTGTGAAATACCTCACAAGCGTCGTTCGCGATCACTGACATTTTCCCGGCGCGAAACAGCAACACGCAGGGGTCGTCAGCGATGCATCATCACTTCGTCGAAGTCGGGCCGAGCCAGCGCGCGAAGCGTAAGGGCATTTTTCTGCGCATCCTCGAAGCGCTTCACCGTTCCCGGCGCCGCGACGCGATACGCGTGCTGCGCCGTTGCCGCCATTTGAATGCCGGACAAGCGCAGGTTCGTCCCGCGACCCCCGCGCCTGAATCCCAAAAAGAAGAGAGCAGCCGAAATGCCCACGAAAATAATACGCTCGTCCGCGCCATTCGCCGGGCGCGCCGGAATGCCAGGAATGAACTCGCCTGACGTGACGCCGCTGAGCCCCACCGCTCTCGCCATCATCGCCATCCTCGTATTGGTCCTCCATGTCGCCAGCGGCGACATGCTCGATCGTCCGCATGCGCATTCGTCGATTGTCGCGCCGGGCGGTGAAGCGACGTGCCCGGCAGATGCGATGTCGGCAGAACTGTCGCTGCCATACGACTAGCTGGACTTCCCGACGCGTTTTCGCGGGTTCCATGCTCGGCATTCCTGCATTCCGGAGCGTCAACGTGGCCGGCTTTCGCCGGATCGATCTTGTGCTATTGCTGTTGTCAGGCGCTTCGCTCGCCTTGGCCTGATTGTGAGAAGGGCCGAAGGGTGGAGCCATCATCCAACAACGTTTGGCCAGAGAATCATGACCGCACACCAGCGCAACGTCTCCGCCTCGATCGATCCCGTGAAACTCGACCGCCTCGCCGAAGTCGCCGTCCAGGTCGGCTTGCGGCTGCAGCCGGGCCAGGACCTGCTGCTGACCGCGCCTTCGGTCGCGCTGCCGCTGGTGCGCCGGATCGCCGAGCATGCCTACAAGGCCGGTGCGGGCATCGTGACGCCGTTTTTCTCGGACGAAGAGATCACGCTGTCGCGCTACCGCTACGGCCACAACGAGAGCTTCGACCGCGCCGCGGGCTGGCTTTATGAGGGCATGGCCAAGGCGTTCACCGCCAACACGGCACGGCTTGCCATCGTCGGCGACAACCCGATGCTGCTGTCGGGCGAGGATCCCGCAAAGGTCGCGCGCGCCAGCAAGGCCAATTCGATCGCCTATCAGCCGGCGCTGGAGAAGATCGTCAATTTCGAAACCAACTGGAACATCATCGCCTATCCGAGCCCGTCCTGGGCGAAACAGGTATTCCCCGACGTTCCCGAGGATGTCGCGGTGGCGAAATTGGCGGACGCGATCTTTGCGGCTTCGCGGGTGGATCAGGACGGCGCCGTCGCCGCGTGGGAGAAGCACAACGCGGTGTTGCGCGAGCGGACCGACTGGCTTAACGGGCAGCGGTTTCACGCGCTGAAATATTCCGGCCCGGGCACCGATTTGACGATCGGTCTCGCCGACGGCCACGAATGGGAAGGCGGGGCCTCGACCGCCAGGAACGGCATCACCTGCAATGCCAACATCCCGACCGAGGAAGTGTTCACCACGCCGCATTGCCGGCGGGTGAGCGGGCATGTCGTCTCCTCCAAGCCGCTGTCCTATCAGGGCACCCTGATCGACAACATCGCGGTCAGGTTCGAGGAAGGCCGCATCGTCGAGGCCAAGGCCTCGCGCGGCGAAGAGGTGCTGAAGAAGGTGCTCGACACCGACGAAGGCGCGGCCCGCCTCGGCGAAGTGGCGCTGGTGCCGCATTCCTCGCCGATCTCGAAAAGCGGGCTGCTGTTTTTCAACACGCTGTTCGACGAGAACGCCGCCTCCCACATCGCGCTCGGCCAATGCTATTCGAAGTGCTTCGTTGGCGGCGACAAGCTGACGCCGCAGCAGATCGCCGACCAGGGCGGCAACAAGAGCCTGATTCACATCGACTGGATGATCGGCTCGGCCGAAACCGATATCGACGGCGTTCACGCCGACGGCCGCCGCGTCCCGGTGTTTCGCAAGGGCGAGTGGGCGTGAGTCGATCTCACGCCGGCCGTCGTCAATCGAGCTTGAGCTTGTAGAAGTCAGTCGCCGTCTGCGAGAACAGCGCGGTCTTCTCGGCCTCGCTGTACTGCGCCGCCAGCCGCTTGAAGGCGTTGAAGATCACCTGATAGCTGCACTGGCCTTTGTCGGGCGGGAAATTGCTTTCGAACATGCATCGGTTCGGCCCGAAGGCCTCGATGCAGGTTTCGATATAGGGACGCCAGGCGGCGGCGGCTTCCTCGGAGGAGGGGGGCTTTGGCCGCAGGTGAAAGTCATAGCCGAGCAGGCACATCGCCAGCCCGCCGAGTTTCACCACGACATTCTCGCATCTGGCGATCTGCTGGATCGAGGCCTTCCATACCGGAAAGATTTCCTCGCGCCGGCCGGCATAGCTGCCGATGCCGATTGGCCCGCCGCAATGATCGAGCACGATCCTGGTGTCCGGAAAGGCACGAGCGAGGTCGGCGAGTTCGCCGATCTGCGGATGAAACAGCCAGGCGTCGAAGCTCAGGCCAAGCGGCGCAAGGCAGGCAAAGCCCTTGCGGAAGGTGCTGTCGAGCAGCAGCCCCTTCGGCCGCGTCGCGTACATGCCGGCGACATCGGGATCGGCATCCCAGGCCGAGGAATGCCGGATGCCGCGAAAGCGGCCGTTGCCGGCGACGATCTCGGCTTCCAGCACCGCCTTGGCGCCTTCGCCGAGCAGCAGATTGACGTGGCTGACGATGCCGGCGCAGATCGCGGCCTTGCCGTAGCCGCCGCTCGCGGCCATGGCAGCAACGCCGTTGGCGAACTCGACCTCGCCGACGGGGCGGAACGCCTCCGGCCCGTGCGCGCGGTACATCGAGCGGCAATCGACATAGACGGTCGCTATGATGTTGTGGCCGGAGGCGATGTCGGAAACCATCTCCTCGATCATGTAGCGCAGGCCGCCGCGGTCCCAGAGATGGTGGTGCGGATCGACGATCGGTCGCGCGGGATCGATGATCTCCTCGGTATATTGCGCGAGCCAGTCCTCGCGCGGATCGGCGTAGAGCCCGCTCTTCGAGGCGGGTGCAGTGCTGACGGCCATGAGTTTCGTTCCCCCTGATTATTGTTATTCGCTGCTTTCCGTCATTGCGAGCGGAGCGAAGCAATCCATTCCTCCGCTTGCAGCGCTATGGATTGCTTCGCTCCGCTCGCAATGACGGCAGTGGGCATTTGCGCCCCCAACTCACACCCCATCCAGAATGATCACCGTCGGTGTGCCCGGCAGCGTCTCCCGTGAAATCCTAAGCGTTCGCTCGGTGCGTTGATCGATGACGAATTGCTGGCCGATCAGGCGCATGAACTCGTCGAGCGGGGTGGCGAAGCGGTGCATCGGCAGCACCACGGAGGCGCGCAGCCGCTTGGTGATCTCGGAGACGCCGTCGAGCGACATCGTATAGGTGCCGTCGATCGGCACCATCACGACATCGAGCCGGCCGATCGCCGCGAAATGCGACTCGTCGAGCTTGTGGTGAAGATGACCGAGGTGCCCGATGCAGAGGCCCGCCACCTCGAAGATGAAGATCGAATTGCCGTCCCTGATCATCTCGCCGCCGCCTCCGTCGCCATAGTAGCGGCGGATGTCGGTGGTCACGTTGCGGATAAAGACGTCGCCGACGCGCGTCGAGACCAGCGCCGGCTGTCCGTTTTCGCCCCAGCCGTGCAGGACGTGCGGGATCTTGGGATCGGGAAACAGCGTGTAGTGGGTCGAGTGCGCCCGGTTCATGGTGACGACGTCGGGCAGCCGCCCGGTCCGGTAGACGCCATTGAAATCGGTTCCGATCCGCACGCCTTCGGGCGTGTCGATGTAATAGGTGGAATGCCCGACATAGGTGATGGCGACGTCCTGCGGCTTGGCGGCGACGCGCTGCAGGCTGACCGGCATCGCGCGCGGCGGCGCGTTGGCCATGGCGAGGCACTCGCTGCGCAATGGCTGCTGGGCGGCGGCTGGCAAGACCAGCGAACCGAGGAAGGAAAGGGCGACAGCAAGGGATCGCAACATGGCATGACCCATCCGCGGCAACGGCCGCTGGCGACACTGTATCGCCGAATTTTCGGGCCGTCATGATGACATTCGCGCACAGCCGCACGTCGGATTTGCTTCATCTGCATCTGCGGGCAGTCATGCCATACTGTGAAATTCAACCAGGGAGCCCGCCTTGACCGAAACAGCCGCCGTCGCGTCGCGTGCGCCATCGTCGAAACGCCTGGAGCCGTTGCGTCAGGTCGATGCCGGCGTCCTCAACATTGCCTATTACGAGGCAGGACCTGTCGACGGGACGGCCGTGATGCTGATGCACGGCTTCCCCTATGATATTCACGCCTATGTCGACGTCGCGCCGCAACTGGCAGCCCAGGGCTGCCGCGTCATCGTTCCCTATCTGCGCGGCTACGGCCCGACGCGGTTTCGCCATTCCACGACGCCGCGCTCGGGCGAGCAGGCGGCCATGGGCGCAGACATGATGGCGCTGATGGATGCGCTAGGTATCAAACGTGCGGTATTCGCGGGCTACGATTGGGGTGGCCGCGCGGCTTGCGTCGGCGCGGCGCTATGGCCGGAGCGCTGCATCGGTCTCGTCTCCGTCAATTCCTATCTGATCCAGGATATTGCCAACGCGATGGTGCCGCAGCAGCCGGAGCGCGAGGTGGCGCTGTGGTACCAGTATTACTTTCAACTCGAGCGTGGTCGCGCAGGCCTTGCCGCCAACCGGCGCGAGATCGCCAGGATATTGTGGGAGCAATGGTCGCCGAACTGGCAGTTCGACGATGCCTGTTTCGAGCGCACGGCGGTCGGCCTACGACAACCCTGACTACGTCGATGTGGTGATCCACAGCTACCGGCACCGCTTCGGCCTCGCCGAGGGTGACCCGCAATATGCGGACATTCAGCGCAGATTGGCGGCGCTGCCTGTCATCACGGTGCCATCGATCACCATGGACGGTGCAGGCGATGGCGTCATCGCCGCGACCGATGGCGCCGCCAGCGCGCCAAAGTTCGCCGCCCGGCGCGGCCATCGCGTGATACCGATCGCGGGCCATAATCTGCCGCAGGAGGAGCCCGAGGCGTTTGCGGCAGCGGTGATGGAATTGATCAAGGCGTAGGCGATGTCCAATTCCGTCGACCGTGGGCGGCGCCTGCTTCTCGGCGCGGCCCTGTCGGGCGTTGCGACCAGCGTGCTCGCTCAGGCCATCGCCCCCGTGCATCCGATCCGCGCGCCGTCGTCAAAGCGGATGGAGCTGTTGCGTCACATCGATGCTGGCGTTCTCAACGTGGCCTATTATGAAGAGGGCCCCGCGGATGGGCCGGTCGCGATCCTGCTGCACGGCTTTCCCTACGACATTCACTCCTATGTCGACGTCGCTCCACAACTGGCGGCGCAAGGTTGCCGCGTCGTCGTTCCCTACTTGCGGGGCTTCGGCACAACGCGCTTTCGCAAGGCGGCGACGCCCCGCTCGGGCGAGCAGGCCGCGATCGGCGCGGACGTGATTGCGCTGATGGATGCGCTTGGTATCCGGCGCGCGGTGATCGCCGGCTACAATTGGGGTGGCCGCGCCGCCTGCGTTGCGGCTGCGCTGTGGCCGGAGCGCTGCGCCGGCATGGTGACGGTCAACAGCTACCTGATCCAGGACCTTACGCGGGCGATCCTGCCGATCAGCCCGAAATACGAAATGGCGCTCTGGTACGAGTATTATTTTCAACTCGAGCGCGGGCGGGCGGGATTGGCTGCGAACCGGCGGGAGATTGCGAGGATATTGTGGAAGCAATGGTCGCCGCGCTGGGAATTCGACGAGGCTACATTCGACCGGACGGTGGCCGCGCATGACAATCCCGATTTTGTCGACGTCGTGATCCACAGCTATCGTCACCGCTTCGGCCTCGCGCCCGGCGATCCCGCCTATGCCGGCATGCAGCGGCGGCTGGCGTCGCTGCCTGCCATCTCCGTGCCGTCGGTGACGCTGGATGGCGATGCCGACGGTGTGTTGTCCGCCAGCGACGGCCGCGCCAGCGCGTCGAAATTCACCGGCCGCCGCATCCATCGCGTGGTGCCGGGCGCGGGACATAATGTGCCGCAGGAAGCGCCGGAAGCATTTGCAGCCGCAGTCATGGAGTTGATCAGGTCGTAGGTCGACTTTGCCGCATGGTAAGCCGTGCCGAAAACCGTCATCGTCGCCGAGCAAGTCCTCCGAGAAGGACAAATAGTTTTACGGGGCGAAACTCCATGGTGAAGCGTCACATCCCGCTCGCGATCCTGCTTGCGTCCATCGTTTTCATTACAAACGTATCGGCCGAAGAATTTCCCAACCGTCCGATCACATGGGTCGTGCCGTTCGCGCCGGGCGGCATCACCGACACGACGTCGCGTATCGTCGCCGAGGAAATGTCGAAGACGCTTGGTCAATCGGTGCTGATCGACAACCGCGGTGGCGGCGGCGGGACGGTTGGCACCGAACAAGTGGCGCGCGCCAAGCCCGATGGCTACACGATGATCTATGGTACGCAGGGCACGATGGCGGCCTATGTGTCGCTGCGCAAGAACTTGCCTTACGATCCCCTGACAAGCTTCCTGCCGGTTCACCTGGTCGGCGAAAGCCCGAACCTGTTCGTGGCCTATCGCGACGCGCCGTACAATTCGGTGCCGGAGTTCATCGCCTACGCCAAGCAGAATCCGGGCAAGGTGACGTTCTCCTCCTCGGGGGTCGGCACCGCAACGCATCTGGTCGCTGAACTGTTCAAGACGGTCGCCGGCGTCGAGATGCTGCACGTGCCATATAAAGGCAGCGCGCCGGCACTGAACGACCTGATCGCCGGGCGCGTCGATGTCATGTTCGACTATCCCGTTTCGGTCGGACCGCACGTCGAGGACGGCAAGCTGAAAATTCTGGCAACGACTGCGCCGGAGCGCCTTCGCAACGCTCCAAACGCGCCGACCATGGCCGAACTCGGCCTGAACGACATGACCACCCAGAGCTGGTCCTCGATCATGGTGCCGGCGGGAACGCCCGCGCCCGTCGTCGACCGGCTGGCGGCGGCTGCGCATGCCGCGCTGACGTCGGAGCGCGTGCGCACGCATTTCGAAAGGTTCGGCACCCGCCCGATGATGCAGCAGAAGGCGGAGATGATCCCGTTCATCGAAAAAGAGATCGTGCGCTGGCGCGACGTTATTGAGCGGGCGGGACTGGAGAAGCAGTAGCTCGGTGCCGTCCGCCTTGGCCTCTGACTAAACAGCGAGCAGGTGGTGCGCTTTGCCGTCTAGTTCGTCATGCCCGGCCTTGTGCCGGGCATCCACGTCTTTCGGTTGTCCGGCGCGAAAGAACGTGGATGGCCGGGACAAGCCCGGCCATGACGAAAGAGGGGAGCTTCAATCCCGACGCGGGCTGATCTTCCACGTCGTCGCGAGGATTGCCGCGGTCATCGCGCCGCTGATGACGGCCGCAATCGGGATCGTGACGGCCAGCGCCGCTGTTGCGGCCCAGCCGATCGAGCAAAAAGCTTCCGCAAAGGTCGCCAGCCGCGACGAGGTCTGGCGGCGGCGAAACTGGCTGCGTTTGGCCTGCACGCGAAACCAGAGCTGGATGGCAGCGGCGGAGACGGTTGCGATGATGACGCCGAGCGCGGTCACGGCTGCCTGCGTAACGGAAGCAAAAGCCAGCGCTGCGATCAGCGGCGCGAACACCGCGGCGATCACGATCAGCACCACTTCGATCTTGGCGCGCGTGACGCGCGACGGCGGCAACGGCGCAGTTGCGACCAGGTCGGCGGCGTCCTCGCCCGAAATCGTCAGCCAGGCGAGGCCGCCGGCGAGCTGTCCCGCCGCCATCACGATCACGGGCGTAATCAGCACGATCGCGTCCGAGCTCTCCGAAAAACTTCGCCACAGCATCAGGGCCGGCGGTACCAGATAGAGCAGTTGCATCAGGCTCTGCGACATCAGCCACGGGTCGCGCCGCAGCAGCAGCAACTCCTTGGCGCGCAAGGTCTGCTGCCGCGACCTGGCGCGAAACGCGGTCGCTTTGGCACCCGGCCGAACCGACCGTGCAGTTGCCGTAACGCTGACGACGGTGCCGGCAAATCGCGGCGAGAAGATCGCCATCACGACGCCGAGCAGCACGAGCCCGCCGGCAAGCAGCAGCGACAGCACCATACCGTCGCCGATCGCAGCGCGGGCCGGCCACCACAGCGGACTGTCGAGCCCGGGCGCATAGTCCGCCGCCGCGTCCGATGTCAGCACGGCAAAGCGCGACAGCGTGCCGTAGGACAGGATCGCCGCGACCTGGAGCGCGATGACGAAGCCGGCGCCGATGATGGCGGCCAGGATCTGCGCCACCAGCCGCGTGCGGCTGGGGCCGATCAGCCGAAACAGCAATACCGTGATCGCAATCGCGACGGCTGCGGCGGTGAGACCAATGGCTATGACGACGCCGAACGCGGAGAGCCATCGGATGCCGCCGCCGATCGCGAGAACATCGACAAAGGGCGTCGACAGCAGCAGCGCCATCCCCGTGACCGACAGCGCGATCGCCACGATCCGCACCGAGAACACGTTGGCGAGGTTCGCCGGCGACGACATGATGAGGTCGAGATCGGCGCGGGCGTAAAACACCCGCGTGACCGATTCGATGGCCTGCGACAGCATCAGCGCCCAGGCCAGGAAGATGGTGGCCGTGATGACGATCAGCTCCGGCTTGCCGAGCGGAAGTTCAAGGTCGGCGAAGCGGCCGATCACCGCATAGGCCGGCAGGTGCATCACGGCGGCGAACACGATCAGCGCAATGATGGCGCGCTTTCGTCTTCCCCGGCTGCCGGTCATCATCGCCAGCCATTCGCGCCAGGCCAGACGGATTTCGTGCCGGGCAAACCAGGCAAGCGCCGCGGTCGAGTTCATGCCGCTGCCGCTTCCGCGTCGACCAGCGCGATGAACATGTCTTCGAGGCTGGTGTCGTTGCGGCCGTTCTGCTGGCGCAATTCGGCGAGCGTTCCCTCGGCGACGAGCCGACCTGCGGCAATGACGCCGATGCGGTCGGCCATCCGTTCGGCGACTTCGAGAATATGCGTCGTCATGATCACGGTGCAGCCGGAACGGACGCGCTCGCCGAGCAATCCCTTGACGTGACGCGCCGACAGCGCGTCGAGGCCGGTGAGCGGCTCATCCAGGATGATCAGCCGCGGGTCGTGGACCAGCGCGCCGGCCAGCGCAACCTTCTGCCGCATGCCCTTGGAAAATCCCTCGCAGCGTTCATGCAGATGCGGCTCGAGCCCGAGCGACGCCAGAAGCGCTTGCGCCGCGGGTGCGGAAACCGCGGGATCGATGCCCCAGAGGCCGGCGACGAATTCGAGATATTCCAGCGGCGTCAGCTTGTCGTAGATCATCGGCTCGTCGGAGACCCATGCCATGATCTGCTTGGCGGCGACGGGATCGGCGAGCGCATCGATGCCCCAGATAGAGACCGAGCCGGCATCGGGCCGCAGCAGGCCGGCGACCATGCGCAAGGTCGTGGTCTTGCCGGCGCCGTTGGGGCCGAGCAGGGCGTAGAACTCGCCGGTGCGAACGGTCAGGTCGAGCGCGTCGACCGCGGGGCGGTCAAAACGCTTCGTTAACCTTCGCACCTCAAGCGCCGATACATTTGATTGCATGATGACGGGACGATCCGGTTTCGCTTTGTCGGAACATGGACCGAAGAACTTTCGGTGCAGTGAATCGAGCGGTCCAAATCGTGCCGAACCCCGCAACTTCCCGGGCTGCGGCATTTGTGCGCAATTCTTAACAACACGGCGGCCAGCGTTTTGTTGACAGGGGTCAAGGCTTTGGGCTCAATGCAACACAGGGACATATGCCCGCTGTCGGCGCGTTGCATGCCAGATAGCGTGTAGACACAAGATGCGGAAAGAGGCGGTCAAAAGAACCGCCCGGCATCGGGGAGGGAATGATGCTGGACTTCGTTCAGCAGCTGGTGAGTGGCATCGCGCTCGGCTGCGTCTATGGCCTGATCGCGCTCGGCTTTGTGCTCGTTTACAAAGCAACCGAGGTCGTCAATTTCGCCCAGGGCGATTTGATGATGCTGGGCGGATTCTTCGCCTTCACGTTCATCGGCATGCTCGGCCTCAATTACTGGCTTGGATTCGCCGGTGCGGTTATCTGCATGGCGCTGTTCGGCATGCTGGCCGAACGCGTGGTGGTGCGTCCCATTCTGGGCTATCCGCAATTTTCCATCATCATGGCGACGATCGGGCTCGGATATTTCCTGCGCTCCATCGTCGGCATGATCTGGGGCACCGACGATTTCAAGATCGAGACGCCGTTCAGCCAGGGCGTGCTGCGGATCGGTTCGCTGGTGCTGGCCTATGACAAGCTCTCGGTAATCGCGGCGACCGTCATCCTTTGCGCGCTGCTGTATCTGTTCTTCAACCGCACCACGCTCGGCACCGCGATGCGCGCCAGTTCGGAGAACATGCTGGCTGCCTACTACATGGGCATTCCGGTCAAGCGCGTGGTGTCGATCGTCTGGGCGATCAGCGCGGCGGTCGCGACCGCCGCCGGCGTGCTGCTGGCGCCGATCACCTTCATTCATTCCAATGTCGGTCTCGTGTTGGGGCTTAAGGCGTTTCCTGCCGCCGTGCTCGGCGGCTTCGGCTCCATACCCGGCGCCGTGGTAGGCGGCGTGCTGATCGGCGTGATCGAGAGCATGGCCGGTTTCTACCTGCCGCAGGGCTGGAAGGACGTCGCGCCCTACATCGTTCTCCTGGTGGTGCTGCTGCTCAAGCCCGAAGGCCTGTTCGGTGTTCATACGCGGAAGAAAGTCTAATGCGGTTCCTCTTCAAGACCGATTACGAAGACGACATCAGGCTGTTTCCGCACAGCGGCTACATCGTTTCCTACGGCATCCTGCTGGCGCTTCTGGCGGTCGCACCCTTCGTGCTTTCCAGCTATCTGGTCAGCCAGCTGGTGTTCGTCTGCATCTATGCCACCGTAGGCGTCGGGCTGATGATCCTCACCGGCTTCACCGGTCAGGCCTCGCTCGGTCACGCCGCTTTTCTGGCGATCGGCGCCTACACGGCGGCCTATCTGCAGCAATACAACGTGCCGTTTCTGGTCTATTTCCTCGCCGCCGGCGCGTTGACCGGCGTGGTCGGTGCGCTCGTCGGATTCCCGGCGTTGCGGCTGCAGGGCATCTACCTCGTCATCGCGACGATTTCCTTTGCCTTCATCGTCGAGGAGGTGCTGGCGCGCTGGGAAAGCGTGACCCACGGCAATGAGGGCATGCGGGTCAAGACGCTGTCCTTGTTCGGCACCGCGGTGCCGCGCGACGGCCCGACCTTCTATTTCCTGTGCGTTGGCGTATTGATCCTGACCATCGTCGGCACGCTCAATTTGCTGCGCTCACCGACGGGGCGGGCTTTTGTCGCGATCCGCGACAGCGAAACCGCGGCGCGCAGCATGGGCGTCAACGTCTCGCTCTACAAGGTGAAGTCGTTTGCGATCAGCGCGGCGATCACGGGATTCGCCGGCGTGCTGTTTGCGCACAAGCTGTCCTTTATCAGCCCCGAGATGTTCACCCTGCAGCTTTCGATCGAGTTCATCATCGTGATCCTGATCGGCGGCACCTTCAGCCTGCACGGCGCGGTGCTCGGCGCCATCTTCCTGGTCATGATCGATCCGTTCCTGACCTATCTGAAGGACGACCTGCCGGGCATCATCGCGGGAATCGCCGCGGCGTTCGGCGCGGGCAAGGCGCGGCTGCGAACATTCAGAGCAACGTCGCCGCCGTTGCATCCGCCAACGGCTTGAAAGGCGCCATCTACGGCGTGATCATCGTGCTGTTCGTGCTGTTCGAGCCGCTCGGCCTGTACGGGCGCTGGCTGAAGATAAAGCTCTTCTTCCAGCTGTTCCCGCTCTACAAGCGCGCCACCTTCAAGCGTCAGAAGATCTACGTGAAATCGGAGCGGAACCGATGACATACTTCCGTGCGGATAATCTCTCCCTGCACTTCGGCGGCCTGAAGGCCGTCGATTCGGTCAGCTTCGCGGTGGAGAAGGGCGAGATCCTCTCGATCATCGGCCCCAACGGCGCCGGCAAGAGCTCGATCTTCAACCTGATCTCGCGGATCTACCCGCCGACCTCAGGCAAGATCTTCTTCGAGGACCAGGATATCACCGAGCAGCCGGCCTACGACATTGCCGGCCTCGGCATCGCCCGCACGTTCCAGAACATCGAATTGTTCGAGAATGCGACCATGCTGAGCAACCTCCTGGTCGGCCGTCACAGGCATTCCACCACGCAGCTGTGGCAGGAATTGCTGTTCCTGCCGAGCGTGCGCGCTCGCGAAAAGGCGCATCGCCGCAGCGTTGAACAGGTGATCGAGTTCCTGGATCTCGAAGTCTATCGCGACAAGCTGATCTCGGGGCTGCCCTACGGCGTCCGCAAGGTGATCGAGCTCGCGCGCGCGCTTTGCTCGGAGCCGAAGCTGATCCTGCTCGACGAGCCGTCTTCCGGATTGAACGTCGAGGAGACCGGCGACATGTCGTTCTGGATCCGCGACCTGAAGACCGACCTCGGCATTACCGTGCTGATGGTCGAGCACGACATGTCGCTGGTAAACCGCGTCTCCGATCGCGTGATCGCGCTCAACTACGGCAAGGTGATCGCGATGGGATCCCCTTCCGAGGTGCAGCGCCATCCCGACGTCGTTGCCGCCTATCTCGGCGCATGAGGATGATGGCATGAGCGCTTCCGACATCATTCTCAAGCTCAGCAATATCGAGAGCTATTACGGGCCAATTCAGGCCATCAGAGGCATCAGCCTCGAGGTACCTCGCGGCCAGATCGTGACGTTGCTCGGCGCCAACGGCGCCGGCAAGACCACGGTGCTCAAGACCATTTCCGGCATTCTCGATCCCCAAAAGGGCTCGATCGAATTTCTGGGCAAATCGATCCAGCGCATGGAAGCCGACAAGATCGTAAGGCTCGGCCTCAGCCATGTGCCCGAGGGGCGCGAGGTGTTCCCGTTCCTGTCGGTGCGCGAGAACCTGATGATGGGCGCCTATCCGCGCAGGGATCGCGACGGCGTCGCCGAGGATCTCGATCGCGTCTACGGATATTTCCCGCGACTGAAGGAACGCATCAACCAGCCGGCCGGGCAACTTTCCGGCGGCGAGCAGCAGATGCTGGCGATCGGGCGGGCGCTGATGAACCGGCCGGCCCTCTTGCTGCTGGATGAGCCCTCGCTCGGGCTGTCGCCGATCCTGGTGAAGGAGATATTTACCATCATCAAGCGCGTCAACGAAGAGCAGGGCATGTCGATCCTGCTGGTCGAGCAGAACGCCAAGGTCGCGCTGGAGACGGCGCATTACGGCTATGTGCTGGAAATCGGCCGGGTCGTCATGAACGACACCTGCGAGCGGCTGATGAATTCAAAGGACATCCAGGAATTTTATCTCGGCGCCAAGGAAGAGAGCGCCCGCGGCGAACGGCGCTGGAAAAAGAAGAAAACCTGGCGATAAAGGTCGCACCCAAGAGCATGGCGTTCAGAGCGAGTTGGAGCTAAATTCAGGCCCTGCTTCGAGAAAACAGACCGGCCGTCAAGGCCGGCGCCAGAAGTGGGCCACAGAGGGAGGAAGACGCATGGCCAGACCGGCAGTGCTGACGGTCGCCGACACGATCGCGAGGAGCTTTCTGCGTTCCGTGGAAACCCGCGGCGACCGGCCGGCGATCCGCGAAAAGAAATTCGGCATCTGGCAGCCGACCAGTTGGCGCGAGTGGCTGCAGATATCGAAGGATATCGCCTATGGGCTTCATGCCACCGGCTTCCGGCAGGGCGACGTCGCTTCGATCATCGCCAATGCCGTTCCTGAATGGGTTTACGCCGATATGGGCATCCTGTGCGCCGGCGGCGTTTCATCCGGCATCTATCCGACCGACTCCTCGACGCAGGTCGAGTACCTGATCAACGATTCCTCGACCAGGGTGGTCTTCGCCGAGGATGAGGAGCAGCTCGACAAGATCCTGTCGTGCCGTTCGCGGTGCCCGACATTGCAGAAGATCATCGTGTTCGACATGGAGGGCCTCAACGCCTTCAGCGACCCGATGGTGTTGTCGCTGGCGGAGTTCATGGCGCTCGGAGCCAATCACGCCCAGGGAAGGGAAGCGCTGTGGGACGAGATGATCGGAAGCCGAGCGGCCTCCGATCTCGCCATCCTCGTCTATACGTCGGGTACGACAGGGCCACCAAAGGGCGCGATGCATTCGAATCGCAGCGTGACGCATCAGATGCGCCACGCCAACGACCTGTTTCCGTCCACCGATAATGAAGAGCGGCTGGTGTTCCTGCCGCTCTGCCACGTCGCCGAGCGGATCGGCGGCTATTACCTCTCGCTGGCGCTGGGGTCGGTGATGAATTTCGCCGAAAGCCCCGAGACCGTTCCGGACAATCTGCGCGAGGTGCAGCCGACCGCGTTTCTGGCGGTGCCGCGGATCTGGGAGAAATTCTATTCAGGCATCACCATCGCGCTGAAGGATGCGACCTCGTTCCAGAACTGGATGTATCGCAACGCGCTTGCGATCGGCCATCGCGTCACGGAGTACAAGCTGCAGGGCGATACGCCGCCGCTATCGTTGCGGCTCGCCAATAGCGCGGCCTATTATCTGGTGTTCCGCAACATCCGCCGCATGCTCGGGCTCGACCGTTGCCGGCTCGCCTTCACTGGTGCTGCGCCGATTGCGCCGGACCTGATCCGCTGGTATCTCGCGCTCGGCCTCGACATGCGCGAGGTCTATGGCCAGACGGAAAATTGCGGTGTCGCCACCGTGATGCCGCCCGAGCGCATCAAGCTCGGCTCGGTCGGCAAGGCCGCGCCCTGGGGCGAGGTCGCGATCTCGCCGCAAGGCGAAATCCTGATCCGCGGCGATTTCCTGTTCATGGGCTACCTGAACCAGCCGGAGAAAACGGCTGAGACCATCGATGCCAAGGGATGGCTGCATACTGGCGACGTCGGCTCGATCGACAATGAGGGCTTCGTCAAGATCACCGACCGGATGAAGGACATCATCATTACTTCTGGCGGCAAGAACATCACACCGTCGGAAATCGAGAACCAGCTCAAGTTCTCGCCTTACGTCTCCGATGCGGTGGTAATCGGCGACAAGCGGCCGTATCTGACCTGCCTCCTCATGATCGACCAGGAGAATGTCGAGAAGTTCGCGCAGGACCACGACATTCCCTTCACCAACTACGCCAGTCTTTGCCGTGCGCCCGAGATCCAGGACCTGATCCAGCGCGAGATCGAGGCGGTCAACGTCAACTTTGCGCGCGTCGAGACCATCAAGAAGTTCTTCCTGATCGAGCGCCAGTTGACGCCCGAGGACGAGGAGCTGACGCCGACCATGAAGCTGAAGCGCAGTTTTGTGAACAAGCGCTACGCGGCCGAGATCAACGCCATGTATGGCGAGCGGGCGGTGGCGTAGCCGACGGAATTTGAGCTGGAAGTTTTCGAGCTGAGTTTTTTGGAAACCGCGAAGGATCGAGAAGGCCCCACCCTTCGCTCAACACGGGCCATCGAAGAGGAGACTGCAATGTCGAAATCGTTTAGGGCGTTGGGCCTTGCGGTGAGCGCCCTTGCGCTGACCGGACTGCCGGCCGCCGCCCAGACCAAGGTTACCAATGATGGCATCTCGGCGTCCGAGATCGTCATCGGCACCCATCAGGACCTGTCCGGCCCGATCAAGGTCTGGGGCGTTCCGGTTTCCAACGGCATGAAGATGGCCACGGAAGAAATCAACGCAGCCGGCGGCATCAACGGCCGCAAGATCAAGCTGATCCTCGAGGACAATGGTTACGATCCGAAGAAGGCCGTGCTGACGTCGCAGAAGATGGTCGAACGCGACAAGATCTTCGCGATGATCGGTCCGATGGGTTCGCCGACCGTGCTCGCCGCGCAGGACATCCTGTTCGACGCCGGCGTGCTGCAACTGTTCCCGCTGACGGCCGCCGAGTTCACCTTCAAGTTCGATCCGGCCAAGCCGCAGGAACGATTGAAGTTCAACAATCTGCTGCCTTACGTCGAGAGCACCCGCGCCGCCGTCAAGTACATGCTTGAAACCAAGGGATTCAAGAAGCCCTGCATCATGCATCAGGACGACGAATACGGAAAGAACGTGCTTGACGGCTTCACCCAGCAGCTCACCGCCATGAAAGTGACGCCAGCGTCCGTCACGAGCTACAAGCGCGGCGCCTCCGACTTCAGCGCGCAGGTTGCCAAGATGAAGGCCGACGGTTGCGACCTGGTCGTGCTCGGCACGGTCATTCGCGAAACCATCGGCGCGATGGGCGAAGCCAAGAAGCTCGGATGGGACGTCACCTTCCTCGGCGCGTCTCCGACCAATGTGCTTGAAGTGCCGGCGCTCGGCAAGGAAGCGGTGGAAGGCCTTTACGCCGCCGCGCTGTTCGAGATTCCTTACGAGGACACCGCCAAGGGCAAGGTGAAGGACTGGCTCGCCAGCTACAAGAAGATGTTCGGCACCGACGCCAACACGCAGGCGATCATCGGCTACAACGCGGTGATGACCTTCGCTTTCTACGCGAACAAGGGCGGCAAGGATCTGAACGGCCAGAAGATGCTCGATGCGCTGGAATCGGGCGACCAGTTCCTCGACATCTTCAATTCGCCGCCGACCAAGTTCTCCAAGACCGATCACCTGGCCAGCACGATCACCCAGGTGCACCAGATCAAGAACGGCCGCTGGGTGCTGGTGAAGGAAGGCCTGATGTTCTGACGGAGCGTTTCGCTTCTGTCACCAAGGCCTGATGATAGAGACTGAATGAAGAAGGGCTGCGCGAGAGGATCGCGCAGCCCTTTCTGTTGCGTCGTCATTCCGGGGCGACGCGAAGCGTCGAACCCGGAATCTCGAGATTTCGGGTCTGGTGCTTGCGCACCATCCCGGAATGACGTCGTTGCTACTTCGGACGGATCGCGTCGGCGGTGCCCTGGATGAAGGCCTGCAGTTTGGGGATGTCCTCCTCCTTCAGCCTGCCGGTGAAATCAGGCATGCCCTGGTCGCGGAATGGCCCCTTGAACACGAAGTCTTTCAGGTTCGCGATTGTCTCGGTTGGAACATAGCCGAGGTTCCTGACATTGCCGCCCTTGTCGACGCCGGGTACGCCGTGGCAAAAGACACAGTTGCTGAGATAGAGCAGCGTGCCTTCGGCCACGTGGTTCGGGTCATATTTCACGCCTGCGAGTAACCCTTCGGTCTGGTATTTCACGAAGGCAGGCAACGGCGCGTTGCCATCGACCGCGAAGGTGTAGACCGTTCCAGGGCTTTGCAGTTCGGTGGCCCGTAGCAGGATTCCGAATACGCCGCCCCAGCCGACCGCTATCGACACGTATTGCTTGCCGTCGATGGTATAGGTTGCGGGTGCCGCGACCACGCCGGTGCCCACTGGCGTCTCCCAGAGCTTCTCGCCCGTGCTGGCGTTGTAGGCGATGAAGCGCCCGTCAGCCGTTCCCTGGAACACCAGATTTCCGGCGGTAGTGAGCGTGCCGCCATTCCACGGCGCAACATATTCCGCGCGCCAGGCTTCCTTCTGCTTGACCGGATCCCAGGCAAGCAGGCGTCCGAAGGGCAGGCTCTTTGGTGGGTCTGCATCAACGTTGAAGCCGAGATTCCAGCCAAGGCCGGAATGCAGTTGGCCGGGCGTGTTCGCATTGTGCGTCCATGTCTTCTCCTCGACCACCCTTATGGGAACGTTCTGTGCCGGAAGGTATACGAGACCGGTTTGCGGATTGAACGACATCGGGTGCCAGTTGTGCGCGCCGTATGGTCCCGGCACGCTGTCAAACGGCTTGTCGCCGCGCGCCTCGGCGACCTCCATCGGCCGTCCATTGGCGTCGTAGCCGGTTGCCCAATTCACATCGACGAAGTTCTTTGCCGAAATGAACTTGCCGTTGGTGCGGTCGACGACGAAGAAGAACCCGTTCTTCGGCGCATGCAGGATCACCTTGCGCGGCGCGCCATCGATTGTGATGTCCGCCAGGATCATCGGCTGGGTCGAGGTGTAATCCCAATTGTCTCCCGGCGTTTCCTGATAGTGCCAGACATATTTTCCGGTGTCGGCGTTGAGCGCCACCAGCGAGGCCAAATAGAGATTGTCGCCGCCGCTCGGACTGCGCTTGTTGCGGCTCCACGGCGAGCCGTTGCCGGTGCCGATATAGACCATGTTCAGGTCGGGATCGAAGGTGATGGTGTCCCACGCGGTGCCGCCGCCGCCGTTGAGCCAGTATTTGCCTGCAGGATCCCAGGTCTTGGCCGCAGCCGCCATCGATTCATCTTCGAATGGCTTTGACGGATCGCCGGGCACGGTGAACCAGCGCCATGCCTGATTGCCGGTCTCCGCATCATAGGCGGTGACGTAGCCGCGCGCGCCATATTCCGCGCCGCCATTGCCGATCACCACCTTGCCGTTGAACACGCGCGGCGCGCCGGTGATGGTGTAGGAGTGCTCCTTGTCGATGAGTGTGTCTTTCTCCCAGACCTTTTTTCCCGTGACGGCGTCGAGGGCGATCAGCCGCCCGTCATAGGCGCCGACAAACACCTTGCCCTTCCACAGCGCCACGCCGCGATTGACGACGTCGCAGCAGCCCTTGTAGCCCTTCTCCTTGTCGACGCCGGGATCGAAGCTCCAGAGCCTCTTGCCGGTGCGGGCGTCGATGGCGTGCACCACGCTCCACGATGCGGTCTGGTACATGATGCCGTCGACTACGACCGGGGTCGCTTCGACGCCGCGGGAAGATTCGAGCGGATAGCTCCACACCAGTCCGAGCTTCTTGACGTTGTCGGCGTTGATCTGGTTCAGCTTGCTGAAGCGGGTTTCGGCGTAATCGAGGCCGATGGTCGGCCAGTCGTTCGATGTTGCGGTGTTGGCCTTGATCGATGCGCCATCGACCGCTGCGGTGACGGCCTTGATATGATCGGGCGATCCCTTGGCGGCATTCTGCGCCAGCGCACCGCCGTAAGATAGCATCAGGCCCAGCCCGATCGTGATCGCGGCCTGTGCAAGGCGAGCGGTGCGAGGTGACGCAACGACAATTTCAGAAAAAAAACGGCAAGCGGAATCAACGCGCGGCGAACGTGTCATCTCATTCCTCCCTGCGATCTCTAGCGGATCTGACGGGATGGTATGCCGGTGAGAATGAAGACGTCAATCAAAGCGAGTAGCGAAAACGAAAAGAGAAAATTCGTATCGTCATGTTTTCGCCCAACGGAATGCAACGCGCCGTCCTGGCTGCATCGCACCATTAGCGATGCGAAGAAGCAAGATCAGGAAAGCGAGGTTGATTGTTGCCAGCGCATCGAGGCGCAACAATTGCGCGTCGTCATTGGCCGGTCGACAAGTTCAGAGGTCCGGCGCCGCTAAACCGACGGAACCGAAACTAGCCAGCGCACTCACGCGCACCGGCGCTGCGATGCGGCCCGAGGCGTCGGCGAGCAGCGGAGCATCGCCGTATCGCATCACGCCATGCTGGTCGATCACGAACGTCGGCTGATAATTCCTCACGTCGGAATCCTCGATCATCGCCATGCGGCGATTGTCGAGCATCAGCCAGTGCCCATCCAGCCGTGCGGCCGTGACGGCGTGGTTGTCGCCGTGGATGGTGTCGTGCAGCACCACGATCCGCAGGTCTTCGGGCGCGATGCCGGCTCGGCGCAACGCCACGAATTTCGCGATCGCGTAGTCTTCACAATCGCCACTGCCGCTGCTGAGCGTCGCGAGCGGGGACGTCCAGACGTCGATCCGGCCATGCTGGGCGAGATCGCTCACCGGCCTGATGGCCAGATTGATCGCGCGATTGATCTCGCCGAGCCGGGCGCGGCCGTCTCGGAGCCTCGCGGCGTCGACGATATCGAGGAACTTCAGTGCGGCCGGAGACACGCAGCCCTCGCGGTCGCCCTCGCACAGGGCAAGCTGCACCATTTCGTCGTCGAGGCGACGCTGCACGCCGAGCCATTTGTCGCGCAGTCCGCCGGCGGTGAGGGAAGACGCGGCAAGCCCGAACGGCTCGGCCGAGCGCGCCATCAATTCTATCGAAGCGGACAGCACAGGGGTTTCCGCGCGTGAATCGGCTGAACCGAACCACGCCACGCCGCACGCGACGACGCCCGCGCGCCAAGCACGCGAAAACACTGACAAGACCATTTGACGCCCCTTGTCCGGGCATCGGCAGGTTTACTCCCTACTCGTGACCGGATCACTTCGTGGCAGCAGGATGGTCGGGGGGACTTTTGATAGGCTTAAAGCCGCGTCTTTCCAGCAGAAAAGGGCAAAACGGCATCAAATTTGGGTTGCCATTCTGTCGAAAAGTTTATCGGCCGAATTTAGGTTTGAGGGTTCCGCGGGGCTGGCGTCTGGCCTAACGGTGCCTTATCGTTGATTTCCGGTTAACGTGGCTAATTCGCATCAGAACTGCGCGATTTGTTGGCCGGTTTGTAGTTTTAGCCTCGAAAATGCCTTCAGGGCCACCTGCGGAACCCGAACGAAGACAAGATAAGTAGAAATTCCGCATTTTATACTTCGAATACCTAAAGTAGTGTTGTATCTACTTTAAAGTTAAGAAATTATTGTTAGAGTAATGCCAAATAATACTTGTAGTGTTCTGAAGAAATCTCCGAAAAACGACCGCTAGGGGCTCAGCCCGGCTACTTGCACCCCATATCGATGGGTTCCGCAAATGGCCGTCTAGTGATATGCAAGTTTAGACCTTTGAATATTGTATAAATATTAACCTTAGCGGCGATGGTGCCCAATTGAGCTTGGCCGGCAAATTTACCGATCTGCTGACGGACGGCCCGGGTTCACAACCCCTTGGAAATTTCCAAGCCGGCAGCGTTTCGACGCATGCGCCCTCGGACGCCATTATTGTTCCTGATGCCCATCTGCTCTTCAACGGCGATTTCAAGCGGTCGGGCGTCGATCTCATCCTGTCCGCCCAGGACCGCGAACTCGTCCTGCATGACTATTTCAAGGGCGAGAAGCGGGCGCCGCTGGCGTCTTCCGATGGCGCCCACCTCACCGGCGACATCGTCAATGCGCTGACCGGATACACCCAGTATGCGCAGGCTGGCGGGGGTCCCGCCGTGGCCCAGGTGATCGGCCACGTCACCAAGCTGGCGGGCAATGCGACTGCGATCCGCAACGGCGTCTCGATCATCCTGAACCAGGGCGACAACGTCAACAAAGGCGACGTGGTCCAGTCGGGATCGGATTCGACGCTCGGCATCACCTTCATCGACGGCACCGTGTTCGGCCTCGCGTCGAATGCCAAGATGGTGCTGAACGAAATGGTCTACGACCCGAACGGGTCGGACAACAAATCGCTGCTCAGCCTGGTGGCTGGCACGATCTCGTTCGTCGCCGGCGCCACCGCCAAGAAAGGCGACATGAAGGTCGACACGCCGGTCGCGACCATGGGCATCCGCGGCACCGCGGTGCTGGTCGAGATCGACTTCGAAGTGCCGGGCCAGGGCGCCGCGCCGCCCGCGAAATTCCAGGTGCTGGTCGAGCCCGATGGCACTACCGGCTCCTACATCCTGTTCGACAAGACGACGCTGACGCCGATCGCGACGGTCAACCGGGCCGGCACGCAGACCATCATCAACGGCCAGGGTGGGGTGAGCGTCCAGTCGTCGGTGCAACTGTCGCCCGATGCGCAGAAGATCATCACCGACGTCTTCTCTCTGAAGTTCAGCGACCTCAACAATCCCAATACCAAGCTGACGACCAATTTCACCGACTCGATCGTTCCGGAGACGTTTTTCGTCAAGACCGCTGGCGGCGACTTCGTCCCGGTGGCGATTCAGTTGGTCAACCTCCCGAGCGGACCGCCCGCGGCCCCGCCCTCGGGACCCGGCGACAAGATCGTGCACATTCCCGGGCCGCCGCAGGCGGATGCGCTCGGCGGCGCCGTAGCCGAGCGGATCAATGTGACCGCGAGCCCCACGCTCGCCAGCATCTCCGGCGTCGTCAGCTATGCCGACGTCAACGTCGGCGACACTCCGAGCGTCAGCGCGAAGTTTTCGTCCTTCGCCTATCAGAACGCGCAGCACGCGGACATCACAGCGACGCTGACGGCGGAGCAATTGGCGGCGATCACGGCGGTCGAAGTGCCGCTGAACGTGGTGCAGGATCCCAACGGCAAGAATATCGGCACGGCGACCTGGACCTATAGCGTCGCCGATGGCGCGTTCGACTTCCTGGCCGCCGGCGAAACGCTGACGCTGACCTATCTGGCGCGGGTCGACAACAATTACGCGCCGAACAACGAGACGTCCTTCGTGCCGTTCACGATCGTGATCACCGGCACCAACGACAAGCCGACCGTCACCTCGACGGGCGGCGAAATCACCGAACAGGTAGGCACCGGCAATACGACCATCGACACCGTCACCGGCACGGTCACCTTCACCGACCCCGATTTGACCGACCGTCCCGTCGTCAGCGCGGAGATCTCGGCCACCGATCCGTTCCGCTACTACGATGCAGAAGGCAACGACGTCACCGCGACGCTGACGCCGGTGCAGCTGGCGGCGATCCTGGCTGTCCAGGTGCCGCTGACCGTGGTGCAGGCGGCGGGAAATTCCCATAACGGCTCGGCGACCTGGACCTACAGCATTGCCGACAGCGCGTTCGACTTCATCGCCGCCGACGAGACGCTGACGCTGAACTACGTCGCCACGGTCGACGACGGCCACGGCGGCGTCATCTCCACGACGATCACCGTGTCGATCCATGGCTCTGACGTCGTCGTTATCGGCACCAACGACGTTCCGACCATCGATACGACGAGCGATGCGTTCGCCGAATTGTCAAACGTCAAGCAGCCGAACCCGACCGGATCGAGCGCACTGCATATCGCGTCGGGCACCATCAGCTTCACCGACACCGACCTGACCGACCGCCCGGTGGCAAGCGCGGCGTTCACCTCCTATACCTATCAGAACGCGGACGATGCCAGCCTCACGCTCACGCCCGGGCAGCTCAACGCGGTCGATGCGGCGCTGACGGTGGTCCAGGCAGAAGGCAATACCAACAACGGTTCGGCCGACTGGACCTATAGCGTCCCCGACAGCGCGTTCGACTTCCTGGCAGACGGCGAAATCCTGACGCTGACCTACACGGCGACGGTCAATGACGGTCACGGCGGCATCGCCACCAAGCCGCTCACGGTTACGGTAACCGGGACCAACGATGCGGTGGCGATTTCGAGTGCGCCGCAGATTGGTGCGATCACCGAAATCACAGGCGCGCATAATTCATCGACGCCGGATAGCGCCACCGGCACGATCACATTTACCGATGTCGACTGGACCGATACGCATGCTGTGACGATCGTCAGCAGCGTCGGCGTGTCGGGCGTCGCGACCGGGCTGGCTAACGGCACTGTCCAACTGACCTGGCTGACGCTGGGTGCGCTGACCGATTCCAGCGGCGGCTTGACGGGCACCCAGAAATGGACGTTCTCGGCCCCGGATCATTATTTCGACTATCTTGCCGATAGCGAAGCCGTCACGCTGACCTACACGGTGCAGGTCGACGACCATCACGGCGGGTTGACGTCGAAGGACGTCGTCGTCACCGTGACCGGCGCCAATGACGCACCGACAGTTACCGCGAGCAATGGCGCGTTTACCGAAATGGCCGGCACCGGCAACGCCGCGCTGGACCATGCCGGCGGCAGCATCAGCTTTGCGGACCTCGATCTCAGCGACCGTCCGGACGTATCCACGTCGTTCAGCGGCTACACCTACAAGGCCGCGGACGGCATCACCGATCTGTCCCTGACAGCGCAGCAGCAAGGCGGCCTTGGGGTCGCGCTTAAGCTGACGCCGGCCGGCGGCAATACCAACACCGGTTCGGTGAGCTGGTCCTATGACGTTGCCGACAACCAGTTCGATTTCCTCGCGGCCGGCGAAACGCTGACGCTGACCTACACCGCCACGGTCAACGACCATCATGGCGGCCTCGTCACCAAACCGGTCACGGTCACCATCACCGGCACCAATGACGCGCCGACGCTGGCTGCCGAATTCGCGGGCGAGCTCACCGATACGGCTGCGTACGACAGTTTCGACAATCTCACGGGGACGCTGGCTGGAAACGATGTCGATCACGGCGAGACCGCCTCGCTGCGCTACGCCGCGCTCGACGGATCCAGCGCGGTCAATACCGCGGTCGCCGGCCTCTACGGCTCGCTGACGGTACATGCCGACGGTACCTACACCTACGTTCCCAATGCCGCCGCGATCAATGCGCTGCACGATGGCAGCTATACCGACACCTTCACGGTGCAAACCACCGACGTCCACGGCATCACCAGTTCGGCCATTCTCACAGTCGATGTGACGGGCGCCAACGACACGCCGTCGATCGTGGGTGAGGTCGATCCCTCCGCGAAGTTCGTCGTGGTGGCCGCTCCGACCTCGCCGCTCGTGCTTGCCGCGGGCGTGAGCGACAATGCGCTCGGCCTGAGCACGGAGACGTTCGATGGCGTAACGCCGGGCTCGTCATCGAACAACGGCGCCGGCAGTGGCAATTTCCGCAGCGCCGCGCTCGATGCAACCTTCTCGGCATCCGGCAACGCCGGAATCGTCAATGGCTCCTCCTCGGTCACGGCGGCCCCGTTTGTCGGGCCGGCACCCGGACACCAGGATACGACGAACTATTTGAGCATCGGCGGCAACGGCACCGAGACCATCACCTTTGCGTCGGCCAAAAACGCCTTCGGCCTTTACTGGGGGTCGCTGGATTCCTACAACACGATCAAGTTCTACGACGGCGCGACGCTCGTTGCCTCCTATACCGGCGCCGATATTTCTCCGCTGTTCCCGAACGGCAACCAGGGTTCGTTCGTCTCGAACGGCTATGTGGAATTCTCCGGCCTGCATTCCTTCAACAAGGTCGTGCTCGGCAGTACCTCGAACGCATTCGAGATCGACAACATTTCCGCCGGAACCATTCCGGCGACCACGCTTCCGCCGATCACGGGTACGCTCAACGTCCACGACGCTGACATCGGCGACACGTTGACGGCATTCGTGACCGGCAATGCCACGATCGACTACAATGGATCGACGACGGTGCCGGGCGGCATCGACATCTCGGCGTTGATTGCTGCCGGCGACGTGACGTTCGACAGCATGCTAAGCAACGGCGGAACGGCTGTCCTGCAGTGGACTTATCATCCGGCCAACGTCAATCTCAACTTCCTGCATGCAGGCGACGTGCTGAAGATCAAGTTCGTCGCAGAGGTCAGTGACGGTCATGGCCATACCGGAAGCCAGCCGCTGACGGTCACGCTCGTCGGTTCGGCCAATGCGTCGACCGTCAGCGCGGCCGGCCCGGTGATCGGAACCGACGCGTTCACCGTCACCGAACTCGGCAACGGCGTTACCAAGATTTCCGGGCTCCATGTCACCGATGCCGACGCCACCGCGTCGACCGACACGTTCACGGTATCGGCGGCAACCGGGGACGTGGGAAGCAGCGTGACTCCCTCGACAGGTTCGGGCTCGGGCATCGCTGCGATCAATGCGGCGCTGAACAGCGGCATTACCTACGATCCCCACAGTCCTCAGCCGCAAACCGACTCGGTCACATTGACCGTCGCCGACAGTTTTGGCCACACCGACAGGGTCCATTTCATCTTCAACCAGGGCGGCGCGGGACCGGACGTCGCCTTGACCGGCACATCAGGCAAGGATGTCATTTTCGCGACCGGTCATACCGACACGTTGACCGGCGGCGCGAGTGCCGATCAGTTCGTCTTCGCGCCGGAAACCAGCCCGAGCGCCGATACGATCACGGATTTCAAGGCCGGAGAGGACCATATCGATCTCCGGGCGTTCTCGTTCGTGGATAGCTCCAATATCGCCAGCTGGCTCGGCAGCCATGCCGCGGCATCCGGCGCCGACACGCTGGTGTCACTCAATAGTGGCGAAAGCATCACGCTCAAGAACGTCGCCCTCGCCAGCCTGCATGCCAGCGACTTCATCGTATCGCCGCATCACTGACATGACGCTTCGTCAACCGCGCTAGCGGTCTCGATGCCATCTTCTGGCTTGTCTGACGCTGCCAGTTAGGCGAACAATCGAAGCCATGAAGCGATTTCGGGCCTTGCCAAGGTGGTTCAAGCGGCGCATCGGGTATGCCCGGCTGCTGTGCCTTGCGCTATTGATCGGGTTTGCCGCGCTGCGCATCGCCGATCCCGCGCCGGTCGAGGAAATTCGCGTCAGGACCTTTGACGCTTTCCAGCGCATCGATCCGCGCAAGAAGACGGCAAGGCCGGTCACCATCGTCGACATCGACGACAAGAGCCTGGAAAAGCTCGGGCAGTGGCCGTGGCCACGCACCCGGATTGCGGACCTGGTCACCGAACTGACCCGGCTCGGCGCGGTCGTGATCGCGTTCGACGCGGTGTTCTCGGAGCCCGATCGTCTCAACCCCGCCTTTGTGGCCGACACCTTCCGCAATCTCGACGAGGAAACCCGCGAGAGGCTGCGCGCGCTGCCGAGCAACGACCAGGTCTTTGCCGACGCCATCAGGGCTTCCCGCGTCGTGCTCGGCGAGTCCGGGCTGCCGGAGGAAATCGCCCCGCTCGACAAGACGCTGCCGGTCACCGGGCTCGCGATGCTGGGCGAAGAGCCGCAACGCTTCATGTTCGATTTTCCCGGTCTGTTGCGCAACGTACCGGTGCTCGAGCATGCCGCCGCCGGGCGTGGCCTGTTCACGATCAGGCCCGAACGCGACGGCATCATACGGCGCGTGCCGATGATCATGCAGGCGCAGGGTCAGACCATGCCCTCGCTGACATTCGAGATGCTGCGGGTCGCGACCGGTTCGGGCACGATCCTGATCAAGGCCGAGAAAGGCGGCATCAAGAGCCTCGGCATCAAGGGCGTCCAGATTCCGACCGACCACAACGGTCAGCTCTGGGTTCATTATGCCCGCAACGATGCCTCGATCTATGTCCCCGCGATCAACGTGCTGGAGAAGAACGTCGCGCCCGACATGATTGCCGGCAAGCTGGTGCTGATCGGAACCTCGGCGGTCGGCCTCAACGACATCAAGACCACGCCGGTTTCGCGTGCCATGCCCGGCGTGGAAATCCATGCCCAGGTGCTCGAGACCACCTTGTCCGGCGAGGTGATCTCGACGCCGATCTACGGCATCGTCGTCGAGTTCGCGACCGCGCTTCTGTTCGGGCTGCTGGTGATTGCGTTTGCACCGCTGTTCGGCCCGGTCACGCTGGTCGCCCTCGGCGCGGCATTTGCGACCGCGCTAATCGGAACGTCGGCGTATTTCTACGCACAGCACCGTCTGCTGATCGATTTCACCTACCCGCTGTTGTCGACGACGGCGATCTATCTCACGCTGATCTTCTCGAGTTTTGTTCGAGAGCAGAAGCAGCGCAAGCAGATTCGCTCGGCGTTCGCGCAATACATGTCGCCGGCGCTGGTCGAACAGCTCGCCCAGTCGCCGGAAAAACTCGTGCTCGGCGGTGAGGATCGAGAATTGACCATCATGTTCTCTGACGTCCGCGGTTTCACCACCATCTCGGAGGCTTACAAGAACGATCCGCAGGGCCTCACGGCGCTGATGAATCGCTTCCTCACGCCGCTGACGAACGCCATTCTGGCGCGCAAGGGCTATATCGACAAATACATGGGCGATGCCATCATGGCTTTCTGGAACGCCCCCCTTGACGACAAGAGTCATCAGATCAACGCCTGCGAGGCAGCAGTCGACATGCTCGCTCGCATCGACGAACTAAACGAAATACGCGAGCGGGAGGCGCAGGACGGCGGTCACACTTTTATTCCGATCAATGTCGGCGTCGGTTTGAATACCGGAATGTGCACCGTCGGCAACATGGGCTCCGACATAAAGTTCAACTATTCGGTGCTCGGCGATAGCGTCAATCTCGCCTCGCGCCTGGAAGGGCAGACCAAGGAGTACGGCTTCCCAATCATCGTGGGGTCAAGGACCGCGCTTGCCGTGAAGGAGAAGTTCGCGATTCTCGAGCTCGACTTCATCATGGTGAAAGGCAAGAAGGAGCCCGAGGTGATCTATGCCATCGCCGGGCGCGAGGACGTCGCGCAATCCGGCCATTTCCAGCGCTTGCGCAACCTGACGATCGAGATGCTCGCCTGCTATCGCGCGCGCGACTGGGACGGCGCGCTGGCCGCCATCGGACGCGGCCGCAAGTCCGACGAGGGGCGCTCGCTGGAATTGCTCTACAATCTCTACGAAACGCGGATCCGCGACTACCTGGAGAATCCGCCGCCGGAAGACTGGAACGGCGCTTTCGCGCTGCTGACGAAGTAACACTCGCTCGATGGCGCCGACATGCGCGGCGGCAACTTGACCGCTCTCCGGCCGCTCGTCATAGTTTCCCTGAAGGCGAGCCAGCAAGACTCGCCGATTCAGGGAGACGAAAATGAGCAACATATTGGCCGCTCTTGCGGGGGCGTTGATCTCTTCCGTGTCGCTCATACCCGCCGCCCTGGCGCAGCCGGCCTGCGTTACCCAGAACATGGTCGTTCCTCCCGGCGCTAACACGAGCGACAGGGCCGCGCCCTTCTTCATCGACACGACGGGCCTCGATTTCAAGACAACGCCGCCCACGCGCGACCCGTCGAACCCGAATTATCCGCGCGCGACGGAGCTTCCCGACGGCACACTGCCGCCGTCCGGCGCCGAGGGGAATTTCATCATCGGCCCGACCCACGCGCCTGCTCCAGAGACCGTCGCCAGGGACGGTGTGCCGCGCGGCACGATCACGTCTTTCACTTTGTCCTCAAAGGACAGCGTGATCTACAATCCCGGCCTGATCCGCGACGACACGCCGGGCTGCAACAACAGCTCGATCATGGTGACGACCACGGCGCCGGGCGACAAATCGAACATGATCGTCACCACCAGCCATCCCGGCACCTGGACGCGCACGATCGAGGTCTATGTCCCGCCGAACTATGTGCGCGGCACGGAGACGCCCTTCATCGTGCTGGGCGACGGCGGCTCGACCGCCTGGAAAGACATGAACACCACCCTCGACAATCTGATCCAGCAGCGCCGCGTGCCGCCGATGGTCTCTATCCAGATCGGCAATGGCGGGCAGGACGCGCAGGGCGCCCAGCGCGGGCGCGAATACGACACGGTGTCGGGAGCCTATGCGCAGTTCGTGGAGCGCGAGGTGTTGCCGCTCGTCGAGCAGCGCGCCGGCGTGAAGCTGACGAAGGACCCCGAGGGCCGCGCGACCATGGGGCTGAGTTCGAGCGGTACGGCGGCCTTCACCATGGCGTGGTTCCACCCTGAGCTCTATCATCGGGTGCTGGCCTATTCGCCAACCATGGTCAACCAGCAATGGCCGTGGAATCCGGCGCTGCGCGGCGGTGCCTGGGAATATCACAGTCGCGTGGGCGGGCCCGGCCGGTCCCAACCTCACCGTGAAGGCCGGCGTGCTCACGCCGTCGGAGCCGCCCGGCGTGCCGCTGATACCCAGTGCGCCCACCAAGCCGATTCGTTACTGGTTCGAGATGGGCGATCAGGACCTGTTCTATCCCAATCCGACGATCCCCGACGGCATGCACGACTGGACGCTGTCGGCCGCGCTGATGGCCAAGGTGCTTGCCGAGAAGGGCTACCACTACCAGTTTTTGTTCGCGCACAATGCCAAGCATGTCGACCGCCCGACCGTCGCGCAGACTCTGCCGGCAGCGCTGGAGTGGTTGTGGAAGGGCTATCCGATTCCGTGAAGCGATCTATCGTCGTTCCGGCCAGGCGAAGGAAGTAGTATTCCGTCGTCCCTGCGAACGCAGGGACCCATACGCCGCGGCCCATCGTTGGGCTCCGCCAGCAGAGACCTTCTGTAGCAACTACTGCTGCGGCGTATGGGTCCCGGCGTTCGCCGGGACGACAGCGCGATGTCCCGCTACTCCAGCCCGATCTGC
>CAWBRL010000025.1:0-68957 GCA_963791165.1 uncultured Alphaproteobacteria bacterium | reverse complement strand
GGGCCTCGGAGCAGAGCGCCCCGCGATGGCGCGCGCCATATTTCTAGCGCGGGGAAGCCCGTTCGAGTGACGCACGAAGTTCGGCGACGGTCTCGTCGCAATATTCGTTCAGCTTCTGGAATCGCTGCTCCAGCGCCCGGAGCTTCCAAGCGCGTTTCGCAGGCCCCTCCCGATCGATATTGAATCGGTCAGCCGGCGAAGGGCGCGACACCTCCGCCTTCGTGACTATCCGCATCGGCTGTTCACTACCTTTGGTAGTAGCCATCTGTACGCCTTACAATTCGAGAGCCGCCCTGATGGTAGCGCGCCGGCGTGACGACTTTGCGGCCTCGTGTGTTGGCTTGGCGCCCGGGCAAGGTCGATTTGGTGGCAAAAGATGGACGCTTGCGGCGAATGAGCGGCACGACCTCGTAGTCTTACGGACTTTCTGTCCACGATTACGATGCAATCGACAGCCATCATTGCAGATGAGTCTTTTATTGCCTCAGCGATAGTTCGATATGCCCGTACAGCTTTCAGAAGCCGGCCTGCCTCCGCGCTGCGAGGGCTGCGGCGCGGGCACGGCGAGGCTTGGAAAACTGCCCCGGATCGGACTGCGCCCCCTCGTCTACGTTTACAAGTGCGACGCCTGCAACCAGATCGTTTCGATCGAGCCCGAGCGGCAGGAAAGTCCCTCCATTAGCCCCACTGTCACCCCGCCGATGGCGAAGCCGGGCATCAAGAAAGCCCCGCACACGATCTGACCGCGACAACCGCGATGGCGGCCGGACCGGGTTTGATCCCGGGCGTGCCGGATGTAAAGCTTCGGCCCAACTCCGTAAAAAGAAGGCAGGGGCATGTCCGACGGCTTCATCGACGAACTACGCAGCACGCTGGTCCAGGGCTCGGTTCTGTGCGGCGACGAGATCGACGCGCGCTATCATCACGATATGGCCGGAATTCCGGTCCCGAAGCCGCGTGCCGTCGTCCGCCCCAGAACGACCGAGGAGGTATCCGCCCTGCTGCGGCTCTGTCACCGTCACGGCGTGCCGGTGACGACGCAGGGCGGCATGACCGGCCTGGTGCGCGCCGCGCTGCCGAATGCGGACGAAATCGTGCTGTCGATGGAGCGGATGAACGCGATCGAGGAAGTCGATGTCCCGGGCGGCGTCGCGATCGCGCAGGCAGGCACGCCGCTGCAGAAACTCCAGGAACGGGTCGAGCAGGACGGCATGATGTTTCCGCTCGATCTCGGCGCGCGCGGCAGTTGCACCATCGGCGGCAACATCTCGACCAATGCCGGCGGCAATCGCGTGATCCGCTACGGCATGACGCGCGACCTGATCCTCGGCCTCGAAGTCGTCACCCCCGACGGCACTGTGCTCAAGGGCCTGCGAAAATACGTCAAGAACAACACCGGCATCGATCTGAAGCATCTGTATATCGGCACCGAAGGCATTCTGGGCGTGGTAACGCGTGCGGCGCTTCGGATATTTCCGGCGCCGGCTGAACGCCAGGTGGCGCTTTGCGCGCTCCCCTCCTTCGGGCAGGTCACGACCTTTCTCAAGCTGGCGCGAAAATCGCTCGGCGGCGATCTGACCGCGTTCGAGGTGATGTGGAACGCCTACTACCGCCAGACCGTCGAACGTGTGAAGGGGGTGGTTGGCCCACTGCCGACCCATCATCCCTTCTATGTGCTGCTGGAGGCCTCCGGAAGCGACGCCGAACGCATTCGGGACGACCTCGAGAAAATGCTGGAAACGGCGATGAACGATAATTTGATCCTCGACGCCACGCTTTCGACCTCGAACGCGTCCGTAGCTGCGATCTGGCGCATCCGCGATTCCAGCGTCGAACTCGGTCGCAGCTTCCCATTTGCGGCAAGGATGGGGTTCGATGTCAGTCTGGCCATCGACCGGATGGAGGAATATGCAGATGCGCTTGATGCACGAGTCAAAGCGATCGATCCGCAAGCCTTCACCATCGTGATGGGACACGTCGGCGACGGCAATTTGCATCCCAGCGTGTATCACGAGCACACGCCCGACAAGCACGATGAATTCGAAAAGCTCGTCTACGACATCACGGGCGAATTCGGCGGCTCGATCTCGGCCGAACACGGCATCGGCATCCTGAAGCGGCCGTACCTGAAGATGAGCCGGACCGAAGAGGAAATCGAAACCATGCGCACGCTCAAGCGCGCGCTCGATCCGAAGAACATCCTCAACCCCGGACGAATTTTTACGGTGTGAACGCGCCCTGCGCGGTCAGCCCGAAACCCTCACCCCTCGAAGTCATATTGCTTGCTGAGGTGGTCGCCGATCTGCACCAGCATGGCGACGCATTCGGGATAGCCGGGTTTGGCGACCGTGGCATCATCGGCCTGGGCGCGAAATTCCCAGGTGTCGCCGTCGCGGAGCACTGAAATCGCAATGCCGTCGGGGCAATCGGCATGAACCTTCAATTCGGCCCGCGCCATCGCGATCAGTTCAGCTTCCGTCTTGGCTGGCTTGGCCATCGTAGCGCTCCCCCGGCAGGTTGCTTGCCCGCAGGTTGCCGCTTTGACGCGCATCTGTCGAGGGGATGAAGGCGGGCCATCTCGTCGCGGTCGACGGGCCAGTTCTTGCAATTGGGCCGACAGCGGCACGTCAGGGTCTTTGAGGCGATATCGCGGTAATGACCTGGAGCGGACGTGGCGTGCGGCAGTCCCGCCGCCGTTTCATCAGGCGACGTCTCTGCCCGGACGTGCTTGGTGAAAATACGGACCACCAGCCCTTTATAAACCGGTCCCTTGTCGAAGATATCGGATGCGATGCGCTCGACCGCGTCCCGCAACGCCAGGAATTGCGCCTGCCTTGCGATGCTCTCGGTACCTTTTACGCCTCCGAGTTCATCGATGGCGGCGTCACTGATCTGGCACTCGACGGTCACGTCGCCGTGCAGCATCGTGAACCTGAACGCGAAGCGTTCGTTGTCGTGTCCTATTATTCGGTCTCGCGTCAACGGCATCGGACGGCCAGCTCTAAACGGCAAAAAGAGAACTGCGAAGAGCGCGCCAGAGGCGCTGCCATTCTCCTAATGCGCCAACGCGTCAAAAATTGGCCGAAGCCAAGGCCAGACTCGGACCAAGCTACCCCGTCCAGCCGCTGGCCATGCTGGCGATCATCGCGACGTCGATTGATCGGCGATCGGCTACAATCGCTCGCGCTTCGGGCTCGACGTCACGCTTGCGCTCGGCCCGGGAAGGTCGCCAAGGAGGTTCGATAGCTGAACAGCCAGCTTCCTGAGCCGGGCATTCTCCTCAAGCAGCACGAGAAAGTCGCTGGTTTCCTGGTGTGGCGATCGGTCCCGCCGAAGGCCGGCGGCTTCTTCAAGCAGCGGCGACAAGACGGCGAAAAATTCGTCGCTGCGCTGCGGTGGTTGCCTGCCTTGAAAGACATTGTCCTGACGCAACGGCACGACGTTGTCCGCATGCCCGGCACCCCGATATCCATTGAGGCGGACTGGCTTGTTCTGCAGCGAATGTTCGATACTCATGACAAATCCCCGATGAGGGCATGCGCCCGGTCGCCATCTCAACGAACAGCTTCGATTGAGTCGAGGGCAAATTTGAGTCGGGAAAGCGACGGGAAACTTGTTTGGTGGCGAGCCGGAGCAGCCGATATTTTTTCAAGCCACAGGGCGGATCGGATTAGGCCAAATTTTTGACGTATCGCGAAGCATCCTAGGCGCCCGCGCGGGTCGGGGATTAGACCGCGTCAGGGGCGTATAGATGACTGATTTTTTGACCAATGCGGATCACTGGCGCAGGCGCGCCGAACAGACCAGGGCTTTAGCCGCGAATGCGGTCAAGGATCAGGGGCGCCTGCTCAAGGTCGCGGAAGAGTACGACCGCTTGGCGGCTCACGCGGAAGGACGGCGAAATGCAGTCCCGACGGGCCGCTACGCGCCGTCGGGCCGGGCCGAATAATCTGCTTCATTCGAACAGGGCCCAGGCCTGCAAGGGCCATTTTTGCTGAAGGGGCATTTTCGCTCCGGCAAGTGGCGTGCGCCGCCCGCCCGCGGGGCCGGATCGAGGCACTCCGCTGCTTACGCGGCCTGAAGACGATCTCCTCATCGCCCGCGGAGCGAGCGGAAGGCGCTGAACACGCGCGCCCATCCGTGATCTTACGGGGATGTGTGACCCACAAACCACAATCGCCAACAGCATTCAAAGCATTGTGACCGCGCAATTGCAGTTGAATTAACGAATCAACTAGACCGCTAGTGGGGCTGGGAAGCGGAGAGTTAGTATGAGAGTCGCTTCCTTAGAAAGTGTACTGACGGCGGCCACGCTGGTAACGGCCATCGTCGTCGTGTTGTGGGCAATCAAAATTGTCTACGGCGCGTAAACAGGCAGGTAGCTGTAGTCGAACACGAAACCTCCGGCCAAGAAGAGGTTCGCGACAAAGCCAACACTTCCGCGGCGGCGGAAGCCTTCTGTTTCCTTTGCCGGCGAAGCCTTCGCCGGACGCTGGCCCGTTCCGACGCATGTTGAGTTTGGTTCATGACCTCGCGCGATATCCGCTCGGGCCGCAGCAAGCATTTGGTTTCAAGTCTCTGATGCATTTCAATTTTTATCTGATGAACGCAGCGCTTGTTCTGCTGGGCCTTGAAGTCATTTATGCACTTTATCAACTGGCCAAGCTTGTCCACTAGCTCCGCGCCCAGGCTGTAATTTCCTCAAAATAGCCGCGCAGGCTGCAACATATAAGCTTGAGACTCGCCGCAATGACGCCGCTTTGGCGCCAGGGTCGGCGCCCGACGATTCCAATTTTAGTCGCAAATTCGCCAGCCGACTCACCACACTCTCGCCGCGCGAACAAAGCGACCTGGGGGCCCGTTCGGTATTTTAAAATTGGAGTATCAACATGCGCATAGATCATCCGACGCATACAAAGCGCCGCAGTGAACCCTCACTCTGGGCTGACGAATCTACCGACGACGCTCTTTCGCTACTTGGAAATGCCCTGCAAGGGGATGGACCGACGGATTGTGACGAACGTGCCGACGAAACCAACGCGCTGCTTGAGGAAAATGCCCGGCTCCGGGAGCTTTTGGTCCAGCTGTCGGACCTCATCCGCAGAAACGGCATTCACCCAAGGTAATTGCACCCAAGGTAATTTGCATCCAAGGTGATTTGATGCTTGGCGGACATTATCCGCCAGGCGCGCGAACGTCCGCCAGTTGACGCACAGGCAGACACGCCCATTCAGACGGCAACCTTCGAATTAGATCGATACCGCCGGGAAGTCCCCTCTCCGGCGGCAATCTATCGCCGGACGAAGTCAGCGCTACCTCGTCGCGCCGGCCTGTTTTCGGCCGACGATCGCGGGCAGCGAACCGGTATGGACCGGCTCACCCTTGACCATTTCCGGCGACTGCGGCGCACGCGCCGTGGCGTCCGGGAAGCGGATCTTCATTTCGCGGATGAAGCCGTCGAGCGTATCGACGCTGGCCGCCATCTTGGCGATCAGGGCGAATTCGGCGCTGTTGGAGGCGGCGGGCTTGCTTGCGGTGTCGAACGACAGCCGGTCGGCCTCACCCGACATCAGGGGTGCATATTTTTCGCGGAAGCGCGCCAGGCCGATCGCATCCTCTGCCAGCGCGTATCCGACCACGGCGCGGATCACGTCGCCCTTCTCGGCCGCATTCAGCGGTTTGAAATCCCGCCAGCGGTCGGCGTAGTACAGTTCGATCTGTTCCGAAGCCTCGCGCCACTTCCGCGACGCCCAGTAGATGTCGGAGCGCAGCCGGATCGCCTCGCGGCCGGTGATGTTGGAAACGATGTCGAGCGCGAGATCGTGACGGCCGACATCGCTCTGGGCGCGGGCCTCCAGCAGCAGCCGCTGCTGCCTCAGCTCGCCGGAGAGATCGGCGATCCGCGTCGAGCGCAGCGCCCCGATCGCGCGGTCCGGCTTGCGGTTGGTCAGGTAGACCATGGCCAGCCGCGCGGCCACCTGCGCGCGCGCAGCACCTTCCAGCCGCTTGTCGACCTGGTACTGCAGCAGCTCGGCGGCCTGGTCGAGCAGGTCGATCGCGGCCAGCCGTTCCGCCAGACGCCGGATCATTTCGTCGCCGCGGCGGCCGATCGGGGTCAGTTCGCGATATTCGTAGAACATGGCGAGCGCATCGACCGGCTTCATGTCCTCGCCCTTCGGGCTGAGGTAGAGCTGCGCGAACAGTGCGGACGCCGCGTCCTGGCTCTGCCGTGACAGTTCGGCATTGGGCTGCATCCGGGTCGCCGTCTTGGCGGCCGAGAGAGAGTCGGCAAAGCGTCCGTTATCGGCGTAGATCTGCGCCATCCTGTTCAGCGTCATCAACTCGATCGTGTCGCCGCGCCAGATCGCCGACAGCGTCTCCAGTTCGCGCAGCAGTTCGGCCTGGCCGAGTTCGCCGCGCTTGTGGCGCAACAGGGCTCCGAGCAGCCGCGCTTCGGCCGATGCCTGCCGGTCGCTGGAGTATGCCGCAAACCTGTAGGCGTCGATCGCGTCCTTGTCGTGTCCCAGCGCCTCGGCCAGCCGCCCGCGCAGCACGGCCATCTCGGGCTTCATGTCGGCGGGGATGCCGATCACGTCGAGTTCGCTGCGCCGGCGCGAGGCGCCAGCGTAATCCTTCACCTCGAGCGCGGCCCGCATCGCATCGAGCGTGACGAGGCGCTGCAGTTCGAGCGGCAGCGTGGCGATCGAGAATTCGGCGTTCTTGAATTTCTCGCGCGCGTCCGCCCATTTTTCCTGCCGCGCGAAGGCAAAGCCCTTCCACAATTGGGAATCGTAACCGCTGCCGACGGCCGGATTGGCGAGATCCTTCAGCGCCCGCTCGGGATGGCCGATGAGGATGCTGGAGATCGCACGCACCATCAGCACGGCAGCCTCTTCGCTACCCTGCTTGGTCTCGGAGAGGATGAGGTTGGTGACGCCCCGCGCCTCCTGATACATCTCGCGCGCCATGTAGAAATTGGCAAGCTCGAGACGGGGCGGCGTCTTCTCTTCGGCCGGCGCGGCGGAAGCAGCCTTGATCAACGCGTCCAGCCGCGGGAAAAACCTCTCTTCGCGGTTCTTGCGCCATTCTTCGGCGTCGAACAGCGGCCGCACCGCGGCGGTCGCGCGCTCGGCGGTGACGTCGGCCGACGACAGCGTCAATCCGCCCGGCCGGCCGAGCATCACCTTGTCGGCGCCGACCTCGGCGGTGACATCGTCGGAATTCGGACGAACCACCACGCCGTGCACGGATTCGAGCAGCGACAGTTCGACGAAATCCTGCCGCTTGATCAGGCCACGGGTCGGCGGCGGCGCGGTGACGACGACGAACGCATCGCCGGCGTCGGGATCGATCAGCCGGTGCATCGCGCCGGGATTGGCCAGCGGCACGCTGACATTGGCGAGCGCGGGATCGGTGATGTTGCGCAACACCGTCAGCGGCAGCGGCGGCGCCTGGCCGCGATCGGCAAAGGTCAGCGTCCACTCCGTGCCGTTGGCGCGGCCCTCGCTTTCGAGCGAGGGCATCTGCGGCCGATTGAGTCGAATGCGGATGGCCTGCCCCTTCTCCAGCGGCAGCCGGCTGACATCGCCGATGATGGACCCGCCCTTGGCACGGATCGGCTCGACATCGATCGGCGCGGTCTGGTCGAACACCAGCCACACGGTGTCGGCGCGGCGGAACAGCGCCGCGGGCGTCGGCACGGCAAAGGAGAACGTCACACGCAGGGCGTCGCTGTCGCGCCTCGCCTCGACGGACGCGGTCTTGTTCTTTGCACCGCTTTCCGGCGATGGAGCGGATATCGGCGGCGTCGCAGGCTTCGCCACCTCCACCGGTACGGGCTCCTGCGCGGGTGCGGCGGGCTTCGGCGCTTCCGCTTGCATCGGCTCTACCGGCTGCACCGTCTTGGCGGCTTCCGCCGGCGCTGCGTTTGCTGGCGCAACCGCCATCTTCGCTGCTGCAGGCGCTGCGTTCTCGGTGACCGGCGTGGCTGTCTCTGCAGCGGCCGGCACCTTGTCAGGGGGTTCCGTCGCCTGCCCGGGCTTGATCTCGATCCTGGCCTGCTCGGCAATCAGCTCCGAGGTGACGGGCGCAAGCTCCGCCGGTTGCTGCGGCGGCACCGCTTCCTTGAGCCGCTTGTCGCGGGAATCCCGCGAGGCGGGCTGCGGCTTGGCCGGGGGTGGCGCCGCCGCCTGCTGCTCCGGCAACGGCGTCTTTTCCGCCTGCTGGAAGGCGACGTCGATCACGTAGTTCTTTTCCTCGCGGAAGGAATGCACGTCGACTTCGCCGATCAGCGCGATATCGACGGCGGACGATTCAACGTCGGCCCGCTGGCTGATCGAGGCGACATTCGGCGGCGCCGCCACCTTGGCATCCGCCAGATCGAAACTGAGCACGTTGTTGAACTGCAGCGTCAGCTTCTGGTCGTTCAGGACCGACGACACGTTGACGCCGTCGGGCATCTCGAACACGAAGCGGACGAAGGTCGGCTGCACCAAGGCGCGGACCCGGACCGGCGGCTTCTTCTTGGCAGCGGCGACCGCCAGTTGCGCGCGAAGCGCCCGCTCGGCGGCCCGCGCCCTCGCCGCCAGTTCGCGAATGACTTCGGCGGGAAGCGGCGGCGGCGGTCCGGTCCAGCCATCGGGCAGGAAATCGACGAAGATGCGCTCGCCCGCGGTCATGGTGTTGACGGTTGCCCGCCGCGCCAGCGACAGCCGGATCGCGGTGCCGTCAGGATCGCGCCGTGCGGAGCCGACATAATCCGGGACCGCGTCCGACAATTTATCGACGGGAATATCCACCGGGCGCTTGAAATGAATGATGATGATCGAACCCGCGGTCGACACCTCGGAATCGACGTCCTCGGCAAGCTTCAGCACCAGGCGCGCGAAGCCGCCGGCGGAGGTAAACGTCGCCTCGCCCCGCACCGGGTCGTCGGCGCGGCAGGGCTGCGACAAGGTCAGACCGACGAGCAGCAGGGCAATACCCAGGCAGCGACCAAAGCAATGGAACGCCATCCGCGCCAATGCGCGGCCCGGCGACCCAATTTCAGTGGCAGCCCGTCGCTCCATCCAGGAAATTCTCTTTGGCCTCAACGATTCCAGCGGCGAAGCGCCCTCGCTTGCGCGTCTGAATCTTGGATGGGCCGGCTTAAGGCTTTGTTAACGTCAACTTATTGATTTCATTCAAGCCAGCCGGCAAATCCGCCTGTGTCCATCCTGCGGTCGCCCAGGATAAGCCCGTTTCCGGTCACTTCCCGGTTCGTCCGGCCAAAGCCCCGGCCGTCGCCAGCGACAACCGTGCCCACCGTTGCCCAGCATTTGATCGCAGGCATGCACGGAACCATCTTCAACAACGCGCCGTTCTGGAACAGAATGGAGTCTGGGGGCGCACCGCAACTCCGGCTCGAGCAGCCGGAAATGGAGTGTTTGGCATGGCAACCCAGATCGTGATGGACCGTACCGGCGACACCCGGCACACATTCGACGCTCAGGATCGCGCCGCGGTCACAAAGGCCGAGCGGCGCTTTATGGAATTGACCGGCGCAGGCTTTACGGCTGCGGTGCGCACTGGCCCCGGCGAGCAACGGGTTATCCGCAGTTTCGATCCGACGGCGGAGGAGACCCTGTTTTATCCACGCCTCGTCGGCGGCTGAACACCATGACCGCGCAGGCCGCCCTTGCGGTATGCTCGTTCATTCTGGCCTTGATCGCCGCAGTGACGCTGTCAACGCTTTCAGTAGCGTTGGCGCGTTACGCTTCGACGGCCGATCCGATTCACCTCGCACGGGATCGCCGGGCGCTCAAGCTGTTGAAGGACTGGCTCTCGCCGGAGCAGCTCGCCTGCTACGAGCGGTTCCAGTTTTTCGACGTCATCGGCAGCGATACCGGGACACGCTTTCGGATCCACCACGGCACGCAGACCAACATCGAGGAACTCGGCTCCAATGGCCGGCTGGTTTGCAAATGGTGCTTCGGGCCGGACGGCAATCTCGCCGCGGGCGACGTCATGTTGACACAGAAGATCGCCCTCGAAACCAATGAGCGCGGCGCACTTATGGTGGCAAACCGCTCTTATTCCCGTCCGGACCGCGGAGTTTTTCACAGGGCAGCCTGACCGAACGCGGCGAGAGACACACCTTTGGTACGATGTGTCTCTGCGCCCTCTCCTCAGCGGCCGAACAGCGGGCGCATCATGCCGCCGAACAAGCCACCGGGGCCGCCGCCACCGGCACTGCGATGATAGTTGCGGCCGCCACCACCGGAGCCGCGTCGGCGGGACGAACGCGCCGCCGGCTCGTCATCGTCGCTTGTGGAAGCAACGCGGGCCGCAAGGATCTCGGACTGCAGCGCCTTGTGCTGCAGCGCGTTGAGATAGCCGCTCTTCGGGTAGCCGCGGGCCGCCTGCCAGCGGGTGATCACGGCGCGGGTGTTGGAATCGAACTTGCCGCTGGCCTTGATGTCGAAACCGAGTCCGGTCAGGCGGCGTTGCACGTCGCGGCGCTGGTTGCGGTCGAGGCTGAGTTGGTCCTCGGTGAGCTGGCTCGCTTCTTCCGAGAAGGTCGCGGGATCGACGCCGACACCGGTGGTGAGAGCCCGTGTCGTGGTCGACGGGCCGTCCTGCAGCGAAGCGATACGGGCGAGCGCAATCGATTTGAAGGTGCCGTTCGGATAGTTGGTGAGATAGGCGTTGAGCTCTTCGGTCTTGTTGGAATCCTTGATCGAGCGCCAGAACTCCAGTTCCGCTTCCGAGGCCGTACCGCCGGCCGGCGCATTGGCCGCCTCGGTGGTGACGGCAGGCGCTGCGGCCTGATTGAGGTAAACCGAGCCGGTCAAATTGGTGTGACCCCAGGGCAGTTGACCCTTGCTGGTCTCTTCCTGAACCTGTGCACGGACCTTGGTCATCGCCTGCTGGATCTCGATGCCGGGCGCGGCAATATTGGCCATCAGCGCGCGGGTGAAGGGGCTGTTGGTGCCGACCTCGCCGTCGAGCGCGGTTTGTCCGGGACCGGTGGCAAACGCGATCAGCGTGCCTTCGCCGGACTTCATTTCGGCAAGCCCGGTCTGCACATTGACGCTGCGGGTGGCCTTGGCGGAGCGGATTTTCGCGGCGAACGGATTGTCGCGGCAGGCGTCGAGGAACACCAGCTTGACCTTGGCGTCGCCCATGGTCTGTTCGAGCGTGAGATCGACGTTGATGGCGGCGCCGAGCTTGACGTCCATTTCGGACTTGAGGTCGGCGTCGACGGGCAGCAGATAATTGGTGCCGTTCACCGCAATGCCGTGACCGGCATAGAAGAACAGTGCGACATCGGCCCCCTCGGCCTTCTTGCCGAAATCCAGCAACCTCTCTGTCATCTTGTCGCGGGTGAGGTTTGAGCCTTCCACGACGTCGAACCCGACATTGCGCAGAAGCTTGGCCATCGATTTGGCGTCGATTGCCGGATTGGGCAGCGCCGCCACGTTCTTGTAGGCGCCGTTGCCGACCACGAAGGCGACGCGCTTGTCGGCCTGGGCCGTCGTCGCGCTGACGAGGAAGGTTGCTGCTGAGATGGCCGTGATCAGGAAGCGCATTGTTATTCTCCCCTTGCCCGACCGGAGCGTGCTGCCCGCGGTCCAAATTTCGATGAGGGAAATGTGATCCGACGCACATACGCGAACCGTGATCTAGATCACATTCCATAAGCAATCGAACTCAACGATCCGTGATAAATAAAATCCATCAGCCCCAAACATCGTGGGATCAGATCAGGCCTTCGTTTCGGCGGGGCTTCGTGCAGCGGCAAAATGGCTTCGTCGCGAGGGTGAATATTTCGTGAGACGGCGCGGATGAAGCCGTCTTCACGGAACCGAGAGCGGCAGGCGGGACACGAAAAGAGCGCGAACGTGGCGCTTCGGCAATTCGATCGACGGTCGCTTTTTTCACCAGGAAGACAGTAGATACAAGGCTGGTCCATTTATGGACCGCTGTCCAAATCCGAACGATCTCGCCTTCACGGCGTCTCCGCCTGGACGTTACGCGGGCAAACACCCTACCATTTGTAAGCCACGCTTGCCACCGCGCGGCGTCGATCTGCGTAAAAGCATGCTGTCGGCGTTGAACAGCTTCCGACATAAATATTGTCGGCGATGTTGGTGACGTTGAGCTGGAAGCGCCAGTTCTGGTACTCATAGTGCACGGAAGCGTCGCCGACGACGTACTCCGGAACGGCCAGCAAGTTGGTCTGGTCCGCATATGAAACGCCGTTGTAGCGAACGCCGCCGCCAAAGCCAAAGCCGGTCAGCGGCCCGGTTTTGAACGTGTAGTCGGCCCACAGCGATGCGATTGTGGTTGGCGTGTTGGTTGGAACGGTGCCGATCAGCAACGGATTGAGATCCTTGCTGACGAAGAGACGATAATTGGTGAACCAGCCCGTCACCTTGAGTTCGGGTGTAACGTTTGCGACGGCTTCCAGTTCGATACCGCGCGAGGTGACTTCGCCTGTCTGCACCGACTGCAAGGCGTTGAGGGGATTGGTCGTCAGCACATTCTGACGCTTGAGATCGAACAAGGCGACCCCGAAACGGCCATTGAGGCCGGTTGGTTCGATCTTGACGCCGACTTCGGTCTGTACGCCGGTCTCCGGGGCGAACAGCTTTCCGGTTACGAAATTTGTGCCGATAATCGGATTGAAGCTCGTGGCGTAGGAGACGTAAGGCGCAATTCCCAGGTCGGTGTTATATATCAAGCCGGCCCGGCCGCTGAACTGGTTGTCGTCGCGCTCCTGGTTCGGCGCGAGGTGATTCTCGTTGAAGGTGTTCACCCAGTCGTTCCTGCCGCTCAGAACCAGCGTAAGCCGGCCCAGCTTCATTTGATCCTGTGCGTACACGCCAAGCTGCTTCTGGGTAATGTCCTGGTTTGCGAACACCGTTCCCGGGAATCCCTGAGGCACCCCGTAGACCGGGTTCAGCAAATTCAGCGGCGGGGTCGCGAAATCGAAAGCCTGCAGATCGCTGATCTTGTAGTTTTTGAGATCGACGCCGACCAAAGCCTTGTGCAGAACGGGTCCCGTGGCGAAACGATACTCAAGCTGGTTGTCGAGGTTCACCTGGGTCGCGATATCACGCGCGAAGTCGTTGAAGCGCGACAGCAGGGCGCTGGCCGGAGCGCCGGCATATCCATTGCCAAGCAGCGTCTGGAACCTGACGTCGTCGTGCGCAATGCGGGCATTCTGCCGGAACGTAAAATCGTCGGTCAGGTTCTTCTCGAACTGATAGCCGACCATGGCCTGCTCGCGCCTGAAATAATCCACGCTTGGATCGCTCGCGAACAGGCGGGTGGGGATGCGCCCGAACGGCGCGTTTACCGCCGTTCCGACATAGGGAAGGAAGCCCTGAACCCGGGTATCGTTTCTGTAGGCCGAAGCCAATATTGTCATCGTCGTGTCGAGGTCGGGCTTGATGGTCAGCGACGGCGCAAAGAAATAGCTGTTGTCAGGCGTGAAGTCGGTCTGGGTAGGGCCTCCCTTCACGGTCCCGAGCAACCGATAGAACAGTTCGTTGCTTGGCCCATTCGCCGTGATGACCGGGCCGCCGGAGTCGAACGAAAAATAGCCATTGCCAAATGAATCGACGCCAGCCTCGACCGTGTTGCCCGGCACGTACGGAGGCTTCTTGCTGATGACATTGACGATTCCGCCGGGTCCGCTGCCACCGTAGAGAACGGCAGACGGCCCGCGCAGAATATCGATGCGCTGGATACCCCACGGCGGAAATTTCCAGGTCGCAAAAGCGAAGCTCGAGAGTTGGAGCCCATCCTGGAACAAGCCGACATCCTGCGCGTCGAACCCGCGGATCTTGAACCAGTCATTGCGCGTATCGGCGCCGAACGTTTCGGCGCGCACACCCGGCGCATATCGCAGCGCCGCCGCGAGGTTCTGTGGGTTCTGGTCCCGAATTTCTTCCTGCCCGACAACTGAAATCGCTTGCGGCGTCTCCATGATCGGCGTGTTGGTCTTGGTGCCGGTCAACGTCCGTTCCGCCACATAGCCGTTGATGGGGCCGCGCGGGTCCTGTCCTGGCCGGACATTCTGTAGGGCGCTCGCTGGTGCTGGTGCACTGGTCGCTGCGCCTGCTCCGGCAGCTCGCTGCGTTCGTCCTCGCAACTCCCGAGTTCGCTGACGCGTCGCGCAGGTGCTGCTTGAAGCAGGCGCGGCTCGCGGCTTGGGAGCATCGACCGTGACCGGTGGCAAGTTGCTGGATTGCGCAAGGGCCTGCCCCTGCGGCGAGCTCAATGACAATGCCAGATAGCTCGCGGCAGCCATACAAACGGCAAATGTAAAACGGCGTTGAGCGAAATCATCAGACGACTCCCGAGTAATGTCCACCTGACGTCGTCAGTGTCCCCCTTACCGGTGCGTTAGCCGAGCAGCGGCGACGGCGCATCCGCTGTGCCGTTAGAACCAATAAAAACTCGAAACTCGATGCCTCGCTGTTGCAAGATAGGCACGGAATGGCAAACTCCTTGTAAGTGTTCTAAGAAGGACTCTAAAAGAGCGGGCCGCATAGCGACCATCGTTGGGGCAAGCGTCGTAGTCGCGACGGCGGGCGTTCGGAAGAGGCCCGAAGCTGATGATGAAACAAAAGCCCGGACGTTGCCGGGCTTTGTATTTGCTCAGACCTAATGCGCCAGAGCGACTTCTCCCGACGACTGTTCTCGCCTTGCATCGATGCGCAGGCTTATGACGACGGCTGCGCCAACCACAGCGCACCCGGCCAGCAGGAGCAGCCCCACTGTAAAGTTGCCGGTCAGATCCTTCAGATAACCCATCGCAAATGGACCGGCGAAACCGGACAAATTGCCGAGCGAGTTGATCGCCGCAATCCCGGCAGCGGCCGAAGCTCCCGTCAGGAAACTCGCCGGCAACGGCCAGAACATCGCCGGCACCGCGGAGACGCCGATCTGCGCAAAGCAGAGTAACGCCATCACGATGACGGGATTGGAAACGAGACCGGAAAAGCCGATCCCGATCGCGGCCATCAGCAGCGCAACGGCGACGTGACCTTTTCGCTCCATGGTGCGGTCGGAGTGCCGGCCGAGCAGCACCATGCCGATGCCGCCAAAGATAAACGGCAAAGCCGCCAGCAATCCGGTCTGGGTATCGCTCACGCCAAAGTTCTTGATGATTGTCGGCAAGAAAAACGCCACGCCATAGCTCGCCGCATTCAGGCAGAAATACACCAGCGCGCAAAGCAGAATGCGGCCATCCGTGAGTGCTTGAAACAGGGAAAGATGTTCAACCTTCTCCTTGTTTCTTTTCTCGGTTGCCTGCACGTTCTCCAGCCACGCAATTTCGTCCTGCTGCAGCCAGCGGGCCTGGCGCGGAAAATCGGTCAGAAAGAACAATACGCAAAAGCCTACCAGAACCGACGGCAACGCCTCGAGAATGAATAGCCATTGCCAACCTTCCAGTCCCCAGCCCGACACGTTGAGCAACAGCCCGGAGATCGGAGCCCCGACGATCGACGAGATTGGGATCGCCAGCATGAAATAGCTGATGACCCGGGCGCGATACACCGCGGGAAACCACAAGGTCAGATAGAAGATGATGCCCGGGAAGAAACCGGCCTCGAAGGCGCCGAGCAGCAGGCGAAGGGTGTAGAAAACCGCTTCGTTCGAAACGCCGGTTGCCGCCGATATCGATGGAATATAGGCGAACGCAGCCGAGACGATCCCCCATGAGATCATGATGCGGGCGATCCAAATCCGCGCGCCGACGCGCTCCAGAAAGATATTGGAGGGCACTTCAAACAGAAAATACGCAATGAAGAAAAGCCCTGCGCCCAGTCCAAAGGCTGCGTCGCTGAAGCCAAGCGCCTGATTCATATGAAGCTTGGCGAAGCTGACATTCACGCGATCAAGATAAGCAACGAAGTAACACAAGATCAGAAATGGTATCAGCCGCCGCATCACCTTTCCGATTACCCGCTTTTCTACATCTTCCATGGTGAAGCCTCCCGCTTTTTTGGTTTGGCCTTTCCAGCTTCGGTCAGGTTTATGCGCGCATCGCAACACCTCGCGTCCTCAAACGCCGGCGACGACTTGCTGCCTGATCGCGTCAGCGATCCGGGATAAGTACATCAAGCACGATGTGCCAAAAGGGTTCCCGTGTCGTCCCCTTGGTTCTCCGACAATCGTCCATGCCTGACACGACGGCTCACCCGTCGGCGGCGCAAAGCGTCATTTCACTGGGATAGGAAATCTGATCGCTGTTCGGCGCATGGCGGATATCGATCGCGCCAAGGCAATCAAAGTCGATTTACCAGCGCGGATCCAAATTCGAGGCCGTCGATACCCTGCGTCAGTTCGGCTTCTGCGGCAGGACCCTGCCCTCGATCTTGGGCAATTCGGCGGTGGAGGTGGATTTATCGGTGCCGGCGCGGCGCGCCAGTTCCACCGTCAGCCGCTCGGCCGCTTCCGGCTGCATCAGGCCCAGGATATCAGACATCTTCCGCGGCGCGATCTGCGAAGCGATATCGTAGAGCACGGACATCTCGAGCCGGTCGAACACCCTGGCGGCGTCCTTTGGCTTCATGCCCTCGTACATCGTGATGATGCCCTTGAAGCGTGCGGCATCCTGCTCCGCCTTTTGCCCGGTCACGGTCGAGATCTTGGCCTCCGTCGCCTTCGCCTCCTCGACGCGGCCCTCGATGCGCTTCTCGGCGGATTTCAGCAGGCTTTCGCGGATTTCGACTTCACGCGCACGCTGTTCCAGTTCCTGGCGCCGCGCCTGCAGCCGTTCGAGGATGGCGCGCTCCGACGGCGACACCGATTGCGGGTTCTGCTCGGGAAACACCACGACGCCGTCGGGCTTCGGCGGTTCCGCAACCGGAGCGGCCGGCTTCGGCGCCTCTTCCTTCTTGACCGAGCCGGTGATGTCGCCATCGACCCGGGCGCCCGGAAAACCAAAATTGTCCTGGGCCCAGGAGCGCTTGGCCGGCGGGCTCGGCTGGTACTCGAACACGTATCCGCCATCGATCACGAGGCCCGCGATCTTCAGCACCACGAGGCCGAAGATCGCGACCAGCACGACCGGAATGACACGGATATCGCGGAACGACTTCATGCAGCGATGCCACTGGCCCTTCGGCGGTCAGCGAAGGCTTCCGCGGCCGCGGCGACCGCCTTGGCGCTCGACATCTTGGGCGCTGCGGGCTCGGCCTCCTGCGAAGGCCGCGCCGCGATCGCGATCTTGGAGAGGCGCCGAATGACGCCGTCGCCTTCGGCCAGCATGCCCTTCAGGTGCCCCGCCATCTGCGTCGCGGCGGTGAGCTGGCTGCCGAGATTTTCGTTGACGTCGCGCACGGTGTGCTTGAGCCCGCCGATCGCGCGCTCGGCGATTTCGGTCGCGGTGATCAGCTCGGCGATCGTGGCTTTCAGCGAATGCTCGTCCGCCTTCAGCCGCTTCAGCCGCTTGTTGAGCACCATGCAGTACCCGATCGTGAGCATCAGCAGCACCGCCACCAGAACTCTCGATCACAATGCCCAGGGAATGACTCATTGTGCCTCCATCAACTTGGTTTGCTCATCGGCCTTCTCGAACATCGCGAAGGTAGTATTGGGTTTGCGCAACTGCTTGGTGACGCGGATGGCGACGCGGTCGCCGACCCGGCCCATGCGCCCCTCGGTCAAGAGCACGTTGCCGCAGCGGACCTGCACCAGCGCGTCGGGACGCATATCCAGCGGCAGGGTGTCGCCCACCTTCAGCATCATCAGCTGCTTGAGCGGAATGTCGGCTTCATACAGCACCGCGTCGACCGAAATCTCGGCCTGCGCCACTTCGGTCGCGAAATGCCCTTCCCAGATCGGATCGCGGCCGAACTTTTCGCCCATGAACATCTGCAGCAGAACCGGGCGGATCGGCTCGATGGTGGCGTAAGGCAGCAGCAATTCGATGTTGCCGCCGCGGTCTTCCATGTCGATGCGCAGGCGCACCAGGATCGCGGCGTTGGCAGGCCTGGAGATGGCGGCGAAGCGCGGATTGGTTTCCAGCCGGTCGATCGAGAACGTCACCGGCGACAGCGGCCGGAACGCCTGTTCGGCGTCGGCCAGCACGACCTCGACCAGCCGCTTGACCAGGTTGGTCTCGATGGTGGTGTAGGGCCGGCCTTCGATGCGCAGCGAGGTCTGGCCGCGGCGGCCGCCGAGCAGCACGTCGATGATCGAATAGATCAGGCTGGAATCCACCGTCGCGAGCCCGAAATTCTCCCACTCCTCGGCCTTGAACACCGAGAGCACCGCCGGCAGCGGGATCGAATTCATGTAGTCGCCGAAGCGGACCGAGGTGATGCGGTCGAGCGAGACTTCGACGTTGTCGGAGGTGAAATTACGCAACGACGTGGTCATCAACCGCACCAGGCGGTCGAACACGATTTCGAGCATCGGCAGACGCTCGTAGGACACCATCGCCGAATCGATGATGGCGCGAATGCCGGAATTGTCGTCGAGATTGACGTCGCCGACGGTAAAGCCGAGCAGATTGTCGATTTCTTCCTGCGACAGAACCCGCTCGCCCGAGTTCTTGTTGCCGAAGTCGCGGCTGCCGTCCTCGACCATGGCTGCCCATTGCAGCGCCATGCTCTCGGAGAGTTCGTTGGCGGCGGCCTCTTCCGCAGCCGCCGCGGGATCCTCGGAATCGAGCGACGCCTCCCACTGGGCGGCAATCGCATCCTGGTCCATCTGGTCCTTGTTGACAGCCATGATCTTTAAATCCGCCCCGTCACTGAACCACGATTTCTTTGAACAGCACCGCGCTGACCTGCTGCGGCGCCACCGCGTAGTTGACGCGCTTGGTCAGCTCTTCCTTGAGGCGGAACAGCCCGGCCGAGCCGTTGAGGTCGGAGGGCCGCAATTCACGCAGGTAGGTCTGGAACAGGTCGGTGACGCGCGGCAGGTTGGGCTTGATCGCCTCGACCTGCTTGTCTTCCTTGATCTCGAGCACGACCTTGACGCGGAGATATTGCACCCGCTCGCCGGGCGCCCCGACCAGGTTGACCATCATGTCGGGCACTTCGAGAAAGGACGGTGGCTTCACCGGCGGCGCTTCGGCGTGCTTCTCCTCGCCATGGCCGCGCATCATGAAGAACCACGCACCGCCGCCGGCGGCAAGGATAGCGACGAAGCCTCCGACCGCGATGAGAAGCTTGAGCTTGCCCTTTTTCGACGGTGCGGCATCCGCGCCGTCGGCTGCGCCTTCCGCCTGCTCGTTATCAGCCATTGCCCCGCCCGCTTCCAAATCTGGAACGAACGCGGTTGCCACCAGCCTGGGTAACGAAGAGCCCCCATAACGCGAAACAAAAGCCGCCAGCGCACACGCGCCCTCAGTAGGTGCGACGCTAGAGTAATAATGGTTAACGGAACCTTTCCGTTGACGCCCAACTAGGAAAAATCTGCCGGGCAAACATGGTCAACAAGACCTTTCTGCCGCCCGCGCCGCGCTCCGAAAAATGCCTAGCCCATTGAGAAACAATCACTTCCCGACTTGGCACGGCTTTCGCTGAGTAGATCGCAACCAGAGGGCTTGGGAGAGCCCGAAGGTTACGGGATCCGGACGACGAGCTTGGGAGAGCTTGGCCTCGGATCGATCAAGGGGAGAACCACCGATGGAGAATACGCTTCTCGTCGGACTATCACGGCAGATGACGCTGGAACGGCAGTTGGATGTCGTTGCCAACAACGTCGCCAACATCAACACGACGGGCTTCAAGGCCGACCGGTCGCTGTTCGAGGAATATCTGCACTCGCCCGCGCGTGAAGACAATTTCGTGCGCGCCGACCGCCGCGTCTCCTTTGTGCAGGACCGCGCCACCTTTCACGATTTTTCGGCCGGTCCTTCCGAGCAGACCAGGAACCCGCTCGACGTCGCAATCGACGGCGGCGCCTTCCTGGTGGTGCAGACGCCCGCCGGTGAGCGCTACACCCGCGACGGCGGCCTGCAGATCAATAATCAGGGCCAGCTCGTGACCGTGGACGGCAATCCCGTGATGGGCGCCTCCGGCCCGATCGTGTTCCAGCCGACCGACAAGCAGATCAACATTGCAGCCGACGGCAACGTCACCGTGGTCGAGGGCACCGGCCGCGTCGATTCAGTGCGCGGCAAGCTGCGGCTGGCTTCGTTTGCCGACGCGCAGAAGCTCGTGAAGGAAGGCAGCAACCTTTACTCCGCCGGCCAGGGCGTAGCCCCCCAGCCCGACACCACCTCGCGGGTGCGGCAGGGCTTCATCGAGAAGTCGAACGTCAATTCCGTCCACGAGATGAGCCGCATGATCGAGATCACGCGGACCTACACGCAGATCTCCTCGCTGCTGCAGCAGCAGCACGACCTGCACCGTTCCGCAATCGAGAAACTCGCCGACGTTCCGGCATAACCGTAAGGCATTGATCGATGCGCGCTTTATACACAGCAGCGACCGGCATGGCGGCACAGGAACTCAACGTTCAGGTGATCTCCAACAACATCGCGAACCTGCGCACCACCGGTTTCAAGAAGCAGCGCGCCGCGTTTCAGGACCTGATCTATGACCACGTGCGCCGCGTCGGCGCGCAGGCCTCCGACCAGGGCACCATCCTGCCCGTCGGCGTCGACATCGGCGGCGGCGTCAAGACCGTCGGCACGCCGCGCCTGATGAGCCAGGGCACGCTGTCGCCGACCGGTAACGACCTCGACATCGCGATCCGCGGCGAAGGCTTCTTCAAGATCCAGGTGCCCGACGGTACCTATGCCTATACCCGCGACGGCTCGTTCATGATGGACGCGCAGGGCCGCGTCGTCACCGCACAGGGCAATCCGGTGCAGCCGACCATCACGATCCCGCAGAATTCCTCGCAGATCACCATCAACGCGCAGGGCCAGGTCACCGTGATGCTGCCCGGCTCGACCACGCCGACCCTGGCCGGCCAGATCGGCCTGACGCGTTTCATCAACAAGGCCGGCCTCAATCCGATCGGCGACAATCTGTTCACGGACACGCCGGCTTCCGGCACGCCGCAGGACGGCGTCGCCAACACCGACGGCTTCGGCGACATGCAGCAGTCCAACCTCGAACAGGCCAATGTCGAGGTCGTGACCGAAATCTCCGACCTGATCGCCGCCCAGCGCGCCTACGAGATGAACGCCAAGGTGGTCAGCGCAGCCGACCAGATGATGCAATCCACCGCCAACATGTTCCGCTGAGGACCAGCCATGATCGCCCGCGCGCTCCTTCTCGCCACCGCCCTGCTCGCAAGCTGTGCGACGCACGCGCTCGCGCAGACCCGAAACGAAATCATCGCAGCCCCCGCGCTGCGCGCCAATGTGCAGGTATCGAGCGATCTCGTGCGGATCGGCGACATCGTCGACAATGCCGGCGGCGCCGCGCAGATCGCGATCTACCGCGCGCCGGACCTCGGTACCACGGGCTCGCTGCCGGTGGCGCAGGTGCTCAACACCCTTCGCGCCCACCACGTGATCGGCGTCGACACCCGCGAACCTGAAGGAAATTTCGGTCACCCGTCTGGCCCGCACGCTCGAGAGCAAGGACATCGAACTGCAGGTCGCCCGCGCGCTGGAGCGCCGCAACGGCCTTGGCGACGCCGCCAATCTCAGCATGACCTTCGACCGCGATCCCGGCGACGTCAGGCTGGAGGCCAGCTTCACCGGCGGCATGCAGGCGGCGATCGTGCGCTACGACAACCGCAACGGCCGCTTCGACGTCACCTTTGAAATCGCCAACGAGAACGGCGCGGCGCCGACAAAACTGCGCTTCACCGGCACGGCGGTCGAGACCGTCGAGGCCGCGGTGCTGGCGCGCAATGTCGAACGCAATGAAGTCATCAAATCCTCCGACGTGGTGGTCGAGCGCCGGCCCAAGGCCGAAGTGGGTGCGGATGCCGCCTCCCGCGACCGCGTCGTCGGCATGCAGGCCCGCCGCCAGCTCCGCGCCGGACAGGCGCTCAGGACCGCCGATCTCGCCAAGCCCGATCTCGTGCAGCGCGACCAGAACGTGACGCTGATCTACGAGACGACCGGGCTCTATCTCACCATGCGCGGCAAGGCGCTGGAGAACGGCACCGAAGGCGACGCCGTCAACGTGATGAACCTGCAGTCGAAGCGCACCGTGTCCGGCACCGTGATCGGCCGCGGCCAGGTTGCGATCACAGGCGTTCCGTCCCGCCCGGCGCAGACCAGCGATGCCGCCGCTTCGCTCGCAGCCCCCGGCGCGGCTCCCGTCGCCGTCGCCACCGTCAATTCACACGTCGCTCCAAAAGCCGAGTAATGTAAATGTCAGTCTCCCGTATCAACCGCATCATCCTGTCAGGCGCCCTGCTCTCCCTGGCGGTCGCCGCGAGCGGTTGCTCCTCGATCGACCGTCTCTCCCAGATCGGCGAAAAGCCGAAGCTGACGGAGATCGAAAACCCGACCACGCAGCCCGGCTACAAGCCGGTGCAGATGCCGATGCCGAAGCCGGAACAGGCTTCCTACAATGCGAACTCGCTGTGGCGGAACGGCTCGCGCGCCTTCTTCCGCGATCAGCGCGCCGCGCGCGTCGGCGATATCCTGACGGTGACCGTCAATATCACCGACAAGGCCAACATCGCCAACGAGACCCAGCGCAGCCGCAACAGCAAGGAAGACTCAGGGATTACCGACTTCATCGGATCCCAGACCATCACGCAACCGAACAAGATCCTGCCCGGCCGCCTCCTGACCACGGACTCGACGTCGTCGAGCGACGGCAAGGGCTCGGTCAACCGCCAGGAGGCCTTGCAGACCAACGTCGCCGCCGTGGTCACGCAGGTACTGCCGAACGGCAATCTCGTGGTCGAGGGCAAGCAGGAAATCCGCGTCAATTTCGAAATCCGCGAACTGATCGTCGCCGGCATCGTCCGCCCCGAAGACGTCCAGAGCGACAACACCATCGACTCCTCGAAGATCGCGCAGGCCCGCATCGCCTATGGCGGCCGCGGCCAGATCACCGACGTGCAGCAACCCCGCTACGGCCAGCAGGTGATGGACGTGCTGCTGCCGTTCTAGCGGGCATGATCCCAAAAAGTGGACACCGGTTTTTGGAAAAGATCATGCCCAAATAAATGAGTCTTCAGAGCTCCCACACTCCATTGCGAACCTAGGCGCGATGAAGTGTATCCAACACGGCCCTCGCCAGCTCCCCTGGCGAGGGCCGTGGTCGTTTTGCGGTGGGCTTACTAAGACTTGCGCCTGATGATCTTAACTAAGGTTTCGTCGATTCTGCAGTGCAGAGTTGCCAGCCTGGGCCATCCGCCTTAAAGTGCTTGAGAACCTCAGGGCTAAGCCGCAGTGAAACTAGCTTTTTGGTCGGCGCTCTGTTCGGACCGCGACCCTTGCGCATAGTCGGGAAAACCTCGTTGAAAGGCTTCGCTTTCGCAAAATCACTCTTGGTCCACTCAGGGTTATCACTCACCGCGCGCATATCGCTGGCGGCGTAGCGTTTTTTAGCGACGGTTCGCTTCATAGAGCTCTCTTTCCCTCTTGTTGGCCGGGCGCATGCTGATAATGCTGACAGCTTCCGTGCCATAGACGGCGAAGATCACGGAAATGACGCCTCGAATGTTCACGCCCGATAGCCCGGTAGCGCCTTCCATAGGTGTTGAGAACCAGGGCAGTATCAAAGAACTTCTCGTTGAGGTCAGCGAAGTCCATCCCGTGTTTGTCGAGATTTGCGAAGCGCTTTGGCTCGTCCCAAATGATCCTCATGGATTATTCTGTCACTACAAAATAATCGGAAGTCAATAGCGATCTAACCAAAATTCGCGATGAACTGTTTTCACGGGAGCGAAATACTTGCCCCATTGAAGGACCCTGGCGTGTTCACGCGAGCTGGCGTTGGCGGCTATGGAAGCGCGGTCGAATGGGACGATGGTGATCTTGCGATAGATGCTGTGCATCTCAAGCTTTTGGCGGACGCCCAACGACCGTTCGATAATAATCAGCTTCGCGAATGGCAGCATCTTGCGCAGATTTCGAATGCTGATGCGGCCGATCTCGTCGGCGTAAGCGCCAGTACTTGGGCATCCTATCGGGTCAGTGCGAAGATCCCCCAATCCGTTGCTATTGTATGCAAAGCATCGATGCGTGATCCACTGTGGATGCAGGCTTATCTCAAGCCGCGAACATCTGGACGGCCCAGAAAAGCAGCCGGGTAATCGCTCGCGGCGTCGAGTTCGAAACTACGATGTTCTCGACCCACGGCGGGTTCGATGCATCGCCAACCGGCCGCATCACGCCTTGCGGCGCCTGACCATCAGCGCGAAAACCACGGCTAGCGCCGACGTCGCGGTGTACATCGCAAACGCGTTCAGGTAGCCGATCATCGCCGCCTGGCGCGCGATTTCCTTTGCAAACCTGGCAAGGCCCGGCACCGTATCGAAGACCCATCCCCCGGTTACACCGGGCGTCGTGAGCGCCCGGTTGTAGGGAGTGATCATCTCGGTCATGCGGCTGTAATTGGCGCCGGACGCGCGCACGATCTCGGCAATCGACAGCGAGATGAAAAAGCTGGAGCCGATGTTGCGCAGCAGATGGAATACGGCCGACGCCTCGGCGTAGTGCTTCGCCTCCAGCGTGCCGAACGCCACCGCCGTGATCGGCACCCAGACGACGCCGACGGCAAAGCCCTGGACGACGCTGTTGATCACAAGCACTTCCATGGTGACGTTGAGATCGAAGGTCAGCATCCAGAGCCCCGCTGCGGTTTGCAGGCCGAAGCCGAACGCCATGCTGATGCGCGGATCGATCCGGCTCATGAAACCGGCGGTCATGAACCCGACCAGCATGCCGACGCCGCGGCATCCGATCACCTGCCCGACCAGCGCATCGGGAAAGCCGGCCTGCTGCTGCAGCAGCGGCGGCAGCAGCACCATCGGTGTGAAGTTCAGCATGCCGTAGATCGTCACCAGCGCCAGCCCGATCGCGTAGTTGCGGTCGGCCAGCAGCTTCAGATTCAGGAACGGCTCGCGGGCGCTCAGGCTGTGCACCAGGAAAATATACAACGCGACGACCGCGATCAGGCTTTCGATGACGATCTCCGTCGAATCGAACCAGTCCAGCCGCACGCCGCGCGCGAGCACGAGCTGCACGGCCGCCAGCGCCGTGGCGAGCGCGATGAAGCCGGTCCAGTCGAAGCGCACTTTGGTGAGGCTGGTGTCCGGCGGCAGCGTCCAGCGCATGCCGATGGTGGCGCAGACACCGATCGGCACCAGCATGTAGAACGACCAGCGCCAGCTATAGATCTCGGCAAGATACCCGCCGATGACGGGACCGAACGCCGGCGCGACCGCGACCGCCATGCCGAACACCGACATCACCATCGTATGCTGGCGCCGCGGGAACGTATTGAACAGGATGGATTGCGACAGCGGCACGATCGGCGCCCCCGCCCCGCCCTGCAGGATGCGCCAGATCACCAGCATCTCGAGCGATTGCGCCATGCCGCACAGCAGCGTCGCCAGCGTGAACAGGCCGATCGAGTAGACCACGACGCGCCTGGTGCCGAAGCGCGATACCAGCCAGCCGGTCATCGGCGTCACGACGGCGGTCGCGAGAATGTTGAAGGTCATCACCCAGGCGATCTCGTCCTGGGTCGCCGACAGCGCGCCCTGCATCTGCGGCAGGATGGTCGACGTCGTCAGCAAGGCGGTGCCGTAGAGCGAGGACCCCAGGACGACGGTCGCCATGGTCAGATAGCGCTGCGCCGGGGGCATGAACCCGGCGGCTTCGTCGGCGTCGATTTCGGCGGCGCTCAAGCCCCCATCCCTATGGCTTCCCTTGCGGCATTGCGGATCCGATTGTAACCTAGGTTACTAGATAATAGCCTAGCTTACTAATTGCCCGGCGGCTACAATTGCGGCCATGCCAAATACCGACGAATACATTGGTGTCGTGCTCTCGGATGTCGCCCGCCTGCTGCGGACGGAGTTCGATCGCCGCGTGCGCCGGCTCGGGATCACCCGCGCGCAGTGGCTGGTGCTGACCCGCCTGCACCGCCGCCCCGGCGCGTCGCATTCCGAGCTCGCCGAGATGATGGAAGTCGAAAAGGCCACCGCCGGCCGCATGATCGACCGGCTCGTGGCCAACGGCTGGGTCGAACGGCGCAGCGAACCCGGCGACAAGCGCGTAAAGCGAGTTTACCTGACGGTGGAGGCCGAACGGGTGCACAAGCGCATCTGGCGGGTCGCCGAAGCAACCGTCGAAACCGCGCTGGCCGATCTTTCCGCGCGGGAGAGCAAGCAGCTCTTCGCCTTGCTGCAGCGCGTCAAGGAGACGCTGGTCTCCAGCGCCGATGGTCCGGCCAAACCCGCCAAGGGCGCGGTTACGACCGCGGCCCGGAATTCCGCCCTGCGCGGGACGCGCCGTCTGAACGGCAACGGGAGGATCGCGCCGTGACGCCGCGACAGCGAAAACTGGCGCTGATTGGCGTGCCCGTGCTGATCGTTGCCGGCGCGCTCGGCTTCTGGTTGCAGGGCGGCCGTCACGTCACCACCGAGAACGCCTTCGTCAAGGCCGACATCACCCAGATCGCCAGTGAAATTCCCGGCCGCATCAGCGAGGTCCGGATCAGGGACCATTCGATCGTCAAGGCGGGCGAGCTGCTCGTGCGCCTCGATCCCGCGCCTTACGAACTTGCGCTGGCCAAGGCCGAGGCCGACGTCGATTCCGCCCGCGCCGCCGTCGAGCAGATGAAGGCCAACCTGCGCGAGATTCGGGCCGAGACCAGGGAGGCCGAGAACAAGCAGACGTTCCTGCAGGCGCAGGCGCAGCGGGCGCGCGACCTGTCGGGACGCGGCGTGACATCGGCCGTGAAGCTCGAGCAGACCAACAGCGAGGAGCAGGAAGGGCTGGATCGCGTAGCCGTGCTGCACCAGCGCATCGCCCGCGTCGAGGCAGCGCTGGGCGGCAAGCCTGATAGGCCGACCGACGCGTTCGCCGCCGTGCGCGAGAAGCTGGCGCTGCGCGATCGCGCCGCGCTCGATCTCGCCTACACCGAAATCAAGGCGCCGCGGCCGGGCGTCGTCGTCAACTTCAAGCTCCAGCTCGGCGAGCAGGTCAAGGCGCAGACGACGCTGTTTGCCATGGTTGCCGATCGCCGGCCCTGGCTGGAGGCCAATTTCAAGGAGACGGACCTCACCCACGTCACCGTCGGGCAGAAGGCGAAGGTCGTGCTCGACATGCATCCCGACATCACCTGGGATGCCGAGGTCGAAAGCATCAGCCCGGCGACCGGCGCCGAGTTTGCGATCCTGCCGGCGCAGAATGCCTCGGGAAACTGGGTGAAGGTCGTGCAGCGCCTGCCGGTGCGGCTGCGGCTGATGGAGCGCCCGGGCGAGCCTCCGTTGCGCGCCGGCATGACCGCCTATGTCAGCATCGACACCGGCCGCACGCGAAGCCTCGCCGGCATATTTGGCAACGGCGCCGCCGTTGCCGCCCGCCCGCAGCCGCAAGAGGCGAGCAAGGCGGAGTGACCGTCGTCACGAAGTCCTCGCGATCCGTCTCGTCGCGGTCGCTGTGAAATGACGCGACCGGCCAATAGCCGATGTACACGAAAACGATTATGCTCCCCCTGCATCGAGTTGGCTTCTGGTCGCGGCATGGACGCCCGAACCGGTACAGCAGAGGCGACCATGTTCAATCCTACCGAAATCGTCATCGAGGCGTTTGTCAGGGAGCTTAAGGACAAGTACGGCCAAATCTACGGACTCCTTGAGCCAGCCTATCCGGACATCATTGGTTTCGTCGGTCGCCTCGCGTTGGAGAATATTGCCAATAGTGACGCCGCCTACCACGACATGAACCACACCATCATGGTGACGCTGGTCGGTCAGCAGATATTGCTCGGGAAACACACCAGCGAGGGCGGGGTTACCCCACGCGATTGGCTCCATTTCATGATTTCGCTCCTGTGCCACGACATCGGCTATGTGCGGGGAGTATGTCGGGGTGACCGTGACGGACATTATGTTTGTGGCGACAACGGCCAGCTCGTGCAGATATCCGCAGGCGCCACGGACGCGAGCTTGACCCCCTATCATGTCGCGCGATCCAAACTCTTTGTCCGCGAGCGTTTCGGGAAAGTGAGCTTGACCCACATCGATACGCGGGAAATCGAGGCAAACATCGAGCACACGCGCTTTCCGGTGCCGGAGAACGACCAGCATACCAGCACCGCAGATTATCCAGGCCTGCTTCGTGCCGCGGACTTGATCGGCCAATTGGCCGACATCGGCTATCTGCGCAAGACGTCGGCGTTGTTTGCCGAGTTCCGGGAAACCGGTGAATGCGAGCGGCGCGGATATCAGACTCCCGATGACTTAAGAGCAGCCTACCCCGCCTTTTTCTGGAAGATGGTCCGTCCCTATATCGGCGATGCACTCCGGTACTTGCAAGTTACCCAGGAGGGCAAGCAGTGGATAGCCAACCTGTATGCACACGTGTTCTCGGTAGAGCACCGCGGAGCATTCGGCGGGCCATCGAGGTGAGGCTCCGCGCAAGCCGATCGCGCCGGGCATCCGTCAATCAGGCTGCGGTTCCGCGCCAACGGGTTTACGTCCTGAACCGCTCAAGTCACGGCGCCCGCGCTGCGTCGATGCGCCGCCTTCAGGAACGTTTCCCCTCTCCTCTTGTTTTCCTTTCTCCAACTCATCTGGAGGAGAAAAACATGTCATTGGAAGCGAACGAAACCGGCAACCTGATCGGCAGCGACAAGGTCGAGGGAACCGCGGTCTATGGCGCCGACCGGAACAAGATCGGTTCGATCGAGCGCGTCATGATCGACAAGAAGAGCGGCAAGGTGTCCTACGCCGTGCTCAGCTTCGGCGGCTTTCTCGGCATCGGCGACGACCATTACCCGCTGCCCTGGCAGTCGCTGAAATACGACACCGCCCTCGGCGGCTATGTCACCGGCGTGACGGAAACGCAGCTCAAGGGCGCGCCGCACTATGGCAACGACAATGCCTGGAATTGGGGCGACCCGACCAGGACCCGCGCCGTCAACGACTATTACGGCGTCGCGATCTGAGTTCGACACGGACTGACGTCGAGAAGGGCCCGCCGCGATGGCGGGCCTTTTTTCGTGACCGGCGCAACATTGGCAGCCGCACATAACTCGCCTGTGCAACGAACCATTCCGCCAGCGGCGCGTTGGGGTTCACGGGAGAGTATGACCGTGGGAAAATTCTTCTTGTTCATTGTGGCATTGAGTGTCGCCATCCTGCTGGCGATGAGCATCTACGTCATCAGCCTGTAACGACCCGACGCCCGGTGCCGCGTCGACAATGGACGCGCCGTCCTGGAACCGGTCGCAGGCTCTACTCCGTTCGCGGACAAAGGCGGCTCCAGCGCCTCTCGGGGGAAACGATTACGCTGGAGCCGGCAGTTAGTCAGTCGCGTGTCTGAAGACACGATTGCCTAATTTTCCCGACATCGAATTGTTCCAGCGGCCGTCGGATTTTCCTGCTGTCATCACGGATTGCGGCCGCGAGGCGAGCTGCCGTCGCGCGGGGCCGACCGCTCGGCGGGATCGCGGTCGATTTTGGTCCGCAGTTTGGCCAGATCGATGAAGACGTCGGCCTGGCGGCGCAGCTCGTCGGCGATGACCGGCGGTTTGCTCGAAATCGTGGAGACGACGGTGACACGGACACCATGGCGCTGCATCGCTTCGATGAGGGGGCGAAAATCTCCGTCGCCGGAGAACAATATCATCTCGTCGACGTCAGCGGCGAGCTCCATCGCGTCGACCGCGAGCTCGAGCTCCAGACCGCCCTTGACCCTGCGGCGGCCGCCGGCGTCGACAGATTCCCGGGTTGGCCTGGTGACCACGGTGTAACCATTGTAATCGAGCCAGTCGAGCAGCGGACGAAGCGACGACAACTCCGGATCCATCGCGGAATAATAGAATGCGCGCAGCACCGCGCCGCGGCTGGAAAATTCCTCAAGCAGACGCTTATAGTCGATATCGAAGCCGAGCGTCCGCGCCGTCGCATGGAGATTGGCGCCATCAATGAAAAGAGCGATCCTGCTGGAACTGGCGGACGGCATAATTCGGTTCTCCAGAAATAAAGGCGGAGCGTTCAATGGTGCCTTTTCCGCGCCATCCGGTGCGGACGTTCAAAATGACTGGCCTGCGACACAAAACCATCGGCCAGGATCGAGCGTCTCGATCCTGTGGCGGTTGAAGCTGGCCGGACGGGGTTGCCGCGGCACAAGCGCGCGCGAACCAGGACGTGGGCGTTGCTGCAAGCAGCGCGGACTTAGCAGATCGCCCACATCAGGACTTGTTATCGGGCGCCAATAATTTGTTTCGCGCCGCCAGCATCGGTCGGCATGACGAACAGATCGCAAACAAAATGCGATCACGACGGCTGAGCCGTTGATCTAGGTCAACCCAAGGTCCGGGGAACGTCGAAGGCTGTCGTCAGGTGCGGATCGCTGCGGGTGCGCCATGATCGGAACCCGAATGCACGACACCTCAATCAACAGGAGGAAGGCCATGGTTAGATATGCTCTCGCTGCTCTGGCAGCAGTCGTTCTAGTGGGCGCCAGCCTGATCCCGGAGGACGCGTTCGCGCGGCGGGGCGGTGGCGGCGGCTACCGGGGTGGAGGCTTTCATGGCGGAGGGGTTCATGCTGGCCGTGTCGGCGCCGGTGGCCGGGGCTATGCCGGTCGCGGATACGCCGGCCGTGGATATGCCGGTCGGGGATACGCCGGTCGCGGATATGGATATCATCCGGTAGCGCGCACGGCGGTCCGCAGAGGTGTCTACGGTGCCGCCGCAGTCGGCGCCGCGGCAGCGGGAGCCTACGGCTATTACGGCGGCGGCAGCAACTGCTACTACAACTCCTACGGCGCCTGGGTCTGCCCGGGTCAGTACGGATACTAATCGGATCAGCGCGCGCATGGACGGCGGCCTGGCTCCGATGCCTGCCGCCGTCCCCGCACGAAAGATCGGTGATGTGGCCAGTCCAATCGCTGGTCATATCCATCCGTTGGAGTGTCGGAAATGAAGGCCGCGGTACCGGCTTAAGCGCGAAAAGCAACTTGCGTCCGATTGCGGTGGACCGGGCGCCGGTTCGCTGGCTTTCACGCGCATGGCGCGCAAATGCGGCCCGGAAATAATTCGGGAAAAAGTCCCGCGAAATCGCAGATAGAATCCCTTTGACCCTGCGCTTCTCGGCGATCGCCCTTGCGCAGGAAAGTATTTGTAAACTCCGAACTCTCGTGACCCCGCCTCGCTGAGAGCGGGGTCATTTTCATGCCAATCAGATTGCGAAATCGCCGCTGTACATGTGCGAACAATTGCAGGCAGCGCTTCGGGCACTTCAGCGGTTGCGCCGCAGCGTAGCCGCTCGCCGCGAAGGCATAAAACGGATGCCATTTGACAATCGTCTCCGCCAGCGCATTGATACCTCGCTCCCCAGCGGCGGGCGGATCGCCCGTGAGAATTGGGGCATCCAGGGAGGCATCGATGAAACTTCATTTGCAAGTAACGATGGCTACACTCACGCTGGCCGCGTGGCCGGCATTCGGCCAGCCGGCTACGCCGGCGCCCAGCGCGCTCGAAACATTGGGCGCGATGCGTCCGACCGGCAGCACGGCTGACTGGCCGGAAGTCCCGCAAGGCGGCGCCAAAGCCGAACAGGTCAAGAAAAATCTGGCCAAGATCAAGCTGCCGCCAGGCTTCCAGATCTCGCTCTATGCGCTGGTTCCGGATGCCCGGCATATCGCAGTCGGGCCGCAGGGCGTCGCGACGTTCGTCGGCACCCGCAAGTCGAAAGCTTGGGTCGTGACCGATCGCGCACGCGGCGGCGTCGGCGACGAGGTGAAGGAGTTCGCCCCGACCTTGCCGAAGAAGATTCCCAACGGGGGATGTTTCTCGAAAGACGGCTTCCTTTACATCGTCGAGCAGAACCGGGTGCTGGAATATCCCGCTGCCGAATTCTTCTACGAGAGCCCCGACGTCGTCGCCGGCGTCGTCGTTCCCGAAGGCGAGCTGATCCCGAAATCCGAGGAAAGCTATAACCACACCGCTCGCGTGTGCCGCATCGGCCCCGACAACAAGCTCTATATTCAGCTCGGGCAGCCGTACAACGTGCCGGCCAAGGAGAAGTTCGACCTGTACCGCAAGCTCGGCATCGGCGGCATTATCCGCATGGACCGCGATGGCAAGAACCGCGAGGTCTACGCGGTCGGATTGCGCAACCCGGTCGGCATGGACTTCAACCCGAAGGACAAGTCGCTCTGGACCAACGACAACCAGGTCGACGGCATGGGCGATGAAATTCCGCCGGGGGAATTAAACCGCATAGCCAGCAGCGGTCAGGATTTCGGCTTCCCCTGGTATGGCGGCGGCAAGATTCGCACCAACGAGTACAAGAACGATACCCCGCCCGCCAACATAGTGTTCCCGGAAGTCGAGCAGACAGCGCATGCGGCTGACCTCGGACTCGTGTTCTATACCGGCAACATGTTTCCGAAGAAGTATCAAGGCGCGATCTTCTCGACCCAGCACGGGTCGTGGAATCGAACTGTCCCGGTCGGCGCACGGCTGATGGTGACGTTCCTGAAGGATGACGGCCACGTGGCCGGCAAGTCCGAAGCCTTCGCCGAGGGCTGGAACGACAACGGCTACTATCTCGGCCGCCCCGTCGACGTGGCCCAGCTGGCAGACGGTTCGCTGATCGTGTCGGACGATTTGGTCGGCGCGCTCTATCGCATCTCGTACGACGGCAAGTAAGCTCCGGTGTCTGGGATGGCCCCCGGGGCCATCCCCTTCATCTTCCGTCCGAACAGCGCGAGGTCCAGGATGATATCTGCGTTTTCACGGACGGCAATGTTGTTCGTCAAATTGCTCGCGCCGGCAGGCCTTCTGATGGTGGGCGGCAGCCCGAGCCATGCCGGCGACGTCAAAGCCGGCGCCGCCAAAGCGATGATGTGCCAAACCTGTCATGGCCTCGACGGACTGTCCAAGACGCCGGACTCACCGAACATCGCCGGCCAGATCGAGCCCTATCTCGTCGCGCAGCTGCAGGCGTTCAAATCCGGCGCACGAAAGAACGATGCGATGTCGGTGGTCACACCATCCTTGTCTGACCAGGACATCGAGGATCTCGCAGCCTATTTTTCGGCGATCGAGATCAGCGTCGGCAAACTGCCGGGACGGTGACCGCGCTTCGACTCGATCCTGTGGCAGCTGAAACCGTCCAGACGGGGTTGCCACCACACTAACCGCAAACAAAATGCGCAAAGCGCGCAACTGCCCGCGGCCCCCAACTCCAACCATTTTCTGTCAGGGTGGGTGTCCTAGTGGACGGCACGCAGCGGCCCCATTCCCGCTTTGCTTTAGAAATTGACAGCCTTTGTTCCATCGTCAACAATTGGGAAGAAGTGGCAAGGCGTTACGATGAAGGATTATCAAGCGCACCTTGAAAAGTTGCGGAAGGACGCCGCCGAATGCGCACTTATCCGGGACCTGGCTACGGACCACGCCAAGCGCGAGATGTTTGACCGACTGTCCCGGCATCTAGACCAGCTTGCGGACGAAGTTGAGCGGGTCGTGAACGCACCAAAGGGCGCGTAGTCCGCGCCTGTTCTGAATTTGATATTCGGGGGTGCCTTCCCATGCCCCGTTACCATTTTGACCTTCGGGACGGTGACGCCTTCGTCTCGGACGAAGAAGGGATGGAATTGCCCGACATTGAGTGCGCCCAGATGGAGGCGGCTGAATTCCTGTCGGACACGGTCAAGGAGTTGACCATGAGAAGATCCGATCCCTCGGGACATTCCATGGCCATTGAGGTCCGGGAGCCTGAACGGGCTCTATTTCTATTGAGCTTCACGTTCTCTGGCCACTGAGGGGGCAGCATGAGGCGGCGCGCGTTCACCGGACCTGTCGAAGGCGCGGCAGCAGCGTCGTCACAAGCCGTACGAGCCTTACCGGACATCGCAGCCGAAGGCTCTGTTCAAAAAGAGGAGCAGGATTTCCCATTGGTGATCGCGTCGGTGCCGGCAACCGGGCAACACCGGATGGTAGCGGCTGGCACCGTCATGCTCCTGGTCGTTGCGGCGGCTGTTATCGCACCGTTCGCAAGCATACGGGTGGCCCGAGTTGATGCCTTCATTCCGGTTTTGCAGACCGTGTTGAGCGTTGTCGAATTTATCACGGTGGTCCTTTTGTTTGCTCAATTTTCAATCCAGCCTCAGCCAGCCCTTCTTGCGCTCGCGAGCGCGTACATATTCAGCGGCTCGTTTGCGTTCTTGCAGACGCTCTCCTTTCCGGGCGGCTACGCCCCGGCTGGTCTAATTGGTGACGGACCTAACACCCCGGCCTGGCTGTATGTGCTTTGGCACACAACGTTCCCGATGGCGATTCTCGTCTATGCGCTAACCAAAGACGCGATTGGAGTCAGCAAACTGCCGGCCAGATCGACAAAGGCCAGCATTATGATCACAGTTGTCTGCGTCCTTGCGGTGATCGCTGTACTGACTTGGATCGTGACGGCGAAAACGGCGTACATCCCGAGCTTCTTCACCGACGACGTCAGGCTGCAGACGCAGTTTGGCAATCAGGTCAACTTTATGCTTTGGCTATGGGGCGCCACGGTACTAACCGTGCTGCTATCTCGTAGCCGCACAATCCTCGATCTATGGTTGATGGTGACTTTGCTCGCCTACATGCCGAACTTCCTGGTGGCGATGATCGGCAGTTCGATACGATTTACCGTCGGTTGGTACGCGGCTCGTTGCTTCGTCCTGTTTGCAAGCTGCACGTTGCTGATCGTGTTGCTCATCGAAACGACTTTTCTCTATTCACGCCTTGCCAACGCTCTCATCTTGCAACGACGCGAACGCACCAACCGGCTTTTGACCGTCGATGCCGTCATGGGCGCCATTGCCCATGAGTTGGGAACGCCCTTGGGTGCTATTGCACTCAATGCCAGTACAGCCCGCAGCCAGCTGCGTTCGACCCCTTCCGAACTGGAAGACATGGACGACATCCTCAATGACATAGAGAGCGACAGCCATCGCGCGGGAGCAATCATTTCGAGCATTCGCGAACTGTCGAAAAAGACGACTGACCTGAGGGTGTTGACGCGCGTTGAGGATGCAGTCCGGCTCGTACTGAGATTGCTGCAGCACGATCTCCAAATCAACGAAGTGTCCGTCACGACGGAGTTTCAGGACAACCTTCCCGAGGTGCATCTGGATGGCACGCAACTCGAGCTAGTACTCCTGAACCTCGTCAAAAACGCTATCGAGGCGATGAGCTCCGTGACCTCCGGAGCCCGACTTCTGCGCCTCACAACGAGTTTCGACGGTCATTCGACCGTATCGCTATCGGTCCAGGACTCCGGACCCGGAATTCCTGTCGAGGATCGAGAGCGCATCTTCGATCCGTTCTTTACCACAAAATCCGATGGCACGGGATTGGGGCTCGCCATTTCTTCCACCCTGGTTGCAAACTACGGAGGCAAATTGCGGCTGGTCAGGTCGGATTCAGACGGTTCGATTTTTGAGCTTGCAATACCGGTTGGCGAGCGGCGCTCGCCTCAGTAGGCGAAATGAAACTCACTGGCCGCCAACCCTGGTGGGAGAGTTGCTCGAACATGGCGACTGGCGTCCGACTATGGTGGACCGAACGCCAGTCCTCTGACGTTCACTCGTAGGCTGCGCAAACGCCGGCCTGATATCGCACGCACCGGCGGACGGCCCGGCGGGTCTGGCGAACCGTGGTCCGCGCCACGCATACGCCGTTGACCCGTGTCCTGCCCGGACCACAGCCGACAGCAACCTGCGTCACCATGTCGTCCAGCTGAGGAAGCGGCGCCGGCGTCATTCCTTGCGCCGATGTTGCTACCATTAGAGCGAAGCCGGTCGCGATCATCAATCTGAGCATGGCACTCCTCCCTTGACCGTCAGATCAATCCGACGTCCCACAGCGCATACGCTCCCGTCCGGCCATGCCTTGAGATAGATCAAGTTGCGAAGAGCGATGCAGTCGGCTGTTCCATGGATCAGCGAACCGGCGGCCGTGGCAGGATTCGCGCTAGCAACCAGCATCAATCTCGGACGCGGATTGAACCTCCGCTCCCCGTCGTTCCGGGGTGCGAACTCGCTCCGGAGGCAGACCGATCCCTGATCCCATCTGTCAGAAAAGTGTGAGACCGGCCGTTCACAACGTGACTTGCCGAGCCGGTCCGTTCCAACTAGTCTGTGCTTACGGGGACAAAGCAGACTCCCCGCCAGACGGTCTCCGTCCAAGCTCTGCGCAGCGCTCGACTAGTCGAGGGATTGCGCATGGACGATCCGAAAGCCCCCAATTTCGCTGTGCTCCTTGGACCGACCGATCGTGAAGCCGCGCCGATCGATTCCGTCCGCGATGGCTCGTCAGTCATTTATTTCGCGAGTGCGAAGGAAATCAGCGAAGGCTTCACCATTGCGTTGCGCGCGATGGGATTCGAAACCGAAATTCTGCTGTCAGACATTATTCCGCAGTCCAACACCCCCTCAAACCCGGAGGACGGATAGATGGGTATCAAACTTTGGCTTGTGGCCTCAATCCTTGCGGCCTCGTTCACGACGGTCGCAACCGCTCAGGAAATCGACTGGAAGAAGGTCGATGACACGTTTGGAAGGAAGCCCGCGGTCTCGGGCGATGTGCACCGCTATGGTTTCCCCCGCACCGATCTGACCGTTACCCTCGACGGCGTCACCATCAAGCCGGCTCTGGCACTCGGCGGCTGGGTTGCGTTCAAGCCCATGCACGGAGACGCCATGGTCATGGGAGACCTCGTGCTGCTTGAGACCGAAGTCAATCCGGTGATGCTCAAGATGATCGAAGGCGGCCTTGAGATCACCGCCGTTCACAATCACCTGCTGCGCGCCTCGCCCGCTACGTTCTACATGCACGTTGGAGGCCATGGCGATCCCACAAGGATGGCTCTGGTTATTCGGGAAGCCCTGACGGCGGGGAGCAAGACCCCACTCGCGACACCCGCCGCGGTGCCTCCGCCAGCCGTCGATCTCGACACGGCGCAGCTTGATCAGATCATCGGCGTCAAAGGACAGGCAAACGGCGGCGTCTATCAATTCGCCGTGCCACGCCGTGATCCGGTCACGGAAAATGGCATGCAGATCAGCCCGGTCGGGCCGATGGGCGTGGCGATAGCCATCGGTTTTCAACCCACCGGTGGCGGCAAGGCAGCCATCACCGGAGATTTCGTTCTCTCCGGCGACGAGGTGAATCCGGTGATCAGAGCATTGCGAGCGAACGGCATCGACGTAACCGCCGTCCACAGCCACATGCTGGACGAACAGCCGCGGCTGTTCTTCCTTCACTTCTGGGCTAATGACGATGCGTTGAAACTTGCCCGAGGCCTTCGCGCTGCACTCGACAAGACGGCCAGCACAAAGAGCTAGGATAGAGGAACTCGATCAAGCTACTAATTGGGGACCGCAGCCTCCCCGTCAGATGGATGTCCATCCAAGTGCTCGTTACCTTGCTTTTGGGGAGCGAACCTATGGATGGATGGATTCTCACTCTTTTTCTCTTGCGGCCTTTGCCGGCGGTTTCGTCAGCGGCTTCTCCGGCTTCGCAATGGGCCTCGTCGTGTCGGGTGTGTGGCTGCACATCATCACGCCGATACAAACCGCGGCACTGATCGCCGGCTACGGTCTGCTCACGCAGGGCTACGGCATCCTGAAACTGCGTCAGGCGTTGGACTGGCAAAAAATCTGGCCGCTCTCGCTTGGCACGACGATCGGCATCCCGATCGGAGTGATCCTGCTGAACCATCTCAATCCGGTCTACCTGCGGTTCGGCGTCGGTGTTTTGCTCGTGCTCTACACGGTTTATGGCCTGGCGCGGCCAGCGATCAAGCCGATGAAAATTGCTGCTGGACCTGACATCGGCATTGGCATCGTCAACGGGCTCGTTGGCGGACTGACCGGGCTTGGTGGCGTCGTGTCGACCATCTCCTGCCAATGGCGCGGTTGGACGAAGGATTTGCAACGGGCGGTGTTCCAACCGGTGCTGTTCGCGGCCTTTGTGGTCATCTCCATTTCAATGGTCATCACCGGCGCGATCACGTCGGAAACCCTCAAACTGTATGTTCTGGGCTTCCCATTCATGCATCGCAGGCCTGCCGGATGGGCTGGATACTTATCGCCGGACTCGCTTCGGCCGAATCCTGGCGTCGCTCTGTTTTCGCCGGCACGGCCGCTTGCGCTCGATAATTGGCATCGGCGGAGTTAAGCACGATTGACCGCAATCGCCGCGCAGAGAACTCAGTTCGCCATCACGATTTTGGGCGGCTGCCAGGAGCCGTCGAGAATCGGCTGCTTGCCCCAATACGAGCGGATGTAGAGCGAGAAGTGGCCGTCCGGCGCCGGGAGCCAGTTGCTCTCCTTGTCCTTGCCCGGCGATTTGGTGCCCGCGTAAAGCGTGAGCGAGCCGTCGGCATTTCGCTTCTTCGCGACAACGACGTCGCTGAGCCGACGAAATTACCAGTCCCGATGTGGGCGTGGCCCTTCATCGCATAGTTCGGTTTCAAGGCGGCCAAATATCTGTACGGGGCCTTCATCCCCCACATCTGACGTTTCGTCCCTGCGCATCGCGATGGGCGCAGTTTGAAGCGCCATTCCGGTGACTTCCCAGAAAAGGAATATCGAGTGTCAAGCAACAACGTCACGCATGAAATTGCCGTGCAGCGTCTGCGCGCTGCCGGAGCCACCATCGTGGCCGAAGAAGTGGCCGCCTTCCGTAGTGTCGATGGCGATCTCAAAGGCTGGGACGGATGGGTCAGAGGTAAGTACGGCCTCCGCATCATCGGCATCATCTGGCCCGAAGAAACCGATGCACTTCGTTCTGGACGATGACGAGGTCGAACTGCTGCTGCTGATGATCGACATCAATGTCCGCGCGATCCGCGCTACCCTCGAGCGCGACATCGGCGACAACGAACGTATCATCCACTCGATACGGCTGGTCAGTCTGCGGCGGATACGCACCAAGCTCGCCGAACATATGAACTGACGCAACCCAACAGGAGTATGTTTGTCGCCATGACCGATGATGAGCGCAAACCGACCAAGAACTGGCTGCAATTCCGTGACGTCTGGATATCAACGCAACCGGTCTGTCTGACCGTGGTGGACATCTGGTGGCGGTCCCACACTTTTGCTGCAGGCACCGGCCATCGTCAGTTTGAGCTGGCTTTTCCTTTCCATGATGATGGCGTGGCTCGGTCGTCGCGTGTTCGATCCTGCGCTGCATTACGTCTCCGGCTGGTGGCTTCAGCGTGAGAATTGACAGCCTTTCAGGCAAATGGCCTACATGGCTAGAGCCGTCGTTTCGATGCCGTTCCTGCGGGACGCGCCGTTACAAGCCGCCCGTCCGCATGATCAAGTTGACGGTACAGCAGGAGATTACTCCGTACAAGTGGGTGCATCCGGATGAAGAACGGTGAGTGGCCGACGTCGTTGCGTTGAGCTATACTGGCGCGGAACCAAACGTCCTTTGGCGATTATCCGATGAGTCAGCAAGGACAGTGGTAGGTCGCCGGTAGCGCACCCGAGATATACGAACGGGACCTTGTCCCGGCCGTATTTGGGCCATGGGCTCCAATACTGGTGGAGCTTGCTCATCTCAAGCCGGGCGACCGCGTAATCGATATCGCCTGTGGCACTGGAATAGTAGCGCGCATTGCAGCGGCCAAGGTAGGAGTACGCGGTGTGGTCGCCGCCGTCGATCTCAACCCCGGCATGTTGACTGTTGCGCGATCCCTCAAGTCCATCGATGACGCCGCTTCGGTGCAGTGGCAGGAAGCCAGTGCAGACAAACTGCCGTACCCTGATGGCTCGTTCGACGTCGCATATTGTCAGCTCGGCCTTCAATTCTTCGCTGATCGTCCGGCTGCTTTGCACGAAATGCGCAGGGCTTTATCTATGAAGGGGCGGCTCGCAATAATGGTGTGGTGCGGCATTCAGGAAAGTCCGGGATTTGCAGTATTTGCGGAAATATTGGAACGAAGCATTAGTCCAGCAGCCGCTACAATCATGCGCGCACCATTTGGCTTATCTGACGCTGAAGAGCTAAGCCGACTCGTCGCGGCCGCCGATTTTCGAGATATCGCGATCCAGCGGAGGGTCGGTGTAGTCGAATTTCCTACCGTTGAACGATTTGTAGCGAGCTACGTTGCTGGTTCGCCACTAGCCGGTCATGTAGCGCAAGCGAGTGATGCGGCGCGCGAAAGCCTGACAACCGATACCGAGCTAGCCTTAGAGAAATACGTCGGCAGTCGCGGGTTATCGTTCCCGATAGCGGCCCACCTGCTCACGGCAATGGTCTAAGTAACGTGCCCGCTTATCGCACTCTAAACGCGTGAGATCGTCACTTTTTGCTCGGTCCCGATATGAGCAGTCGGTCCTAGGTATCAACTCTTATCGGCAATTTTGTACTCGAAGACGTTAAGGGAGATCAGTTCCTCAGACTGTGATGAGAGTCTCACTCGGACGCGTTGGACCTGTCGCCGTGGCAGCCGTCGTTCCGCTCCAGCCTGCGCGATCTGGACAAGCCCTATGGCGACCCGAGCGGCAAGCGCGAATCCGCCGAGCTGCTGAAGCGGCTGCGCGATGCGAAGCTGTCGATCTTCGAACCCGATCCGCTGGCCGCGATTGCCGAGGCCGAGCAGCATGGGACTACGAAATGATTTCCCGCAGTTATCCGACGATCCTGTCCGACGGTCCATGTCCCTCATTGCGGGGGCTCGGTCGGCGGACATTAGTAGACCTGATCACAAAGACATTCGCCCAAATAACGAACAGACTGCCGCCCCATCCCGGCAAATTCCTTTTCGGCCTCGTCCGCTAGCTGGGCTCGCTTTGCCAAGCAGGTGCTTTTGTCTGTGATGCCTACCTGCGCCAGCCTGTTGCTGCCCTGTGCGTATCTGCCATCAGTGATACGAGATCTTGCCGCCTCGGGCGGCGCGAATGGTCGGACTGAGGTCGAAGCGCCTTCTCGATCGCCGAGTCACTTGTCGGCGTCGTCGAGCGCCGGCCCAACCGAGCGCTGCGAAAAGGGCAATTTGTGCTATAGGGCGAAGATGGCACTCGATCACTATGTCGCGCAGACCTATCTCGGCAAGTGGTGCGACTCGTACAAACCGGTCGGAAGCTGCAGGCCTACCGCAAATCGACCGGCAAGCAGACTTCGCCTGCTGGCCCGATGTGGTGTGCGCGCAGAAGAATGACGACCTCAACTCGTATCTCGACCAAGAGAGATGCCCTCGGTCAGTATCGGACGCTGTGGGAGCCGTTCTGGAATGGAGCCGTCGAAGGTTTTCGCCGAGGCGAGTTTACAGGCGACAACAAGTTTGTGCTTGCGCTCGGTTGGGCCAGCATGTTGGCGACGACGCCGACAAGCTCCGACATCGGAGCGGAAGTCCTCGAGAAGGAGCTTCGGAGCCCCATTTCGATCATCGCGCGCCCTCCGCCCCCGAGCGTGCGGCTTGAAGACCTCAGCATCACTGTGGACCCAAAATTCGCACAGGCGCTCTTCACACAAATTCTTGCCTCTCAGTTGCTTGGCGCCTCTATGTGCAGCCGTGGACACTGCTCACGAATGGCACAGCCGAGCCATTCCTGACGAGCGACAATCCATCTGCCGCGTTCGGGCAGGATAACATGGGCTCACCCCCGACACGAATGCTGCCGCTTGCGCCGGACCTTTGTGCGACGACGCTGATGGATTTTGAACTGTCGGTACCCAACGATTTCCAACTTGCCGACCTCACGACGCGCCCATGTGGTGAGGTAAGACCTGAAACCGCGACGCAGGAGCAGGCGCGCTTCGTCAACAGCCTGACCGTAAAGCACGCAGGCGATATAGTGCTGTCGTCCTGCGCCAGCGAAGCTGTCGCGGTCCTTGTTAAGGCGCTGCGGCAATACGGGTGAAGCTCGATTATTCTGCGGATTCACTGGATGGCACCAAAGGCCTTTTGGCTGTCGCGAAGGTCGGCACCGATTTCGTCACGTAGGTGCGGCCTAGTCGGCCGGGCTCGTCTTTTTGCGCGCCCCCGGCCATCTCAAATCGCGCATGCGTGGGCGTTTTTTTTTGGGGTTAGGCGAACAGCGGATCGGGACACAACGGTGGATACAAACACCTAATCGTATTGATTTTGTTGGGTATTTCTCGCCCCTATACTCCCTTGCGCAGGGAATGCCGGAGTGTTCCGTCTGTACCTGTATGCTCGTGTGCGTTTTCTATGCGCACTATTGCACACGAGACCGCGGGTGCAGCGTGCACCCGGCATTCCCTGCTCCCTCCAGCTTCGAGGGACAAGGTTCATGCAAAGCCTCGGGCGCTTTTAGCCGCGGGATCGCGGAGCCATGTCCAGCCGTCGCGCGCGCCCTCGCTGCCTTCGCTAAAGTTTCGGCGCTGCTGCATTGCGAAACCTCGGCGAAGCTGAGACCCGCATCCCCTATTCACCATTGGCGTCCACGATTGCATCGATAGGCCGCAGGTCACTGGATACCCGGCCTGCGCGGAGGTATGACAATATGGCAGAAATCGCCCAGCGAACCACGAGGCCCGCAACCGCCCGTCGCGAACCCAGGATTAAGCTTCCACCCGCCCTGCCACCCCTGACACCACGCCGAGAGAACGAAACAACCCCTTCAGGCATCACATGAAAATCCGCATGCTGCTTTCCCTGCTAGCGGCGATGGCGGCCGCCCCGCCCGCCGCCGCCGCCGAGCCGTGCAGTACAGTGGCGTCACGCAACACCATTGCCGAAACGCTTCGGCTTGCCACAGAGAACCGGCCGATCAACGTCACCTTCCAGACCAGGGCCGAAGGCGTGAAGATTTCCGAAAATCTTAAGTCAAAATATTCCGACGCGATGACCATCATCCTGCAGAATGAGTTCAAGCAGCTGACGGTGAGGGACGATCGCTTCGAGGTCATCATGTGGCCCGCGACCCACCCGGAACGTCTCACCGTGCCCTTCGCTGCGATCAGGGCGTTTTGGGACAACGCGACACTGAAGTGCTCCGCCGGCTGAAGCGCTCTGACGGCTGATTTTGCTCCGGGGCGCGGAAGCGTTACTCTCCAATGGAACCGAAACCCGTGGTCGGCGTTGCCGAGGGCCTCAACTCTTACAGGAGCGCACCATGAGCCGCGGATTGCCTTCGATGACCGCCCTATTGGGACTGCTTGCCCTTGCCGGATACCAGAACCGGGACAAGCTCGCTGAAATGCTTGGTAACGCGGGAGGCGGCCAGGGTAACGCGGGAGGCGGCCAGGCGAAGCCGGGTGCCGGCGACCCGCTGAGCGGAATGCTTGGCAATCTCGGCGGGATGCTGGGCGGCGCCGGCGCAGGCGGCCTGCTCAGCGGCGGCCTCGGCGAGCTGCTGGATAAATTCAAGCAGAGCGGCGAAGGCGAAACGGCTGAATCCTGGATCAATCACGGTCCCAACAAGGAGGTCTCGCCGCCGCAGCTCAAGCGGGCGATTGGGGCCGACGTGCTGGCGCAGCTCGAGCAGCAGACCGGGCTTTCGCAGGAAGAGCTGCTCGCCAGACTGTCGCGCGAGCTTCCGTCCGCAGTCGACAAATACACTCCCGAAGGCCGTCTGCCCGCCGCATGAGCGGCGGATTATTACATTTCATCAGAAGGATATAGCGCAATGGGCATCATCTGGACGATCATCATCGGCTTCCTCGCAGGCGTGATTGCTAAATTCATCATGCCCGGCGACAACGAGCCGTCCGGCTTCATTCTCACCACCATTCTGGGAATCGTCGGCGCGTTCGTGGCGAGCTACCTTGGCCAGGCGCTCGGATGGTATCGCCCGGGAGAAGGCGCGGGCTTCATCGGCGCCATTGTCGGCGCCGTCCTCGTGCTGTTCATCTACGGGCTGGTGGCCGGCCGACGCCGCGCCATCTGACCCCGGTCACCGCCCGGTCATCACCCCCGGTCACCGGCCGGTCGCCCGCCGGATCAGCGCGCAGATCCCGGTCATGCGCGCGATCGGATGTTCGACGAACAGGCGGCACGAGGCGAGCGCGGATGGCAGCGTCTCCGGCGGCGTAGGCGGTTTCAGCTGCCTCGCCAGGACGGCGCCGTGGGCATGCCCGAGCGCGCGGGTGGATTGGGTGAGCGCATTGAGCCGCCCCTGCTGCTGCAGCGGCGCCAGCATGGTGCGCACCAGCGCCAGATAGGCAGGCCAGTAGCCGAGATGCCGGTACATGCTCGCAATCAACTGCGGCTCGGTATCCTCGCCGAACGTGTTCAATTCCCCGACCAGGGCCGCGACTTCAGGGTCCAGGGCATCCATCGGCGGCAACTCCGGAATTCTCGTGCCCGATGGCTTCGGCGCGGCACCGGCAGGCGCTATGGCATCGGCCGGCCGCGGTTCGTAATGCGCCAGCAGCGCCGACAGCACGACCAGCGCCAGCGCGTTGGTATACTGGTAGCTGTCGAGCACGTTGCGAATCAGCGCCTGGTCGGCGTCATCGATGCCGGCGGCGAGCAAGGTGTCGGCGGAGAAGGCGGGCCACTCCGGCAGCGCGATCGTGCGCCTTACGGCTTCCGCGTGCAGCGGCGCATCGCCGCGATAGAGCGGGCGCACCGTCGACCACGTCCATTCCAGCGCGCCCGGCATGGTCGCGAGGTTGCGCCAGATCAGGTTGACGACGCTGGTGCCGAGAACGTTGCGGATGTCGGCATAGATGTCGGCGATGTCGCCTTTGGCGTCGGATTCGAGAACCGACGGTACGCTCTCTGCCATCGGGCTTACTCAGTCCCGAAAATCGGCCGTCACGGTGCCGAGCCCATCGAGCTCCATCTTCACCTTGTCGCCGGCATTGAGCCACACGGTTTTCACGAGACTTCCGGTCAGCACGATCTGGCCCGCATGAAGTCCCTTGCCTTCCTCGGCGAGATGATTGGCGAGCCAGGCCAGCGCGTTGTGCGGATGGCCGAGCACGTCGGCGCCGGTGCCGCGGCCGGCTTCGTCGCCGTTGATGAGGGCGCGGCCGGCGACCTTGAGCAGGTCGGGCGCCTTGGTGCGCGCCACCGGCTTGCCGAGCACGCAGCCGGCGGCGAAGAAGTCGTCGGCGATCAGCGTCGGCGCCCCCATCGTCTCCCATTTGACGTAGCGGTCGTCGACGATCTCGATCGCGGGGAAATAGGCCTCGATCGCCTCCATCACCCACTCCGCCGTGAACGGCTCTTCGCTCGGCGACAGATTGCGCGCCAGCCGCACCGCGATCTCGCATTCGACGCCGACGCGGACGTAATCGCCGAATTGCAGTTTCGCGCCGCTGTCATGCACGCCCTTGGCGAACACGCCGCCGCCGCAGGGATGGGGGATGTCGAGATATTCCTGCATGACCGCGCTGGTGCAGCCGATCTTGTATCCGACCAGACTGCCCGCCTTCGGCAGCAGCAGATCGTGGACCGCGCGTTGAACGCGGTAGCCTTCCGCCTCGTCATCGGGCGCGAGTTCAGGCGGAAGCGAGGCCAGCGGCGTGCGATTGCGCCGCGCGGTCGCGATGGTCTGGGCGGCCGCGAGAATTTTGTCCATCGCCGGCGGCTTTCATGTTTACAAAAGGCAGCGCTGACCGCGCGCCGCGGTCAGGTGCCCCAAACGACTCTACTCGTCCCTGTAGACCTTTTCGCGCTTTTCGTGACGTTCCTGCGCTTCCACCGACAGCGTGGCAATCGGACGCGCCTCCAGCCGCTTCAGGGAGATCGGCTCGCCGGTCTCCTCGCAATAGCCGTAGGTGTTGTCCTCAATGCGTTGCAGCGCGGCGTCGATCTTGGAGATCAGCTTGCGCTGGCGGTCGCGGGCGCGCAGTTCGATCGCGCGATCGGTTTCGGAAGAGGCGCGATCAGCCAGATCGGGATGATTGACGTTCTCTTCCTGGAGGGTCTGCAGGGTGATCTTCGATTCCCTCAGGATCTCGTCCTTCCACGCCAGCAGCTTGGCGCGAAAATAATCGCGCTGGCGGTCGTTCATGAAAGGCTCTTTTTCGGAGGGTCGATAATTCTTCAACTTTTCCAAGGTCAGCCCATCTTCGCGTGCAAGGCGGGACGGAAAATTGTCCGTCCGCGCGCGCCTTATATAGCGGAGGGTTGTGACAGACAATATCGTCTGTCACCCCGGGAACACCGCCGCCAAGGCCTTGCACAGGCAAAGTTATCGGGGCGGCCGGTCGGTCTAGTAGCCGACGGTGAAGCGCCTGCGGATATGGACCGGGCGCTCGATTTCGTCGGCGAGCGCAACCGCGAAGTCTTCGAAGGAAATCGAGCTTTTGCCGTCGGCTGCGGTCAAAAGCTGGTCGGTTCCGAGGCGGAACCTGCCGGTCCGCTCGCCGGCCGTGAACAGGGCCGAGGGCGACAGAAAGGTCCAGTTCAGTTCCTTTTCCGCTCTGAGCAGGTCGAGGAATGCGGCCCCCTTCTCGGCTTCGGCCTTGTATGCCACGGGGAAGCCGGGGGTGGTCACCAGCCGGACGCCCGGGGCGACTTCGAGGCTGCCGGCGCCACCGACGACGAGGTAGCGGGCGACCTTCGAATCCCTGGCGGCCCCGATCAGCTTGAGCGGATCGCTGGCGAGAAAGTGGACCGAGCTGATTGCGGCGTCATGGCCGGCCAGGAGGCCAGCGAGTGCCGCCTGGTCCATCAGATCGCCTTTCGTCGCCGTGACGTTGGCCTGGACCGCGATCCTTTCGGGATTGCGGGCGATGGCAGTGACGGCGTGGCCGCGGCGGGCGAGTTCGGCGGCGATGCGCGAGCCGGCATTGCCGGACGCGCCGATGACGGCGATTTTCATGGAAGTCTCCTTGCGAACCGCTGATGCGGTATCCAATGGTGACTAGATAGCGAAAAGGATCTAGGTGTTAAGAGAGCACTTTTGGGTCACCTGATTACGCCGGAGTAACCGCCGTGAAATCCGCCAACGCCAAAATCCCGAACGCCTATTCGGCCGATTGTCCGACCCGCCAGATTCTCGATCGTGTCGGCGACAAATGGGCGGTCCTCATCCTGCTTCTCGTGCGCGACGAGCCCATGCGTTTCAACGCGTTGCGGCGCACCATTGAAGGCATCTCGCAGAAGATGCTCTCACAGGTTCTGAAGTCGCTCGAGCGCGATGGGCTGGTCAGACGCCGCGCGATTGCGACCGTGCCGGTGACGGTCGAATATTCGATCACGCCGCTCGGCGCGACGCTGGCCGGCGCGGTCGATCCCTTGCGCGACTGGGCCGAGAATAATCTGAAGGAGGTGTTGAACGCGCAGCGCCGTTACGACGCCCAGCGCAAATCGATCGCGGCGTAAGGCAACCGGCGCCGTCCAACGACGTGCGTAGGAATCTAGAACTGCCCGGCCTTGGCGAGTTCCACTTCAACACGAAGCTCGATCTCGGACAGCACGGAATCGAGGCCGGGATCGCCGGAGGAGGATTTCAGGTTGGCGGCGGCATCGCGCAGCCGGTTCACCGTGGAAGTATCGAGGTTGCCCGAGAGCAGTCCGATCTTGAGTTCGTCGAGCACGTCGAGTGCGCCCCTGCCCCGCGCGACCGAACGCTTGCGGCGCTCGGTCGGATCTTCGACGCCCTGCATGGCAAGCAGCGCATCGATATTGCCCGCAGCCTTCGGGGCTGCGGCGGAGCGCGGCTCCTCGGGCGCGGCCGGCGTCTCCGGCAGCGAGAAGCCGGTCGAGCTGGTTCGCCGCGTGTGGCTTGCGGGCGATCCTAGCGTGGTGCCGTTTGGTCCGTAGATGCGCATCGTGGTGATCCCACCGGTAGAATGGAGGAACCATCGCCTCTCTATGGTTAATGACGCGTAAACGGCCCGGCAAAATCTGCCGCCCTACGGCAGTTTCGCCCATCGTGGTGAAGCCGTCGCGGCGCGCTCCCCTGACGAATATCAAACAACATCAAGGTATTGCGCCGGCGAAGCGACATGGCACGACGCTCGCATAGTTAATGGCGGACCATCGTCATGGGAGTGGCGTTGCGGTCCGGTTGATGACCTCGAGGGGAGCACAGGATGCCCGGCATCCGTTCGGCAAGAGCATTTTGGGTGGCCTGCGCCGCGCTGTTGGCGCTGGCGCTATCGCCCGCGTCCGCAGGTGCGACCTCGCGGATCAAGGATCTCGCCAATATCGAAGGCGTGCGGCAGAACCAGTTGATCGGCTACGGCCTCGTCGTCGGCCTCAACGGCACCGGCGACACGCTGAACAACATCCCCTTCACCAAGCAATCGCTGCAGGCGATGCTCGAGCGCATGGGCGTCAACATCCGCGGCGCCACCATCCGCACCGGCAACGTCGCCGCCGTCATGGTCACCGGCAATCTGCCGGCCTTCGGAACGCAAGGCACGCGGATGGACGTCACGGTCTCCGCGCTCGGCGATGCCAAGAACCTGCAGGGCGGCACCCTCCTCGTCACCCCCCTGCTCGGCGCCGACGGCAATGTCTACGCGGTCGCCCAAGGCTCGCTCGCCATCGCGGGTTTCGCGGCCGAAGGCGCCGCCGCCAGTGTCACGCGCGGCGTGCCGACCAATGGCCGGATCCCCAACGGCGCCATCATCGAGCGCGAGATCGAATTCGCGCTCAATCGCCTGCCCAATGTGCGGCTGGCGCTGCGCAACGCCGATTTCACCACCGCCAAGCGCATTGCCGCCGCGGTCAACGATTTCCTCGGCGTCAAGACCGCCGAGCCGATCGATCCCTCTACCGTGCAGCTTGCGATCCCCGCTGAGTTCAAGGGCAACGTCGTCGCCTTCCTGACCGAGATCGAGCAATTGCAGGTCGATCCGGATCTCGCTGCCAAGATCGTGATCGACGAACGCTCAGGCATCATCGTGATGGGCCGCGACGTTCGGGTCGCGACCGTCGCGGTGGCGCAGGGCAATCTCACCGTCTCGATTTCGGAGAGCCCGCAAGTCAGCCAGCCCAATCCGCTGTCGCGCGGCCGAACCGTGGTGACGCCACGCACCGGCATCAGCGTTTCCGAAGACGGCAAGAAATTTGCGGTCGTGAAAGACGGCGTCTCGCTGCAGCAGCTCGTCGACGGCCTCAACGGCCTGGGCATCGGCCCGCGCGACCTCATCAGCATCCTGCAGGCAATCAAGGCTGCCGGCGCGATCCAGGCCGACATCGAGGTGATGTGATGGAAACGAGCCTGGTCAACGGCATCAACGGCTACACCAAGTCCAGGACTTCGCTGGTCAACGGCCGCAACGATCCGCAGCTCGCCGACGCGCTGAAAAAGATTTCGCCCGAGGCGCAGAAGAAGACGCGCGCCAAGGCCCAGGAATTCGAGGCGATGTTCCTCAACTCGATGTTTTCGCAGATGACCACCGGCGTCAAAGGCGAAGGGCCGTTCGGCGATACGACCGGGACCGGCATCTGGCGCTCGATGCTGACGGACGAATACTCGAAATCCTTCGCCAAATCCGGCGGCGTCGGCATTTCCAACGACGTGTTCCGCACCTTGATCCTGCAACAAGCCAACCGCGCCGGCTGACGCATAAGGGAAAACCGACATGAATCAGCGTCCTCCAGCAACGCCCGCACCCGCAAAAGCGATCTCCACGCCCGTCGAGGCGCGCAAGCTCGCCGAAGAGCTGATGGACGTGATGAGTGCGTTGCTCGGCATCATCGAACGCGAAACCGAACTGGTGCGCGCCGGCAATGTGCGCGAGGCGATGCGGCTGGAAGATCAAAAGGGCGAGCTGTCGCGCCGCTACATGGTCGCGGTCGAAAATCTGAAGGATGCGCAAAAATATCTGGCGCAGGTATCGCCGGAACTGCTGACCACGCTGCGCCGCCATCACGACACCTTCCGCGCGATGCTGCAGATCAACCTCACCGTCCTTGCGACCGCGCACGCGGTGTCCGAAGGCATCGTGCGCGGCGTCAACGCCGAGATCCAGCGCAAGAACATTCCGAACACCTATACGGCTTCGGGACAACGCGCCGTGCCGGGACCGCGCAACATCACCCCGCTCTCGGTCAGCCGCTCGCTGTAAGCGACCGCGGTCCTCGATCTCTACAATTTTCACTAAATTTGCACGCCCGCATTAGAGCGGAATTGAGCGTATTCCCTAACACCGCGTTGAGGGGTGCCCGGCTATATTGCTGAAGACGAGGGGTTGGGATTTGACTCGCAGCAAGCCTGGAGGCTGCCATGAGTACAGATTTCAACATCAAACCGGTGGGGGCACCGGTTGCCGCGCCGGTCGTTCAGCACGTGAGCGAAGCGGCGCACCACGCGGTCGCGACCCAACTGCCGCCGAGCCAAAGTGTCTCGGCAGCGGATGCGGGTACGCGCGCCAATATCGATTCCGACGCCGTCCGCGTCTCCATTTCGAGTGCCTCGGTATCGAACCAGGTGGTGATCGATCGCGATACGCGCGCCGTCGTCTATCAGGTCGTCGACAACAGGACGAGCCAGGTGGTCAAGCAGTTTCCCGAGGAAGCCGTGCTGCGCCGCCGCGCCTATTTCCACACGCTCGACCTCACCAAGGACGCCCCGCAGCGCCTGAGTGCGACCGACCGCAAGGCCTGAGCCATCTCGGGTTTTTGGTCGACCGCAGGAACAGGTGGGTGGCAGGTTGGTGGGCGGAATTTCGCACCGCCGCTCAGGAACGCTTCGCGTAGGCCTGATCGAGGTAGGTCTGTCCGCTGGCGGCGTCGGTGACCACGTTCTTGACCAGTGCCGTATTGTTTCCAGTGAGCGTGAACTTCGCGTCGCCGACCCTGAACGCGTTGTCCTTGATCAGCACTTCCTGAAATTTGCTGGTGCCCTCGCTCTGGTATTGCACTTTGGCGCGGAAGCCGACGACGTTCGAGACCGTGATCTTGAACGTCTTCTGGTTGGCGTATTTTCCGCTCCAGCCGCCCTCGTAGAGAGCCGGATCGACCGCCACATAGGGCGTCTTGGTCGGGATCGTCGTCCCGACCGTCTTGTAGTTGGCCGCAAGGATGCTCATCATGTCGGCCATGGCTGCGGCTCCCGCTCCTAGCCGCGGCCCGCAAGGCCGGCGGCGAGGTTGCAGTTGATGTCGATCAGCGGCTTCAACTTCGCCGGATCCGGATTCAACTGCATCTCTACCGTCTGCTTCATCACGAACACGCCGATGTTGGCGATGTTCTGGCGTACTTCGATCGATTGCTGATTTTCGTCGGCCTGCGCCGCGCTCATGAAGATCGACCAGAGCCGGCGGTTGAACAGCAGCGCATTCTCCATGGCTTGGCCGGGACCGGCCCAGTTGGTCTGGACTTCCTGGAGCTGTCGTGCGGCCTTCAACAACGCCTGCGCTTCGATTTCACGGGGCGACGACGTGTTTTGCGACGTGCGAGCGTAGGCCTGGGCTGCATTAGACATTCACTAACCTCGGTGAGAGCGGCTCGCAGGACGACCGCGGGGAATTCAGAGAAACTGCCCAACTTTCATACAGATAGTGCCTTTAAATATGGTTAGCAGCCGTTACGAGTTGTGTCAGCAGGCCGCCGAAAATCCATATTTTCACCACCATGCCCATCATGGGTTCTGATGGAATTAAGATCGAGACCCAAATTATTTGTTTCGATACTTTTTCCTTGCGCCACCGATCCTCATCTCTCGTGCAAAAACGGCGGGGTTTCCCCCGCCGTCTTGATCGTTGAGATCGTCGTCGCGCTTAGCGGAGCAGCTGCAGCACGCTCTGCTGGCTCTGGTTGGCCAGCGCCAGCGCGGACACCGCGATCGACTGGCGGGTCGACAGCGCCTGGCTGTTCGCCGCTTCCTCGTTGGTGTCGGCCAGCGTCAGGTTCGACGAGCCGGTCTGCAGCACGTTGATCAGGTTCTTCGAGAAGTCCTGACGGATCTGCACGATCGACAGGTTCGAACCGAAGGCCGAGGCCTGCGAGCGCAGCGTGGACGACGCGCCGTTCAGCGCCGTCACGATGTCGTTGATCGCAGCGTTGTCCTTGAAGGCGCCCGTGTTCAGGACGTCGAGACCGAGGCCCGCCGGGTTGAAGTTCACGCCCTGGATGTTCAGCGTGGACTTGCCGGTTTCGTTGAAGGTCAGCTTCAGGGTGTCACCGCCGAGCAGGTTGACGCCGTTGAAGGACGCGTCCTGCGAGGTGGTGGTGATCTGATTGATGATGTTGTTGTACTGAATGACCAGGTTGTCTCGGGTCAGCTTGGCCGATGCGTCAACAACCGGCGCCGGAGCCGTGGTGCCGGCAGCGAACGCCTGGCTGGCGCCAACCGCAGAACCGGTGATCGCACCGATCGTGGCCGAAGCCGCTTCGTTCGTCGTGGTGATCGTCAGCTTGCCGGACACGAAAGTGGCCTGCAGGTTGTTGGCGGCAAGGGCTTCGTTCAACTGGTTGAGCGAGGAGACGCGGCCGGGAGCCGCACCGAACACGATGTCGGTGGCAACACCTCCGCCGGTCGCATCGATCTTCAGGGTCTTGCCTTCCAGCACGCCTGGGACTTGCGTGCGAGCCTGTGTCACGCCGCCTGGCAGACCAAGCGCGGTAAGAGCTGCAGCGTTGCTGCTGGACAGCGTCAGGTCGCTCAACGATCCGGTGTTCAGCGTGATCTTGCTGCCGGTGATCGTCGAGGGCGTCGACGAGCCGGTCAGACCGTCGATCTTCGCCAGCAAACCGGTGACGTCGCTGTTGACCTTGATTTCGTTCGGATCGTTGCTGATTGCGTTCGCGGCCACGAAGGTCAGCGTCCTGCCGTTGACGGTGAGGGTGTCACCTACCGCGAAGCCGTTCGCCAGCGAAGCAGCCGTGCCGTCGCCTGCGCTGAGCTTGGTAGTGCCGGCCAAGGCACCAGCGGTCACGGCGCCACCGGTACGACTACCGGTGTTGGCGGCGCCAGCGCCAAGGCCGAGCGCGGTGAGCACGCCCGCGGAGCCGGACACAGCGAGATCGGAAGCCGTACCGGTCTTCAGGGTGATGATGCCGCTCGTTACCGCCGAGGCGTTGGCCGGGGTTGCGTTGCCCGACAGGGTGTCGATCGCCGCGACCAAATCGCTGAGCGTGCTACCGATGCCCAGCGTATAGGCGTTGCCCGAACCAACGAGGCCGTTCGAGCCCGCTTCGAAGGTGATCGTCTTGCCGTTGACGGTCAGCGTGTCTGCAGCAGCGATCGCCTGGGGAACGTTGCCCGTGGTGGTCAGAGCCGACAGCAGCGTCGAACCGCTCGCGTTGGTGGCCGTGCCTGAAAAGAGCTGGCTACCGGCGGTCAGCGTCGTGCTGGTATACGCAGCGCGCTGCGGAGATGCAGCACCAGTGAACGCGGCGCTGGTCGAAGCCTGATCGGCGACGAGATTGTCGGCCGTTGCACCATCGATCACGACGGACGTAAACGACGACTTGGTCGAGAAACCGACCGTGGTCTGCAGCGCCTGATTGGCGACAGACTTGGCGGAGTCGACGAGCTTTTGCAGCGAGGTGATGCCGACGTTGGCAGCCTGCAGGACCTGCACGCCGTTGCCGATGCCGTCGAGGAGATTGTTGATGTCGCCGGCGCGCGCATCGAGCGAAGCTGCAGTGAAATAGTTGGTGGGGTTATCGAGGGCCGTGTTGACCTTCTTACCCGTGGAGAGGCGGTTCTGCGTGGTCGCGAGCAGATCGGCGGTCGACTGCAGCGAAAGAAGATTTTGGCGAACCGAAGCCGAGAGAACAATACCGGACATCTTTCATACCTTTCTGGTGTGAAATCAAAACAAGCCACTATCCCAACCTCTCGATCGGGCGACGGCTCACTCTGAAACCAAGTCTCTAAGAAAAAATGAATTTGGTCGGACAAGGCGCCCTTGAAGGCGGTGAATTTGAAATTAATTCGCCGGATCCGAGTCCATTCCGTATTCCTACGGGTCGATCGCAGAAAGCCCAGTCAAACGGGCACTAATCGCACGTTCACCATTGGTTAACTATCATGAGAAAGGATGCGAATCTGCCGGCGGGCACCGACACCGAAAATTCGTCAAACGGAGAACAGGCATGGCCCTGAAAGTCGAGCTCAAACCGCACGAGCGAATCATCATCGGTGCCTGCGTCGTCACCAATACCGATCAGCGCGCCAGGCTGCTGATCGACGGCGACCGGATTCCGATCCTGCGCGAGAAAGACATCCTCACGCCCGAGATCGCCGACACCCCGGCCAAGCTGGTCTATCTCGCCGTACAACTCATGTATCTGTCGCCGGACCCGATGGCCCACCACCCAACCTATTTCAGCCTTGTCCGCGACATCCTGACCGCGATGCCAAGCGCATGGCCCTTCATCGAAGGCATCAACAACTACATCCTGAACGGCGATCTCTATCACGCGCTGAAGGAATCCAAGAAACTGATCGGCCATGAGGAGCAGATTCTCGAAAGTGCCCGAAAGCTGCAAACATCGAGCGAGCCCGACCGCAAGTCCGCATGACCATCGCGACCGCGCCAAATCAAAAGGCCTCCGCAAGGAGGCCTTTTTTGCGTGCCGACAAATTCGCAAGCTTGCCAACTATAGCGTTTTCGAGCGAAGTGGATGTCGGTTCGCGTGAAGAAAACGCGTCAAAACAAGAATCTCGAGCTTCGGTTCTGATGCAATCAGAACCGATAATGCGCTAGATCGGCAGGTACTTGGTCAGCGTGGTCTGGTAGAGCATCGACGTGGTCTGATACGAAGCCTGCAGACTGGTCTGCAGCGCCAGGATCTTGGTCGCCACCTCGTCCTGGTTGATGCCCTCGATCTGGTCGAGCATGGTCTGGGCCATTCCCTTGAGCTGGGTCTGCCGATCGCTCGACGCCTTGATCGCGGTTTGCGCGCCGGCAAATTCCGCTTGCATGTCCTGGATCGATTGCTGCCCGCTCTGCGGCGCAAGGTTTGCCGAAATGCGCTGCTGCAGCGCGTTCACCTGCGCCTTCGAATTGGGGTTACTCGCATTGGTGGTGACCGCAGCATACACGGCGATATTCTGCAACTGGTACCGCAATGCCTGTTCGTTGGCACGCGCGCCGTACTGCACCGTGACGGACTGATCGACGCGTGCGATCGCAGTGCCGCGCGCCGAATCCGTTCCGACTTCACCGGTGTACCACGAGACGGTGTTGGCGGACGTGCCGCCGATCAGGTTGGTGGCGGTGGCAAACGGCGGACCGTCGACGCGCAGGGGCGCCGGGTTCGCACTCGCCGCTCCGCTGAAGCCGAGCGCGGCGAATGCCGCAGCGTTCGAACTGGAAACCGTCAGGCTCGCGCCGTCGCCACCGTGCAGCGCGATCGCCCCACCCGTCACCGTCGACGGCGTACCGGTTCCGGAGATCGAATTGATCTTCGCCAGCAGGGCCTGAACGCTGTCGGTGACGTTGAGCTGGTTGCCGGTCGCACCGGATGCCACGAACGTGATCGGTGTGCCGTTGACCGTGATGGTATCGCCCGCCGCAAAGCTCGCGGCCAGCGAATCCGTCGGCGCGGTGCCGGAAAGCAGCGTGGCGCCGGTGATCGGCGCCGGCACCGTGTCCTGGTTGTTCACCGGACTGCCGGTAATCGTTGCCGACGGGTTGAAGAAGTTGTCGGACGCCGTGATGGCCGACGCGGCGACCAGCGCAGTATCGCTCAGCGTCTTGATCGAAGACGTCAACGTAGCCTGCAGGTTCGCAGTCGTCGCGACAGTGTCGACGCCGATCAGGAAAGAGCCGGCGGGCGGCGGATTTTTCGTTGTCGCCGTCAGCGCGATCTGCTCGGTGGTGCCATCGGGCAGATTGAAGTTGAAGGTGATCTTGTCGCCATCGTTCGGATTGACGGCGCCGAGATCGACGGTGAGCGCGGGCGGCGCGCCGGCCGGCTGCGTCACGGTCGCGCCGGTCAGCGACGAAGTCACCGCGCCCAGCTTCAGCCCGAACGACGAACCGTCCTCGGCAAGACTGGTCACGGTCGTCGTGAGCGGCGGCGACGAAACGGCCAGATGCGCCATGTTGGCGACGCCCTGGTCCGCCTGAAGCCGCTCGTTGATCAATTGCGTCAGCCCGGCCTGCGTTCCGGTACCGTTGAGCATGACATCGGCCGGCACCGTCGCAGCCATATCGGTGGTGCGGCCGGAAAACAGAAAGCGGTCACCGGACTGGCTGTTGAGCAGTGAGACCGCGTTCGAGAACGCGGCCATCGCCGTGATCTGGCCGGAGGTTTGCCCCTTGTCGTTGAGCACGATGGTTGACGTCCCGGCCGCGCTTTTGACCGACTTTCCGATGTCGGACATTCCCTGCAGCGCAAGGTTGACGACGCTGAGCCGCGTATTGACGTTGGTTGCGGTGTCCTTGAAGGCGTCGATGCTGCTGACCTGGGCGCGCAGGCTGAGCGCGAAACCGCGATTGGCCCCCTGCCCGGCGTAAGTCGTCGAGACCCTGCCGCTTGCAAGTTGCTGCGTCAGATCATTGAGCTGATTCCTCAGGTTTATGATCGACGTCCCGATGTAGGACGTCCTGCCGTTAACGCCGTCGATAGACATGAAACCCTCACATGGCGTTGATCAGCGTGTCGTACATCTGCTTGATGGACGACATCACGCGCGCGTTGGCGGAGTAGGCATTCTGCAGCGCGAGCAGATGCGCCATCTCGTCGTCGATATTGACGCCGGAGGCGTCCGTCACTTTTTTCTGCAAGGTGTTCAGCACCACGGACTGGCCGTCGGCGAGTTGCTTGGCCGCGGTCGCCGCTTCGCCCTGCTGGCTGATGAATTGCTTGGCAAAATTGGTCAGCGTGCCGGTAAACGGAGCGCCCGTGGTGCCAATGCCGGTTTGCGGCGAGTAGCGATAATTGCCCGTCTGCAGCTGCGTAAGGACGAAGTCGGAGCGCGTGGTGTCGCCGGCGGCCGTCAACGGGCTGGTGGAGAACACGATGGCGCGCGAGGGATCGCCGAGCAGTCCGAGATTGACGCTGATGCGCCCGGCGAGACCTATCTGCTGCGACCCGTTGGCGGTGATCGCACCGGAAAAAAGCCCGCCATTGTCGGTGAACAACGGCAGCTGCGGATTGCCGCTGGTCAGTGACGACATCGTCGTGGTGACCGACGCCGCGAGAACGTCCGAGCGGTTCGGCGCGCCGTCGTCCAGAACGCGCAGCGTCGAACCGGACGGATTCGAAAACTGAAGATTGGCGGACGTTCCCAGCGCAGCGTTGAGTTGGGAAACCACCGAGCCCATACCGCCGGCGAAGTTTATGCCGAGAACCTCGTCATTCGGATCGAGCGTCGTTGTATTGCTCAGCGGCAGCACGCTCGGATCGTCGACGCGCACGATCGAGAGATTGTGCGTGACGCCGGTGGTGTTGTCCTTGTAGGTGACGTGAATGACGTTGCCGGACTGCAATCCCGCGAGATCGAGGTCATAGCCGGCCTGTGTTCCCGACGCGGGAGCAGCAGTGCCGGCCGTCGTCTTGTCCGACAGCGCGCTCGCCATCGAAGCCGCGAACTGGTCGACCTGCGCCTGCGCCTTTACCAGCGTGTTGTCGCGCAATTCCAGATAGGCGGCGATCTTGCCTGAGCGAACCGAGTTGGTGGATACCAGATCGTAGCTGCCACCATGCGGAAAATTGATGGTGATGGTGCCGACGTTGCTCTTGGTCGGATCGGTGGGATTGTACAGGGTATTGGGCGTTATCGTGCCCTGCGGATTGAAGCTCAGTTGCGCTGCCTCGGTGCCAACGAGTTGCACGCCGGAGTTCGTGAACACCGTCACCTGGTTGAGATCGTTGACGACGGTCCTGATGTCCACCAGTGCCGACAGCTGGGTGATGTACTGATCGCGCTGATCCAGCAGCGACGCCGTCGCCGCGTCGGTCTTGCCGTTGTTCTGGAGCTGGTTGTTGATGAACGCGATCTGGGCCATCGCGTTGTTCGCCGTGACGATGGAATCGTTGATCCCCATCTCGGCGTTGGCGCGAAGGTTCTGAATGCCTTGGGTCGTCGCGTTGAGCGTCTGCGCCATCGTCTGCGCCGCGGCCACGGCACTGATCCGCGCCGACTGCGAGTCCGGGCTGGTCGACAGTCCCTGGAAGGCGGTCAGGAGCTTGTTGAACGAATCCTCGATGGTGCCGGTTTCAGCCGGATTTCCGTAAACATTCTGCAGATTGGCGAGAAAGGTCGCGCGGATATCGGCATAGGCCGCGCCGGAGGTTTCCGTGCGCAGTTGCGTCTGCAAATACTGATCGAGCTGCCGGTCGACACCGTTGAGGAGAACGCTCGAACCGTAGTCGCCGTTCGTGCCGGCGACCTGGATCACCGTCTTCCTGACGTAGCCCGGCGTTTCCGCGTTGGCGACGTTCGATCCGACCAGCGAGATCGCGGCTTGCGTTGCGCGCAGGCCTGACATCGCGGTCGAGAGAGCTTGGCTCAAACCCATGACTAATTGTCCATCTCAAATCGCATCGCGAATATCGCGGTCGCAGATCAGCGCAGCACGTTCAGGAGATCCTGCACCATCGTGTTGGAGGTGGTAATGACCTTGGTGTTCGCCGAGTAAGCCTGCTGGGTGACGATCAGCTTGGTGAACTCGTCGGCGATATCGGTGTTGGATCCTTCCAGCGACGAGCCGACGATGGTTCCGGCCTTTCCATACAGCGCCTGGCCGGATGCGTCGGTTATCTCGAACGCGCCGCCGTTGACGCGCTTGAGGAAGTTGGTGCCGTTGAAGGTCGCTACCGAAATTTCGGCAAGGTCCAGGTTGCGGCCGTTGGAATAGTTGCCGACGATGCGGCCGTTGGTGCCGACGCCGACGGACTGCAACTGGCCGGCCGGGAAACCGTCCTGCTGGATCTGGTTGACCTGAACGTTGCCGTTGGCGTCCGCGAACTGGGTGACGCCGCCGGTGCCGAAGTTGATGACGGGGCTACCCAGCGCCACACCGTTGACGACCGCATTGGCGAGCGTGATGTTCGGTACCGCCGGCGACATCTGGCCTGAGGCCGAGAAAGTGAAGTTGGTGTTGACGTTCTGCCACGCGACCTGGATGCCGGTTGCATTGGGATTGGTCTGATAGAACAGGTTCCAGGTATCGGTATGGCCGGGGCCGAGCGTGGTGCTGTCGGTCTTGGCCCAGCGGAACTGCAGGTTCACCGGCGCACCCGACACGTCGTAGGTCGTGACCGCACCGCCCGCCACCAACTCGTTCAGAAATGTCGAGGTGTCGCTGCCGATGACCTGGCCGGTACCGACGCCGCCGCCTCCGCCGCGCGTCGCCGTCACGGTGCCGGTGAAGCCGAGCGCGGCGAACGCCGCGGTGTTGCTACTTGAGACCGACAGATTGGCGGCCGTGCCGGAATGCAGAGTGATTGAACCACCGGAGATCGTGGACGGGACCGACGTTAGCGTGATCGAGTCGATCTTCGCAAGCAACGTCGAGATACTGTCGGTGACATTGAGCTGGTTGCCCGTGGCGCCCGATGCCACGAAGGTGATGACGGTGCCGTTGACCGTGATCGTATCGGCGGCCACGGCGGGCGGGCCGACAGAGCCAGCGCTAAAGTTGGCCGAAATCGAATCGGAACCCGCAAGGCCAGAGAGCAGCGTCGCGCCGGTATTGGCCACCGACGGCGTCGCTTTGTTGCTCTGCGTGGTGCCGCTTCTGGAGGCGTCCGTATAGGGCGCCGCAGGCGTCCCGAGCGCCAGCGGATTACGTCCGACGCTGTATGATCCAGGCGCGATCAATTCCGATCCGGGAACGGAAACGTCATGCTTGGTCGTCAGCGGATAGCTGGCGAGGTTGGCGCGATAGTCGATGCGGGTGGTTTCCTGCGCCGGCAGGAAGTCATTCTGGAATCTGAGGACCTGCGGCGAACTGCCGGAAGGGTTGCCGGTGGTCGGATCGATCGGCACGCCCTGCAGATAATAGCCGGCGCCGTTGACGAGATAGCCGCTCTTGTCGATCTGGAAGTCGCCGCGGCGGGTATAACGGTCGACGCCGTCGAACACCGGCGTGCCGTCGGTGAAGTTGCCGGGCTTTTGCACCGCGAAGAAACCGTTGCCGTTGATCGCCATGAAGGTCGCAACCGAGGCCGTCTGCACGTCGCCCTGCACCGAGTTGGTGGAGCGGGATTGCGTGGTGACGCCGCCCGCGAGTTGCGCGGTCGCTGAGGTCTGCGGAATCAGATCGAGGAAGGAGGTGTCGACGCGCTTGAACGCCGTGGTCTGCGAGTTGGCGATGTTGCCCGAGACGTTTTCCAGCGCGTAGGAGTTGGCGCGAAGGCCGCCGACCGCGGTCGTAAGAGCGCCGAAGATACCCATGACATTTTCTCCAAATTCGATCCGGGCGGCTCGCCGGTCTCAGGAAATTTCCAGAGCTTTTGGCCGCGTCGGGAGAAGATGTCGCAAGCGCCGTGCCAAACTATAAAATATCGATGAATCAATAACTTAAACAAAAAGCCCCGGTCGCGGGACCGGGGCACATTTGCCGGGAGCGGGCAATAATTGCCGGGGGCAAGCCCTAAGAAGCCGACGGACCCGACGGATGAAACACCAGCCCGAACCCGTCGATGCAATAGCGAAGGCCGGTCGGCTTCGGTCCGTCGTCGAAGACGTGGCCCATATGTCCGCCGCAGCGCCGGCAGTGGACTTCGGTGCGCGTCATCCCGAACGTCGTGTCCTTGGTTTCGCCGATGGCATTGTCGATCGGTTTCCAGAAGCTCGGCCAGCCGGTGCCGCTCTCGTACTTGGTATCCGAGGAGAACAGCGGCAGGTCGCAGCCGGCGCAGGCGAAGATGCCCTTGCGCTTTTCCTTTAGCAGCGGGCTCGAACCCGGCCGCTCGGTGCCCTGCTTGCGCAGGATTTCATATTGCTGCGGCGTGAGTTGCGCGCGCCATTCGGCGTCGGTTTTTTCGACCTCGAATTTTTCGGCGGCCTGCGCCGGCGTCGTACGCAGCCAGCGGAACGCAACAAGGCCAAACAGGCCGGCGACAGATGCGAGCAGGATACGGCGGTCGATCATGGAAGTCTCCGTGCGGTGGCGGGTGTAACGGTTCGCCATCAAATACGGGCGACGGGAACCGAAGTTACACGGATCCGTCCCGAATTTTCTCACTTTCCTGCGAGGGAACCGCGGCCGGCGCACTTTCCGGCGCCGCCACCGGCCGCGATGGCTGCGGGCGCACTGGACGTGGCCCGCCTGGCGGCTGACGCGGGGCTCTGGCGCCGGCCTGCCGGTTGGCTTCCGCCAATCGCGCCTCGCGGACACGTTCCCGCGACCGCGCCCCTTCGCGGTAACGGGCCAGCGCGCCCGCCGCGGCGGAACTGCCCCGGCCCCACATGCCGATCACGTGTCCAGCGACCCGGCCGGTTGCGCCTCCGGCCCAGACCAGTTCGAACGGTGAAAACAGCCGCCAGCGGTCGTCACCCCAGATAATGCTGCGCGCGATCAATTGCCCCGCCATCGCCGACGTGTTCAGCCCCTGACGGCCGAAACCGCTCGCGACCCACAGACCTTTGCGCAGCTGCCCGATCTGCGGCATGCCGTGCACGGTCACCCCGACCGCGCCGCCGAACACCTCCGCAATAGCGACCTTGCCGAGCCCGGGGTAGATGGCCGCGATGCGGCGCGCAATAGCCGTGCCGAAGCGGCTCGGCCGCGCGTCCCAGGTGGTCTCCGGGCTCGCCCACATCAGCCGATCGCCGTCCACGATCCGGAAATGGTCGATGCCGTCGCTGTCGGCCACCGAGCCGCGGAAGGCAATGATCTCGCCAAGCCGCTCGCCGAGCGGCTCGGTGACGGCGGCATAGCGCCAGACCGGCAGCAGCGTCTCGGACAGACGCCGCAACGGCGCGCCGAGATGAACGTTGCCGGCCAGCACGATATGGGAAGCGCGCAGCCGTGCCGACGGCGTCACGATGCGCTTGCGAATGCCCGAGGAATCGATGCTGACGACGGGAGTGTCCTCGAAGATGCGCGCCCCTGCCCGCCTTGCCTGCGCGGCGAGGCCGTGGATGTATTTCCGGCCGTCGACCTGGAACGCGCGCGGGTAATGGATGCCGTGGAAATACCGCCCGGTACCGAGTTGATCGCGCACGCGATCGACCTGCCATCCCTCGACTTCGGTCTCGAAATCCTCGCTCAGCGTCTGCAGGCGGCTGATCAGCGTTTCGCCGGCGTCGACATTGGAAACTTCCAGCACGCCCTCACTGAGCGCAATGCCTGGCATGGCTTCCTCGGTGGCGGCGGCACGAACGTAGTCGGCGCCCAGCTTCGACAGCGCCCACAGTTCGCGCGCATCGTCGAGGCCGACGCGCTCGATCAATTCGCCGATCGGAAGGCCATAACCCGGCATAACCGTGCCAAGTTGATGGCCTGACGCGTTCCAGCCGACGTGCCGGCCCTCAAGCACCGCAACGCTGGCGCCGAGGCGCGCAGCCTCCAGCGCCACCGTGAGACCGGCAAGCCCCGCCCCGACCACGCAGATATCCACGTCGAGATCGAAGGAAAGACGCGAACGAAAGGACGCGTCGCCGTCGGGGCCGTTGATCGCACTTGTGAAAGTCTCAGCCATGTCGTTTTCTTACGGACCGCTGCGGTGCTTGTCACCTTGTCCCCGCCATGAGCTTGTAGATTAATCCAAACTGCGACCGAATCGAGATTGCGCCCATGCGCCGTTTGATGTTGCTGCGCCACGCCAAGACCGAACACGACGCGCCTTCGGGCCACGACCAGGACCGCCGTCTCGACGACCGTGGCCGGCTGGACGCCGCCGCCATCGGCGGCTGGATCGGCCGACATCTGCCCGTTCCCGATGCCGTTCTGGTGTCAACGGCGGTGCGGGCGCACCAGACCTGGGAAATCGCGCGTGAGGCGATGAAGGATGCGCAGCGGGAACCGGCTCAGCAGCCGCATGTCGAACTGCTCGACGAACTCTACGGCGCCGATCCTGCGCGGCTCCTGCAGATCATCCGCATGGCCGAGGTCGGCGATCCCGCGCGCCTGATGCTGATCGGCCACAATCCCGGCATGCATGAACTGGCGCTGATGCTCACCGGCAGCGGCGACGCGTCGGCGAAGAAGGCGCTCGAGGACAACCTGCCGACCTCAGGCCTCGCCATCCTCGACTTTGCGATCGACGACTGGAGCGAGGTGGCGTTCCGCCGCGGCAAGCTCGTGCGATTCACCAGCCCGAAATTGCTGAAGCAGACCTCGGACGATTGAGACCGGCGGCAGCGCGGCTTCTTCATGTTAAGCTGCAGCGACAACCGCTTCGGAGATAGGGTCGCGCCCGGAAAGCGCGGCAAAACAAAGGCTGGAGCCCTGTTCTCAACCGTCAGCCGAATAGGTCTTCGGCAGGAGGCGCAGATGTTCAAGTCGATTCTCGTGCCGATCGATCTGACCGATACCGACCTGACCAAGCCCGCGATCGCAACCGCGGCGACGCTGTCGCAAACCTGGGACGGCTCGGTGCGCCTGCTCAATGTGATGCCGATGACGCCGGTGATGCTGGCCGAATATGTGCCGGCCGATTTCGACGCCCTGCAACGGGCGACCTCGCAGGAAGCGCTCGCGATCGTGGCGCGCGAATCCGGCATCGCGGCATCGCGCATTTCCACCGCGGTGCGGCAGGGCGGCATCTATCACGAAATCCTCGAAGAGGCCGCGGCGATCAAGGCCGACCTGATCGTGATGACCTCGCACCGGCCGGCGATGCGGACCTATTTCCTCGGCTCCAACGCCGGGCATGTGGTGCGCTATGCCAAATGCTCGGTGCTGGTGGTGCGGCACTGACGATCTGGTGAGCGCATCCGCCCCGGATCAAATCCGGGGCAGCCTTTTGCGCGAAAATACCATGGCGGGCGCCGGACGCTTCACCTGATGCGCCCGAACTCCGGATCGACGATGCCATGAACGGCGGATTCGATTCGGCTGCGCTCGATGCCGATGTCGCGGAGCGCACGATCGTCCAGCTCGCTCAGCGTTTTGATGGCCTCGCGGTGCGCGAAATAGGTCACGATGCCGTTCACCAGGCTGCCGAGGACGCGGAAAAGTCCGGCCGGCAGGTTTCGGGAAGCAGGCTGGCCTGCTGTCGAGGAAATGGTGGTCATCGTCATCGTTCTTCTCCTGTTGGCTTCCGTACGGCAAAGCGATGCCGCCGGCGCAACCGCCGCTACAGCGGCTGCACATATTGCGTTCTGATTGCTTGCACCCCTCTCAGTGCAATCTCAGGCTTGATGGGTTCAAAATGATCCGATACACTCCTCGGTGCAAGTAAAACATTGCTCTCGGTGCAATAATGTCCAAGTTCGAATATCTGAAGCTTGCCGATACCGTCGCCTCCGAGATCGCCAACGGCGCGCTCAAGCCCGGCGATCGGCTGCCGCCGCAACGCAGTTTTGCCTATCAGCGCAAGATCGCGGTCTCGACCGCGAGCCGGGTCTACACCGAGCTGCTGCGCCGGGGCCTCGTGGTCGGCGAAGTCGGACGCGGCACGTTCGTGTCAGGCGAAACGCGGCGCGGGGTCGCGATGCCGATGGAGCCGCGCGGCGCGCGCATCGATCTCGAAGTCAATTATCCCATTCTGCCGACGCAATCGGCGATGATCGCCCGAAGCCTGGAAGGGCTGGAACGGCCCGACGTGCTCGATCTCGCGTTGCGACACTCGTCCACCATCGGCACCCAGGCGGCACGCACCGTTACGGCGGAGTTTCTGGCGCGCGAGGACTGGTCACCGGCTGCGGACCAGTTCGTCTTCACCGCGAACGGAAGGCAGTGCATTGCCGCCGCGCTTGCGGCGGTGGTGCCGAGCGGCGGCCGCTGCGGCGTCGAGGCACTGACCTATCCCTTCATCAAGGACATCGCCGCAAGGCTCGGCGTCACGCTGGTGCCGCTTGCGATGGACGAAGACGGCGTTCGTCCGGACGCGGTGCAAAAGGCCCACCGCGAAGCGCATCTGACGGCGCTGTACATTCAGCCGACGATTCAAAATCCGCTGGGCATGACGATGCCGGCCTCGCGCCGCGCCGATCTCCTGCGCGTCGTCGAGAAGCTCGGCCTCATCGTGATCGAGGATACAGTGTACGGCTTTCTTGACGAGGGAACGCCGATGGCCGCGCTCGCGCCCGACCATTGCATCGTACTCGACAGCCTGTCGAAGAAGGTGGCGCCCGGCCTCGCGCTCGGCTTCATCGTTTCGCCGCCGCGCCTGCGCGAGCGCATCATGGCCGCGGTTCGCTCGGGCGGCTGGACCGCCGCAGGATTTGCGTTTGCTGCCGGCCAACGGCTGATGGCGGACGGCACCGTCGCCGAACTGTCACGCCTGAAGCGGATCGATGCCGCGCGCCGACAGCAGATGGCAGCGAAACACTTTGCCGGCTTCGAGATCCAGGCGAACCCCAAATCCTACCATCTCTGGCTGACCCTGCCGCCGCACTGGCGCTCGCAGACGTTCGTTGCCGCCGCGGCGCGCCGCGACATCGCGCTGACGCCGTCGACCACCTTTGCCGTGGCTCCCGGGCATGCCCCCAACGCCGTCCGCCTGGCACTCGCCGCACCGACCACCGAACAACTCGATTTCGCGCTGCGTACGCTTGCGGGAATGCTGACCGCGAAGGAAGATCTCGACACCACCGAATAGAACTATCGATCGCGCGTCTGGCCCGCCGGCCACTCCGCGATGAAGCCGTTTGCCTTGTAGGGCTCGATCTTGTCCCACTCAATAAGCATGCGGCGGCTGAATTCGGCGTCGGTGTGCCAGAGTGCCCGCGGCGTTTTGAAACTGTCCACCATGACCAGCATCTTCTCCACCTCCGGCCAGTGACGGTGCAGCGTCATCGGATAACGGCGCGCGGTCCAGCTATTGCCGAGGCAGATCACGCTGCGGATGTTGGCGAGCCCCAGCGCGGCATCGATGATCGGCAGCGAGAAGGTGACATTCTCGCCGGTATTCATCGCCCGCTCTTCCCTCAGGATGATATTGGACGGAACGCCGCGCGCGACCATCGCGTCCGCAATGATCGCGCATTCCGAAAGCTCCGATCCCGGCGTGATCCCCCCGCTCACGATCGCCCGGCGGAAATACCCCTCGCGCCACAGCCGGCAGGCTTCGTCGACCCGCTCGGAGACATCCGCGCGCGTGCCGAACACGAACAGCAGATCGGCCGGCCGCAACGGCGTTTCGATCAGGTGCCGCGCATTGATCTCGGCAATCTCGGCCTCGGTCGGCAATCGCATGTGCTTCGATCCGTCGCGGCGATTCGTCGGGGACATTCGGCCGTGACGATGCCGCCGGCCGCGGATTTCGCGAAGTCACATTTCATTTCGCTTGATTGCGAAAGTGCCTATGGCAGCAGCGCCTCGGGAAGCTGATCGAAAGAGTAGCTGCGCGGCCGGTTGCGTTTGATGAAGCCGCCGATCGTCCAGACGAACCAGACGGCCATGGCGACGAGAAACAATGCGCCGGTGAATTCGAACGTCGCCAGTGCCCGCACCAGAAGTCCTGTCATCGCAATCGCCAGCAAGGCCACCATCGTCACCGCCGCGGCATAGGCCGCAGGACCGATGCCGCCGATCAACGCAGCCTTGCTGCCTGCCGCCTTCATCCTTCGATGCAGTTCGGTGATGAAGCGCGCGGTAGCCCTGATCCTGCGGCGCCATCAATGAGACCGTCTGCCAGGTCGTCGAATGAATGGCGATGCGCCCGCCGCCGGCCTTTTCGATGTCGGCACGAAAACGACGCGCCTGCATCGTCATCGGCCGATAGGACAGACGCACCGAAGCGATATCGGCATAGGGCCACACGCCGGAACGGCTGCCGATGCGCCACGACAATCCGGCCTCCGTCAAATCGAATTGATGCGCCGATCCGATCAGCGACGCCTTGTAGGTGTAGCGGGTCACGGGCGACGCCCCCTCGCCTTCCGTGCTCGGCCGGTTCGGAAGCAATGTCGGCAACTTAAAAAAATCCCGGTGTCGGTTGAGGCCGCCTGCTTGCGCAGCGCGCCGGCTTTACCTTACAAGCGGGGCATGTCCGAGACGACCTATTTTCCACGCCGCCTGATCCTTGCCGGCGCGATTGTTTCAGGGGTGCTGCTGGCGCTCGCCGTTCACATGCTGGGCGCGCGTTATGGCCTGGATCTCGGCGGCCTGTGGCGATCCGATATTCGCGAGTTCATGCCGGCGGGTGCTGCGATTGCGTGGTGGCTGATCGCGACCGTCGGCTTTTCCGGCGGCTATTTCACCGCCAATCTGATGGACAGCGCGGTCTCGGGCCAGATTCCGTTGCGCATGCGGCAGTTCCTGATCGCCGTCGGCGTGCTGATTCTGGCCGGCGCGGGACAGGCGGCCTCGGCGCCGAGCCCCCTCCCCACCGTTTCAGGCGTGCTGGCGGGCCTTGCAGCCTTGTGCCTCGGCGCCGCCATGGCGTTCTGCGGCGCGCATTTCGCGCTGCGCAAAGCGTGACGCCATAACGCCCTAAGCGATCATGCGCTGCCGCGGCTGCGTCAGCATGTTCTCCACCTCGGCGGCGGGACGCGGGCGGCTGAACAGATAGCCTTGCGCCTGCGTGCAACCCTCCCGGCGCAACAGCTCGAATTGCGCATCGGTCTCGACACCTTCGGCGGTGGTGACGATGCCGAGGCTCTTGCCGAGGCCGGTCACGGCGCGGACGATCGCCATCGAATCGTCGCGCGTCGCCAGTTCGCTCACGAACGAACGGTCGATCTTGATCTTGTCGAACGGAAAGCTGCGCAGGTAGCTAAGCGAAGAATATCCCGTTCCGAAGTCGTCGAGCGAGATCCTGACGCCAAAGCCGCGGAGTTCGTGCAGAACCGCCAGCGTTGCCTCGCTGTTCTGCAGCAGCACCGATTCCGTTATCTCCAGCTCGAGCCGTTGTGCCGGAAGGCCGGAGGCGTTGAGCGCCTCCTTCACGGTCGATACCAGGCTGGGATTTTTGAACTGCACCGGCGACAGGTTGACGGCAACACCGACATCCCTCGACCAGCCGGCCGCGTCCATGCAGGCCTGGCGCAACACCCACTCGCCGAGCGGAACGATCAGGCCGGTTTCTTCCGCCAGCGGGATGAAATTGACCGGGGAGATCATGCCGCGCAGCGAATGATTCCAGCGTACCAGCGCTTCGAAGGCGACGACCTCATCCCTGGCGACGTCACGGATAGGCTGATAATAGACCTCGAATTCCCCGCGCTGCAGCGCCGCGCGCAAGTCGAGTTCCAGCAGCCGCCGCGCCTGCGCGCGCGCGTCCATGCCCGTTTCGAAGAAGCGGTAGGTGCCGCGGCCGTCTTCCTTGGCGCGGTAGAGCGCGAGATCGGCCTTCTTCAAGAGTTCGTCCGGGTTCTTGCCGTCTTCGGGCGCCAGCGAAATGCCGATGCTGACGCCGATGACGAGCTGATGACCGGCGATCTCGTAGGGCGCGGAGACCCTCTCGACCACCTGGCTCGCGAGCATGGCGACGGCAGACGGCTCGCAATCGCGGCAGAATTGCACGATGGCGAATTCGTCGCCGCCCAGCCTCGCGACCGTGTCATTCTCGGTGACACACCCGCCGAGACGCCGGGCGACCTCCTTCAGCAGCACATCGCCGACCGGATGGCCCAGCGAATCGTTGATGCCCTTGAAGTGGTCGAGGTCGAGACAGAGCACCGCGACCTGATCGTTGCGCCGTACGAGCCGCAAGGACTTTTCGAGCTGTTCGCGGAACAGCGTCCGGTTCGGCAGATTGGTCAGCGCGTCATGGCGCGCCATGTGCGAGATCTGTTCCTGGGCCGCCTGCCGTTCGGTGATGTCCTCGAATGTGGCAACCCATCCGCCGCCCTTCATGGGCTGATCGACCACGCGGAGCGAACGCCCGCTGCGATCCAACGTCTTGGTCACGGTCTTGCCGGCTCTGGCGTCCGCTACCACCGCATTGAAGAACTCATCGGGATCGCCATCCCATTCGCCGGCCAC